>NZ_CALRNF020000003.1:0-282187 GCF_943369415.1 Polaromonas sp. YR568
ACAGCGGCGCACTTTGAGGCAGATCCACACACTCAGCCCAAAAAGGAGAAAACCAAGAACTTATCCACATCGTGAGCACCTTCTGCTCACAAAGAGTGTGGGTCAATATTCGATGGAAAACTCGGGTCAGACTTCAGCGGAATTCAACAGAATTTGTATTGGTAGCCAGTTATCTTGTCTGTCTGCCCGGGCTGCCTGTGAAAACTATCTAGCCCACGAAAGTCTCCGGATCGATCACTGAAAGTATTGATAATTCTGTGATCTTTATTAGCCTGGAAAAACAAAAGTAAATCAATTATTCGCGCAAACTCTTTTCCGCCCTCTGTTCCGCTAGGTAGGATTTGCGCCAAAGTTCTTACTTCGGGCAAACGTCGTATCGCGTTCATACTTCATCTCCTTGTTTTAACCGAGCATAGAAGATTCGGAAAGTTTGCGCGAGTCAGAGTTAAATTAAAATTTTTCCAAGAAAAAAGCGCCCGGAGGCGCTTTTTTGGATGGAAGCCGCGGCGAATTACTTCGAAACGACCCGCACCATTTCCAGGCACTTGTTGGAGTAGCCCCATTCGTTGTCGTACCAGGCCACGACCTTGATGAAGGTGCCGTCCAGCGCGATGCTGGCGTCGGCGTCAAACACGCTGGTGCAGGTCTCGCCGCGGAAGTCGGTGGCGACCACCTTGTCTTCGGTGTAGCCCAGGATGCCCTTGAGCGCGCCTTCGCTTTGCGCCTTCATCTCGGCGCAGATTTCTTTCAGCGTGGCTTCCTTGTTGAGTTCGCAGGTCAGGTCGACCACGGACACATCGGAAGTGGGCACGCGGAAAGACATGCCGGTCAGCTTCTTGTTGAGCTCGGGGATCACCACGCCCACGGCCTTGGCCGCGCCGGTGCTGGAAGGAATGATGTTTTCCAGGATGCCGCGGCCGCCGCGCCAGTCCTTGTTGCTCGGGCCGTCCACGGTTTTTTGCGTAGCGGTGGCGGCGTGCACCGTGGTCATCAGGCCGCGCTTGATGCCCCACTTGTCGTTCAGCACCTTGGCGATGGGCGCCAGGCAGTTGGTGGTGCAGCTGGCGTTGGAGATGATGGCCTCGCCCTTGTAGGTCTTGTCGTTGACGCCGAAGACGAACATCGGGGTGTCGTCCTTGGACGGTGCCGAGAAAATGACTTTCTTGGCGCCGGCGGCCAGGTGCTTCTCGCCGGAGGCTTTGTCCAGGAACAGGCCGGTGGATTCGAGCACCACGGTGGCGCCGATGTCGCCCCACTTGAGGTTGGCGGGGTCGCGTTCCTGCGTGAGGCGGATCTTCTTGCCGTTGACGATGAGGGTGTTGCCCTCGACGGACACGTCGCCTTCGAAGCGGCCGTGCACCGAGTCGTACTTCAGCATGTAGGCCAGGTACGCGGGCTCCAGCAGGTCGTTGATGCCGACGATTTCGATGTCGCTGAAGCTCTTGATCGCCGAGCGGAACACGTTGCGGCCGATCCGGCCAAAACCATTAATGCCAAGTTTGATAGTCATCTGCTGTTGCTCCTGGAAGTTGAAATTTCGTTGAATCGGTCGGGCCGTGCCGCGCTTATTTGCGCAACACCTTGCGCACGGTGTCGGCGACGTTCTCGGCCGTGAAGCCGAAATGTTTGAACAGCACCGGCGCCGGGGCCGACTCGCCGTAGCTGTCGATGCCGACGACGGCCGCGCAGCCGTATTTCCACCAGCCGTCGGTCACGCCCATTTCCACCGCGATGCGGGGGATGCCTTCGGGCAGGACTTCGGATTTGTAGGCGGTCTTTTGTTTGTCGAAGGTCGTGGTGCTGGGCATGGAAACCACACGCACGGCGATCTTGTGGGCGGCCAGCAGTTCCTGCGCCTTGAGCGCGAGCTGCACTTCGGAACCGGTGGCGATGATGACGGCCTGGGCCTTTTTGTTCAGGCCGACTTCGGCCGGCTCGGCCAGCACGTAGGCGCCGCGGCTGATGTTGCCCAGGTCATTCTTCGGCGAGTAAGGCAGGTTCTGGCGGCTCAAGAGCAGTGCCGTCGGCTTGTTCTTGTTTTCCAGCGCGACGGCCCAGGCAACGGCCGTTTCGGCCGTGTCGCCCGGACGCCAGACGTCCAGGTTGGGGATCAGGCGCAGGCTGGCGGCATGCTCGATGGACTGGTGCGTCGGGCCGTCTTCACCGAGGCCGATGGAGTCGTGGGTGAACACGTGCACCACGCGCAGCTTCATGAGCGCGGCCATGCGGATGGCGTTGCGGCTGTAGTCGCTGAAGGTCAGGAAGGTGCCGCCGTAAGGGATGTAGCCGCCGTGCAGCGCGATGCCGTTCATGATGGCGGCCATGCCGAATTCACGCACGCCGTAGTTGATGTGGCGGCCGATCGAGCTCACGCCCTCGGCGTTGGCCGTCAGCACGACTTCGCCGTTCATGTCAAAACGCAGGCTGGGCGTGGACTTGGTGTTGGTCAGGTTGGAGCCGGTCAGGTCGGCCGAACCGCCCAGCAGCTCGGGCAGGCCGGCGGTGAAGGCTTCGAGCGCGAGCTGCGAGGCCTTGCGCGAAGCGACGGTCTCGGCCTTGGTGTGCGCGCCGATGACGGTATCGACCGCCAGTTGCGCGAAGGACTTGGGCAGCTCGCCCTTCATCCGGCGGCTCAGTTCGCTGGCGAGTTCGGGATGCGCGGCTTTGTAGGCGGCGAATTTCGCGTCCCAGGCGGCTTCAGCGGCCAGGCCCTTGGCCTTGGCGTCCCAGGCGTCATAGGTTTCTTTCGGCACTTCAAACGGGGCGTAAGGCCAGTTCAGGGCTTCGCGCGTGAGCTTGATTTCCTCGGCGCCCAGCGGCTCGCCGTGGGCCTTGGCGGTGTTGGCGCGGTTGGGCGAGCCTTTGCCGATGTGCGTCTTGCAGATGATCAGCGTGGGCTTGTCGTTGGACTTTTTCGCGCCTTCGATGGCCTGCGAGACCAGCTCGGCGTCGTGGCCGTCGATGGGGCCCAGCACGTTCCAGCCGTAGGCGGCGAAGCGCACGGCGGTGTTGTCGATGAACCAGGGCGCGACCTGGCCGTCGATGGAAATGCCGTTGTCGTCATACAGCGCCACCAGCTTGTTGAGCTTCCAGGCGCCGGCCAGCGCCGCGGCCTCGTGGCTGATGCCTTCCATCAGGCAGCCGTCGCCCATGAACACATAGGTGTTGTGGTCGACGACGGTGTGGCCTTCGCGGTTGAATTCCTTGGCGAGCAGCTTTTCAGCCAGCGCCATGCCGACGGCATTGGTCAGGCCCTGGCCCAGCGGGCCGGTGGTGGTTTCAACGCCGGGGGTGTAGCCGTATTCGGGGTGGCCGGGGGTCTTGCTGTGCAGCTGGCGGAAATTCTTAAGTTCGCCGATCGGCAGCTTGTAGCCGGTCAGGTGCAGCACGGCGTAAATCAGCATGGAGCCGTGGCCGTTGGAGAGCACAAAACGGTCGCGGTCGAACCAGTTGGGGTTGTGCGGGCTGTGCTTGAGGTGGCTGCCCCAGAGGGCGACGGCCATGTCGGCCATGCCCATGGGGGCGCCGGGGTGTCCGGAATTGGCTTGTTGAACGGCGTCCATTGCGAGTGCGCGTATCGCATTCGCCATCATTTGCGTGTTTGCCATGTAGGCTGCTCCGGAGGGGGAAAGATCAGGGGTAACCCGGTATTTTACCGTCTGGCCCCGGCCGGGGAATTTGGCGGGATATGGAACCAAGTTACGGCCTGGACGAGGCCGCGCATCGTCTAAAGTCGGGGGATGCAAGGCCTACACCTGACCGCCGACCTTTACAAATGCCGCTGCGATCCCGCCTGGCTCACCGACGCCGAGCGCCTGGGCGGCTGGTGCGTCGAAACCGTGCGCACGGCCGGCCTGCAGGCCGTCAACCAGCTCTTCCACACCTTTCCCGACACCGTGCACGGCCCGGGCGGCATCACGGCCACGGTGCTGCTGGCCGAATCGCATGTGTGCATTCACACTTGGCCCGAGCAAAAGGCCGTGACGCTGGACGTTTACGTCTGCAACTTCGGCGCCGACCACTCGGCCCGGGCGCGCGGCCTGATGGATGCGCTGGTGCGGCGCTTCAACCCCGAATGGACCGAGCAGCGCTCGCTGGATCGCGGGGATACGCAGTGAGCGGCCCATCCATCAAAGCCATGATCATGGCCGCCGGCCGCGGCGAGCGCATGCGGCCGCTGACCGACAGCACGCCCAAACCCCTGCTGGCGGTGCGCGGCAAACCACTCATTGACTGGCATGCCGAGGCGCTGGCGCGCGGCGGATTTAACGAGCTCGTCATCAACACCGCCTGGCTCGGCGAGCAGGTGGAAAACCATTTCCGGCAGGAAAGCCGCACGCCGCTGTCGATTGCCTATTCGCACGAAGGCATTGATTTCGGCGGCGCGCTGGAAACCGCCGGCGGCATCTCGCGCGCATTGCCGCTGCTGGGCGAGGTGTTCTGGGTGCTGGCGGGCGACGTGTTTGTGCCGGGCTTTGAATTCACCCAGGCCGCCGTGGACCGCTTTGCCGCCGGCGGCAAGCTGGCCCACCTGTGGCTGGTGCCCAATCCGCCGCACAACCCCCAGGGCGATTTCGGCCTGGGCCCGGACGGCCTGGCGCTGAACCTGGCCAAGGGCAGCCCGCAACCCAAGTTCACCTACAGCACCATAGGCCTGTACCGGCGGGAATTCTTCGACGCCATGCCTTTCGGCAACCCGCAAGGCCTCAAAGCCCCACTGGCGCCGCTGCTGCGTACGGCGATGGACAATGGCCAGGTCAGCGCCGAGCTGTACACCGGGCCCTGGACCGACGTGGGCACGCCGGCGCGGCTGGACGAGCTGAACCAGGCCACGACCACACACTAACAACCCCACAAAAAGCGCCGCGCACCATGAGCACCACCACGATTTACCAGAAACGCCGTGCCGCCGTGGCCCGCGCGCTGAAAGCAGCCGGCGGCGGCGTCGCCCTGCTGCCCACCGCGCGCGAATACCCGCGCAACCGCGACAGCGATTTTCCCTACCGGCACGACAGCTATTTCTATTACCTGACCGGCTTTGACGAGCCCGAAAGCTGGCTGGCCATCGACGCCAGCGGCAAGACCACGCTGTTTTGCCGCCCCAAGGACCTGGAACGCGAGATCTGGGACGGCATACGCCTGGGCCCCAAGGCCGCGCCGGCGCAACTAAGCGTGGATGCCGCCTTCAGCACCGAGGCGCTGGACGCGCGCATGCCGGCCCTGCTGGCCAACCAGAAGTCGGTATGGTTCCCGTTTGCCACGCACGAAGGCCTGGACGCCCGCGTGGACGGCTGGCTGGACAAGGTGCGCACCCGCGTGCGCCTGGGCGACGAATGCCCGCAAAGCCGCAATGACCTGTGCGGCGTGCTCGACGAGATGCGCCTCTTCAAGGACAGCCACGAGATCGCCATCCTGCGCCGCGCCGGGAAAATTTCAGCGGGCGCGCACGTGCGCGCGATGCAAACTTCCGCCGCGATGCTGCGCAACCCGGTCAAGGGCGGCCTGCGCGAATACCACCTGGAGGCCGAACTGCTGCACGAGTTCCGCCGCCACGGCTCGCAGTTCCCGGCCTACACCAGCATCGTGGCCGCCGGCGCCAATGCCTGCGTGCTGCATTACCGCGCCGGGGATGCCGAACTCAAGGCCGGCGAACTGTGCCTGATAGACGCCGGCTGCGAGCTCGACGGCTACGCCAGCGACATCACCCGCACCTTCCCGGCCGGCGGAAAATTCACGCCGGCCCAGCGCCGGCTGTATGACATCGTGGTGGAGTCCCAGTACGCCGCGGTCAAAGCCACCAGGCCCGGCAAGCGTTTTAACGACCCGCATGAAGCCGCCTTGCGCGTGCTGGCGCAGGGCATGCTCGACACCGGCCTGCTGCCCAAGGCCAAGCACGGCAAGGTCGACGACGTGCTCGAATCCGGCGCCTACCGCCAGTTCTACATGCACCGCACCAGCCACTGGATGGGCATGGACGTGCACGACTGCGGCGACTACAGCGAACCCGGCAGCAAGCCCCGCCCCGACAAGGACGCCATGGGCCAGCCCATCATGCGCAAGCCCTCGCGCATCCTGCGGCCCGGCATGGTGCTGACGATAGAGCCCGGCATTTATGTGCGGCCCGGCAAGAACGTTCCCAAGGAGTTCTGGAACATCGGTATCCGGATTGAGGATGATGCCTTGGTGACTATCAAGGGGTGTGAGTTGATGACGCGTGGGGTGCCCGTCGATGGGGATGAGATTGAGGCGTTAATGGCGGGTTGAACTGGCCGGGTCTTGCTCCGGCGGCGCGCCTGCCCCTTGCTGAGTACTGCTGGCCGGGGTTGCCCGGCGGCAACTCACTTTTCTTTGCTTCGCCAAAGAAAAGTAAGCAAAAGAAAGGCGACCCTGGTTGCTGCGTCCCCTGCGCTTCGCTCCGGGGCAACCTGCGGTGCTCGGTCCAGCCGGGGTCAAAAACAACTCGCTTCGCTCAAACAAGTTTTTGCCCTGATCCGTCTGGCCCTCCGCTCCTCGGCGCATCCACAAGGGGTGGGAGCGGGGAGAAGAAATACAAACAGCCGAATACCTGAAGAAACAAGGACTCGCCATGGCGAGTCCTTGTTGTATTTGTCTTTCTTGGTATTGGTATTCGGTTCCCGATCCCGATTGCCCCTTGTGGATGCGCCGAGGAGCGCAGGTTCAGGCGGATCAGGGATCGCGTTGTTTGAGCGAAGCGAGTTTAGCGAGACCCCGCCTGAACCGAGCACCGCAGGTTGCCCGTAGCGAAGCGAAGGGACGCAGCAACCAGGGTCGCCTTTTCTTTGGTGACTTTCTTTTGGCGAAGCAAAAGAAAGTTACTGGCCGCCGGGCCACTCCCGGCCAGCAAACCTATGCAAAGGGCACAGGCGCGCAAGCCGGCGCAAGACCCGGCAAAAAATCAATCTTCCAGCTCAGCCCTAGCCATCTCCACATCCAACCTCTCCGTCGCATCCAGCGCCTTGCTGGCCGCAGCCTGCTCATACAACTTGGTGGCTTCCTTCATTTTCTTGTCGCCTTCGAGCATCACCATGCCGTTGGCGTACTCGATCATGCCGATGGCGGAGCCGGGGTGCAGCTTCAGGGCTTCCTTGTAGAGCGACAGGCCCGTGTCTTTCTTGGCGCCGTAGGTCATGCCGCCTATCAGCGAGCCGACCTTGTCGATCACCTCGGCGTGGAAGGCCGCCAGCGCGATGTGGGCGTCGGCGTGTTTGGGGGACAGCTTGATGGCCTGCTCGAGCGCGGTCTTGACCTTGGTGCCCAGGCCTTGGGCCAGGGCCTTGGCCACGCTGATGCCCTGGCTGTAGCGGCCCAGCGCATAAGCCTGCCAGTACCAGGCGTTGGCGTTTTTCGGGTCGTCCTTTTGCTGGGCCTCGGCGCGCGCGGCGACTTCCATGAAGAGGTCGAGCTTGGTTTTTTCCTTGGTTTCCAGGTAGGTGGCGTACATGCTGGCGGCCTTGTTGGCCACGGTGATGCCGTCGCCGCCGGCTTTCAGGCCGGCGTCAAAGGCTTTCTGGAATTCGCCGTTGTGAAACAGTACCCAGGCCTGCAGCACGGCGGCGTCTTTGGGCAGGGGTTCGCAGTCGCCCAGGTGCAGGCGGGTCCAGCTCTTTTTCAGGCCGGCGGCATCGAATGCGTAGTCGCCGGTATGGGGAAAGGCAGTCCATTTGGCCATGTGTCTTGTCTCCTGATAAAAATTGTTGGTGTTATGGGTAAGCGGGCTGCGGGGAACTCAGGCCGGGTTGCTGTACGCGCCGACCAGGGCCTGCAGGTGCGCGCGCTGGCTTTTTTCGAGGTAAGGAATCAGCAAATTGAGCACGTGGTGCGCGCCGCGCAGCAACGCGGCCTGCGCGTTGGCCGGCTCCAGCGCGTTGCGCGGGTCGCGCACGTACTCGAAACTGAGCCAGTAAGTGAGCACCACCACCATGCTGGTGGCCGTGGCCTCGACTTCGCGTGAATCGATGGTCACGGCGCCGGCGCGGCTCATGCCGTCGAGCAGGCCCTTGATGGCGCGCGTCTTGTTCTTGAGCACCCACTGGAAGTGGGTTTCCAGCCGGCGGTTCTTGCTCAGCAGGTCGTTCAGGTCGCGGTAGAGGAAACGGTACTGCCAGATCAGCTCGAACAGCGTGTGCATGAAGAACCAGGCGTCTTCCACGTCGCGCACGCCGTCGCTGGCGTTGAGCAGCTCGCCCAGGGATTTTTCGTAACGGTCGAACAGCGAGTTGATGAGCTCGTCTTTGGCCGGGTAGTGGTAGTAGAGGTTGCCGGGGCTGATGTTGAGCTCGGCCGAGATCAAGGTGGTCGACACATTGGGCTCGCCAAAGCGGTTGAAGAGGTCCAGGGTGACCTCCAGAATCCGCTCTGCTGTACGGCGCGGCGCTTTTTTCGCCATAAGTTGTCTACCTCGTATTGTTCTTTAACTCTAACCCAGCGTGCCCCGCCGCGAAACTAGGGAAGTCCATCAAAGCCCGGCAACCCGGAGAACCTTTGGATTACGCCGCGAGCGCCCGGCGGGAGTCGGGCCGCAGCGCATGGCTCAAATCCTCCATCACCTCCTCCAGCGAGGCGATGGCGCGGCCCACGCGGGTGGCGGCCGGCCTTGTGGCCGCCAGGTGGCGCTTGGGGTCTTCCAGCACCTCCAGGTTCAGGCTGACGCCGTGCCTGGCTAGCTTGGCCGACAGCGTGGTCTTGCGCGAGCGCAGCATTTGCCGGGTCTTCTGGTAGGCGTGCTCGGCCAGTTCGCGGCGCTGGCGGTAGCTGAAGGTGTTGGCCAGGAACATCTCGGCGTCGCGGTGGTCGGGCTCCAGCAGCACGATGTCGGTGTCGGGGTAGGCGTGCTCGTAGTGCTTCATGCCCAGTTCCAGCCGCGAATGGATCATGGAGCGGAAGGTCTGGCTCATCACCGCGGGCAGGCCGCCGCTCACGATGCGCGGGATGGCCTGTTTCACGGCGGGCAGGCCGCGGCGCATGACGCGCTGGTCCATGGCCAGCTCGGGCGCGCGCGTGGAATTGAAGGGCACCAGCGGGTTCAGGCAGAACATCAGGTCTATGCCCTCGTCCATGGCCACGCCGGCGTGCATGGTCTTCTTGAGGGCGCCGTCCACGTAGTAGTGCTTGTCAATTTCAACGGGAGGGAACAGGCCGGGCAGGGCCGAACTGGCCTGCACAGCCTTGGAGATGGGCACGTGGTCCCAGCCGGGACGGCCGAAAGGCGCGGCGTCGCCGCTGTCCAGGTTGGTCGCGACCAGCGTCAGGCGGGTGCCGAGCTTGCGGAAGTCGTTGGTGCGCCCGGGTTTGGAGAACAGTTTTTCGAGTTGCGTGTCGACTTCGTCGTTAGAGAAAATTCCCGTGGGCAGGGCCGGCCCCAAGGCTTCCAGCGCATGGACAAATGACTTGCGCCCGAAGCTTGCGCGCCACGCGGCCGATGCGAGCAGGCCGGGCAGCATGATGCCGCGCCGCAGGAATTCGCCATACGCGGGCACCATCAGCCAGGCCGGGTCGAACACCTCCGAGGACTGGTCATCGTTTTCAATAAAGGCCGCGCAGAGTTCGCGCGGCGTCATGCCGTTCGCCAGGCCCGCGGCGATAAATCCGCCGGCCGAGACGCCGACGTAGTGGTGCAGCTCGGTGAAGGAAATGCCCTGCAGGGATTCGTCGAGCGCGCACAACGCGCCTATCTCGTAAATGGCGCCCAACGGACCGCCGCCGGCGAGTGCCAGGGCAATGCGCGGCTTGCCGGATGGGGATTTACTTTTTGAACGCTTGGCTGAGGTCATGGAAAGAAAGTGTAGACGGCGGCCCAATGAATATTTGCTGCTGTGCAGCAAAGCGGCGCGGGTGACGTGATGCGCACAGGCGAAAAAAAAGGGACGGCATGTCCCTTTTTGGGGTGAAGCCCGCCGCGCTTAAGCCGACTTGCGTGCGGCCGGGCGTTTGGCCGGTGCTTTCCTGGCGGCAGGCTTTGCGGCGGTCTTGGCTGCCGTCTTGGCGGCGGGGGCCTTGGTGCTCATCTTCTGCACGTTGCGGTTCAGTTCGTCAATCCGCGCGATCAGCGCGTCCACGTCCTTTGCGGAAGGCACGCCGAGCTTGTTCAGGGCTTTGGCGACGCGGTCTTCGAAGATGGTTTCCAGCTTGTCCCACTGGTGGCCGGCTTTGGATTGGATGTCGGTGGCCATGGTGGCCATCTTGTTGGTGGCTTCGGAGATTTTTTCCTCGGCGACGGCCTGGGTCTTGCGCTGGATGGACAGGCCTTCCTTGACCAGGGTCTCAAACACTTTGCCGCCTTCTTCCTGCGCCTTGGAGAAGGCACCCAGGCCGGCCAGCCAGATTTGCTGTGCGGATTCCTTGACGGCACCCGACAGCTGGGGACCGGTTTTTTTGTCGGCGCTCATTTTTTGCAGTTTCTTGACCATGATGGACTCCAGACGGTTTATGGTTGTGAAGGTTGCGCGAACAGTATGCCGCACAGACTGGAAAATATAAGCCTTACTCGCGGCGGTGTTTAGGTGCCCCGCTCTATGGAAAAGCGCGCCGCAAGCCGCTGAGCGCGGGTTTCTGCTGAATAGAGAGTCATGCGCTTTAAGCAAGAATCGCTTTTTGATCGACAGTTCAGCGGAGAACACACAACATGCATTATTTCGTCACGGGGGCCACAGGCTTCATCGGCAAGCGCCTGGTCAAAAAACTTCTGGAACGAAAAGGCACGACCGTTCATTTCCTGATCCGCAAGGAGAGCGCGGGCAAAGTGGCGGCGCTGAGGGAATACTGGGGTGTGAGCCCCGCGCGGGCCGTCGCGGTGCACGGCGACCTGACGAGCAAAAAACTCGGCGTCAGCAGCGAGGACGTCAAGAAGCTCAAGGGCCAGGTCGGGCATTTTTACCACCTGGCCGCGGTCTACGACCTGGGCGCCGACGAGGAAAGCCAGATCGCCGTCAACATCGAAGGCACGCGCAGTGCCGTCGAGTTCGCCAAGGCCATCGATGCCGGGCACTTCCACCATGTGAGCTCTATCGCCGCGGCCGGCCTCTATGAAGGCGTGTTCCGCGAAGACATGTTCGAGGAGGCCGAGAACTACGAGCATCCGTACTTCATGACCAAGCACGAGAGCGAAAAAATCGTGCGCAAGGAATGCAAGGTGCCCTGGACGGTGTTTCGCCCGGCCATGGTGGTCGGCGACAGCACCACCGGCGAGATGGACAAGATCGACGGCCCCTACTACTTCTTCAAGCTGATCCAGCGCATGCGCCAGCTGCTGCCGCCCTGGATGCCGGCCGTGGGCCTGGAAGGCGGGCGCATCAACATCGTCCCCGTTGACTTCGTCGTCGACGCGCTGGACCACATCAGCCACAAGACCGGCATCGCCAAAAAGTGCTTCCACCTGGTGGACCCGGTGGGCTACCGCGTCGGCGACGTGCTGGACATCTTCAGCCGCGCGGCCCATGCGCCCAAGATGAACCTGTTCGTGAACGCCGCCTTGCTGGGCTTTATCCCGCGCGGCGTCAAAAAGAGCCTGATGGCGCTGGCGCCCGTGCGGCGCGTGCGCAATGCGATCATGGCCGACCTGGGCCTGCCCGAGGACATGCTGACCTTCGTCAACTATCCCACCCGCTTCGACTGCCGCGAAACCATGGCCGCTCTGAAGGGGGCCAACATCGAGTGCCCCAACCTCAAGGACTACGCCTGGCGCCTGTGGGATTACTGGGAGCGCCACCTGGATCCCGACCTGCACATCGATCGTTCGCTGCGGGGCACGGTGGGCGGCAAGGTGGTGCTGGTCACCGGCGGCTCATCCGGCATAGGCTTGGCCGCGGCGCACAAGTTCGCCGAAGCCGGCGCGGTCACTGTCATCTGCGGGCGCGACCAGGACAAGCTCGACGAGGCCTGCAAGGAAGCCAAGGCCAAGGGCTACCACTTCGTGGCCTATCCGGCCGACATCGCCGACATGGCCGACTGCGACCGCTTCCTCAAGTTGCTGATCGCCAACCACGGCGGCGTCGACTTCCTGATCAACAACGCCGGCCGCTCCATACGCCGCGCGATCGAGGCCAGCTACGACCGCTTCCACGATTACGAACGCACCATGCAGCTCAACTACTTCGGCTGCCTGCGCGTGACCATGGGGCTGCTGCCCGGCATGGCGGCCAAGCGCAAGGGCCACGTGGTCAACATCAGCTCCATCGGCGTGCTGACCAACGCGCCGCGCTTTTCGGCCTACGTGGCCTCCAAGGCTGCGCTCGACGCGTGGACGCGCTGCGCTTCGAGCGAGTTCGCCGACGTGGGCATCAGCTTCACGACCATCAACATGCCGCTGGTGCGCACGCCCATGATCGCGCCCACCAACCTGTACAACAACGTGCCGACGCTGTCCCCCGAAGAGGCCGCCGACATGATCGCGCAGGCCTGCATCTTCAAGCCGGTGCGCGTGGCCACGCGCCTGGGCATCACCGGCCAACTCATGCATGCGCTGGTGCCGCGCGTCGCGCAGATCGCCATGAACACCAGTTTCCGCATGTTCCCCGACTCTTCGGCCGCCAAGGGCGACAAAGGCGCCAAACCGCATCTCTCCGCCGAAGCCGTGGCCATGCAGCAGATGATGCGCGGGATTCACTTCTGACCGGGGAGGGGCAAAGCCCTTGCGGGGCGGCCTTCGCTTCGGGGCGGTTTCCCTCTGATCCGCCGGCTTTCTTCATGACCGCCGCCTCAGGGTCAAAGGCATAATGCAAGCCGGTGCCGCGCAGCACCGGCACATGGAAGGGGAGTTCATGATTTTGGTTACAGGGGGAGCCGGATTTATCGGCGCCAATTTTGTTCTTGACTGGGTGGCGGGCACCGATGAGCCGGTCGTCAACCTCGACAAGCTCACCTACGCCGGCAATATGGAAACCCTGGCGCCTCTCAAAGGCGATCCACGGCATATTTTTGTCAAAGGCGACATCGGCGACAGCGCCCTGGTCGCGGGCCTGCTGGCCACGCACAAGCCGCGCGCCATCGTCCATTTCGCGGCCGAATCGCACGTGGACCGGTCCATTTCGGACCCCGAAGCATTCATCCAGACCAATATCGTCGGCACCTTTCGCCTGCTGGAGGCCGCGCGCCAGTTCTGGGCCGGCCTGCCGGCCGGCGAAAAAAGCGCATTCCGCTTCCTGCAGGTTTCCACGGACGAGGTCTACGGCTCCTTGCGGCCCACTGACCCGGCCTTCAGCGAAACCAACCGCTATGAGCCGAACAGCCCCTATTCGGCCAGCAAGGCGGCCAGCGACCACCTGACCCGGGCCTACCACCACACCTATGGCCTGCCGGTGCTGACCACCAACTGCTCCAACAATTACGGTCCCTACCATTTCCCGGAAAAACTGATCCCGCTGATGATCGTCAACGCCCTGGCCGGCAAGCCCCTGCCGGTGTATGGCGACGGCCAGCAGGTACGCGACTGGCTGTACGTCAAGGACCACTGCAGCGGAATCCGGCGCGTGCTGGAGGCCGGCAAACCCGGCGAGGTCTACAACATAGGCGGCAACAACGAAAAACCGAACATCGACATCGTCCACGCGGTGTGCGCGCTTCTGGATGAGCTGCGCCCGCGCGCCAACGGCAGCTACCGTGAGCAGGTGGCCTTCATCAAGGACAGGCCGGGCCATGACCGCCGCTATGCGATCGATGCCAGCAAGATGACGCAGGAACTGGGATGGAAGCCCGCTGAAACCTTTGAAACCGGCATCCGCAAGACCGTGCAGTGGTACCTGGACAACCCCGAATGGGTCACCCATGTGCAAAGCGGCGCCTACCGCGACTGGGTTGAGGCCCAGTATGCGGCGACGGCCGCGTGACCGCGCCCATGAAAATTCTGCTTTTCGGCAAGAACGGGCAAGTGGGCTGGGAGCTGCAGCGCAGCCTGGCGCCGCTGGGCGAGGTGGTCGCGCTCGATCGCCACAGCAAGGACTTTTGCGGCGACCTTGCCGACCTGAGCGGAATCCGCGAGACGGTGCAACGTATCCGCCCTGACGCCATCGTCAATGCCGCAGCCTATACCGCCGTCGACAAGGCCGAAAGCGATTCGGCCACGGCGCATACCATCAATGCCGAAGCACCGGGCGTGCTGGCCGAAGCGGCCGATGCCGCCGGCGCATGGCTGCTGCACTATTCGACCGACTACGTCTTTGACGGCAGCGGCAGCAAGCCCTGGGAAGAGGCCGACCCCACAGGCCCGCTCAGTGTGTACGGCCGGACCAAGCTGGAAGGCGAGCAGCGCATCGCGGCCCGGTGTGCCCGGCACCTCATTTTGCGCACCAGCTGGGTCTATGCGGCGCGCGGCGGCAACTTCGCCAAAACCATGCTGCGCCTGGCCGCGGAGCGCGACCGCCTGACGGTCATCAACGACCAGTTCGGCGCGCCGACGGGGGCCGATCTGCTGGCCGACGTCACGGCCCACATGCTGCGCAGCGCGCTCGCGGGGCCTGCCGCACGCCTTGACGGGACCTACCATGTGGCGGCCGCGGGCGAGACGACCTGGCACGGCTATGCGCAGTTTGTCCTCGACTGCGCCGCCAGGAACGGCGCGCTGCTTAAAGCCACGCCGGGCACCGTGGACCCCGTTCCCACATCGGCTTTCCCGACGCCGGCGGTGCGTCCTCATAACTCACGCATGAGTACGGCCAGGCTTGAACAGTCATTTGGCTTTCAGCTTCCTGTTTGGCAGCAGGGCGTTGCCCGCATGCTGGCTGAAATTGGTGACACTCTGGCATCGCCGCGTTGAACGGGGAGTGGCTGGGCTTGGCCGGACCGGGAAGATGGCTGGGCTGATAGTGCGCGTGCTAACATCAAACTCCTCCAAAAAAGCACCCGCCTACAGTGAAATCAAGCCTCATTTCTAAGCTCAAAAGCAAAAAAGCCGTCATTGGGATTGTGGGTTTGGGATACGTGGGCCTGCCTCTGCTCCTTCGCTACTGCGAGATGGGCTACAAGGTCATCGGCTTCGACATCGACGAGGCCAAAGTGCAGGCATTGCGGGACGGCCAGAGCTACATTGAGCACATTTCCGCGCAAGCGATTGGTGCGGCAGTGAAGCAGGGGTTTGAGCCGACCACGGACTTTTCGCGTGTTGCAGAGGCGGATGCGCTGATACTGTGTGTGCCGACGCCGCTCAACAAGCACCGCGAACCCGATCTGAGTTTTGTCCTGAATACGACGGACTCCTTGCTGCCCTACCTGCGTACCGGTCAGGTGGTTTCATTGGAAAGCACGACTTACCCCGGCACGACGGATGAAGAGTTGCTGCCCCGCATCGAGTCTCGCGGACTGAAGGTAGGTGAAGATGCCTTCCTGGTGTTTTCGCCGGAACGGGAAGATCCCGGAAACCCGAATTTCACGACTCGCACCATTCCCAAGGTGTGCGGCGGGCATACCGCGCAATGCCTTGAGGTCGGCTTGGCGCTTTACGGACAGGTGATCGACCAGGTTGTCCCCGTCAGCTCGACGCGCGCCGCCGAACTGACCAAGCTTCTCGAGAACATCCACCGCGCGGTCAACATCGGCCTGGTCAACGAGATGAAGATCGTTGCCGACAAGATGAATATCGACATTCACGAAGTCATCCGGGCCGCCGCAACCAAGCCCTTCGGCTTTGTCCCCTATTACCCCGGCCCGGGCCTGGGCGGGCACTGCATTCCCATAGACCCGTTCTACCTGACCTGGAAAGCCCGCGAATACGGGGTGCACACCCGGTTCATCGAGCTTGCTGGCGAGGTGAACTCCTCCATGCCCGATTACGTCATCGCAAAGGTGGCTTCCGCGCTCAATGCGGCCAAGAAGTCCATCAACGGCTCCAGGGTGCTGGTACTGGGAATTGCCTACAAAAAGAACGTGGACGACATGCGCGAATCGCCCTCGGTCGTGCTGATGGAGAAGCTTCGCGAGCTTGGCGCGGATGTTTCCTATAGCGATCCCCATATACCGGTATTCCCCAAAATGCGGGAACACAGCTTCAACCTGTCGAGCGTGCCGTTGACGGCGTCCGCGCTGTCGCAGTACGACTGCATCCTGCTGGCGACCGATCACGAAAAATTTGATTACACCCTGATCAAGGACAACGCCAAACTGATCGTGGACTCCCGCGGTCGTTATCGCGAGTCGGCTTCGCATATTGTGAAAGCCTGACATGCGCCGCTGGCCCGCTCCCATCGCAGGTAGAAAAATCCGCTTTGCAATCGTCGGTTGCGGGCGCATCGCCCGAAACCACTTTGCCGCGCTCAAGCAGCATGCCGAATATGCGGAGCTCGTGGGCATCTGCGACATTGACAACGCAGCCCTGCAAGCCGCAGCCGCCGAGACCGGCGCCAAACCCTACGGCAGCCTTGCCGACATGCTGGAGGATACGGACGCGGACATCGTCGTGCTCACGACGCCGAGCGGGTCCCATCCCGAACAGACCATGCTGGTGGCCGCGGCGGGCCTGCACGTCATGACGGAAAAGCCCATGGCCACGCGATGGAACGACGGGTTGCAGATGGTCAGGGCTTGCGACGACGCGAATGTCCGCCTGTTTGTGGTCAAGCAGAACCGAAAAAACGCCACCTTGCAGCTGCTTAAACGCGCCGTGCAGCAGGGGCGCTTCGGCCGCATCTACATGGTCAACATCAACGTGTTCTGGACGCGGCCGCAGGAATACTACGACAGCGCGGCCTGGCGCGGCACCTGGGAATATGACGGCGGCGCCTTCATGAACCAGGCCAGCCACTATGTGGACCTTCTTGACTGGCTGATCGGGCCCATCGAAAGCATTCAGGCCTACACGGCGACCCTGGCGCGTGATATCGAGGTGGAAGACTCGGGCGTCATCAGTGTCAGGTGGCGCTCAGGCGCACTGGGCTCGATGAACGTGACCATGCTGACCTATCCGAAAAACCTGGAAGGCAGCATCACCATCATCGGCGAGAAGGGTACCGTCAAGGTGGGCGGCGTCGCGGTCAACGAGATCCAGCACTGGCAATTTTCCGATTCGCACGAAGATGACGGCAAGGTCAAGGATGCAAGCTACGCCACCACCTCCGTCTATGGGTTTGGCCACCCCCTTTATTACGACAATGTCATCAAGGTGCTGCGGGGCGAAGCGGAGCCCGACACGGACGGCCGCGAAGGCCTGAAGTCCCTCGAAGTGCTGATCGCCGCTTACCTTTCCGCGCGCGACGGCAAGCGTATCGCGCTTCCACTGGACTATTGACGTGACCACGACGGTCCATTCCAGCGCCATTGTTGACGAGGGCGCGAGCATAGGCGAGGGAACGCGCGTCTGGCATTGGGTGCACGTCTGCGGCGGCGCCACGATCGGCAAGGGCTGCTCGCTCGGGCAGAATGTTTTTGTGGGCAATGACGTGGTCATAGGCGACAACGTCAAAATACAAAACAACGTCTCGGTCTATGACGCCGTCAGGCTGGAGGATGATGTTTTTTGCGGGCCCAGCATGGTCTTCACGAATGTCTACAACCCCCGCTCCGCCATCACGCGCAAAGACGAATACCGCAAGACCCATGTAAGGAAGGGCGCGACCCTGGGCGCCAACTGCACCATTGTGTGCGGCGTGGATATCGGCACCTACGCCTTCATCGGTGCGGGTGCGGTCGTCAATCGCGATGTGCCTGCTTATGCACTCATGCTCGGAATGCCGGCGCGCCGCAAGGGCTGGATGTGCAAATGCGGCGTGCAGCTCAAAGGGGATGGCGAGATTCGTTGCACTTGCGGCCTGGCCTATCTGATTGACAAAAACAGCTGCGTTGCCTTATGACATCCAAAATTGAATTCATCGACCTGAAGTCGCAATATGCGCAAATGCGCGAACCCATCAACGGGCGCATCCAGCAGGTCCTCGATCATGGCCAGTACATCATGGGGCCTGAGGTCAAGGAACTTGAGGAGAGGTTGCAGGACTTTGTGGGGGTCCGGCATTGCATCACGGTGGCCTCTGGGACCGAGGCTTTGCTGATCGCGCTGATGGCGCTGGACCTGAAAGCCGGCGATGAAGTCATTACCACGCCGTTTACCTTCATCGCCACGGCGGAAGTCATTGTCCTGCTGGGCGCGATTCCCGTTTTTGTGGACATTGAGCCCGACACGTGCAACATCGACTGGCGATTGATCGAGGCAAAAATTACCTCCAGGACCAGGGCCATCATGCCCGTGGGTCTCTATGGGCAGACAGCCGACATGGACGAGATCAACGCCATCGCCGCCCGTAATGGAAATATTCCCGTGATCGAGGACGCCGCCCAGAGTTTTGGGGCAACCTACCGCGACAGGAAAAGCTGCAACCTTTCAACCATCGGCTGCACCAGCTTTTTTCCCAGCAAGCCCCTTGGCTGTTACGGCGACGGCGGCGCCATTTTCACCAACGACGACGAACTGGCCAAGGCCATGCGCGAAATCCGGGTACACGGCCAGGAAAGGCGCTACCACCACACCCGTGTGGGCGTAGGGGGGCGCATGGATACCCTGCAGTGCGCCATCGTGCTGGCCAAGCTGGACAGCTTCGAGGCGGAGGTGCAAAGCCGGCTTGCCTTGGGTGAGCGTTACGCGGAATTGATCCGCAAGGCGGGGGTCCCGGCCAGCGTGCTTGCCGTGAGGCCCGACAGGACCTGTGTCTGGGCGCAGTTCACCGTTTTTATCCAGAATCGCGATGCGGTCCAGAAAAAACTGCAATCCCTGGGCGTTCCCACTGCGGTCCACTACCCTGTAGCGCTCAACCGGCAGCCGGCGTACCTGCATCTCGGCAGTGCGGACAATACGCCGCTCAGCGATGCGGCGGCCGGCACGGTGATCAGCCTGCCCATGCACCCGTATCTCACAGAATCAACGCAGGCGTTCATCGTGGACGCCCTCGCCGGCGCTCTTGCGGGTTGACGGCGTCCCGGCTGTGGGCCGGGAGCAGCTAAAATCAAAATTTCCCGCATCTGGTCGGCATAGTGATGGCTCACATCGCCAGTCGCCGCCGGCAAACTGGTCCGGTGCAATCATTCTTTTCAAACAACAGGGTTCGCGATGGCAATCAAAGGCAAAAAAATCTTCATCACCGGCGGCGCTGGTTTTATCGGCTCAACGCTGGCATCCCGCCTTTGCGCCGACAACGAGATGGTGTTGTTTGACAACTTGGATCGCAACACGCTGCAGCATTCCGAGCTGGGCAAAAACAAAAACATCCACTTGATCAAGGGCGACGTGCTCGACTTCAACGCGGTGAACGAGGCCATGGCCGGCGCCGACATCGTGGTGCACGCCGCCGCCATCGCCGGCATCGACACGGTGGTCAAGTCGCCCGTGCGCACCATGGAAGTCAACATGATAGGCACGGCCAACGTGCTCAAGGCCGCGCAGCAAAACAAGATCAAGGACCGTGTCCTGGACTTTTCAACCTCCGAGGTGTTCGGTTCCATGGCCTATCGTGTTGCCGAGACCACGCAAACTGTCGCAGGCTCCGCGGGCGAGGCGCGCTGGGTCTACGCCGTCAGCAAGCTGGCTGGGGAGCATCTTGCGCATTCCTATTTCAAGGAGTTCGGCCTCCCCGTTGTGACGGTGCGGCCGTTCAATGTTTACGGCCCTGGCCAGACCGGCGAAGGTGCGCTCCAGATATTTGTCCGCCGCGCCCTTAAAAATGAGCCCATCACTATCTACGGCGACGGCACGCAGATCCGCGCATGGTGCTATATCGACGACATGGTCGAATGCCTGATGCTGGCGCTTGAAGACAAGCGCGCCATTGGCGAGTCGTTCAATGTGGGCAATGCGCGGGCGGTAACGACCATCTTCGGCCTCGCCGAGGCCGTCTGCCGCGTGCTCGAATCCAAATCCAAGATTGAATTCAAGCCGGCGCTGTCCGCCGACATCGAACTGCGCATTCCGGAAACGGGCAAGGCCAAGGAGCTGTTGGGCTTTTCCGCCAAGGTCGACCTCGAAGAGGGTGTGCAGAAAACGGCTGTCTGGTTCCGACAGAACCTGCTGTGATCCGGTTGGCTGTCCCGGATATTCGCGATGACGACATTGCCCGCATGGTCGAGGTCGTCAGGAGCGGCCAGCTCGTCCAAGGAAAGGCCGTTGAAGAATTTGAAGCGGCACTGGTGGCGTTCTCGGGCATTCCCCATTGCGCCGCCGTGTCGTCGGGAACCTCTGCTTTGCACCTTGCGCTGCTTGCGTTGGGGATAGGCCCCGGCGACAAGGTCCTGGTGCCGGCCTTTACTTACCCGGCCACCGCCAACGCCGTCGAACTGGTCGGCGCCAAGGTGCTGCTGTGCGACGTCGACCCGCAAAGTTATGTGGTGACGCCGCAAGCCGTGGAAAAGGCGCTGTCTTCTCCCGAGGGTCAGGATATCAAAGCCATCATGCTGGTGCATGAGTTCGGCTTCCCGGTTGAGGTCAAAAGCATTGCCGAACTGGCGGCAAGCCGCGGCATCAAGGTAATCGAAGACGCCGCTTGTGCCCTCGGCACGATTGCGGACGGTTTCCATCCGGGCTATTACAGCGACATGGCCTGTTTTTCCTTTCATCCGCGCAAGGCGATCACCACCGGTGAAGGCGGCGCGATGATGTCGCGCAACGCCGAACTGGTCACGCTGTCCAAACGCCTGAGAAACCATGGGACCCAGCCCGTCAACGGGCGCATGGACTTCACCGAGGCAGGCCTGAACTATCGGCTCACCAACTTCCAGGCCGCGCTCGGCATCAACCAGATCGCCCGCTTCGGGCAGGAGCTGGCTGTGCGCAAGGAGATGGTCGAGGTGTATTGCGCGCTCCTGCAAGACCATGCAAGCATAGGCTTGCCGCGGCGCAGCGACGGGCACTCATGGCAGAGCTTCATGGTCGTGCTTCCGGACGGTGTCCGGGAGCGCATCAAGCAGTTGATGATCGAGCAGGGCGTGGAGGTCAACCTGGGTGCGCACGCCCTGAATTGCCTGAGCTATTTCGAGGCCACCTATGGCGTGGGTGCCGCGACATGCCCGGTTTCGACCGCCCTGTACCACGACGGACTCGTATTGCCGCTCCACGGGCGCATGTCCATGCGGGACATTGAAGACGTGGCCGGCAAATTGCTCCGCAGCGTCTCAGAGTGCTGCGGATAGCAGGTGGAGGTCCGGATGATCCTGCTCACAGGGGTTAAGCGGACGCCAGGTTTTTGCCCGCATCGTGTCCATCACCAGTTTCCCGGCCACAGGAGTGTTCAATGAAGTCGCTGGAGGGGATGAAGGTGCTGGTCACCGGCGCAAGCGGTTTTCTCGGGAGCGTTGTCGCCGCCGACCTGCTGGCCTGCGGCGCCGACGTGCTGCCGCTGGCGGGACCAAAGTCCGGCCGGTCGCCTGCGCAGGCGAAAGCCCTGGGCCTGGACCTCTCCGATATGGCTGATGTGCAAAAACTCGACGTTCTCGGCCGATTCGACGCGGTGGTTCATTGCGCGGCCGTCTTGCCGGGCGGCATGGGTGAGCCCGGCGTGTTGCTGGAAAATCAGAAAATGACCCACAACCTGCTCGAATGGGTCATACGGGCAAACACCGGCCACTTTGTTCTGGCCTCCACCTGCCGGGTTTACGGCGCACAATCCTCCGCCTGCGGCGAGGACGCCCCGCTGTGCCCCCCAGATCTTTACGCCGTCGGCAAGGCGGCCTGCGAACTCATGTCTTCGGCCATGCTGGCTCCGCACGCCATCCCCTGCTGCAGTTTGAGGGTGTCGGCGCCTTATGGCCCCAGGGCGAAGGCAAAAACGGTGATACATCGCTTTCTTCACGACGCCGCGGCCGGCCTGCCGTTGGTCCTCAATGGCACGGGCAGCCGGAGCCAGGATTTTGTATTTGAGTCCGATGTCGCGGATGCGTTTCGCCAGGCGATAGCCGCCCGCGCAACGGGCCGCTACAACCTCTCCGGGAACCAGGCGGTCAGTTCCAGGGAACTGGCACTGGCGGCGCTGGAACTGTTTGGCCGCGACCCGGCAACCCACCTGGTTTTTGCCGGCGCGGACGCCCAGGAAAATTACCGCGGGCGCTTTCCGACAGACGCGGCGTTCGCCGCTTTCGGCTTCAGTCCCCGGGTCTCTCTCAAAGAGGGCCTGCACCGGACCGCCACCGCCTGGGGGCTGCTGTGAAGCTGGCATTCCTGTCCGATATCCACGGCAACCATCTTGCGCTTGCGGCGGTGCTGAACGACATGCCGGCGGTGGACGCCATCATCTGCAGCGGTGACGTCGTGGGCTATTACCCGGACGTCAACCAGGTGTGCGATGCGGTGAGAGGCGCGAAGATGCATGTGGTGCGCGGCAACCATGATGCTTATGTCTGCGGCGGGCTGACGCCCGCGCCCGAGCACCGCCAGGCTTACCGGGTGGACTGGACGCGCGAGCACCTGAGCGCGGAGAATTTCAGATGGCTCGCCTCCTTGCCGCTCGAAATGAATTTTGCCTTCGACGGTTTGCGGATCAAGGTCCGCCATGCCAGTCCCTGGGACGAAGAAAGCTACCTATACCCCGACTCTCCCGAGCTGGCCGACATCCGGCTCGAGCACGACCAGATGCTCTGCCTGGGGCATACTCATCATCCGCTGCGCATCGAAGCGGGCGCGGGCGTGCTCCTGAATCCGGGCTCGGTGGGCCAGCCGCGCGACTGGAATCCCGATGCGAGTTATGCGATTTTTGACACGCTGACCCGGGCCGTGGAGTTCCGCAGGGTGGCCTACCCGGTCCAGGATTTCCAGCTTCGGCTGCGCGAACTCGGCTGGGAAGAGCCTTCGATCCAGATACTGAGCAGAAAAAGACAGCAAAGGGCAATGCCATAGCATGACGTACGACAAGTCGAATCCCATTGGGGTCCTGGTGACGGGGGTGAGCGGCGGCAGCATAGGGGAACAAGTCTGCAAGTCCCTGCTTCTCGGGCGCCAGGCTTACCGGATTATCGTCACCAACGTCCATCGCGATGCCACCCAGGTGGTTCCGGCCGACGTCCGCGAGACGCTTCCCGTCGCGTCTTCGGACGATTACATCGGCCAGTTGCTGGGCTTGATCCGCCGGCACGGCATCCAGTTTGTGGTCCCCGGCAGCGAACCCGAGCTGATCAAGATGTCCAGGCACTTGGACGCGTTCGAATCCTCGGGTGCCACCGTGCTGGTCAATGCGCCGCAAGTCATCGCCACCTGCGTCGACAAGCAGCAGACCATCGATTTTCTGTCCGCCAACGGCTTCCATACCCCCCGCACCTTCATCTTCGAAGAGGGGCAAAGCCTTGATGCCGGGCTGCCCCTGCAATTCCCCTGCATCATCAAGCCGGTTCACGGCGGCGGGGGTTCCGCCAACACCTTTCTTGCGCAGGACGACGAAGAACTGCGGTTTTTTACCCGCTACCTCGTCAAGTACGGCGCCACGCCGCTGGTGCAGGAATATATCGCCGGTGCGGAAACCGAGTACACGGTTGGCGTGCTCCACAGCCCCAAGGGAAAGCACCTGGGTACCGTGGTGCTGCGGCGCCAGATACTCGCGGGTCTTTCAAACCGCCTTCGCGTCGCCAACCAGACGGGGCGAGCGGAGCTAGGCAAGGTGTTGGCCGTGTCCTCGGGCATTTCGCAAGGGGACATTGTCGATTTCGAGCCCGTGCGCCAGGCCGCCGAGAAGATGGCGAGCGCCATCGGCTCAGTCGGGCCCCTGAACATCCAGGGCCGCTGGGACGGCAGCCGTTTTGTGCCTTTCGAAATCAACCCGCGGTTTTCGGGAACCACGCCGATGCGCGCGCTGGCCGGCTTCAATGAGCCCGAGCGCATGATTGAATCCTGCCTCGGGCTGGCACCCGGCGCGGACGGCGGCGGCGTGAAGCTGGGTTCGTGCATGCGGGGCCTGAGGGAATACTTCACCTCGGCCGACGGATCCTTCACGGCGTCCACCATCTGACCCGGCGGCCATGAAACGTATCGCCGTCATTGGGGCCGGGCTGCTGGGCAGGCAGATAGCCCACTACATCAAGACCGACCAGGCCTACGAGCCCGTCGGGTTCTTTGACGACCATGTGCAATCTGCGACCGATGGCATGACGGTGCTCGGCACAGTGAATGATGTTGAAAAACAATACGCAAAAGGTGCTTTCGATCAGCTGGTGGTAGGCATCGGCTATGCACATAGCCGTTACCGCTGGCAGTGCTATGAGCGCTTCAAACCTGTCATCCCGTTTTTGACATTTGTGCATTCAAGCTGCTGGGTGGATGAGACGGCCCGCATTGGCGCGGGCAGTTTTCTAATGCCGCGCTGCAATGTCGCGGACCATGTGGCACTCGGCGAAAATGTGCTCTTGCAGATGGGGTGCTCGATTAATCATCACGCCCGGATTGATGAAAACTGTTTCCTGGGCCCTGGGGTGACGTTGGCCGGCTGCGTGACGGTAGGCAGAGACTGTTTTTTGGGTGCCGGATCGGTGTTGATCGACTGGGTCAATATTGCACCGGGGGTGCAGACGGGCGGCGGGGCCGTCGTGATCGACTCCCTGCCGGCGCCTGGTCTGTATGTGGGCGTTCCCGCCAAAAAAATCAAATGATGGGTCCAAATTGACAACCAATCCGAAGTGCGTCTGCGTTTTTAGCAACTTCTACCCACCTGTGGTCAGCGGATCTTCGGTCCAGGTTGAAGGGCTTTGCCGTGAGCTGGTCCGGCAGGGCTGGACGCCGGTTGTGGTGACCGCGCACGTTGTTCCTGGCAGCGCGGAGTCCGAGGTCGTCAATGGCATCCATGTTTACAGGCTTCCTTCATTCAGGTTGCCGGCAGCCCTGACTTTGGGGTTCAACTTTCCCTGGCTGGGAGTGACGTTCACACCTTCAAATGTCGGTCGAATCAGGAAAATCATCGAACTGCACAAACCTTCGGTGATGCATCTTCACAATTACATGTTCGACCTGTCGCTCAGCGCGTCTTACATGCGCTGGGCCACGAAATTGCCGCTGGTGTTGACCATCCATACTTACTTGCGCCATCCGAGCTGGATCGTCAATGCGGTTTTTTACTTCGTCGAGCAAGCTGTGCTGAAACCGGGCGTCGTCAGCCGGGCCGACTGCATTGTCTGTCCGGATATGAACGTCGTTGACTACGCACGGCGCAACTTTAAAAATACCCGTTCCGCCCTCGTGCCGTACGGGATCCATCATTCGAAACCCGAACCCAATGCACGCGAGGACTTGCTCCGGCGCTTCAAATTGCACAACAAACGCATAGTGCTTTCTGTGGGGCATTTGCATCCCATGCGCAACCGGAGGGATCTTTTCCTTGCTTGGCCCGAAATCGTGGCCGCCGTCCCCGATGCTGTTTTGCTTGTAGTGGGCGATGTCTCCATACCCCTGCCCGATGAGTTGGTCAAGTCGCAGAATTTCTCCAACTCAATCATTTTTTCCGGCCCCCTGCCGCATACGGAAGTCTCCGCATTGCTTGAAATGGCTGAACTTGAGGCGCATTGGCTGAATCAGGAAAAAGCGGCGAAGACTTCACCCGGCATCGCATCGCTGGAGGCCATGGCGATGGGGGTACCGGTGCTGACGGCGGCGAATCCCGACACCTACGGCAAGGGTGTTCTTGAAAACGGCAAGAACATCATGATCGTGGAGCCTGATCGGGCCGGACCGCTGGCGGCCACCATCATCAGCCTTTTGCGAGATGAAGAGCTCCGCAAAAGCATTGGCGAAGCCGCTGCCAAAACCGTGCGCGAAAATTTTCTGTGGGAAAGCGTGTGCAAACGCACCATCGATGTCTATGAGTCCGTCAAAAAAAAGCTCGCATGAGATTTCTTGTGTCCTCCAAACAGGTCAGCGGCCCGCATGAAGCTTAAAACCGGTCTGGGGCTTGCCTTTGGCATCGTCCTTATTGCGTGGATTTTCTCCAGGTACCACATTGGTGATGCCGCGGCGTTCCTCGCGCGGGCCGATACGCTTTATCTGATTCCTCTGCCGCTTTTCTTCGCTGCCAGCTACGTAACCCGCGCCGCGCGATGGAAGGTTCTTTTTGACAAGACGGACAGGCCAAGAATCGGCACTTTGCTGCGCTCACTTATGGTCGGGCACATGATGAACAACTTCCTGCCCGCCAGGGCGGGCGATGTTGCGCGTATCTACCTGCTGGGGCAGCGCGCCGTCATCTCCAAGAGCATCGTGCTGGCCACCGTGGTGCTTGAAAAAGTCGGCGACCTGATCATCACCGCGTGCCTGATCTCCGTTGTCCTGGTCAGCCTTCCCGCGAGTGCCTGGATCAGGAGTGCCGGATATGCGCTGGGGATGTCGTCGCTCGCAGGCGTGCTGGTGATTCTTCTGGTGCCTATTTTCGGGATGGAGATGCTGACGCTTCTCAGGCGATACCTGCATTTTTTGCCTCATGCCGTCTACGAGCGCTTGCTGACCATTGCCGAAAACCTGATTACCGGAATCCGAAGTGGGACCAAGGTACGTGGACTGGTCTATTTCGCAGCTTATTCCATCGTCATATGGGCCATGGAGATTCTGGTGATGATGTTCATCGCGAAATCACTTGATATCCAGCTGGGATTGATTCCATCGCTCTTTGTCATGCTGACCATCGCAGTGGGCGCAATGATCCCCGCCGCACCCGGTTCGCTTGGAACGTTTGAGTATTTCTCACTGACTGCCCTGGCGCTGGTGGGGATAGACGGCAGCGCCGCGCTTGCCTTCACGGTGCTTTATCATGCGGTGCTTTTGCTGGGTACAACGCTGGGCGGGCTGTTTTTTCTGGTATTGCCTGGGCGCCAGAAATTGCTGGAACTGCTCAAGCGTGGTGATGCCGCGCGGCAAGACGTTTGACAAGTCATGGCGACTTTCTGGCCGTACCTCATAACGAGTCACTTCACGGGAAGTCCTGCGCTTTATGCGCAAGTTCGCGGAATAACATCATGCTGAATCATTTCCCTAAATTTTTGGCTTTCACTCTCTTCGTCTTGTGGTTAGTCGTCGTGCTCATGGCCGCCTGGGGAACAATCCCACTGTTGAGCCCGCCTATCTGGCTTTACACGCTTCTCCAAAAGCTTTTCTATCGTGACTATCTCTTTTAGTTGGGCGGCGTGCGCGCTGATCCTGTCGGCGGCATTGCTGGTCGGCGCTTATTCCTTCATCTGCTGGTGCATGGGCCGCCTGGTAATTGGGAAAAATGCGGACAGCCAGATCGTTGGCGGCGCTTTTGCGCTGGGTCATGCCATCCTGGCGATTTTTCTGCAGATCCTCGCGGTGCTGGGTGGTTTCTTCTGGTACACCATTGCGCCCGTATTCGCCGCAGTCGTGGTCTTGAGCCTGACGCGTGTGCCCGTGCGGCAGTTCGCCTTAAAGACGCGGGACTTCATCCCCGAGACACCTGTCGGTCAATGTTTGTCTGTGGCCGTGGTCTTGCTGCTGCTGATGTTCGGAATGGCAGCATTTTCCCAGCCCGGAGCCGATGCGATTGCTTACTACATCGCCCAGCCCAAGCTGACCGCTGCGACGGGCGCATTCAAGCTGTTGCCTGCATTTGAATCCTTCGGCGTTATTCCTGCGATTGCGGAAATGCCTTACGCCGTCATGTTTGTGTTTGGCGGGGATGCCGTCGGATTGATCGCCGCAAAATTTTCCATGTGGCCGGTGCTGGTTGGCATTTTGCTGTCGCTCTGGCGATGCGCCAAAGGCCTCGGTGTCTCAGTGGAGGCGGCTTGGCTTTTCATGGGGCTTGTTCTGACGAGCACCGCCGTGACGCTGGTAGCCTGGGATGGCAAGACAGACCTGATTGGATTGATGTACCTGATCGCTGCGGTGCTATGGATGCCTGGTGCAATCCATTCCCTCAGTCCGTCACGGCGCCACTGCGCTTTATTCGGGTTTATGGCGGCTTGCGCGGTGCTGGCCAAATTTTCGTATGCGTTGATATTGCCCTTCACATTGGGGCTGCCTCTGCTGCTTTTGTGGTGGCGAACCCCCAAAGTGTTGCTGCAAATCCTGCTTGTCTCGGGGCTTGCTGTTTTTGCGGCTTTTGCACTTGGATGGTGGGGCAAGAATGCTCTTTTGTTTGGAGATCCATTTTCCCCTTTGCTGCAGTTCAACAAAGCCACGCCAAAATTTACGCTTGACCAAGTTTGGTTTAACGCGGAATACACGAGGTGGATCATGGCAACTTACCCGCTGGCCGTGACATTTGGAAAATACCCCATGCAGCACGGAGGCATATCTCCCTTGTGGCTCATGCTGCTTCCCGCGCTGTGGATGAGGCCCTGGCAATCCGAAAGCGGCCGCAAGGCCTTGTACCTCGCCCTGGGAAGCCTGGCCGGTATGTGCGCGTGGGTCCTGCTGAGGCCGTCGGTAATTGCTCCCAGGTACTTCTTGCCGGCCCTGATTCTTCCCTGCCTGATCCTGGTCATGGGCTATCAGTTGTGGGTTGAAAGAAAACTGGAGCTTGCTTTAGCCGCAATGGTTGCCGCCTTGCTGTTGCTGGTCATGCACGTCCAGAGCACCAAAGTCGCTTCACACTATGCCAGCATGCCGCTACTCGATGCGGTCAATGGCGACGCGCCAGCCTCCCCGCTCTATGCGTTGGCCCAGCGCCTCGACGCAGACACAAGGCCTAATGCGAAGGTGCTACTTTTGTCCTACGCCACGGGCGCATTACCGAGTCGAATGCTCGCCACTTTTGAGGTCGGCAAGGCGATCAACAAGGGGGAGAACATTTTTGAATTCGCCCTGCGCACGAAAGTTGACTATATTGTGTACAGCCCCCACACGCACAAGCGCGCTGATATCGATTCGGGGCCGCCGCCAGGCCTCACCGTGCAGAAAATCACCGTTCTTCCGGATGTTTACTATCTCTATGTGCTGACTCGCCAGCCTGACGGCCAGTAGAGCGCGAAAAGCAAATCCCGACGGTGTCGCCAATTCAAAAAATGATATGTCCCCACTAGTTACTATTGCCATCCCCGTCTACGGTGGAGCGAACTATATGCGCCACGCCATCGACAGCGTGCTTGCGCAGAGCTACCCTAACATCGAGTTGATCATTGTGAATGACGGCTCAAAAGACAACGGCGCAACAGAGGCCATCGCGCTTTCTTATGGCTCAAGGGTTCGCTATTACGCCAAGCCAAACGGCGGCGTGGCGTCCGCTCTGAATCTTGCGCTTGAGAAAGCCAGTGGAGATTACTTCGGATGGCTCTCTCACGATGACATCTACCTCCCGGAAAAAGTGGCCAAGGAGATGGATTTCCTGCTGGCGCTGCCCGACCCGCATGCAGTGGTATTTTGCCGGCATGCCCTGATGAACGCCGCCGGCGAATATCTCCACGTTGCCCCGTCCGAGCCCGCATTCAAGCCAGGTCAGGCCGCCTACCAGTTGATTTACAGGCAACGGCTCCATTGCTGCACCATTCTTGCCCCCAAGTCCCTGTACCTGGAGGCGGGTGGATTCCGGGAGGATTTGCCGACGACGCAAGATTACGATTTGCTGATCAAGATTGCCCTGAAACATCCATTTTTCGGACTTCCGGAAATACTGCTGCACGCGCGCTCACATGCAGAGCAGGGGTCCCTGACGATGGGACATCTTGCCGAGGTCGAGAACTTCTTCGACGAAAATATCCCTCTTTTGTCTCCTGCCTATATGGCGGAAAATTTCACTCCCGAGGAGGCCGTTTCCGCATTTGAGTCGCTCGGGCGTGAAATGCTTGATCGGAGCCATCCCAGGGCCGCGTTGCTTGCGATGAAGCAACTGCTGGTATGCGAGGCTGTCACGGCCGATCCGGCCGTGTTGTGGCGCGTCATGTCCCGCCTGACCGCCCGATATGATCCATCGGCAACGCTCTCCAATGTGAGCGCTGCATTTTTTATTCGTACTTCGGGCCGTGCCATGCTTAAAACCCTGCTTCGCAAAATACTCCCTTCTCCAGTGATTCGCGTTTTGCGCCGCCTTCGCAGAATGTTGGCCGCCCAGCCGAGCGTGTCGGTTGCCGATGTCCGCGAGGTTAAGGAAGCCTCGCTGGATTTCGTCGGCATCTATAACAACAATGGGTTTGAAGGTACCGAATCACGCTCCGGTGGTGGTTCAACGCTTTTGCAAACCAGGGTGATCAGCACGGAAATTCCAAAGTTGCTGAAAGAGCTGGACATCCGGCACTTCCTGGATGTGCCTTGCGGCGACCTGAACTGGATGCGCCATATTGATTTTGGTGATGTGCTGTACACGGGTGGCGACATCGTTCAATCCATTGTCGACAAGAACGCGGCGACATACGGCAACGAAAAGCGCAAATTCGAACGTATGAATATCACGACCGGCCCGCTGCCCAAGGCGGATCTGATTTTCTGCCGCGACTGCCTGGTGCACCTGAACTATGCCGACGGCTTGGCAGCCCTGGAGCAATTCCGCCGCAGCGGCGCCAAGTGGCTCTTGACCACGACGTTTATCGACAGGCCAAGCAATAGCGAACTCTACGAGGGAACCATCTGGCGCCCGTTGAACCTGGAGAAGGCGCCTTACAACCTGCCCAAGGCGGACCGCTACATCAATGAGGGTTGCACGGAAGGCGACGGCATGTATGGCGATAAATGCCTGGCCTTGTGGCGCATTTCCGACGCCCACTCATGAACGTATTGCAGGTCAATTACACCGATGTTTTGGGGCATCGCTTTAATGGCGGTGCCCTGATTCCCTGGCTTCAAGAGCATGGGCATACCGCACGGCAGGCGGTGGGCATCAAGCAGGGGGCTGGAAATTCCTCCGTCCCCATCGTTGCACCTTCGCTGCGGAAGGTGACGAGCGCTTGTGAGCGAGGGGTGCGCAAGCTGGAAAATTCCATCGGCGTTCACAATGTCCTGTACCCCCAATCGTTCCTTCTGCCATTCAATCCGGCGTTCAAAACAGCGGATGTTGTCCACTATCACATCATTCATAACCAGTTTTTCAGCTATCTGGCCTTGCCGCGGCTGACCAAACTCAAGCCCAGTGTCTGGTCTCTCCATGACCCATGGGCACTGACCGGGCATTGCGTGCATCCGCTGGCATGCGAAGGCTGGAGAACAGGTTGCAAGAGTTGCCCACACCTCGACTATCCCTTCGCCATTCGCAGAGATACGGCATGGCTGAATTTCAAACTCAAGGATTTCTCGTACCGGAACTCCAACATGCACCTGGTGGTCGCCAGCCGCTGGATGCAGCGTCTCGTGGAGCAATCCCCGTTGATGCAACACTTCCCGCTTCACCTCGTTTCCTTCGGTCTGGATTTGAAGGTGTTCACACCGGGCAACAAGGCATTGGCAAAAAGCAAGTTGGGCCTGTCGCCTGGCCGCATCGTGATCGGTCTTCGCGCTTTGGAGGGACCGTACAAAGGTCTTGAGTACGCCCTCAAAGCGATTGAAATGCTGCCTGCCGACCTGCCTGTCCATCTCTTGACCTGCCAAAGGCTGGGCGCCTTCTCATCATTGAACGGGAAATTTCCCATCACGGAACTCGGCGAGGTGGAAGGTGACAACGCTATGGTCGATTTCTTTCAGGCCACCGACATTCATCTCATGCCGTCCATGGCCGAGAGCTTTGGCATGATGGCGATGGAGGCCACAGCCTGCGGCGTACCCTCGGTCGTCTTTGAGGGCACCCCCCTGTCTGATGTGTGCTTCGCCCCTGAGGGTGGTTTCGCCGTGCCTCGCGGCGACGCCCGCGCTCTGAGCCAGGCGCTGCATCGGCTCGTCGACGATGATGAGCTACGTGAAACGATGGGGAAAAAAGCACGGGCCCTGGCAGAGTTGAACTACAGTTTTGAGAAGTATGCCGCGTCCATGCTCCATGTCTATGATCAGGCGCGCGCATCGCATGAGACGGCAAAACCATGAAGGTTTCAATCATCACGCCGGTTTATAACCAGGCCAAATTCATTCAAGAGACCATCGAAAGCGTCCTCAAGCAGGATTACCCGGAGATTGAATACATCGTTCTGGACGATGGGTCAAAAGATGAGACTCCCGTAGTCGTCGGCGAATACGCTGACCGGTTGATACACGTGCGGCACGACAATATCGGCGAGAGCCGTACCGTCAATAAAGGCTATCGCATGTGCACCGGTGACATCGTCGGTGTGGTCAATTCGGACGACCCCTTGTTCACGCTGGATGCGGTGTCCAAAGTCGTCGAATGTTTCAGGTCCCGGCCGAATGCTTCGGCGGTCTATCCGGACTGGGCCTCCATCGACGAGAACGGCGCCTTGATCGAGGAGTTCCGCCTGCCGCAATACACGATTGAGGGCATGCTGACAGAGTTCAATGTCAGCCTTGGGCCGGGCATGTTCATACGGCGTGATTTGTTGGCCGCCATGGGCTATCGCAACGAGTCGGTGCGCTACACCGGCGATCTGGACCTGTCATTCAGGCTGGCCCTTGCCGGCGAGCTTGCCCACCTGCCAAGCATCATCGCGACGCACCGTGTGCACCCCGCCGCAGCATCTTCAGCCGCGACCGGGGAGACCATGGCAAGGGAGCTGGTGGACATGGCTCAACGGACACTGGACTCCCCACTCCTTTCCAAGCAGTTGCGGGGGCGGAAAGCCGGCATTCTGGCCTTTGTCAATCAAGTCGCCTCGAATTACTGCGGCGCCGATGAGGCCGCGAAAGCGCAATTCATCCGCAAGGCAAAAGTCCTGGGCCGCTGGGCAAAAGTCTTGCGCGCCAAAGACAAAGCCATGGAAATATTCACCGGGCGATGATTTTCCGTTCGTGGGTTTGCGACTCACGCACAACCTGTATCCGCCTGGGGTGTTCTCTGACCAGCGGCATAGAATTAGCGGCGGCCTTTGAAGCGCTTCCACAGCACAGGACATAGCTATGCTTTCATTGACTTTTGATATTGACTGGGCCCCGGATTGGGCCGTGGCTCTTTGCGCCGACATTTGCCAAAAAGCCGGTGTCAAAGCGACCTTTTTTGCCACCCATGCCGCCGATGTCCTGAAGGACCTAGCGACCGAAGATCGCTTCGAGATAGGCATACACCCCAACTTTTTGCCCGGCTCCAGTCATGGCGTGAAGACCAGCGAGGTCGTCGATCACGTGCTGACGATCGCGCCGCAGGCCAAGGCGATGCGCACCCACGCCCTCGTCCAGTCTTCACCCATATTCGCCGGTATTGTCGCGGACACCGATATTGACACCGACGTTTCCCTATTCTTGCCGTTTCACCCCATGCTGGCACCCACGAAAATCTACTTCGAGGCAGGCGGGAGGCCCCTTGTGCGGCTACCCTACTATTGGGAGGACGATGTGGCCGCCTGCTGGCCGGGCTGGTCCTGGGATTCTGTTGTAGAAGATGCGCCCGGCCAGTTGAGGATTTACGATTTCCACCCTATCCACATTGCGCTCAATATGTCCACAATGAACGAGTACGCCCGCCTTAAAGCCGAGTTAAAAGGCCGGCCCCTCACGTCGTTGACGCGCGCTGAATGCCTGCCGTTTATCAATCAGGGCAAAGGTGCACGCAACTACCTGGAACAGCTTGTTGCCATGGGCAACGGGCAGCGCTTCCAGCGGATTTCCGATATCACACAAACCTATCTCGAGGCCTGAATGCGTGTAGCGATTATTGGTAGAACAAAGGCCTTGCTGGATGCGGCGAGGCTGGTACGCGCGGCCGGACACGAAATCCCGGTGATCTGGACCTGCAGCGCGGAAGCGTTTTACGGGGCCAACGAAGATGCGTTCAAAAACCTGGCCGTTGAGTTAGGCGCGGATTTTATCAATGATGTGGCGATTAATTCAGAAGCGAATGCCCGCAGGCTCGCTGCCTACGGCTGCGACATTGCCATCTCCGTCAATTGGCTCACGGTGATAGGCCGCAGCGTTCTGGATCTGTTTCCCCACGGCGTGCTCAATGCCCATGCCGGTGATCTGCCCCGGTACCGTGGCAATGCCTGCGCGAATTGGGCGATCCTGATGGGAGAGCCGCACGTCGCCGTGTGTATCCACCAGATGGCCCCGGAACTGGATGCGGGGCCGGTGATCGTGAAGCAACTCTTGCCCTTGACCGACGAGGTCGATATGACCGTGGTGTGCGATTGGCTGGATCGGCAGATACCGCTGATGTTTGTAGAGGCGGTGCAGGGATTTGCGGCCGGCACGGCGACGCTGCTGGCTCAATCGGCGGATGTTGAAGTGGCCTTGCGGACTTACCCACGCCGGCCGGAAGATTCACGAATTGATTGGAACTGGGCCCCTGAGCGTATCTTGCGCACGGTGCGCGCGTCCGCCCGCCCTTATTCCGGCGCCTACACTTATCTCGAAGGCGCGCAAAAAGTCACCATCTGGCGTGCCGTGGAGGTCCAGCACCCCGGGCCCTTCATGGCCGTACCGGGGCAGGTGTGTTATCGAATCGATGGCGATCCTGTGATTGCCTGTGGCAGTGGCACTGGCGTGATCAGGTTGATCGATGTGGAAATTTCCGAGGCGCCAGGCAATGCCGAGGCCAAGCGCTTGATAGGTCGAAGCTTGCGAAACCGCCTGACTTTCTGAATTTTTTCAAATGCAGCGCGGATGATGCCACCGCTTGCGGCATCTGTATCTATCCCCTCTTTGCATTTGGCTGGGGGCTTCTCTCACCCCGGCATCTGGTGCAAGAGGCACGGCGTCTAGTGGACATTTTCCTGAAGAAACTCAGCTATTGATTGGTTCACATAAGGGGCCGATTCAATGGATGTGTGAAGCCCGTCAAAGTACGTAATTTTTTTTCGATCAAGATTTTTATTTAAATCAAGCCCGGGAACATCCAGTAGCTTTGTCAGTGCCTCAAAAGTAACTGGATCATGTTTCGTTTCAAGATCAATGACCCAGTCATCCACAGGCATGCGCACGAGCATTACCTTGGAGCCTCTTTTTTTGAATTCGAGTACAAGTTTTAAGAGGTCATCATTGATGGCCCTTATTTGATCTGCCGGCATCGGCTTTTCGTACATGGTCTTGTACCAGTTCCGTTGCTCCTGCACGGCAGCATCATGAGCAATTTGATATTGCATGGAAGCTCTGCCGTTCCGTGCAATGGACCTTGACGCCATCCAGGACCTCTCCCCTCCCAGTCCTCTTCGAAAAAGACTCGGGGAGTAGGTAAATAAATGATCAGTCAAAAAAAGATCGATCTTGCTATTGAATCGGTCCTCAATTTTTACTTTCTCGGCGGGGAAAAAGGGTACCTTGCTCCAATACAGGCTGAGATGTGAGTATCCAATGACGAGAACAGGCGGTGCAAAATCGCGGTGCAACAATTCTCGCAATATTGGTCGAACTGAGGCTCCGGGATAAGCCAGCGTATAGATATCAAAACTTTTGTTCATCGAAGGCATCAACCCCGAGTCGACGACCCACTCGACTCTTGAGTCGCCCACGAATGCAACTACCGGCTTGTCGTTTTTCAGTGAATTTTTTGCGCGGTCGAACACAATACGCCATTCGACAGGGTACTTCCCGAACCATACCAGGGGCAGAAAACCAAGCCCCCTGCATACCAGCTCCACGGCCAGAATTACGCCTACGAAGCCGATGAGCGAAAGTGAAAGGGTCTTCTTAAAACTGGAAGTAGATGAACTCAAAGTTCTCGCCCCTCAAGAAGTAAATGGCGCAAGCCACCGTGATGTAGAAAAGGGCTTTATTTTTGCAAAGAGTCTGAATTTTTATATCCAGATCCAGCCTGCTTGCGAATGCATGAAACACCGGTCCGGTGACAAGACACAGCAACAACAACGCTACCTCTTCTCTGGATGGCATGCGATGAACGGTGAACAGTATTTGGTACATCGCCAAAGCGGCTGAAGTGTTTTGCGCCCTGAATGCGATCCAGGAAAAACTGACCAAGAAGAAAACCAGTAAAACCGATATCCATCCAGGTATCTTTATGCGGGGTGAAAATCTGTCACTTAGCCATAGATAGGTTCCGTGGAGCCACCCCCAAATAAGAAAGGTACCATTCGCGCCGTGCCAAAGGCCGCCGAGCAACATGGTTAGCATGGCGTTCAGGTTTTTACGGTTTCGGCCGCGGCGATTGCCGCCCATGGAGATATACAAATAGTCCCGCAGCCAGGATGAAAGCGAGATATGCCACCTCAACCAAAACTCCTTGAGGGACCGGCTGGCGTACGGGAAATTAAAGTTCTCCAGAATCCGAAAACCGAAGATTCGTGCAGTGCCGATTGCGATGTCGCTGTAAGCACTGAAGTCCAGGTATATCTGAATGCCAAAACACATGGCGGCGACTGCGACCTGAACGGACGAAAGCTGTTCAACGGGAAGATTGAACAGCCGATCTGATTGCGTCGAGAAAAAAGTGGCAGCGACGAGCTTTTTGAACAAGCCGATCGCTATTCTGTAGGCGCCTTCCTGGTAATCATCTGTCGTGACGAAGCGTGGTGTCTTCAGTTGCGGAAGGAAGTCATAGGCACGGACGATAGGGCCGGCAACCAACATCGGGAAAAATGAGACGTATGTTGCGTAATCCAGAAAGCTCTTTTCGGCGTTCATTTTCTTTCTATAACAATCAATGGCATAGCTCATCGATTGGAAGGTATAAAAAGAAAGGCCCACAGGCAATATGACATTCAAGGTCCATGTCGCTGGAGTTATGCCAAAGGTGGATAGGAGTGCCGCACTTGATTCAATAAAGAAGTTCGAATATTTGAAAAAACCGAGAACAAGCAGATTGATGGTGATGCTCAAGATCAGAAAAACTCGGGGTCTGATCCCCTTTGTAATGGCCAGGGCGCAAAAATAATCAAATACGGTCGTCCCCCCTAGCAGGAGTAAAAACCGCACGTCCCAGACCCCATAGAAGAAATATGAGGCCAGTAAAAGAAGCGTTTTTCGAAGGCTCCAGGATGGTAGTACCGTGTAAAGCGGCACCAAAATGGCCAAAAACGCCACGAACATGTAAGACGTAAAGTGCAAGCGAACCTCTTTGATTTTGGCGTAAGTATGCCTTAGCGAACACTGCGATTGCCCGGCCCAGGCGTTGTCAGTAAGTAGCCGAGGCCGGGAACTGCGAGGTGATCAAATGCAACTTTTAGCTTTGATGTCTCAAGAGCGGGTGGTTTTGCGCTTGCGAGGAGCACCTATTGAATAACCCCGCGATGTTGGCAGTCTGGCTGCACGGTGTGGTAGACAGAGGCTGGCGCATGTCCAGGGATGGGGGCTCGGCACCGGAGACTCATCCTCATTGGGCTTCGAGAGAGCGCCGAGCCCATGTCCTTGGGAGTCAGCTCGACGGGCCCTCCTTGAGGGCGGCATCCTAGATATCCGCATACCGGCCCCGATCTTCGGACACCCATTACCGTTACATATGGTGGGGCGAAATGGCTAGGCAACAAAAGCTGCGCGAGCCAATATTCACCGCGTTCAAGACATTCAGGAGAGTTCCGAAATAACCTGAATCGCAATGCTGGGGCGCAGAGAGTTGCGCCGGCAATCAATCCTTGGAAACGGAATGCGTGAACTCGCACTGGTATACACCCGGGAATATCTGGAAGTGTGCGAGGTTGCGTGGGTCCAGTTCTACCGTGAAGGTTGCAGCGTCGGTGCTCATTGCAATGTTTTCCACGTCCTTGCGCCCTATCCAAAGGCCGATGCGGTAGGTGTCCGGGCGCAGCAGCAGGTTTCGCAGTGTGAAACGAAGGATGGCTTTCTGACCCGGTCTCAGGGAGAGGTAGTCATCTTTCAGCGCAAGATTGGCATCGATCACGCGGTATCCGGTAAGCTCGCTGACCACAATGGCAACATTGGCATCCTGAACGCGTTCGGCAGCCTCAACTTCCACCTCGATTTCGAGATCTCCACCCACTCGCAGGACTTCAACTGGTGAACCTGCCTTGTCCAGCGGCGTCAGGCGAACGCGCGTGAAACGCGCCGCATCGGTTTTATTCTGCTCGGCTTGAATAACCTCAAATGACTTGTTGGAGCGCTCAGTCAGGGACTCCTGGTAGTACTCAACGACCTCTTCCGCAGGACCGTCCTTTTCCACCTGCCCCTTGTCCAACAGAATGCAGCGATTGCAAAATGCAACGATCATGGGGGTGCTGTGCGACACCAGCAGGACCGTCCGGCCATCCTTGGCGACGGAGTCCATGCGACCCAGGCATTTTTTCTGGAATGCGCCGTCACCCACGGCCAATACCTCGTCGAGTATCAGGATGTCCGGGTCCAGATGCGCGGACACGGAAAATGCCAGGCGCATATACATTCCGCTTGAATAATGTTTCACCGGCATGTCGATGAACTGCTCGACTTCGGCGAATTCGACGATCTGCTCAAAGCGATCTGCGATCTGCTGCCTGCTCAAACCAAGGATGGAGGCATTCAGCAGGATGTTTTCACGCCCTGAGAGTTCGGGGTGGAAACCGGTGCCTACTTCCAGCAACGCTCCAAGCCGTCCGCGCAACCTGATCTGCCCCGCCGTCGGCTTGGTGATGCGCGACAGTATCTTCAGAAGCGTGCTTTTCCCGGCGCCGTTGCGGCCGATCAGGCCGACGATTTCGCCTTCCTTGACATTGAACGACACGTTGTTGAGAGCCAGGAATTCGTTGCCGATCAGCGGCCGGTCTCCCAAGCCGCCTTTTCTGAACAGGCGCTGGGCGAGCTGATGGCGCATGGCGCCTATGCCTGCGCTGGCACCCATGGAATAGCGCTTGGAAAGTCCTTCGACCTGAATTGCGTATTGAGTCATTTTTTAAATCAGGTCCGCTGTTGCGTCTTCAAGCGCGCGAAAAAACACAATCCCGGTTACCAGCAAGGTCAGGCCGACAATCACGGAGGCGCCCAGGGAATACCAGGGAATCTCACCCACTCCGAGCAAGGCCCAGCGTGATGTCTCCACGATCCCGACCATGGGATTCAGGTCATAAAGCCAGCGCCAGTCGGAAGGTACCAGTGCAATGGGGTACAGGACGGGGCTGCAGTACATAGCCATCTGCAATGCGACGGGAAGGGCGATGCCGATGTCCCGAACGTGGACCGTCAGCAGTGAAAACCACAATCCGGTGCCCAGCGCAAGCGGTATCACCAACAGGACAGGCACCACCAGCATCAGCCAGGAAATCTGGGGGAATCGGCCATAGAAAAGCGCCGCGACCAGGGTCACGCCCAACAAGACTGCCAAATCCAGAAGTCCGGCCACCAGGGGGACCAGAACAATAATCACGCGCGGGAAATAGACCTTGGTAAGCAGATGCGCGTTGGCGCCCATGCTGTTGGCGCTGCGGCTGACGACATTGCTGAAGTAGATCCAGAAAGGATAGGCCGCGAGAATCACGAGCGGATAGGGCTGTCCTGCAGTAGGTACGCGTATCAGTATGCCCAGAACCACGGTCAGCACGAGTGCGGTGGCCAGCGGCTGAAGCAACACCCAAAAGACACCGGCCGCAGTATTCGCATAGGCCATTTGCATATCGCGTTTGACCAGATAGCGCAGCAGGTCCCTGTGGCGCCACAGGTCTTTGAATGTCATCTCCGACAGGCCTGGGACTGGCGCAATCAGCGTTTCTTCACGATTAGTCATGGGCTTCGCGGTCAATACAAAAAAGCGGGTGCTCAGGTTTTAAAATAATATGGCGCTTAGCGAATACTCGCCATTCACAGCCACGCCCGCTTTTCAAGGGCATGTTGCTTGTCCTCGGCGCAGGGATGGATCATCGCGGCAGTGCCGGCGTATCGTTGCGGACTGGCCGCCAAATCGTCGTTTTGCGGTTTGTCGTTCAGGCCAATCCACGCGATGTCAATGATACCTCGGGCGAGCTGGCCGCACCCCCTGAAGGCGTCCCAGCGCACCAATCCGGCAATTAGGAGCGAAAAACCCGGCCAAGTACTTCAAAAAAACCCGTTTTGGGAGCCGCAGGAAGACTCAAAGTTCCGTTCGCTTTTCGGGCCAGAATCTTTTTGTAGATGGCCTCGTGGCTTTGAACATATCTTGTCGGTGAGCTTCTTTTCTCGTGTATAGCCGTGCGACATAGACTTCCAAGTTCCTTACGTTGCAGCGGGTTTTCGATAAGGGAAGAGAGGAGCTGCTTCAGGCCTTCTAAATTATCCCTGCTCACCAGTAACTCAGGCAGCGGTACAAGGTCTTCACCCAGATTCCAGTTCATCTGGTCAAACCGCTGGGAGTAGTCGTGGTGGAAAGACACGGCGGGAATTGAGAGCGCCATGGCATCCAGCAAAACCAGGCCTCCACCTGAGGGATAAGTGTCCACCACCACATCAGCCATGCCCAGGATGCCAAGATAGTCGGCCTGCCAGCCCAGCCGGATGACACGGTCGGCCAGCGGCGTGTCGAGCAACAATTCCGCGAGGAATGGCGGGTCGACGTCCAGGCCTACGGCAACAAAGACCGCCCGGGGATGAGCCTCCAGGGTCTGAAGAATGGCGGACCAGAATTCCCGGGACATAAATTTCAGCGGACGCCCCGCGCTGATCAGCACAACCGCATCGTCCGCGATGTTCAGGCTGGCTCTGTCGGAGATGGTCAGCGACTGGCTGTCCGGCAGATCGTATTCAATATGAACCACGGAACCACTGCTGGGGCTGTCAATGATCAGGCTGTCCAGGCTCGCGATCACCCAGTCAAGCCGGGGCGCAATGTAGAGTTCCGGCGGTCCGTAAGTCAGCCCTATGCGCGCAACGGCAGGGCAGGTAAAGGACAGGAAATAGTGTTCGTACTCGGCCAGAATGGCGGTGGTGATGAACACATGCGGGCCAAAAGCCCGAACATGCGCGGCCGTTTGGCGCAGGCAGGCCATTACATCCTCCTGATCCGCCTGGATGACGCGTCCTCCCGCTTGAGTGAGCACGTCAATATTTTTTAACGAAACCGCGTCATTCTTCCGGCTGGACTCCGCGATAAAAAAGGCAACCTCAAACTCGGAGGAGTTGTGATATTTGGCAAACGCGCTCAGCATCTTGACGATGACCGACTCGGGGTGATGCACGTGAAAAACCAGGTAAGCGAGACGCGTCTTCTTCCCTTTGGATGGCGCCGTCGACTGAAGAGCCATATTTTTCGTTTCAGTGAGTGCCAGCTGGTCAATACACTCGAGAACGTCGAAATCGTAGTCATACCGGTTTCCCAATCCTGCCAGGGCATAGACGTTCCTGTGCTGGTTGAAACACTTAAGGGCCGTATACACATCCCCGGCGGCCGCATAACGCTTCCCCACGATTTTGTAGGCCGTCCTCTGTGCTTCCAGATTACCCGTCGCCTTGTGCAGTTCAACATAGAAGGCCAGAAAATCTTCCGACAGGCCGCACAGCGCTAAAGCTCTCTCCGCGAATACCGCCGCCTTGTCAATATCCCGGGGGAAGTAGAAATACGCCTTGGCCAATTCCTGGTTAACCCGGAAACGGTGAGTGGTGGTTTCAAGGCTAAGCAGGCTGACCAGATCGGATTGATCGGGCGTTTCCCCGCGCTGTATGGATTGATAGACTGAACTCAGCTTTTCAGTTATCTGGCTGTCATCGGTGTTGAGGTCTGTCACAGGCTTCTATGCGCAGGTTGCAAATGGGGCGCGGTCAAGGCGACGATGGGTTACTGTTGGTGGTCTCAGCCGGAAAATCGGGCCGCAAAGAATTTACGCGTAAATTGCTGCGCAAATGAGTAGCGGGGGTTCGCGATAATCTTGTCGCTAATGGCCTTGTTGACGCCTTCATACGATGAAAAAGCGTCATCGAAACAAATCCAGCCGCCAGGTACGAGATATTTTTCGACGCGCGCAATATCACCGCATACGGCTTCGTAGCTGTGGTCGCCGTCAATAAAAGCCAGTTTGCATTTAAAGTCCTGCGGGCCTTCCTTGGAGAATAGCGCCAGGTCGCCGCGGAACGGGGTCACGATATCGTCAAGCGATTGATTGGCAACACATTGCCGGAAAGTCTCCAGCAGGCTCTCATTCCGCTGATAAACGGGAACAATGTCGCGTTCAAACGGCTCCTTCCAGACGGTTTGCTCATGGTATGCATCAAATAGTTTGTCACCTATCGTCACCTTGAACGAATAGGAGCCGTCCTTGTTCTCATACCAATCCGACTTCTCCGGGAACAGGTCAACGCACATGACCTTGGTCTCCTTCATCAGGCGAGCGGCAAGGCCTAGCGCAATCGCCGAGCGACCGCACCAGGAGCCCAGTTCCAGGATGTCTCCTTTCAAGCCAGTCGTTGAAACCGCCAGAACAAAAAGAGAGTAAAGCTGATCGATCGGCGTCCATCCGGGAACGTCCTTGACGGATTTTTCAATGGACTGGATGATCGGGGCGGTTTGGGTCATTGGCATTTCCTGGAACGGTATTTTTATTGGGAGGGGCGTTTGCGAAGCGTGAACTAGAGCTTCCACATCGACTGAAACAGCATCCGCTCAAACGGTTGAGACGCTGTAAAGGCGGTTCTGCCATGGAGCACTTTTTGGTCGTGAAAGCACAGACAATCGCCACTACGGCATTGTATGAATTCGACACTGGAGCTTGTTTCCCTTTTCTCGAGGTACGCAAAAAAAGCATCACACAGGCGTTTGATCCCGGGATCGCTTTTGATCGTTCGGTAATAATTCCAGAAGATATTGGGCTCCGGACGCATTCTGATGATCGGTGTCTTGTGAAAATACTCACCGTCGCCTTTCTGGATTGTGACTTCAACCGACTGCAGGTCACGCAACAATGCCGGGTCATCTTCACCCAGGTCCAGAATCAACCGTTCAAGCGGGTAGATCGACTGCTCGCCACCCGCCGAGGCCTGCTTTTCCATAACGAAGAAATTAATCTCTGCCGGATCCGAAAACCAGGAGTTGTCGTTGTGCAGGGGATGCCGGGTGTTGCTGTGGGCATAGACCGTTTGTTTGTCGGGCTGGTAGGAGATCTCCCACCACTGCGCATGTTCGATTTTTTCGGACAGGTTGTATTGCCGCGTGTCGAGATTCAATCCGCATTCTTCCGAAAGAAACTTGGCCCAATGGCCTTTGTCGAACAAGCGGGATCCCTCCCGGATAACCAGTACGCCGCCGTCCTTGCCGACATTTTTGATTTCATCGGCCAGGAGTTTCATGTTGGTCGGAGCGGTGAGTGTCAAGATTTTGGTCATAAAGCTCTTTTGCATTGATAAGGTATAAATTCCAGCCTGCATCAGGCTAGAAGATCGAATTCGTCCAGATAGGCTGATACCTTTGAAAAACCATTTTCCATTAACAAATCGATAATTGAAAGGTGGGGCGTGAACGCTTCCGCTCTTTGCGCATATGCGAGAGGCCGGGTGTTAAGGAATCTCAATTTGATGCCATGCCCGGAGAAAACAGCCGGATCATAGAGTTGCCGCCCACCCGGGGCGTTGACGTATGTCAACGCGCCCTCGAGTTTGCAAATGTTGAGAATCCGGTCGGTTCCTGAAATATCCCGATTTCCGTACTGCTCACTGGCGCCGAATGTTGTCGTGATTCCCATGTGCCCGGCAAGAGTTCGCAATTGAAAGCCCAGGTATTCCGAGAGTGTGGTGGCGGGTTGGCGAATCAGGCCTTCAATTACCGGAAACACGTCCAAAAAATGCGGGGACTTTCGATAACTCAAACTGATGGTCTTGAGCAGCTTCTCGCGCCAAGCTGAGGTCGTGTCCAGCTCGATCTCGCAAATGAGCCGATTCTGGGATGCGTGCTTGAGAGGCACGGTGATGTAGTGCGCTTGCCCATTGACCAGAATACGGTTACGGTTGACCCAGCCGCGCGTAATGTAGTTGACGTCGTTGTAAACAACAAACTTGTCAACGGCTTTGATCAATTGCCAGTACCCCAGGTAGGGGAAAAAATAGGGTTGCATGATCGCGAGGCTGCCCATCGAGTTCCCGCCTCAGGCTGTGGCTATCAATTCAACGATCGCATCCACTTGCTCGCTTTGAAGATCCGGGTAAATCGGCAGGCAGAGTATTTCTTCGGCCGCCTGGCTGGCCACGGGCAGGTTGGCCGGAAGGGCTGACGGGAATTGCTGGTAGGGCGGAAACTGGGTGATCAGCGGGTAGAAATAACGCCTTGCGAAGATATTCCTGTCCTTCAGTTTTTGATAAAGCGCATCCCTGCTGAGGGGGTAGCTGCCCTGCACACGAATCGGAAAGTAGGAAAAACTGGTTTCCTGCTGATGCGTTTCGGGCTGCAGGACCTGGATGCCCTTGATCGATGCGAGTGCGCTTCGATACCGTACGTCAATGGCGCGGCGTTTTTGCAGTGCCGTCCCGACGTGTTTGAGTTGCAGCAAGCCGAAGGCGGCGTGGATTTCACTCATCTTGCCGTTGATTCCGGAGCTTTGTACGTTGACCTCATCGACGTAGCCAAAATTCTTCAACCTGTCGATGTGCTGCTTGGTTTCAGCGTCGTGGCAAATAATGGCGCCGCCCTCAAAGGTGTTGAAAACCTTGGTGGCGTGAAAGCTCAGAACGGAGAGATCCCCATGGTTCAGGAGGCTTTCTCCATGAAACTTCACGCCAAAAGCGTGGGCCGCATCGTAAAGAACTTTGAGACCTCGGGTGCGAGCGATTTTGTGAATAGCTTCAACGTCGCAGGGGTAGCCATAGCAGTGCACGGGCAGGATGGCGGTGGTTCTCGGTGTGATAGCCGCCTCAATGCCCGCCGGATCCAGGTTCAAGCTCACGGGATCCACATCGACAAAAACCGGCGTCAGACCGTTCCAGAGTATGGAGTGCGCGGTCGCGACAAATGAGTAGGGCGTGGTAATAACCTCGCCGGTGATGCGCAGCGCCTGCAGTGCGGTCACCAGCGCGATGGTGGCGTTGGTGAAAAGCGAGATATGTTTGACGCCGAGGTACTCGCAGAGCGCCTTTTCCAGTTGCTGGTGAAAGGGGCCGCCGTTGGTCAATATTTTGCTGTCCCAGATTTCCCGCAGGGAGGGGATGAATTCCTCCAGGGGCGGAAGATAAGGTTGGGTTACGTAGATCGGCTTGCTCTTCATGGCTTATATCTGGTTAGCTCCAATCGGCGCGGACTTTGCTTTGCCGCCCCGAACGGTCTCTGGCGTGGCCGGCGCCGCATTCAAGGACGGATGTTTTTCCGGAGGATTCAATCCGTCACCAGTGAACAGCTCGGTTGCGTCCATTGCATCAGGCCTATGGAAATTGACTTTGAGCGTCATGTGCGGCCGGCGCAACGTCTGCCTTGACCTTAACTCTTGTGTGTTCTAGCAAGGGCCGACCGGATCGTGGAAGCCCCCGATCATCAATCTTCCAATGGTAACATCATGCCGTCTTGCGTCTAGTAGCCAAGATTTCACCTCTGCGCATGTGCCGGAGTTGGGTACTCACTGCCTGGAAGAAGATATATATGCGATTGTTAGTGCTGGGGGCCACGGGAATGCTGGGCAGCGCCATGTTCAAGACATTGGCGTCAGATGGCGGAGGGCATGAAGTTTTCGGTACGGTTCGCGGCGCCAGCGCCACTTTCAAGGGAAATGGCGCAGGACAAATCATAGGCGGAGCCGACGTCGAGAACCACGATTCGCTGGTTCGGGTGTTTGCAGAAGCACGGCCTGATGTTGTCATCAATTGCGTAGGCCTTGTCAAACAGCTTTCGCAGGTCAACGACCCTCTGATTGCCTTGCCCATCAATGCCTTGTTGCCGCATCGATTGGCCGGTCTCTGCGCCGTAGGTGGCGCACGGCTAGTTCATGTGAGCACCGACTGCGTATTTTCTGGATCAAAGGGCAACTATCTGGAGTCGGACTTTCCCGATGCCTACGATCTGTACGGACGCTCAAAGCTGCTGGGCGAAGTGGATTACCCGCACGCCGTCACCTTGCGGACGTCGATTATTGGCCACGAACTTGCCGGCCATCGCAGCCTGGTGGGGTGGTTTTTGGCGCAAGAGGGCCAAGTCAAGGGCTTCACGCGAGCCATTTTCTCCGGCCTGCCTACCGTCGAGCTGGCGCGCGTTGTGCGTGATTTTGTCTTGCCCAAGCCGGAACTTCGCGGGCTTTATCACGTGGCGGCGGAGCCCATTGACAAGTACAAGCTGCTAAGTCTGGTTGCGCAGGTTTACAAAAAGAAGATCGAGATTGTTCCGGACAATGACTTTGCCATTGACCGCTCGCTCAACGCCGGGCGTTTCACGGCGGCAACCGGCTACGTTGCACCGCCGTGGCAAACGCTGATTGAGCGGATGCACGAATTCCAGTAGACGCCAATATTCCAAGCTTTCCTTACCTGACATGCGGGCTGATTTATGTTTAAAGACAAAATTTTATTGATCACGGGCGGCACCGGCTCGTTTGGCAACGCGGTGCTCAAGCGTTTTCTTGAGACGGATGTGCGCGAGATTCGCATCTTCAGCCGGGATGAAAAAAAGCAAGAGGACATGCGGATTGACTTCAATCACCCCAAGCTGAAGTTCTACATCGGTGACGTCCGGAACTCCGACAGCATCGGCGACGCGATGAAGGATGTGAACTACGTCTTTCATGCCGCAGCGCTGAAGCAGGTTCCTTCCTGCGAGTTCTACCCGATGGAAGCCGTCAGAACCAATGTGCTGGGCGCGGAGAACGTCATGAATGCGGCCATAGCTGCCGGCGTTGAGCGGGTGGTGGTGTTGAGTACGGACAAGGCCGTTTATCCGATCAACGCGATGGGCCTTTCCAAGGCCATGATGGAAAAACTGATGGTCGCGAAAGCGCGCAGCCGCACGGAAAAAGAGACCGTGCTCTGCGCCACGCGCTACGGAAACGTCATGGCATCGCGCGGCTCCGTGATTCCGCTGTTTGTGGGTCAGATCAAGGCGGGCAAGTCGCTGACGCTGACGGACCCCTCCATGACGCGTTTTCTCATGTCGCTCGAAGACTCTGTCGACCTGGTGCTGCATGCGTTTGAGCATGGGCATCAAGGCGACATTTTTGTGCAGAAGGCGCCGGCGTCTACGGTTGAGGTGCTGGCCCAGGCGCTGATGGAAATCTATGGCGCCGAGGCTCCCGTGCGGGTGATCGGCACCCGCCACGGCGAAAAGCTGTACGAGTCCCTGGTGTCGCGCGAGGAGATGGCCAAGGCGGAAGATATGGGCCAGTACTATCGGATTCCTGCGGACAACCGCGACCTGAATTACAACAAATTCTTTATCGAGGGCGAAACCGGCATGGCCGCATTCGACGACTACACCTCGCACAACACCGAGCGCCTTGAGATTGAAGGCGTGAAGAAGCTGCTGCTCAAGCTCGACTTCATCCAGGAGCAGCTCAATGCTTAAGGTGATGACCATCGTTGGTACCCGGCCTGAGCTCATCAAGATGAGCCGCGTCATCGCCGAACTGGATGCCCACACCCGGCACGTGCTGGTCCATACCGGGCAGAACTACGACTATGAGTTGAACCAGGTGTTCTTCGACGACCTGAAGATCCGCAAGCCGGACTATTTTCTGGAGGCTGCCGGCAGCAACGCGGCGCAGACCATCGCCCAGGTCATCGCGAAGTCGGATGAGGTGATGGAAAAAGAGGCGCCCGATGCGGTGATGCTGTACGGCGACACCAATTCCTGCCTGGCCGTCCTGTCGGCCAAGCGCCGCAAGATACCGGTGTTTCATATGGAGGCCGGCAACCGGTGTTTTGACCAGCGGGTTCCGGAGGAGCTCAACCGCAAGGTGCTGGACCATCTCTCCGACATCAACATGGTGCTGACCGAGCATGCGCGCCGCTATTTGCTGGACGAGGGCATCCGGCCGGAAACGATTTTCAAAACCGGCTCGCACATGCGCGAGGTGCTGGACTATTACCGGCCCGGCATCGAAAAATCCGACATCCTGAGCCGGCTGTCCCTGAACGCGCAGCAATACTTCCTGGTCAGCGCGCACCGCGAGGAAAACGTCGATTCGCCGGCCGCCTTGGCGGACCTGCTCGACACACTGGGTGCGCTGGTCGAGGTGTATGGCTTTCCTGTCATCGTGTCGACGCATCCCCGCACGCGCAAGCGCCTGGAAGAGATGGACCGATCCGTGCTGAGCGACAAGATCGTCTTCAGCAAGCCCTTCGGCTTCCTGGACTATGTGCACCTGCAGACCAAGGCTTTTTGCGTGCTTTCCGACAGCGGAACGATCACCGAAGAATCTTCGCTGCTGAACTTTCCCGCCATCACGATCCGCAATGCGCACGAGCGCCCCGAGGGCATGGACGTGGGCACGCTGATCATGAGCGGCCTGAAGCGCGAGCGGGTGCTGGATGCCGTCAAGGTCGTTGCCAGCCAGGCCGTGGCCGGCGGGCGGGCGGTGTTGCCGGTGGCCGACTACGAAAATCCGCACGTGTCCAAACAGGTGTTGCGGATCGTCTTCAGTTACGTGGACTACATCAACCGCGTCGTGTGGTCGAAACCATGACTGACGCGCAGGCCGGTGCGGCAGCCGCCGCCTGTCCTGTTGTCAGCGTGATCCTGCCCACCTACAACCGCGGGAACTTCATCGGCGAAGCGGTCGAATCCGTGCTGTCGCAAAGCTTCACCGACTTCGAGATCATCGTGGTCGACGACGGATCCAGCGACAACACCGCCGAGGTGATGCGGGGCCTGGCCGATCCGCGCGTCATTTACCTTCGGCAGGCCAACAAGGGCCGCTCCAATGCCAGGAACCATGCGCTGTCGCGCGCGCGCGGCCGCTACATCGCTTTTCTCGACTCGGACGATCTCTACATGCCCGGCAAGCTTGCCATGCAGGTCGAGTACCTCGATGCCCATCCCGGAACGGGCATGGTCTACACCTCGGCCCATTGCATAGACTATTCCGGCAACCCGCTCGCTGAAAACTACCGGGCTTCGGTTTCGGGCTGGATCTATACCTCCATCGCCTTTTTCCGGCCCGTGACGATCACCCTGCCCACCGTGATGGCCAGGCGCGAACTGTTTGAACAAGCCGGTGGCTTCGACGAGAACATGCATCGCTTCGAGGACACCGACATGTGGCGGCGCATCTCCAAGCTGACGCGAATAGACGCCATGCCGGCCTTCACCTGCCGGCTCAGGACGCACACGGAGAACAGCCTGGCAGCCCAGGACCCTGCGCAGATCGTGGGCGCGCTGGACTACTACGTGCGGAAAATTCTGGCCGAAGACACTGCCGTGGGCACGCTGGTCAAAAGGCGGGGCATAGGCTCCCTGTATTACTACTACGGCCGGGCCTTCCTGACCGTGCCGGCCTGGAGGGAGGAGGGCCGGCAGCTGTTGCGCACGGCCTACCGTTACTGGTTCTTTCTCTGGTTTCGGCAACTGGCGGTCATGGCATATCGCTGGGCCTCGCCGGATAATGCTTCTTTGTCCCCGCGGACCAGCGCGGCTGCCGTGGCCTCTCCCGAAAAAACTGATGATTGACCTTTCGAATGAACGTGCCTGCCCAGACCGCCCTGGTTTCCATAGTCATCCCCGTCTACAACGGCAGCAATTACCTTGGCGAGGCCATCGACAGCGCGCTGGCCCAGACCTATCCTAATATCGAAGTGGTGGTGATCAACGACGGGTCCACTGACGATGGCCGGACCGAGAAAGTGGCTCTGTCTTACGGCGATCGCATCCGCTATTACAAGAAGGAAAACGGCGGCGTTGCTTCGGCATTGAGTTACGGTGTTGAAAAAATGGCCGGCGATTTTTTCTCATGGTTGAGCCACGATGACCTCTATGTGCCTGAGAAAATTTCACGGCAAATGCAGGCGCTGGCCCAGGCGGCCGGTCCGCGCACCGTTATCTACAGCAATTACGAAGTGTTCACTGACGACCCGGACACGGCGGTGCGCGTGACCTTGCGTGGAGTGCCGCCCGAGGCGTTCCGCTACTGGCTGACCATCGAGAACAGGCTGCATGGCTGCGCGCTGCTCATTCCAAAGCAGGCCTTTGCGGAGTGCGGGAAATTTGACGCCGCGCTGCGCACCACCCAGGATTACGACCTCTGGTTCAGGATGGCTGAAAAATTTTCGTTTGTGCATATTCCGGACATCCTGGTCAAAGCCAGAAGCCATGCGGAGCAGGACAGCCTCAAGATGGGCGCCGTTGTGCTCGGCGAGTGCAATGCGCTCTTGTCCGGGTTTGCGTTGAGGCTGGGTGAAGGCGAACTGAAACAAGCCTCGGGCGAACCCCTGCCGCTGGCATATGCCCGGATCGCCTCCAGCATGTGGTGGCGCGGGTTTTCTCAAGCCGCAATGACAGCCAGCCGGCTTGCCCTGGCGAAGCTTGCGGGCGAGCCCTTGCCGACGCAGCTGCGAGTCGGGGCGAGCCTGGTGCTTGGCCCGCTCAAGTACTGCGTTCAACCGCTGCGGCGCCTCTTGCCGGCGCGTGTGCGGGGGCTTGTCCGCCGGCTGCTTCGCGGCGCCAGGCTGCGTGCCCCACCCGCGGAGGCGGTGCGCGATCTCGCGCTCAAAGAGAAATTCTCCGAGGTGTATGACAAGAACATCTTCGGAGGAGCAAAGTCGCGCTCGGGGGAGGGCTCGGACATGGTGCAGACGGCCGTCATACGACGGGAGATACCGCGCCTGCTCCAGAGCCTGGACGTCAAGACTTTTCTGGACGCGCCATGCGGTGACTGGTACTGGATGCGGCATGTCGATTTGCCGGTCGATCGCTACATTGGCGTCGATATCGTCGAGCCCATGATTGCCAGAAACCAGCGTGAATTCGGTACGGGAAAAACCAGTTTCCAGTGCCTGAACCTGGCGAGCAGCGAGTTGCCGAAAGTTGACCTGATCTTTTCCCGGGATTGCCTGGTTCATCTGTCGTTCGACGACGCCCGGAAAATCATCGCCAACTTCAAGCGCTCGGGTGCCACTTATCTGCTCACCACCACGTTTACACAGCGCAAGGCGAACCAGGATCTCGGCAGCGGCTTCTGGCGCCCGTTGAACAAGCAGCTGCCGCCTTTCAACTTCCCGCCCCCCCAACTGCTTATCAATGAGGGATGCACGGAGGGCAACAACATGTTCACGGACAAGTGCCTGGGTCTCTGGAGACTCGAAGATATCGATCTGAAGTAGGTAGACACCGCGCGGCAGCCGCTTGCGGGTTAAAACGGCCTGAACATGGCTAAACTGCGATATCGATTTAACCCCGAGCCTCCTGCCCCGGCGCAGCCGTCACCCGTATGCAGACTCACTCAATGGACCCTGTACCCATGACTCAACGCAAAGGCATCGTTCTCGCCGGCGGCTCGGGCACACGTTTGCACCCCGCCACGCTGGCCATCAGCAAGCAGTTGCTGCCGGTGTATGACAAACCCATGGTGTACTACCCGCTGAGCACATTGATGCTTGCGGGGATCCGTGAAGTGCTCATCATCAGCACGCCGCAAGACACTCCGCGCTTCGAGCAGTTGCTGGGCGACGGTTCGCAATGGGGCATGAAGCTCCAATACGCGGTTCAACCGAACCCCGACGGGCTGGCGCAGGCTTTCATCATCGGCGAGGCCTTCCTCGCCGGCGCGCCCTCCGCCCTTGTGCTGGGCGACAATATTTTCTACGGGCATGACCTGCATACCTTGCTGATGGAAGCTGATGCGCAGCAAGGCGGCGCAACGGTATTTGCGTACCATGTGCAGGATCCCGAGCGCTATGGCGTCGTGGCGTTTGACCAGACCGGCAAGGCCAGCAGCATCGAAGAAAAACCTGCTGTGCCCAAAAGCAATTACGCCGTCACCGGCCTCTATTTTTACGACGCCCAGGTCGTGGAGATCGCCAAGTCCATCAAGCCCAGTTCACGCGGTGAACTGGAAATCACGGCTGTCAACGAGGCTTACCTGGCTCGCGGCCAGTTGAATGTGCAGATCCTCCAGCGCGGCTACGCGTGGCTTGATACCGGCACGCATGACAGCTTGCTCGATGCCGGCCAGTTCATCGCGACACTGGAGCACCGCCAGGGACTCAAAATTGCCTGCCCGGAGGAGATCGCCTGGCGTAACGGCTTTATCGACGGCGCCCAGCTGGCGCAACTGGCGATGCCACTGGCCAAGAACGGCTACGGCCAATACCTGATGCGCTTGCTCAAGGAAGGAGGGCGGCCATGAAAGTCACGCCTACGGAAATCGCCGACGTCCTGATCATCGAGCCCCGGGTTTTCGGTGATTCGCGGGGCTTCTTCTTCGAAAGCTTCAACCAGCGGGCCTTCAACGATGCCACCGGCACCGATCATCATTTCGTGCAGGACAACCACAGCCGTTCCGCCAGGGGCGTGCTCCGCGGGCTGCACTACCAGCTAGGGCAACCGCAAGGCAAGCTTGTCCGCGTCGCTCGGGGGGCGGTTTTCGACGTCGCCGTCGACATCCGCCCCGGTTCGCCGACCTTCGGGAAGTGGGCCGGCCTGGAATTGAGCGAATCCAATAATCTGCAGCTGTGGGTGCCGCCCGGCTTGGCGCACGGTTTTCTGGTACTCAGCGACAGCGCCGATTTTCTCTATAAAACCACCGACTATTACGCACCCGAGCAGGAGCGCTGCCTCGCGTGGAACGATCCGACGCTGGCGATCTCGTGGCCGCTGGACGGTGCGCCCACCTTGTCGGCCAAAGACGGCGTCGGCCAGGCTTTTAAGGCCGCCGACTTTTAGTTGCCCGCCATGCCCACAAGATCGCTGTCCTGCGCATCCGGCGTGAACCCGCTCACGCGTTTGAGCAGGAGGGCCCGCAAAGCCGCCGTGTCGTTAACGGCGACCGCTCGCTGGAGTTGCTCCAGGTCCGCCCGGAATTCAGTCCAAGGGGAAAAATCCTCGTGGGCTTTGAGGATGCGCGGGTGAACGGTTGCCGCCGGGTTGTCGCCGATCAGCAGTTCCTCATACAGTTTTTCCCCCGGGCGCAGTCCCGTGACTTCGATGGCGATGTCGCCGTCCGGACGGCTCTCGTCGCGCACCGTGAGGCCGGAGAGTTTGACCATGCGGTGGGCCAAATCGATGATCTTGACCGGCTCGCCCATGTCGAGCACAAAAACCTCGCCGCCTGTGGCCATGGCGCCGGCCTGCAAGACCAGCTGGGCGGCTTCGGGAATGGTCATGAAGTAACGCGTGACATCGGCATGCGTGAGTGTGATCGGGCCGCCACTTTCGATCTGGCGCCGGAACAGGGGCACGACACTGCCGCTGCTGCCCAACACGTTGCCGAAGCGAACCATTGAAAAGCAGGTGTGATTGTCGACGGAGGGCAGCCCTTCCTTGAAGGTGACGGCCGGAATGGACGACAGGGCTTGCAGCACCATTTCGGCCAGGCGCTTGCTGGCCCCCATGACATTGGTAGGGCGCACCGCCTTGTCGGTGGACACCAGCACAAACTGGTTGACGCCGGTTTCGACGGCGGAGCGCGCCGCGCTCAGTGTGCCAAGGACGTTGTTCGCAATGCCTTCGGCCGGATTGTGCTCAACCAGCGGGACGTGCTTGTAAGCCGCGGCGTGAAACACCGAGTGGGGCCGATAGGCGCGGAAAATCTCGAGCATTCGCGTGTAGTCCCGTACATTGGCCAGCAGGGGAATGAGTTCGACGCTGACACCGGCGCGTTCTGCCAGGCGCAGGCTTAGCTGCTGCAGTTCCTGCTGCAGGGTGTAGAGACCGAATTCGCTGTGCTCCACCAGAACCAGGCGCACCGGGTGCTCCTGCAATATCTGCCGGCACAGTTCGCTGCCGATGCTGCCGGCGGCGCCGGTGACCAACACGACCTTGCCTGCCAGGCCTCGGACCAGCAATTCGCGGTTGGGCGGAACGGCATCGCGCCCCAGCAGGTCTTCCACGTCGAGATCCTTGATGTCGGCCAGAGCCACGCGGCCATGGGCGAGATCGGTCAGGCCTGGCAGGGAGCGCACGTGGACCGGCAATGGCTGGAGTTCGTTCAGGATTTCATTGCGCCTGGACCTGCTGACAGATGGCAATGCCAGCAGCATGTCGGTGATGTCGTATTTTTCGACCAGGCGAGGCAGTTCGCCGGGCGCATAGACCGGTACGTGATTGATGGTCAGGCCCTGAAGGGTGCGGCTGTCGTCGATAAACCCGAAAAGCTTGAACTCGTGCGAGGTGGCGATGGCGTTGGCGATCTGGACGCCGGCGGATCCCGCACCATAGATCAGCAGGTGGCTGACCGGCAGGCTGTGGCGCTGGCTGGCGGAAAGGCTGCTAAGCCATTGGCGCGCGACCGCCCGGCTTCCGCCTATGAGCAGCATCAATATCAGCGGCTGCAGCAACCCGATCGAACGGGGGACATCAGGCCACTGCATCAACACCAGCACGCCGGAAAACAGCACGCAGTACAGCGACACGGCCACGGCCAGCGCGCGCATGGCCGCCATGCCGCTGTGCCGGAAAACGGCCCGGTAGAGCCCGTTGCGCCAGAAGATGGGCGCGGCCAGAACCGGCGCGAGCAGGTAGGGCCACCATTGATGAGGGCTGTGAGGCCAGTGAAGGCTATCGAGGCGCAAGGAATAGGCCAGCCAGACAGCGGCCACGCCCATCACGGCGTCCGCCGCCAGCACCACCAGTTGTTTGACGCGCCGCGGCTGGCTTAGCAGTTTGTTTTTTATCATTGCCTGTACACAGTAAGCTCGATGGGCGGCGGACTCAATGGGACACACCGTCACGGCGCAGCACCTTGACCGCAGTCAACCACAAAATGCGCATGTCGAACCAGATCGACCGGCGGCGCAGATACTCGGCGTCCAGCGCCACTTTGTCGGGGATGGGTAACTCGTCGCGGCCATTGACCTGCGCCCATCCAGTGAGTCCAGGAACCAATGCATCCACGCCTTGTTCCGTGCGCAGGGCAATCAGGTCGGCCTGGTTGAACAGGGCCGGCCTTGGGCCAACGAAGCTCATGTCGCCGGCGAGAATGCTCCACAGTTGCGGCAGCTCGTCGAGGCTGCTTTTGCGCAGAAAGGCGCCTATCGGGGTCAGGTGAGCCTGGGGGTTGGCCAGCAAATGGGTGGCGACGGCCGGTGTGCCTACACGCATGCTGCGGAACTTGGGCATCCTGAATATGGTGTTGCGGCGCCCGACGCGATCCGACCAATACAACGCGGGCCCAGGCGACGTCAGTCGGACCAGGACGGCCAGGATCAGGATCGGAAGGGCCAACAAGCCCGAGAGAAAAATGGCTAGTGCCAAGTCAAATATCCGCTTCAAGCGCCCCCCGTACCCTAATATTGCGCCCATGGGCTATCCTTTTGTCTCAATGCTCCAGGCGGGCTGCCTTTTTATGCACATGCAGAGCCCGGCCGGCCCTGAAAGCAGCCGTCCAAGTATGGCGGCGTGATGTTTCTCCAATGGGCGAATAGCTGGCTAATGTTGTTTTTATTAGGTTTCCCGCCCAGGTGCATAGAATAACGCCTCACCAGTGGATAAGGCGGGATTCCGTCAGACTTGATTCTATGCTGCCGGCCTGGGCTTTGACGCGCGGCCAGTCAGCCAGGACATGGCGTCTCTCCTGTTTCCCCCTGCGTCTCGGCGGAACCGCCTGTTGTCGAATTTCTATGGATGGAATGAGTGTGCAGTTGTGGACGCTGTCGGTACGGCTTCGGGTTAGGCTGTTATGGCTTTGACAACCATTGCAATCACCGGTGCGTCGGGTTTCATCGGGACTCACCTGGTGAGCGCGCTGCTGCGCTCTGGCGGGTACCGGGTCAAGGTCCTGTCCCGCTCCTTGCGCAGCGAGGCGGCGCAGTCAGCGTGGCCGCCTGAAGTGGAAGTCGTCCAGGGCGACCTCCGTGATCCCTCCACACTCAAGGGCTTTGTCGAGCAGGGCTGTACGGTCATCAACCTCGTTTACCTCTGGGGCGAAGGCGAGGTGGAAAACCTGGCCGCCGTTGGCAACTTGCTGGTGGCCTGCCGCCAGGCAAAAGTGGCGCGGGTCATCCACTGCAGCACGGCCGATGTCGCGGGCCGCACCCCGGACAAGTGTGTCACGGAAGCCAGCCCTTGCCGGCCTGCGACGGCCTACGCCACGACCAAGCTGAAGATGGAAGCCGCCGTTCTGACGGCCGGCGAGAACTGCCACGGCGTGGCAGTTCTCAGGCCCACAGCCGTGTTTGGTCCCGGTGGCGAGAATCTGAAGAAACTGGCCCGGGACCTTGCCGGAGGCAGTCGCTGGCGAAATGCGGCCAAGGCCTGTATCTTTGGGCGCAGGCGGATGAACCTCGTGCACATCGACAACGTCGTTGCGGCGATCATTTTCCTGGCCGATCCCGGCCGCGCCCTGGACCGGGAGATATTTATTGTCTCTGACGATGACGCGCCGTCCAATGAATTTTCCAGCGTCGAATTCGCGATGATGCAGGCTTTGGGAATTCAGCGTTCACCGCGGCCGCGGATTTTCCTTCCTGCGTGGGTACTGTCGTTGATGCTCCGGGCCCTGGGAAAAAACAACGTCAATCCTCTCTGCATATACGACGCCGGCAAGCTGGGCGCATGGGGCTTTCGGCCGCCCGTGCCGTTCGGGGACGGCCTGCTTCGCTATGCGGCCTGGTATCGCTCACAGTACCTGGACCGCCCCGGAAAGGCCGGCCTCTAGTGCGTGTACTCAATGTGAGCTCTTCCCTGAGCCTGCGCGGCGGCGGAGGAACGGCCGAAAGAACGTTTCAGATGAGCCGCTTTCTGGCGCGGCGCGGCGTGGCGTGCACGGTGCTCACCCTGGGCACCGGGCTGGACGCCGGCCGGGTCCTTGCCCTGGCGCCGGCCACGGTGGTGGCGCTGGACTCCTTGTGGGAACGGTTTTTCGTGCCTCGCGTGCGCTGGAAAACCATACGCAAGCTTGTGGAGACGGCCGACGTGATTCACCTGATCGGCCACTGGGGCGTGCTTAATGCCATGGTTTACCTGGCGGCGCGCGCCGTGGGCAAGCCTTATGTCGTGTGCCCCGCCGGGGCCTTGCCCTTGTTTGGCCGTTCCGCCTGGCTCAAGCGGCTTTACAACCTGCTGGTGGGCAAGGCCGTGATTCGCAATGCTGCCGGCTGGATTGCCGTGACGCCGGGTGAGTTTTCGCATTTTGAGCGCTACGGTGTGCCTGCTTCACGTGTGATGGTGATACCCAACGGGGTGTCTGAAGAAGATTTCCCCCCGACCGACCGGGCGACCTTCCTTCGGTCGCAGGGCCTTGCGGATGCACCCTTCATCCTGTTCATGGGACGCCTGAACCCTATCAAGGGCCCGGATCTTTTGCTGGAGGCTTTTGCGCGGGTTTGCGACCGCTTTCCCGGGCACCAGTTGGTATTTGCCGGGCCCGACGGCGGGATGCTGGAATCCTTGCGTGCAAGGGCCGCGCAGTCCGGGCTGGGCTGCCGTGTGCATTTCCTGGGCCATCTGGACGGCACGGCCAAGGCGGGCGCTTACCGCTTCGCGCAATTGCTGGTCGTGCCTTCGCGCCAGGAGGCCATGTCCATTGTTGCGCTGGAAGCCGGTATCTGCGGAACCCCGGTGTTGCTAACGGACCAGTGCGGGTTTGATGAAATCGCCGCGGTCGACCGGCGGCTCATCGTGGCAGCCAGCGGCGACGGCCTCGCCGTGGGCCTGTCCGCCTTGCTCCAGGATTCCGATGCGCTCCGCGAAACGGGGCTTCGCCTCGAGGCCTTTGTGCGGTCCCGGTATGCCTGGCCGATCGTGGTTGGCCACTACGTCGAGCTGTACCGCCGAATTCTCGCTGCCGGACCGTTGCCGTGAAATTGCTCGTGATTTCGCAATACTTCTGGCCTGAAGAGTTCATCGTCAACGACCTTGTGGGCAAGCTGGTGGCGCAGGGGCACGAGGTGGTGGTGGCAACCGGCAAGCCCAACTACCCGGACGGCGACGTATTTGCGGGCTACCGTGCCGGGGGTATCCAGCGCGAGCGCTACCTGGATAAGGTCGACGTGGTCCGCGTGCCTATCTGGCCAAGAGGTGGGGGGGGCGGGTTCAATCTCGCGATGAACTACCTGTCCTTTATGTTTTCCGGCCTTTTGTTTCTGCCCTGGCTTCTGCGTTCATATTCCTTCGACGCTATTCTCGTTTTTGCTCCGTCGCCGATCACTCAAGCCATACCGGCCGTCCTGCTCAAGTGGCTGAAGCGGGCCCATCTGGCCATTTGGGTGCAGGACATGTGGCCGGAGAGCCTGGAGGCCACCGGCTTTGTCCATAACCGCGGCGTGCTGAAAGGGGTGGGCCTGCTGGTGCGCTGGATTTACGCCATGAGCGACACCTTGCTGTTGCAATCAAGGGCCTTTGAAGAGCCCGTGGCCCGCTATGCCGCCCGCGGCAAGCTCGTTTACTTCCCCAACGCACTCGACCCCGACGCGCCGGCAGACAACACGCAAGGGCTCGCGCCTGAACTGCTTGATGCGCTGGGGCCGGGCTTTAGCGTCGTTTTTGCCGGGAATATCGGCAAGGCCCAGGCCATTGAAACGCTGGTGGAGGCGGCCGTCCTGTTGCAAGGAGAGGCCGACATACGCCTGGTGCTGGTCGGCAGCGGCAGCATGCTGGACTGGGCGCGAGGGCAAAAAGCGCTCATGAAGCTGGACAACCTCTTGTTGCCGGGGCGTTTCCCGGCGGCCCTGATGCCCCAACTGTTTGACAGGGCTTCGGCTTTGCTGGTGTCCCTGAAAGGCGGGGGCGCGCTCGCTTACACTGTGCCCAGCAAGATCCAAGCCTATCTGGCGGCCGGCAGGCCAATTGTTGCAGCCTTGCATGGCGAGGGTGCAAAGGTGGTGAGCAATTCCGGGGCCGGAATGGTTTGCGAGCCCGAAAATGCCGAGGCGCTGGCAGGTTGCATTCGCGGCCTGAAGGCTTTGACGGCGACTCAGAGGCATGCAATGGGCTGCAGTGGCAGGGCTTATTTCAATGAACATTTCAATATGAACCGTCAGGTCGTTCGGCTGGTGGAAATTCTGCAGGCGCGACGCACTGGTGTGAGACACGATGATGAATGATGTGACCGGTATTCAGGGAGGGCGCGCGGCCCGCTCGCTCCAGGAGACTCATGGGGCGGCTTGCGCCGACGGCCTCTGTCGCATCGGCGACGCCACAAGCGAGAACGACTCGCGCAAATAGGGATGCATGCTCTGGACCCGCCGGAATGCCCGCATGCGGCAAAGCTGGTTCAGCCTGACATGCTGACATGAAAAGAATTATGCAATCCAAAACGAACTCCACGGTACTTTGGCTCATCGCCATCGGACTGCTTTTCCCTTTATTCATCCAGATTTCCGGCGGCGTCTACAACAATGTGGCGCTGGTGACCGACTCCAGTGGCTTGCTCAGCAAATTGCCGCTGCCGATTTCGATCGGCGCCTGCTTCTTCGGCCTGGTGTTCTTCAGGAAAAATTACCGCCAGGCCATGGTGGCGGTCACTTTCATCGCGGTGCTTGTGGCGGCCATGCTGCTGTCCATCCTGTTCGCGGGCGAGGCCCTGGACATCGAGGCGCGAAAATTGCTGCTTGCCGGGCAATTTCTGTTGCCCACCATGGGACTCGTGTTGGGCCAACAGGTGCACGACGAAACCAACGCGGTCCCAACGGCTTTTATGGGGGTGCTGCTGGTGCTGGTTCCCTTTCAGCTGATGGTCGGGTGGTTGCAAGGCAGCCTGACGCTCACGCACCACCTCTATGTGTTCAGCATTTACCAGCATTTCCAGTTTGTGCCGGTGGTTTTTGTCGCGGCTTTCTGCCTGACCCTGGTGTATCTGTGGGATCGGCACAAGGTCTTGTTGCGAATCCTGGGCGTGGTCATGGGCGTGTACGCGCTGGCCAGTGCCTCCTTCCTGGCGATCGGGCTGTACATCATTTTTGTGCTGCTGTTTTTCCTGCGGAAGATATCCCGTCTGAAAGCGGATCGCTGGGTGTTGTTGCTGTTGCTGGGCGGCGGGTTCCTGATCGCGACCGGCGGCGCGACGCTGTACTACAGCATCGCGAAACACAACAACAACCTGATCGGCGACCAAGGCCAGTACCTCGGCAAGTTCCAGACCCTGGCCGAGGGCCGGATGCCGGTCAATCTCCAGGAGCGCCTTGGCGATTGGAAGATGTACGGAGCCTGGATCACTGAAAGCCCGCGCGCCTTGTTGTTCGGCCATGTGTCGCCTCCGGCGCGCGAGGTCAGGACCAGCGCGCATAACTGGTACCTGGATTTCACCTACAACTTCGGGCTGATATCTCTGCTGCCGCTGCTGGCTTTGGTCGTCTATACGGCCTTTCTGGTGCGGCGCTTGCGCAAGTCGTTGCCGGATGAGGTCTTCTGGCTCGCAGGCCTTGTGGCCTTCATGGTGCTGGTCGACAGCAGCTTCAAGGTGACGCTGCGCCAACCTTATCCGGGCATATTCGCCTATTTCCTTTGGGGAATGCTGCTGTCGCGCCTGCGCCCTCCGGCCGCCTCGAGGCCGGGCGCATAGCGCTGCCGCATGGCTGCCTTGTCGACAAACCTGAAAAGCGGCATTCTCGCCAGCACGGCGGGTGTTTTTGGCTCGGCCTTTTTGTGGCTTTTAAGCTTCAAGGCGATGGCGTACTGGATGGGCCCGGAAGGGGTCGGCCTGTTCTCCCAACTGCGGCAGATGGCCCAGGCCGCGACGGTAGGCGCCACTTTCGGCGGAACCAATTCGGTGGTCCAGGGGCTTGCCGAGCGCAAGGAGGAAGCCGCGCGCAGGCAGTTTCGTGCGACCGCCGCGCGCCTCATCTGCCTGTCGGGTGCCGCCATGGTGCTCGCCATCGCCGCCGCCGCGCCCCAACTGACGCAGTTCTTCCTGTCATCCCAGGCCCCCGGGCTTGTGGCGACGGTACGCTGGATTGCGCTGGCCGTGATGCTCAATGTCGCCGGTACCTATGCTCTCGCCGTGCTCAACGGCTACCGCTCTTATCGCTACCTGGCGCTGGCGCAAATTGCCGGGCCTGCGGCACTGGTGCTGCTGCTGGCCGGCGCTGGATGGTGGCGGCTTGCGCCGGATCCGCGGCTTCTGGCGGCGGCTTTTGTGCTGTGTTTCGGCGTGACTGGCCTGATCGGCGCGCTGGGTGTGTCGCGCCTGCCGGGTCTGGAAGCGCTTGTGCGCCTGCAAGGCCTGCCCAAGGCGCAAAGCCGTGCTTTCGTCAGGTTTGCCCTCTCCAATCTGGTAGCGGCCTTGTCGACCACCATCGCGCTGCTGTTGATACGCTCCTGGGTGATCGAGGCCAAGGGGCTGGCTTTTGCGGGGCTGTTCGACGCCGGCTGGACCTTGACCTTCAACTACACCACGCTGTTCCTGACCGCCTGCAGCGCCATTTACCTGCCGCTGCTCACTGCCGCGACGCGTCCTGAGGCGCAGAAGGCCTGCATGCTCAAGACGGCCTACCTGGTGCTCAGTGCCAGCATCCTGATCTGCCATGCGATGGTGTTGCTGCAAGCGCCGCTGATCACCCTGCTGTACAGCCCGCAATTCGAGGCTTCGGGCCGGGTGTTGATGGTGCTGGTCATCGCGGTGATATTCCGGGGTGTTTCATGGGTCTACGGGACCATGATCCTGGCGACGCGCAATTCCCGCGTGCTGGTGATTTCCGACGTGGCCCTGAACCTGTCGCTGCTGGCCGCGACCCGCTATGCGCTGGGCAGCTTCGGCTCGCTGGAAGCGCTGAGCTGGGCCTTTGTTGTGCCGAATTTTCTTTATCTCGTATTCGTGGTGGAATATGCGCGGATGAAAAACAAGCTCATGCGGCGGCGCCAGATCTGGCCTTTTTTGGCGGCCGGCACGGCCCCCTTGTTTTACATGGCATTTGCGTCCGCGGGTTTGCCCCCGGCATATCCGGAGCTTGCCGGATTTTTGTGCATGTCCGTGGGCTTGGCTGTCAGCGTAGCGGCATTGTTTGCCTACAAGAAAGTGGTTTTGTGAAGAAATTGCGGTCCGATATCGAGCGCTATTACGGCATGCGTGGACACCATGGGCCGGTGTCCACGGCAGCGCTGGTTCTCGCCTGCTTCAATCCGCGAATGGCACCCGTCACGCTGCTGCGCCTTGCCGGGTTTTGCTACGAGCGCCGCTGGGGCCTGTTCGCGAAGTTTTTCTCCATGCTCAACGTGCTGGTCTTCGGCATCGAGGTGTCGCCGCAGGTGCAGATAGGAGGGGGGCTGTTTCTGCCGCACACCGTTGGCACGGTGCTGGGCGCGGAGCGCATCGGCGACAACTGCACCATCATGCAGGGCGTGACGCTGGGAACCAGCGAGCCTGACATGGGTTTTACCGTGGCCCTCAGGCCGGCAATAGGCAATAACGTGCTCATTGGCGCGGGCGCCAAGGTCATTGGGCGCGTCGTGGTGGGCGAGCATGCCAAGATAGGTGCCAATGCCGTGGTTCTGCGTGACGTGCCGGCTTTTGCGCTGGCTGTAGGCGTGCCGGCAACCATCGTGCCCCTGAAGGGCCCGGATTCCAGTGAGGAGACACCGTGAGCCAACCCCTGGTCATCAGCGCATCGTTGGTGATCTACAAGCCCGACCTGCAGATGGTCAAACTCACCTTGCTGGCCTTGCAGGAGGCTGCGCGCCTGGCCGGGCAGCAATATTCGCTCGAATTGTCACTCACGCTGGTCGACAATTCGGACGACCCGGTTCTGCATTCCCAGGTGGCGCAGTGGCTGGAGGGCGTTCGGCCGGCAGTCCCGGACTGGACCTTGCACCTGCTGGACGCGGCGGGCAACGTGGGCTACGGCCGCGGCAATAACCTCGTCATCGCGGGCGCCCGTTCAGACTATCACCTGGTGGTGAATCCCGACCTCTTTGTCCACCCCGACGCGCTGCTTGAGGCCCTGCGCTTCATGGAAGACCATCGTGACGTCGGCTTGCTGAGTCCGGCCGTCTACGGGGAGGATGGCGAGCGCCATTACCTGTGCAAGCGCAACCCGACGCTGCTGGTCATGTTCCTGCGCAGTTTTTCCCCGCCGTGGCTGCAATCCAGGCTCGGCTTCGTCATCGACGAGTTCGAAATGCGCGATTGCGACTATGACAAAGCCATTCATCCCCTGGAGTACCCCACGGGCTGCTTCATGTTTTTCCGCACCGCGCCGCTTCAAGCCATAGGCGGCTTTGACCCGGACTTCTTCCTGCATTACGAAGACGCGGACATAGGCCGGCGAATGCTCAAGACGGCCCGCGTGGTGTATGTGCCCGCCGTTCGTGTGGTGCACCAGTGGGCGCGCGATACGCACCGCTCCTTCCGCTCCAAACTGATCACGGTCAAGTCGGGCTGGCTCTACTGGCGCAAATGGGGCGGAGTTTTTCGTAGCAGGCCCGCCGCCGAACCGGTGCCGGCGTCGCAGGTCATGATCCAGGCCCCGGTTGCCGACTCCGCCGGCGCTTCGGGCCATCGTGTGCTCGTCACGGGGGCCAGCGGTTTTATCGGCCAGGCCGTCTGCGCCGACCTGCCGTCCCGGGGCTACGAGGTGCTGGGCGCCGTCCGCAAGAACTCCGGCGCCGGCGCGCCGGCGGCTGTGCAACACCTGGCGCTGGGCGACATGGACGAGCAAACTGACTGGACTGCCGCGCTGGCGGGTGTCGACAGCATCGTGCATCTGGCGGCCCGGGTCCACCTCATGCGCGAGACCGCGCTGGATCCGCTGGCGGAGTTCCGCCGCATCAACGTGGCGCTGACGATGAACCTGGCGCGCCAGGCCGCCGCGGCCGGCGTCAAACGTTTTGTTTTTGTCAGCTCGGTCAAGGTCAACGGGGAGGCCACGCCCGTGGGCCAGCCCTTCGAGGCGGACGACACGCCGGTGCCCATGGATTCCTACGGCGTGTCGAAGCTCGAGGCGGAACAGGCGTTGATGCGGCTGGCCGAAGAAAGCGGCATGGAGGTCGTCGTCATCCGGCCTGTGCTGGTTTACGGCCCCGGGGTGAAGGCCAACTTTCACACCATGATGCGGTGGGTGGTGCTGGGCATTCCCCTGCCACTCGGCTCCCTGGGCAATCAGCGCAGCCTGGTCGCGATCGACAACCTGGTGGATTTGATCGCCACCTGCCTGCGCCATCCGGCCGCGGCCAACCAGACTTTTTTGGTGAGCGACGGCGAAGACCTGACGGTCACCGCGCTGTTGCAGCGCACGGCGGCGGCCTTCGGCAGGCCCGCGTTCCTGTTGCCTGTGCCCATGTTCATCCTGAGAATGGGCGGCCGAGTGCTGGGCAAGGAGGCTGTGGTCCAGCGCCTGTGCGAAACCTTGCAGGTCGACATCACCAAGACCCGGCGCGTGCTGAATTGGCAGCCCCCGATCTCGGTCGACGGCGCATTGCGCAAGACCGTACGGCAACTGCTCAAGGAATAGCGATGGCGACAGGCTGGCATGGCGGGGTTTTCGTCACGGGCGCGACCAGTACCATAGGGTCGCTGCTGCTGCCCCTGCTGCATGAACGCGGCGTGGCCGCCCAGACTCTGGGCCGCACATCGGTTGCGGGTGAAAACTGCGCCTGGCGTTTCCTCGACCTGGCCGACAAGGCCTCGGATGTCCCGGCGATAGAAGCCCACACCCTCATCCACACCGCAAGCCTCTGGCTGCTGCCGGGCTGGCTTGAAAAGTTCCACGCACGCGGCGTGCGGCGTGTCATTGCCTTCAGCTCGACCAGCCGCTTCACCAAGCTGGCCTCGGCCAGCCCGTATGAGCTGGAGGTCGTGAACAAGCTCATCGCGGCCGAGGACCACCTGGCGGCCGAGTGCCAGCGGCTGGGCATGGCCTGGACGATTTTCCGGCCCACGTTGATTTACGGCGGCGCCGGCGGGGACCGCAACGTCGCCGACATCGCCCGGCTGGTACGCCGCTTCGGGTTTTTCCCGCGTTTCGGCCAGGCCGCCGGCCGGCGGCAACCGGTGCATGCGCGCGACCTGGCCCTGGCCTGCGTGCAAAGCCTGGACGCCCCCGCCAGTTACAACAAGGCCTACAACCTGAGCGGCGGCGAGACACTCGCCTATGTCGACATGGTGCGGCGCATCTTTGAGACCCTGGGCCGCAAGCCGGTGTTCATCCCCGTCCCGATCTGGGCCTTCCGCATCGCGGTGCGGCTGGCGCGCCTGCATCCGCGCTTTGCGCACCTGACGGCCGACATGGCCCTGCGCATGCAGGCCGACCTGGTGTTCGACCACCAGGACGCGACGCGCGACTTCGGCTACCAGCCCGGCCGCTTCGACCCGGCCTACCTGCTGACGTTGCGCTGACCTGCCGGGCCCGCCAGGCGCAAAGTGTCGGGTCAAGTCCCGGCGATGCTGCACAATTGCGCCATCTTCCCTTTTAAAGCCCTTTGGCCATGAGCGACACCCCCATGACTGATCCCGATCTTTCCCACGTCGGCCCGCGCGACAAGGCCGAAATCCTGGCCCAGGCGCTGCCCTACATCCGCAAGTTCCACGGCAAGACCCTGGTCATCAAATACGGCGGCAACGCCATGACGGACCCGGCCCTGCAGGCGGACTTCGCCGAGGACGTGGTGCTGCTCAAGCTGGTGGGCATGAACCCGGTGGTGGTGCACGGCGGCGGCCCGCAGATCGAAGCGGCGCTCAATCGCCTGGGCAAGAAGGGCCACTTCATCCAGGGCATGCGCGTCACCGACGAGGAAACCATGGAAGTCGTCGAGTGGGTGCTGGCCGGCCAGGTGCAGCAGGACATCGTGGGCCTGATCAACCAGGCCGGCGGCAAGGCCGTGGGCCTGACCGGGCGCGACGGCGGCATGATCCGCGCGCAAAAGCTCAAGATGCTCGACAAGGACGACCCGACGAAGGAACACGACATCGGTTTTGTCGGCGACATCGTCAGCATAGACCCCAGCGTGGTCAAGGCCCTGCAGGACGACGCCTTCATCCCGGTGATCAGCCCCATCGGCTTCGGCGAGGAAAACGAGAGCTACAACATCAATGCCGACGTGGTCGCCGGCAAGCTGGCCACGGTGCTGAAAGCCGAAAAACTGGTTCTGCTGACCAACACGCCCGGCGTGCTCAACAAGGCCGGCGAACTGCTCACCGACCTGAGCGCCCGCGAGATCGACGAGCTCTTCGCCGACGGCACGATTTCGGGCGGCATGCTGCCCAAGATCGAAGGCGCGCTGGACGCGGCCAAAAGCGGCGTGAACGCGGTCCACATCATCGACGGCCGGGTGCCGCACGCCATGCTGCTGGAAATCCTGACCGACCAGGCCTACGGCACCATGATCCGATCACATTAAACCGCCCGTGATTACGCGCCCTGACTCTTTGCAAGCGGCCACCGTGGAACCGGCTTTGCCGGGCCACAGGTGGCGCCCCCTTGAGGGGGTGGCGCCGAAGGCGCCTCAGGGGGGAGCCAGATAGATGCGTTTACTTTTAGTGGAAGACGACGTGATGGTGGCCAGCGGCATCAAGCTGGGGCTCACTGATGCCGGTTACGCGGTGGACTGGGTCGGCAGCGCCGAGCGTGCCGAGGAAGTCCTCCAGGCGGAAACCTTTGACGCCGCCATCATCGACATCGGCCTGCCGCGCATCGACGGGCTGGAACTGACCCGGCGCCTGAGGCGCGGCGGCCTGGCCATGCCGGTGCTGATTCTGACCGCGCGCGATGCCCTGCAGGACCGCGTCCAGGGCCTGGACCTGGGCGCCGACGACTACATGGTCAAGCCCTTCGAGCTGCCCGAACTGCTGGCTCGCCTGCGCGCGCTGCTGCGGCGTTCGCAGGCGGCCACCAGCGCCACCCTGAGCTTCGGCGCGCTCGAACTCGACACCGCCAGGCGCGAGGCCCGCGCCAACGGCCAGCTGATAGAACTCGGCCCGCGCGAGTGGACGGTCATGGAATACCTGCTGATCAACGCTCCCAAACCCGCCAGCAAGGACAAGCTGCTGCAAGCCATGACAGGCTGGGACAAGGAAATCACGCCCAACGCCATCGAGGTCTATATCTCGCGCCTGCGCGGCAAGCTGGAGCCGCACGGTATCGCCGTGCGCTCCATTCGCGGTTTTGGCTACCGCCTGGAACTGGTGGATGCCTCATCCGGCATGCCTTCCGGCGCGGGCGCCGAATAAGCGGCGCGGGCATGGACTCCCCCGGCCAATCCTGGGCCGCCGGCCTGAAAAGCCGGCTCCGCGGCCTGGCCCTGCGCACCGGCAACAGCCGCCTCGTGCCCGCGGCCATGAAGTCGGGCCTGCAGCGCCGCCTGCTGCTGCTGCTGCTGGTGCCGCTCGGCATTTTTGCGCTGGTGAGCATTTATTTTGACTACCGAACCGCCGGCAACGTCGCGCTGCAAAAAGACCAGCAGCTGCTGCGGCTGATTCCCCTGCTGGCCGATTCCGTGGTGGCGCCCGGCCCCGCGCACGGCAAGGCGCCGGTGCTGCTGCTGGCGCCCGAGGTGGAGGATTTCCTCAAGGGCCGCACCCGCTCCGCCGGCTTTCGTATTTCGGGCGCGGAGGGGCAATTCCTGGCCGGCGAGATCTGGATCCCCGAACTCCTGCCGGCCACGCACGAGCCCGAGTTCCACAGCATCGAATTCAACGGCGTGATCTACCGCATCGCGGCCCAGCGCATCAAGACCGCCGCGGGCGAACTCATCGTCGAGCTGGCCGACGGCTCGGACCCGCGCCAGCAGTGGGTGCGTTCCGTGCTGCTCAAGGTGCTGCTGCCCAACATCATCCTGGTGCTGGCGGCCGGCTTTGCGGTCAACTGGGCCGTCACGCGGGCGCTCAAGCCGCTGATCGAATTGAAAGACGCGGTGGAGCGCCGCAGCCCGCGCGACTTGAGTGCCATCGACCCGCTCACCACACCCGCCGAGGTGCAACCGCTGGTCAGCGCGCTGAACCGCCTGTTCGGCCTGGTGAACGACCAGGCCGAAGGGCAGCGCCGTTTCGTCGCCGACGCCGCACACCAGCTGCGCACGCCGCTGGCCGGGCTGCAGGCCCAGGTCGAGGCCTGGGCGCAAGCGGCGAAGGTGGCGAAGGTGGCGCAGGCCGGCGGTTCGGACGGCGCCCTCACGCTGCCCGCCGACAAAATCATCAAGCTGCGCAACGCGACGCGGCGCACCTCCCAGCTGGCCAACCAGCTGCTGGCGCTGTCGCGCGCCGACGCCTCGGCCGCCGCCGCCCAGCCCATGCAGCGGGTGGACCTGAAGGACTTGTGTGAATCCATCCTGCCCCTGCACCTGGACGCCGCCTCCCGCAAGGGCATAGACCTGGGGCTGGAAACCCAGCCCGCCCAGGCCACCGGCTATGAATGGCTGCTGCGCGAACTGTTAAGCAACCTGGTGGACAACGCCGTGAAGTACACGCCGGCCGGCGGCACGGTGACCATACGGTGCGGCCCCAGCCCGCATGGCGGCGGCGAGCCCGGGCACAATCCATCGGGCGTGTTCCTGGAGGTCGAAGACGACGGCCCGGGCATCGCGCCGCATGAACGCGCCAAGGCCTTGCAGCGCTTTTACCGGGTCCAGGGCACGGTGGGCGAGGGCAACGGCCTGGGCCTGGCCATCGCCAGCGAAATTGCCCGCGTCCACCATTCGCAACTGGAACTGGACGACGCCGTTACAGATACCCTTGGCCCGCGCGGATTGCGGGTCCGCCTGAGTTTGTAGTTCCCCGGCCACAGTGAGCGCTCGCTGTTACGAAACAGAACGTTGTAGCTTCGCCTCACGTGAAAAAACCCGGGCATCGCAAGCCCTGATCTGTCACTTCCCTGTGCGAGAATCAATTGCAACGATTCCCGGTTTTTTGAAACATTCTCCATTCCATCGCCTATGTCCGACTTAGCGTCTGAATCCGAATTGAGCCCGCAGGCCACGCCAGCATCCGCCGAGCCTGCGGTGCGCAAGCGCCCCAAGCCGGGCGAGCGCAGGGTCCAGATCCTGCAGGCGCTGGCGACCATGCTGGAGCAGCCGGGCGCAGAACGTATCACCACCTCGGCGCTGGCCGCCAGGCTGGACGTGAGCGAAGCCGCGCTGTACCGCCATTTCGCCAGCAAGGCCCAGATGTTCGAAGGCCTGATCGAGTTCATCGAGCAAAGCGTCTTCACCCTGATCAACCAGATCGGCGAACGCGAACCCGACCACGCCGCCCGCACCCGCAAGCTGGTCGTCATGATCCTGCAATTCGCCGAAAAGAACCCCGGCATGACCCGCGTCATGGTCGGCGATGCGCTGGTGTTTGAAAACGACAGGCTGCAGGAACGCATGAACCAGTTCTTCGACAAGCTGGAATCCAGCCTCAAACAAAGCCTGCGCGACGCAGCGACAGCCAGCGGCGCCGCCACCCCCACGGTAGACGCCCAGGTCCGCGCCTCCGTCATCGTCGCCTTTATGGTCGGCCGCCTGCAGCGCTTCGCTCGCTCAGGCTTTAAACGCCTGCCCTCAGAGCACCTCGAAGCCAGCCTCGCAACGATACTGGCCTAAGGGCACGGATTCTTATCTAGCGGGGGCCGGGATCCGGCTTTGCCGGTCCCAAGGCGCCTGTCCCCTGCAAGGGGAGGGGGCGCTACACGAAGTGAGCGCCAGCAGGGGTGAGCCAGTTCACCAATTCCACAAGGTGCCGTCGTGCTGCAAGCGGTTCACCGGCAAGTAAGCACGCTGGTACGGGTATTTGGCGGCCAGCTTCTCGTCGATCTCCACGCCGTGGCCCGGTGTTTCGCCGCAGTGCATAAAGCCCTTCTCAAAGCGGTAGGCGTGCGGGAAGACTTCGTCGGTCTGCTCCGTGTGGCGCATGTATTCCTGCACGCCGAAGTTGGGCACCCAGGTGTCGAAGTGCAGCGCCGCGCCCATGCACACCGGTGAAAGGTCGGTCGCGCCGTGGCAACCGGTGCGCACCTGGTGCATGGAGGCGAAGTCGGCAATCCGCCGCAGGTGGGTGATGCCGCCGGCATGCACGACGGTCGCGCGTATGTAGTCGATCAGCTGGTTCTGGATCAGGTCCTTGCAGTCCCAGATGGTGTTGAAGATTTCGCCCACGGCCAGCGGCGTGGTGGTGTGCTGGCGGATCAGGCGGAAAGCCTCCTGGTTTTCGGCCGGCGTCGCGTCTTCCAGCCAGAACAGGTGAAACGGCTCCAGCGATTTGCCCAGCCGGCCCGCCTCGATGGGCGTCAGGCGGTGGTGCGCGTCGTGCAGCAAGTGGGTGTCCGGGCCCACGGCCTGGCGCACCGCGTCAAACAGCTTGGGCGTGTGCAGCAGGTATTTTTCGCTGCTCCAGTCGTGCTCGCCCGGCAGGTTGCCGTCGGCCGGCTCGTAAAACATGCTGCCCTTGCCCACGCCGTAGACCTTTTCCAGGCCCGGTACGCCGCTTTGCGCGCGTATCGCCTGGTAGCCCATTTCCTTGTAGCGCAGCACCTCGTCCACCGTGTGGGCGATGTCGCTGCCGTTGGCATGGCCGTAGACCATCACGCTGTTGCGGCTGCGGCCGCCCAGCATCTGGTACAGCGGCAGGCCTGCCGCCTTGGCCTTGATGTCCCAGAGGGCGGTGTCCACCGCGGCGATCGCGCTCATGGTCACCGGGCCGCGCCGCCAGTAGGCGCCCTTGTAAAGGTATTGCCAGATGTCCTCGATCTGGTGCGCGTCGCGGCCTATCAGGCAGGGGATGACGTGCTCGGTCAGGTAACTCACGACGGACAGCTCGCGCCCGTTGAGCGTGGCGTCGCCGATGCCGGTCAGGCCCTCGTCGGTTTCAATCTTGAGGGTGACGAAGTTGCGGCCGGGGCTGCAGACGATGACGCGGGCGTTGGTGATTTTCATGAAAAGTCAGGGGTAATCAGTGGGGATAAAAGAATGAAAGGCGGGCAAGGCGGGGCGGCTCAGCCGTTCCATCCCAGGTGGCCGAGGAAGTCGCGGGTGCGCGCCACCGTGGGGTTCTCGAAGATCTGCGCGGGCGGTCCTTCTTCCAGGATGGCGCCGTTTTCAAACACCACCACCCAGTTCGCCACGCGCTGCGCAAAACTCATTTCGTGCGTGACGACGATCATGGTCATGCCTTCCTGGGCCAGCTTTTTCATCACGTTGAGCACTTCGCCCACGGTTTCCGGGTCCAGCGCGGAGGTCGGCTCGTCGAACAGCATCACCTCCGGCTCCATCGCCAGCGCGCGGGCAATCGCCACGCGCTGCTGCTGGCCGCCCGAGAGGTTGGCCGGGAAGTTGCCGGCCTTGGATTCCAGCCCCACCTTCTCCAGCAACACCATGGCGCGTTTGCGCGCGTCGGCTTCGCTCATGCCCAGCACGGTGATGGGGCCCATGGCCACGTTGTCCAGCGCCGTCTTGTGCGGGAACAGCTCAAAGCTCTGGAACACCATGCCCATGCGCTGGCGCACCTTGCGCACCTCGGTTTCGCGCGTGGGCAGCGGAATGCCGTCGAGCAGCACGCGCCCGCCGTTGAGGGTTTCCAGCGCGTTGGTGCAACGCAGCAGCGTCGACTTGCCCGAGCCCGAGGGGCCGATCAGGCACATGACTTCGCCCTTGTTGACCTGCAGCGAGACGCCGTTGAGCGCCACGAAGTCGCCGTACATCTTCTTCACGTTTTCGTAGACCAGCACGGGCGGCTGGTCGGCGCCCTTGCGGGGCGCTGTTGCTGCTATGCCTTGTTGGGTAGCTGATGTCATTCCTTGACTCCGTATTTTTTGTGGATCCAGTCCACGAGTTTTGCCTGCGGGTAGCCCATGAGCCAGTACAGCGCGGCCATGGCGGTCAGCATCTCCAGCACCCGGAAGGTCTGGGCGCGTATCTGCATCGAGGTGTAGGCCAGCTCGCTGACCGCGATCACCGACACCAGCGAGGTGTCCTTGAACAGCGAAATCCAGGTGCTGGCCAGCACCGGCAGGATGCGCCGCGCCGCCTGCGGGATCACCACCTTGAACATGGCCTGGCGGCGTGACATGCCCATGGCCAGGGCCGCTTCCATCTGCCCCTTGCGGATGGAGTTGATGCCGGCGCGGAAGGTCTCGGCGTTGTAGGCCGAGACGTTGAGCACCAGCGCCACCAGCGCCGTCGTGAGCGCGGAGAACTGCACGTCAAAGGCGATGGGCATCACGTAGAAGGCCCAGTAGATCACCAGGATCAGCGGCAGGTTGCGGAAAAATTCCACGAAGGCCAGCGAGGCCGAACTCAGCAGCTTGTTGGACGACAGGCGCATCAGCGCCAGCAGGATGCCGCCCGGCACGGCCAGCAGCATGGTCAGCACCGTCAGGCCCACGGTCATGAGCGCGCCGTCCCACAGCGCGCCACGGTGCGTCCAGATGACGTTCCAGTCGAAATTCATGAGCGCCCCAGGTGTGCGAGTTTTTGGTACATGCGGTCGACGATGCGGGTGACCGGGAACAGCACCAGGAAATACAGCACCATGACGGCCGTGAACACCTCCACCGGCCGGTAGCTCTGGCCGGCCACGGTTTCGGCGCGGTGCATCAGTTCGGGCACGGCGATCACGGTGGCGATGGCCGTGTCCTTGATGGCCATGGTCAGCACCGAGCCGAAAGCCGGCAGCATGCGGATGGTGGCTTGCGGCAGGATGATCTTGCGCAAAATCTGCGCGCGCGACATGCCCAGCGCCAGCCCGGCGCGCGTCTGCCCGGGCCGTATCGATTCAATGCCGGCGCGGATGATCTCGGACGCATAGGCCGCGATGTGCAGCGTCAGCCCCACCAGCGCGGCCCAGAAGGGCGGAAAGGTCACGCCGGCCAGCAGCGGGAAGGCGAAGTAAATCCACACCAGCACCACCAGGATGGGGATGGCGCGCATGGTGTCGACGTAAAACACCAGCAGCGTGCTGAGCCAGCGCGGGCCGTACAGGCGCAGCAGCGCGATCACCAGCCCCGCCAGGATGCTGGTCACCGCGCTGATCACGCTGAGCAGGACGGTGACGCCGAGGCCGCTGGCGAAGAAACGCCAGTTCTCGATGATCGGTGAAAAATCCACGTCCATGGGAAGGTCCGTCCGGGGTTGAATGAAAGAGAAAGGAGAAGGCGAAGGGAAGAGGGCGGCCCGCCGCCTGAGGCGGCGGGCCGCGGGCCCGCTTTACTTCAGGTTCTGCGTCATGCGCACTTCTTCAGCCTGTAACTGGGGCTGCATGCGTTTTTCGACTTCACGCAGCCAGTCCAGGTAGACCTGCTCGTTCTTGTTCACGCCCATGCCGGTCTTGATCTCGAAGATCTTGCTGTCCTGGCAGTTGTTTTCTTTCGGGAAAACCGCCAGGCCCTTGACCTTTTTGTTGATGTTGGGCCAGAGCATGCGGTTCAGCGGCGCGACGTCCGAGCGGCCGGCCAGCACCTCTTCAATCGGCGCGACCGAGCCGGAATTGGTCACGCCGCGCAGCTTGGCCTTGGAGAACTGCTCGCGCACCAGCGGCTCCTCGCCGGCGCCCGAGAAGTAGGCCATGGTGATCTCCGGCTTGTTGAAATCTTCCAGCGTCTTGGCGTTGGTGAACTTCGGGTTGTCGGCGCGGCCGAACATGCACACGCCGGTGCTGGAGAAGGTCACGAAGTCGATGATCTTGGCGCGCTCGGCGTTCTGGTTCAACGGGCCGATCATGATGTCCATCTGGTTGGCGATCAGCGCCGGCACCTTGGTTTCATGGCTGACCGGGACCGGCACCATCTTCACGCCCAGCAGTTTGGCGAACTCCTTGCCCAGCAGCCACGAAGGGCCGGACCAGGCCTCGCCCTCGCCGGTGGTGTTCTGCGCCAGCCAGGGCGGGTTGTTGACCACGCCCACGCGCAACACGCCGGCCTTGCGGATGGCGTCGATGCGCGGGCTGGCGCCGGGCGCGGGGGGGGTCTGGGCAAAGGCGGCGGCCGATACGCCGGCGGCAACGGCGGCCAGCGCGAGATGCCTGCACAGGCGAAGGGAGGAGGTGAAGCGGTTCATGGTTTGTCTCTTTCTGTTGGAGGAATGGAGGGCGGCACCGTTCGCGGCGCCGCGGTTGTCTCAACCGGCGCTTACTTGAGGTTCTCGACCACGCGCTTTTCTTCGGCGGCGAGTTTGGGTTCCAGCGTTTTTTCCACCGCGCGCAGCCAGTCGAGGTAGACCTGCTGGTTCTTGTCGACGGCCAGGCCCACGGGCGAGGCTTTTTCCTTGCTGCCCTGGCAGTTGTTCTCTTGCGGAAACACCGTCAGGCCCTTGACCTTCTGGTTCAGGTTGACCCAGGGCACACGGTTGATGGGCGCCGCGTCGGCGCGCTTGGCCATGATTTCTTCCACGGGTGCGGTGGCACCCGAGCTGGCGACGGCACGGAATTTCGCTTTGGGAAAACGTTCCTTGACCCAGTTCTCTTCGGCCCCGCCGGTGAAGTAGGCAATCGTGATGTCGGGGCTGTTGAGGTCGTCCACCGACTTGACCTTGGCCAGCTTGTCATTGCCCGCGCGGCCGAACATGCAGACGCTGGTGGTCGAATAGATCACGAAGTCCACCACCTTGAGCCGTTCCGGCGTTTCGCCCAGCGGGCTGATGGTCATGTCGACCTGGTTGGCGGCCAGCACCGGCACCTTGGTCTCATGCGATACCGCCACCGGCACCAGCTTGACGTTCAGGAGGCGCGCATATTCATTGGCCAGCGTCCAGGCCGGGCCACTCCAGGCCACGCCGCTGCCGGTCGTGTTCTCGAGCAGCCACGGGGAGTTTTGCAGAACCGCCACGCGCAGCTCGCCGGATTTTTTGATCGCGTCGATGCGCGGGCTGGTGCCGGGCGCCGGCACCGCCTGCGCGAACAGCGCGGCGCTCGCCAGGCCCATCGCCAGGCCGGCCAGGGTGGATTTGAGTTTCAGTTTGGGCACGTTCATCTTGTCTCTCTTTCTGTGTTGTTGGGGGGAAGAACTGTCGGGGCTAAAAGCGGGAGAGCCGCGTCATCTCCAGGCCTGCGCGAACTCGCTGATGACTCGCTCGAGATGGGCGCGCATGGCGGTGCGCGCTGCGATCGGGTCGCGCGCCAGCAAGGCCTTGAAGATGCGCTGGTGGTCGGCGTGCGAAGCCAGGCGTAGCTCCTGCGTGTGGAAGTGGTGTTCGATCTTGGTCCAGACAGGGCCCTTGGCCTGCGCCCACATGGCGCTCACCATCTGCAGCAGCACGCTGTTGCCGGTGGATTCGGCGATGCGCAGGTGAAAGAGCTGGTCCGCCGCCTCGTTCTCTTCCTTGTTGTCGATGTGCTCGCGCATGTCGCTCAGGGCGGTGAAGATGCGGTCCAGATCGGCGTCCTTGCGGGTTTCTGCCGCGACCGAGGCGATTTCCGACTCGATCAGGCAACGCGCGCGCAGCAATTCAAAAGGGCCGGGGCCGGTTTCCGACACGAAAGGGGAGGCGGCCGCGTTGGCGCGCACCTGCGTCACGTAAATGCCCGAGCCGCCGCGCACTTCGACCACGCCCTGCAACTCCAGCGCGATCATGGCTTCGCGCACCGAGGTGCGGCTCACGTCAAAGCGTTCGGCCAGCGCGCGTTCCGACGGAAGCCGCTCGCCGAGCTTGAACTCGCCCTGGGCGATCAGCGCCAGCAGCTGGGTGGCCAGGCGCTGGTAGGAGCGGTCGGACAGCGCCCGGGGCGTTGCCGCTGTGTCGTCGGGGGCGGCCGGCTGGATGAGTTGGAGTGCCATGGGATGTTCCGGTTGGATCCAAAAGTGGTTGGACCAATTATGGGTTTCTGGGGTAAAAAAGACCAATAGTGGTTTACCACTATGGATAAGTGGTCAGTCCAATCGTCCAATGAAGTCCTTTCATTGGCAGGCCCCACGCATGCGCGCACTCTCCCAAACCGTCCTGGATGAGCGGACGCTTCCGCCCTCCCTGCGTCTTCCCGATTACCCCCGAAGCGCCCTGGCGCCCGGCGTGGTCCACCTGGGCCTGGGCGCGTTTCACCGCGCCCACCAGGCCGCGGTGTTTGATGCCCTGCTGCAAGGCGGCGACACGCGCTGGGGCGTGCTGGGCGTGGCCATGCGCAGTACCGAACTGGCTGACGCGCTGGCCCGCCAGGACGGGCTTTACACCCTGCAGGTCGCCAATGCCGAAGGGCGGCGCTGGCAGGTGGTCGGCTCTGTGCTGGACACCTGCGTCGCGGCGCGCGAGCCGGAACGGGTGACCGCCGCCATTGCCGCGCCCGCGACCCGCTGGGTCACGCTCACGGTGACCGAAAAAGCCTACGGCCCCGCGCTCGCGGCGCAACTGGTGGCGGGCCTGTCCGCGCGCCATGCGGCCGGGCTGGGCGGCCTGACCATTGCCTCCTGCGACAACCTCAGCGGCAACGGCGGCAAGCTGCGCCAGCTGTGCCTGGACGCCGCCGCCGCGCAAGACACCGTGCTGGCGCAATGGATAGAAAGCAGCTGCGCCTTCCCTAACAGCATGGTGGACCGCATCGTTCCCGCGGCCACCGCCCAGCACCGCGCCGACGCCGCCCGCATGACCGGCCTGGAGGATGCCTGCGCGCTGGGTACCGAAGCCTTCTGGGAGTGGGTGATAGAGCGCCACTTCGTGGACCCGGCCGACGGCGCCGCGCTGGCGGCCATGGGCGTGCAGGTGGTGGAAGACGTCAGGCCTTTTGAAGAGGCCAAGCTGCGCATGCTCAACGGCAGCCACACCGCCATAGCCCTGATGGGCGCCGTCATGGGCCTGCCCACGGTGGCCGACTGCGTGGCGAATGCCGACATCCGCTGGTTCGTGCATCACCTGATGACCGACATCGTCATGCCGCAGCTGCAGCGGCCCGGCCTGCCGGCCTACCGCGATGCCTTGCTCGCGCGTTTCGCCAACCCGGACCTGCACCACAAGGTGCACCAGATCGCCACGGACAGTTCGCTGAAGATTCCCCTGCGCTGGCTGCCCACGCTGCACACCCGGCTGGCGGCCGGCGCCGACGTCGAGCCGCTGGCCTTCGCGGCCGCCGTCTGGATGCGCTACCTGCTGGCCGAAGACGACCAGGGCCAGCCCTATGCGATTTCAGACCCTGCCGGCGAGCGCCTCCAGGCCATCGCGAAGCAGCACCGCGGCGACGCGCCCGGCACGGTGGCGGCATTGCTGCAGCAGCCGGCGATCTGGGGCGAGACCTTGCCCGCCGACCCTCGCTGGACCTCGCGCGTGGGCTTCTGGCTGGAACGCATCCAAACCCTGGGCGCCGTCATGGCGCTTGTGCAATTCAAGGCCGGCCGCTCCCCGTATGCCTGACCGCGCCCGCAGTCTCCCTGTCAAGCTCAAACACTGAATACGGAAACACCCAAGCCATGATCCCCAAACATCCCCCCATCCAGGACCAGGTCGCACTTGTCACCGGCGCCAATGCCGGCATGGGCCTGGCGACCGCGCGCGCGCTGCTCGATGCGGGCTACCGCGTCGCAGCCACCGACCTGCGCACTGAAGCCGTGGCCGCCGAACTGGCGCACCACGGCGACCGGCTGGCCTGCTTTGTCATGGACGTGAGCGACTACGCCCAGGTGCAATCGGCGTGCGACGAGATTGAAAAACATTTCGGCCGTATCGACGTCTGCGTCAACAACGCGGGGTATCTGCAGTACGCCAACTGCGAGCAGACCACGCCGGAGCTCTGGCACAAGACGCTGAGGGTCAACCTGGACGGCGTGTTCTACGTCAGCCAGCGCGTGGCGCCGGGCATGAAAGCGCGCGGCTTCGGCCGCATCATCAACATGTCGTCTTACGGCGCAAAAACCGGCGGCCTGTCGCCGCTGCCCGCGTATGCCGCCAGCAAGGGCGGGATCATTTCACTGACTTTCAGCTTTGCCCGCGAATACGCGCCTTTCGGCGTGACTTGCAATGCGCTGGCTCCCACCTTTGTCAAAACCCAGATGCTGACCGAACAGGTCAGCGCGGAGCGGCAGGCCGAACTGCGGCAAAAGATTCCTGTGGGGCGTTTTTGCGAACTCGAAGAGCTGGCGCACAGCGTGCTGTTCCTGGCGCATCCGCTCAGCGGCTTTATCACCGGTGAGGTGCTGGATCTCAACGGCGGCCTGCAGTTCGATTAGAGCGGCTCTAAAAGCCTAGCCCGGCAAGGTGAGGCCGAACTTTCCCGCGGCGCCCACGATTTCTTCCCAGGTGCTTCCATCGATCTCAATGCCGTCGCGTTCGCGTTCCACGCGCGCGCGGCGCTCGGGCTCGCCGGCAATCTGCACGCCGTGGCTGCCGTCGGCCGGTGGGCTTTTGCGCAGCCATTCCACGAAGGCCATCGCATCGGTTTCCATCGCCGACTGCGTGCCGAGTTTGCCCGGGTCTATCAGGATGGTCAGCATGCTGTTGTAGACGGCGCGCACGCTCACCGTCGGGTGGTGCCAGGTGCCGCCACCGGTCAGCGCGCCGCCCAGCAGCTCGCAGGCCACGGCCAGGCCGTAACCCTTGTGTTCGCCGAAGGGCATGAGCGCGCCGAAAAATCCATTGGCCTGCGGCACCACCACCACGCCGGGGTCTGTCGTCGGCTGGCCGTGTTCGTCGATCAGCAGGCCGGGCTGCACGGCCTTGCCCTGGTTGTGCGCCACGCGCATCTTGCCCTGGGCCACGCGGCTGGTCGCAAAATCCAAAACAAAGGGCGGGCTGTCTTTCAGCGGTATGCCTATGCAGCAGGGGTTGGTGCCGTAGCGGCCGTCGGCGCCGCCCCAGGGCGCCACCACGGGCCGCGTCATCACATTGACGAAGTGCAGCGACACCAGGCCTTGCGCCACCGCCATCTCGGCGAAATGGCCTATGCGCCCCAGGTGGTGCGATTCGGCCAGCGCCAGGATGCAACTGCCTTGCTCTTTGGCGCGCGCCATGCCCAGCGCCATCGCCTGCTCGCCGACCACCTGGCCGTAGCCGCGCTGGCCGTTGAGGCTCAGCAGTGCGCCGGCATCGAGCACCGTTTTGACCTGCGCATTCGGCGTGAGGCCGCCTTCCAGCACCGCATCCACATAACGCGGCAGCATGCCCACGCCGTGCGAGTCGTGGCCGCTGAGGTTGGCCATGACCAGGTTGGCGGCGACTTTTTCGGCTTCTTCGGCGGAGCTGCCGGCGGCGGCGAGGATGCGGGCGCAGTGGGCGCGCAAATCTGTAGCGTGAAGGGTTTTTTGCATGGGCCTTGGCTTACATCACCGCGCCGACTTGCCAGGGCACGAACTCGTTCTGGCCATAGCCGTGTTTTTCGCTCTTGCTCGGTTCGCCCGATGCCGTGGCCAGCACCATCTCGAAGATGCGCTGCCCCATCTCCTGCACCGACACGCCGCCGTCGATGATCTCGCCGCAGTTGATGTCCATGTCTTCCTCCTGCCGCTGCCACAGCGCCGAGTTGGTGGCGAGCTTGAGCGAAGGTGAGGGCGCGCAGCCATAGGCCGAGCCGCGGCCGGTGGTGAAGCAGATGATGTTGGCGCCGCCGGCCACCTGGCCCGTGGCGCTGACCGGGTCGTAGCCCGGCGTGTCCATGTAGACAAAACCGTGCGCGCCCACGGGCTCGGCGTATTCGTACACCGCCTCCAGGTTGGAGGTGCCGCCCTTGGCGACCGCGCCCAGCGATTTTTCCAGGATGGTGGTGAGGCCACCGGCCTTGTTGCCCGGCGAGGGGTTGTTGTTCATCTCGCCTTCGTTGATCTCGGTGTAGTGCTCCCACCATTTGATGCGCGAGATCAGCTTTTCGGCGATCTCGGGCCGCACCGCGCGTCGCGTGAGCAAATGCTCGGCGCCGTAGATCTCGGGCGTCTCGCTGAGGATGGCGGTGCCGCCGTGCGCCACCAGCAAATCGACCGCCGCGCCCAGTGCCGGGTTGGCGCTGATGCCCGAATAGCCGTCGGAGCCGCCGCACTGCAGGCCTATGGTGATGTGCGCCGCGCTGCAGGGTTCGCGCTTGACGGCATTGGCTTGCGGCAGCATTTCCTTGATCATCGCGATGCCCTTGGCCACCGTCTTGGCGGTGCCGCCCGTGTCCTGGATGCTGAAGACGCGCAGGGTCTCGCCCTCGCGCAGGCTGCCATGGGCCAGCCAGGTATTGATCTGGTTGGACTCGCAGCCCAAGCCCACCACCAGCACACCGGCGAAATTGGGGTGGGTGGCATAACCCGTCAGCGTGCGCTGCAAAATCTGCAGGCCCAGTCCGTCGGAGTCCATGCCGCAGCCCGTGCCATGCGTGAGCGCCACCACCCCGTCGACGTTGGGGAAGTCTTTCAGCGCGGAAGGGTTGTTCTGCCGCGAAAAATGGTCGGCAATCGCGCGTGCTGCCGTGGCCGAGCAGTTGACGCTGGAGAGGATGCCGATGTAGTTGCGCGTGGCCACACGGCCGTCCGGCCGCTTGATGCCCATGAAGGTCGCCTCGCGTTTGGCGGGCGCCGGTTTCACGTCGGCGCCGAAGGCGTAGTCGCGTGCGAAGTCACCCTTGTCGGGGCCCATGTTGAGGTTGTGCGTGTGCACGTGCTCACCGGGCGCGATGGGCTTGCTCGCAAAACCGATGATCTGGTTGTAGCGCCGCACCGGCTCGCCCTCTGCCAGCGCGCGCGTCGCGATCTTGTGGCCGGCAGGGATCAGGCCGCGCACGGTGATGTCTTCAACCTGGGTGCCGCCCACCAGCTGGGCGCGGGCAATCAGGACGTCATCGGCGGGGTGGAGGCGGATAAAGGGTGTCATGACGTGGGTCTCAGTGTTTTCAGTCGAGTGCCATCGCGGAACCGGCTTTGCCGGGCCGCAGGTGGCGCCCCCTTCAGGGGGAAGCGCCGAAGGCGCTTCGGGGGTGGTTGGTTTATTTGCGCTTCGGGGGTGATTGTTTCATTTTCAATAAAACATCTTTGGCAACCAGAGTACCAGCGAAGGGAAGTAGGTGATGATGCCAAGGCTCAGCAGCAAGGGCACCAGCCAGGGCAGGATGGCGATGGTGGTGCGCTCCACCGAAAGGTGGGCCACGCGCGCGAGCACAAACAGCACCATGCCCATGGGCGGATGCAAGAGGCCGATCATCAGGTTGAGCACCATCACCAGGCCGAAATGCACCGGGTCTATGCCCAGCTGCGCGGTGATGGGCAGCAGGATGGGCACCAGGATGGTGATGGCGGCGGTGGGCTCCAGGAAGCAGCCGACAAACAGCATCAGCAGGTTGGCCAGCAGCAGGAATACCCAGGGGCTTTGGGTAAAGCCCAGCACCCAGGAGGCGATCGCCGTGGTCACGCCGGTGGCCGTCAGCATCCAGCCGAAGATGGACGCGGCCGCCACGATGAAGAGCACGGTGGAGGTGGTCTCGACCGTGTCCAGGCAGACCTTGACGAACATCTTGAACTTCAGCGCCTTGTACCAGAAGAAACCCAGCACCATGGCCCAGACGCAGGCGGCGATCGCGCCTTCGGTGGGCGTGAACAGGCCGGTCGTCATGCCGCCTATCAGCAGCACCGGCGTCATGATGGGCAGCACGGCCTCGAATTTGAATATCTTGTCGAGCACGAACAAGGCAATGAGCCCGGCTATCACCGTGACCTGCGCCGGTGCACCGGCCTTTGCGATCAGCAGCCACAGCACCAGCGGCCAGGCCGCGACCACGCCCAGCTCGATCAGGGCCTTGCCCAGCTTGCTGGCCGAGAACTTGATGTCGGCGCCCCATTTATTCTTGTGGGCAAAGTAGGCCACCGTCAGCATCATCAGCACCGCCATCAGCAGGCCCGGTAGCAGGCCGGCCAGGAACAGCGCGCCTATCGATACATTGGCCATCATTCCGTAGATCACAAACGGCAGGCTGGGCGGGATGATGGGGCCCAGCGTGGCCGAAGCGGCCGTCACGCCGACCGCGAATTCCGACGAATAGCCGTGCTCTTTCATGGCCTTGATTTCGATGGTGCCCAGGCCGGCCGCGTCGGCGATCGCCGTGCCGCTCATGCCGGCGAAGATCACCGAGCCCAGCACGTTGACGTGGCCCAGTCCGCCCTTGAGCCAGCCCACCAGCGCCAGCGCGAAGTTGTAGATGCGCGTGGTGATGCCGGCGTTGTTCATCAGGTTGCCGGCCAGGATGAAGAAAGGCACGGCCAGCAGCGGGAAGCTGTCAATGCCCGACACCATGCGGTGTATGACGACAAAAGGCGGCAGGTTGCCGGTGACCAGGATGTACACCAGCGAGGCGCCTGCCATGGCGATGGCCACCGGGATGCCGGCGCCCATGAAGATCAGGAAGAATATTTTGAGCATGATGGTGAGGGGGCTTCGCGTTCAGCGGTCTTGCATGGTGGAGTCGGGACGTTCCAGCACGCTGTAGCCGCGCCGGTAGTGGATCAGGGCCACCTGCACCGAACGGAACAACATGGCGGCAAAGCCCAGCAGGCACAGGCCGTAGACGATGTTCATCGGCATGTCCACGATGGTCATGCGGGTCTGGTTGCCGATTTTTTCCATCATCTGGATGGTCATGAACACCGCCGCGCCGTAAAAGCCTATGCGCAGCACGTCCGTCACCGTGGACATCACGCGGCCCACTTTGGCCGACATGTGCCGGTAGAAAAAATCCACCTGGATGTGGTTGTTCTTGGCCACGCCTATGGCCGCACCGATGAAGACCACGGCGATCAGTTCATAACGCGCAATCTCCTCGGTCCACGCGGCCGAGTCGTTGAAGACGTAGCGCGTGATGAACTGGTACAGCACCGTGGCGCCCAGCACCCAGAAAAAAGCCAGTGCCACCCAGCCCTCGACGGTGACGGTGGACAGGTCCACCGCCTCGTCCTCGGTGTGGAATGAACCGTCGTCGCTGATGATTTTTTCACTCATCGTGTCTCCTTCATTTTTGTCTTTACAGCAGCGCCGGTAGTCGCCTGAAAAGCGTAGCGAGCGGTCCGAGGTCGCACTGAGAAGCGCAGCCGTACTCCGGTACGGCGAGCATCGCAAGTGCGAGATCGGATCGCGCAGTAGCTTTGCAGGCGGCTACCGCAGGTTGATGATGCGGTCGTAGTCGGCCTGGCGGTAGCCCTGGTCGGCCGGCGTGGTGTTCTTCAACACCGCGGCACGGAAGGCGTTCTTGTCGACCGTGATCACGTTGTTGCCCTTTTTCTTGAACTCTTCCACCAGCCGGGCTTCCGAGGCGATGATCTCGCGGCCGGTTTTTTCGGCGGCTTCGAGCATCACGTCGCTGAAGATCTTTTTCTCGTCGGCGCTGAGCTTGGCCCAGAGCTGGCCGGACACCACGGTCAGCAGCGAGTCCACGATGTGGCCGGTCAGCGAGATGTTCTTCTGCACTTCATAGAACTTTTTCGCCTCGATGGTGGGCAGCGGGTTCTCCTGCGCGTCCACCGTGCCGTTTTGCAGCGCCAGGTAGACCTCGGCAAAGGCAATCGGCGTCGGGTTGGCGCCCAGCGATTTCGGGAACGCCATGTAGGCCGGCGCGTCCGGCACGCGGATCTTCAGGCCCTTCATGTCTTCCGGCTTGGTAATCGGCCGCGCCGCGCTGGAGGTCACGTGGCGCGCGCCGTAGTAATTGAGCGCGGTGATGTGGTTGCCGCTTTTCTGGTCGTAGCCGGCGGCCAGTTCCTTGAACACGTCGCTCTTGGCGAACTTGAGCTGGTGCTCGGCGTCGCGGAAGATGAAGGGGAAATAACCGATCGCCAGCGGCGGGTAGGTGCGGCCGGCAAAACTCGCGCCGGTCAGGATGATGTCCACCGTGCCCAGGGTCAGGCCCTGGTTGATGTCGGCTTCCTTGCCCAGCGTGGAGGCCGGGAAGACCTGGATTTCGTACTTGCCGTTGGTGCGTTTCTTGATTTCATCGCCGGCCCAGACCGACCATTTGTGGAAGGGCTCCGAAGTCTCATAGACGTGGGCCCACTTGAGCTTGGTCTGTGCGGCGGCCAGGCCGGAAAAGCCCAAGGCTCCGGCCATCAGCGCGCAGGCGGCAAGGGTTTTGACGGCGAATCGTTTGTTGTGCAATGCGTTCATGTTTGTCTCCTCAAAGGGTGTTGCTGGCATCAAAGGAAAGCGGCGTACGCGCCAGCGCGCACGCCGTGAAGCCCTGCCTCAGTTCTTCAGGTTGAGCTTGGTGACGAGTTGCTTGAAGGTGTCGTTGTCATGCACCATCTGCGCCTTGAAGGCGGGGCCGTCGGCGTAGGCGTAACCCAGGTTGAGTTTGTCCATGACTTCGCGCATCACGGGCTCTTCGGCGGCTTTTTTGGTCATGGCGCGGATGTATTCGACGACTTCGGGCGGCGTGCCCTTGGCCACGCCCAGGCCGCGCCAGGTGCCGATGGAGAGGTCGACCTTGCGTTCCTTGAAGGTCGGCACATTCTCAAAACCCTTGACGCGCTGGTCGGCCATTACGCCGAGGATCTTCAGCTTGCCGGCGGCGACGTGCACGGCGACTTCGGCCGGGCTCACGCCCACGGCGTCCACATGGCCGCCCAGCAGGGCCAGCACGGCGGGGCCGGCGCCCTGGTAAGGGATGTGGTTGAACTTCGCGCCGGTTTTTTCTTCCAGCGAAGCGGCGGCCAGGTGCCAGATGGAACCGTTGCCGGCGTTGCCGACCTTCACGTCGCTGCCCGTCTTTTTGGCGGCGGCGAGGAAGTCCTCAATCGTGTTGTAGGGTGAGTCCGCGCGCACCGTGATGGCGGCCGGGTCGGCATTGAGGCGGGCGATGGGGATGAAGTCGTCCTGCGTGATCTTGGTGATGCCCATGTGCGGCAGGATGGTCACTTCGACGAAGAGCATGGCAATCTTGTAGCCGTCGGGCTTGCCGTTCGCCACGTCGGCCAGGCCGATGGCGCCGCTGGCGCCCGGCTTGTTGTAGACCACCAGCGGCTGCGTGGTGTATTTTTTGGCCGCCTCCGCATAGGCGCGCGCCAGCGAGTCGGTGCCGCCGCCGGGCTGGAAGGCCACCATCACTTCAATCGGTTTGTTCGGGTAGGCCTGCGCCCAGGCGCCGCCGCTGAGGCTGGTGAGCAGCAGCAGGGCTGTCGCCAGGCGCTTGGAGGTTTTCAGGAGGTTCATGCTTTTGTCTCGCTTTCTTTTTTGTAAGAGTCAGGGGTCAGGGTTGAGGGAAAGGGGAGGGTTATTTTTTGGCCGCCTTCGGCTGCTTGGCCTGGCGCCAGCTCACGCTGAAGCGTTTGTGCGACTGGTCCATGTGTTCGTGCATCGCGGCGCGCGCGGCGTCGGCGTCGTGGTTGCGCACCGCGTCCAGAATCGCCTGGTGCTCCGCAATGGCCGAGCGCCAGGAGTCCACGGTTTCAAAGTGGCCGCCCAGGCGTTCGAACAGCGGGCCGCGCCGCGAGTCCCAGAAGCGCTGTATGGTTTCAATCAGCACCACGTTGCCGCAGGACTCGACGATGGCGGTGTGGAACGCGCGGTCGCCTTCCAGCGGCAGCACGCCGCGGTCGGCATCGTGCTTCATGCTGGTGATGGCCTTGGCCATCGCGTCTATGTGTTTGCGCTTGGCCTGGGTCGCGGCCATGGCGGCGACCTCGCCTTCGACCACGCGGCGCGCGCGTATCAATTCCAGCGGGCCCCATTCGTCGGGCGAAATCTGTTCGGCCTGGCCATTTCCATGGCCGTCGTGGCTGGGCGGCTTGGTGCGGTCCAGCACATAGACACCGGAGCCGGTGCGCACCTCGACCCAGCCCTCCACTTCCATGGCGATCAGCGCCTCGCGCACCGAAGGCCGGCTCACGCCCAGCTGCCGCGCCAGGTCGCGCTCGGCCGGCAGGCGCGCGCCCACGGCCCATTCGCCGGCGGAGATCAGCGTGCGCAGCTGCTCGGCGATCTGGCGGTACAGGCGTTGCGGTTCGACGGTCTGCAGGGGCATTGTGGGAGGAGGCGGTGAAAGGCGGGAGGCTTAAGGGTTAGCCAGAATTGGACAAGTGGTCAGGCCAATTAATAATCCCATGAAACCCCCGGGCCAACATCCGGCAAAACCCTGTAGGAGCACTGATGAGACTTGAAGGAAAGAAAGCACTGGTCACGGCGGCGGGCCAGGGCATTGGGCGCGCCAGCGCGCTGGCGCTGGCGGCCGAGGGCGCGCAGGTCTGGGCCACCGATGTGAACGCCAAGCTGCTCGAAAGCTACAAGGGCGTGGCCAACATCACCGCGCTGCCGCTGGACGTGCTCGACAAGGCCGCCATTCACCAACTGGTGGGCAGCCTGCCGGCGCTGGACGTGTTGTTCAACTGCGCGGGTTTTGTGCACGGCGGCACGGCGCTGCAGGCCACCGATGAAGACCTCGAATTCGCCTTCCAGCTCAACGTGCGCGCGCAGTTCTGGATGATCCAGGCGGTGCTGCCCAGGATGCAGGCCAAAAAGGGCGGCAGCATCATCAACATGGCCAGCGTCTGCAGCAGCATCAAGGGCCTGCCCAACCGTTTTATCTACGGCACGACCAAGGCCGCGGTGATAGGCCTGACCAAAAGCATCGCGGCCGATTTTGTGGCCGACGGCGTGCGCTGCAACGCGATCTGTCCCGGCACCGTCGACACGCCTTCGCTGCAGGACCGCATCAACGCCAACGCCGACCCGGTGGAGGCGCGCAAGGCCTTCGTCGCGCGCCAGCCGCTGGGGCGCCTGGCCCAGGCGCATGAGATCGCACCGCTGGTGGTCTTCCTGGCCAGCGACGAATCCGCCTTTGTGACCGGCCAGGCCTACAACATCGACGGCGGCATCACCATATGAACCAGCTCGACCTCAAAGGGCGCCACGCGGTCATCACCGGTGGCGCCGTGGGGCTGGGCTTTGCGGTTGCCGAGCGGTTTCTCGCCTCGGGCGGCACGGTCACCTTGTGGGACATCAACCCCGAGGCGCTGGCCAAGGCCAAAGCCGCGCTGGGCGCCGGCGCGCACACCGTGGCCGTCGACGTCGCCAGCCATGCGAGCGTGGTCGAGGCGGTCAAACAAACGGTCGCCCACAACCCGGCCATCGACGCACTGGTCAACTCGGCCGGCATCACCGGCCCCAACGTCAAGCTCTGGGACTACCCGCCCGAGCAGTGGATGCAGGTGCAGCAGGTCAACCTCAACGGCCTGTTCTTCTGCTGCCGCGAAGTGGTGCCGCACATGCGTGCGCGCAACTACGGGCGCATCGTCAACATCGCCTCGGTCGCCGGCAAGGACGGCAACCCGAACGCCAGCGCCTACAGCGCCAGCAAGGCCGCGGTGATCGCGCTGACCAAATCGCTGGGCAAGGAACTCGCCGATACTGGCGTGCGCGTCAATTGCGTCACGCCGGCCGCGGTGAAAACGCCGATTTTTGAGCAGATGACACCCGAGTTCATCCAGTTCATGCTTTCTAAAATCCCCATGGGCCGCTTCGGCACGCCCGATGAGGTGGCCGCCATGGTCAGCTGGCTGTGCACCGAAGAGTGTTCTTTTTCCACCGGCGCCGTCTTCGACCTCTCCGGCGGCCGTTCAACGTATTAACTTTTAACCTGATTCATCCAAAGGAAAAACCATGAAACTCGTTCGTTATGGCAACCCCGGCAAGGAAAAGCCCGGCCTCATCGATGCCAACGGCAAGCTGCGCGACCTCAGCAGCGTCATCAAGGACATAGGCCCCGACCAGCTCAGCGACGCCGCGCTGGCCAAGCTCGGCAAGCTCAAAACCGACAAGCTGCCACTGGTCAAGGGCTCGCCGCGTTACGGCAGCCCCGTCACCGGCACGCGCAAGTTCATCGCCATCGGCCTGAACTACGCCGACCACGCCGCCGAATCCGGCCTGCCGATTCCGGCCGAGCCCGTCGTTTTCATGAAGGCCACCAGCTGCATCCAGGGCCCCAACGATCCCATCATGCTGCCCAAGAACTCGGTCAAGACCGACTGGGAAGTCGAGCTCGGCGTGGTCATCGGCAAGCAGGCCCGCTATGTTTCGCAAAAATCCGCGCTGGATTACGTGGCCGGCTACTGCACCATCAACGACGTCAGCGAACGCGAATTCCAGATCGAGCGCGGCGGCACCTGGGACAAGGGCAAAGGCTGCGACACCTTCGGCCCGCTGGGCCCCTGGCTGGTCACGCGCGACGAAGTGCCGAACCCGCAAAAACTGTCGATGTGGCTGGAAGTCAACGGCAAGCGCGTGCAGAACGGCAGCACAAAAACCATGATCTTCAGCGTCGCGAAAATCATCAGCTACGTGAGCCAGTTCATGACCCTGGAACCCGGCGACGTGATCACCACCGGCACACCACCCGGCGTAGGCCTGGGCATGAAGCCGCCGGTTTTCCTGAAGAAGGGCGACACGATGTCGCTGGGGATTGAGGGTTTGGGCGAGCAGCACCAGACTGTGGTGCCGTTCAAACTCATCAAATAAAGTCCCCACGCTCCCCCACTTTCGGGAGGCGTATTTCACCAGCGGGGGCCGCGGGTCCGGCTTCGCCGGCCCCAGGCGCCGCCCCCTTAAGGGGGGAACAGGCTACACGCAGTGAGCCTGGACGGGGGTTTACCCTATTAACGGTTAGAACTGGGTCCCTATAAGCGGGCACCCAACAACCCCGGCTTGCCCATGGTCATCAAAGTGTTGCAAAATAGAACGACCGTTCGTTTTATTTTGTAGCACCCATGCCCGTCACAGAACTTCCCGCCAAAGCCGCCCGCGCCCCCGTTGCGGGCAGCGCCGTGGCCAAAAGCCAGCAAAAAGGCCAGCAGACCAAGGCGGCGATTGTGGATGCAGCCCTGGGCCTGGCCACGCAGATCGGGCTGGAAGGCCTGAGCATAGGTGCGCTGGCCGAGGTCATGCGCATGAGCAAGTCCGGCGTGTTCGCCCATTTCGGCTCGCGCGAGGAGTTGCAGATTTCCGTGATCCGCGAATACCACGTGCGCTTTGAGGAAGAGGTCTTCTTCCCGGCCCTGCAGCAGCCGCGCGGACTGCCGCGCCTGGCGGCGCTGTTCCACAACTGGATGAAGCGCACTTCGCTGGAAATCGATTCGGGCTGCCTGTACATCAGCGGCGCCGTGGAATTCGACGACAGGCCGGGACCGGTGCGCGATGCGCTCGCGGGCTCGGTGCGCACCTGGCTGGCCGCCATGTACCGCGCCGTGGTGCAGGCCAAGGAGGCCGGGCACCTGCGGCTAGATGCCGACGAGCACCAGATGGCCTTTGAAATCCACGGCCTGATCCTGGCGCTGCATTACGAAGCCCGTTTCCTGAAGACGCCCGGTTCCATGGACCGCGCCAACACGGGCTTTGCCAACATCCTGGCGCGTTACGGCGATGGCGCCGCAACGGCCGCGTCATCCACTTCTTCTACCGCTTCGCCCAGAAAAGCTTCGGGCAAAGCCTCCACTTCCAAACCGGTTTAACGCTAAAGGACCCACCCACATGCCACAGTACAGCCCGCCCCTGCGCGACATGCAATTCGTCATGCACGAAGTGCTCAAGGTCACCGACGAATTCAAGGCCATCCCCAAGCATGCCGACGTCGACGTCGAAACCATCAACGCAGTGCTTGAAGAAGCCGGCAAGTTTGCCGCCGAAGTGACCTTCCCGCTGAACATCAGCGGCGACGAAGAGGGCTGCAAGCTCGACAAGACCACGCACGAAGTCACGCCGCCCAAAGGCTTCAAGGAAGCCTACGCGCAGTACGTCGAAGGCGGCTGGGCCGCGCTGAGCTGCGACCCGGAATATGGCGGCCAGGGCCTGCCGTTTGTGCTGAACCAGTGCCTGTACGAGATGCTGAATTCGGCCAACCAGGCCTGGACCATGTACCCCGGCCTGTCGCACGGCGCTTATGAAGCCCTGCACGCCCACGGCACCGACGAGCAGAAAAAGCTCTACCTGCCCAAGCTCACCAGCGGCGAATGGACCGGCACCATGTGCCTGACCGAGCCGCATTGCGGCACCGACCTGGGCCTGCTGCGAACCAAGGCCGAACCGCAGCCCGACGGCACCTACCGCCTGACCGGCAACAAGATCTTCATCAGCGCCGGTGAACACGACATGGCCCCCAACATCCTTCACCTGGTGCTGGCCCGCCTGCCGGACGCGCCCCAGGGCAGCAAGGGCATCAGCTTGTTCGCCGTGCCCAAGTTCAACGTCGGCAAGGACGGCGCCATCGGTTCGCGCAACGGCATCTACTGCGGCGGCCTGGAGCACAAGATGGGCATCCACGGCAACGCCACCGCGCAGATGGTGCTCGACGGCGCCGTCGGCACCATGGTGGGCGCGCCCAACAAGGGCCTGGCCGCGATGTTCGTGATGATGAACGCCGCGCGCCTGGGCGTGGGCAACCAGTCGCTGGGCCTGACCGAAGTGGCGTACCAGAATGCGCTGGCCTACGCCAAGGACCGCATCCAGATGCGTTCGCTGTCCGGCGTCAAGGCCAAGGACAAACCCGCCGACCCCATCATCGTGCACCCCGACGTGCGCAAGATGCTGCTGACGGCCAAAGCCTATGCCGAAGGCGGCCGCGCGCTGGCGATCTACTGCACGCTGCTGCTCGACAAGGAGCTGCACCACCCCGACGAGAAGGTGCGCAAGGACTCCGGCGAAATCGTCGCGCTGCTCACGCCCATCGTCAAGGCCTTCCTGACCGACAACGGCCACATCGCCACCAACGCCTGCATGCAGGTCTTCGGCGGCCACGGCTTCATCAAGGAATGGGGCATGGAGCAGTTCGTGCGCGACAACCGCATCAACATGATTTACGAAGGCACCAACACCATCCAGTCGCTGGATCTGCTGGGCCGCAAGGTGCTGGGCAACAACGGCGCAACGCTGAAGAAATTCGGCAAGCTGGTGGGCGCGCTGATCGCCGAGGAAGGCGTCAACGAGAAGATGGCCGAGTTCATCAACCCGCTGGCCTACCTGGCCGACCAGATGACCAAGTTCACCACCGAGCTGGGCTTCAAGGGCTTCCAGAACCCAGACGAAGTGGGCGCGGCGGCCGTCGACTACCTGCGCGTGGCGGGCCACCTGGTGTTCGGTTACTTCTGGGCGCTGATGGCGCAAACCGCGCTGCGCGAGATCGCCGCCGGCAACACCGACAAGTTCTACACGGGCAAGCTGCAGACCGCGCGTTTTTACTTTGCCAAGCTGTTCCCGGAAACCGCCACGCTGATGCGCACGGCGCGCGCCGGCAGCAAGTCGCTGATGGAAACCGACGACGCACTGGCCTAACGTTTTTTTCCACCAAACAAGGGGAGACACCATGAAACACCAACTGCTCGCACTGGCCCTGGGCCTGATAGCCATCCCTGCCTTGGCCCAGAACACGCCCGTCGGCCTCTGGCGCGGCTTCGACGAAAAAACCGGCGAGCCCAAGGTCGAGGTCCGCATTGCGGAGGCCGGCGGCGTGCTGAGCGGCAAGGTCGAAAAACGCCTGTCTGCCGGCGTCAAGCCCGACGACGTCTGCACCGAATGCACGGACGACCGCAAGGACAAGCCGCGGCTGGGCCTGGAGATCATCCGCGGCGCCAAGAAGTCGGCCGACGCCGACGTCTGGGAAGGCGGCAAGATCCTCGACCCCGAGAACGGCAAAAACTACACCCTCAAGATGACCCCGATTGAAGGCGGCAAGAAGATGGAAGTGCGCGGCTCCATCGGGCCCTTCGGACGCACCCAGACCTGGGTAAGAATTAACTGATTGAACACCCCGCCTGCGGCTCACTGCGTGTAGCCGCATCCCCCCTTGCAGGGGCGACAGCTGTGGCCCGGCGAAGCCGGTTCCACGCTGTCACTGGCTTGGGAGTTCAGGTGAGTATTCAACATCCGGAACGAAACAAGATACGCAACCCTTAAGGAACGAAACAGATGTCACGATTCCAAGTCAAAAAAGTCGCCGTGCTGGGCGCGGGCGTCATGGGCGCGCAGATCGCCGCCCACCTGGCCAACGTCAAGGTGCCGGTGATCCTGTTCGACCTGCCGGCCAAGGAAGGCCCGAAGAACGGCATCGTCATCAAGGCGGTCGAAGGCCTGAAGAAACTCAAGCCGGCACCGCTGGGCGTGCCCGAAGACGCGGCGCTGATCCAGCAGGCCAACTACGAAGAGAACATGGAGCTGCTCAAGGAATGCGACCTCATCATCGAGGCGATTGCCGAGCGCATGGACTGGAAGACCGACCTGTACCACAAGATCGCGCCCTTCATCGCCGAAGGCGCCATCGTCGCCAGCAACACCTCGGGCCTGTCCATCACCAAGCTCAGCGAGGCGCTGCCCGAATCCATCAAGCCGCGTTTCTGCGGCATCCACTTCTTCAACCCGCCGCGCTACATGACGCTGGTGGAACTCATCAACACGCCGACCACCGAACCCAAGGTGCTGGACGACCTGGAAGCCTTTGTCACCAGCGCACTCGGCAAGGGCGTGATACGCGCCCACGACACGCCCAACTTCATCGCCAACCGCGTCGGCATCGCCAGCATGCTGGCCACCATCAAGGAAGCCGAAGCCTTCAAGCTCACCTATGACGTGGTCGACGACCTGACCGGCAAGAAGCTGGGCCGCGCGAGCTCGGGCACCTTCCGCACCGCCGACGTGGTGGGCCTGGACACCATGGCCCACGTCATCAAGACGCTGCAGGACAACCTCGGCCCCGGCAAGGTGGAAGATCCGTTCTCCGACATCTACGGCACGCCGCCCGTGCTGGCCAAGCTGCTGGAATCCAAGAGCCTGGGCCAGAAGACCGGCGCTGGTTTCTACAAAAAACAGGGCCGTGACATCCTGCGCCTGGATCCGGAGAGCATGGACTACGTGCCGGCCGGCGCCAAGGCCGATGATGTCGTGGGCCGCATGCTCAAGAAGCCCGCGGGCGAGCGCCTCAAGCTCTTGCGCGAAGCCGAGGGTGCCGAAGCGCGTTTCCTCTGGGCCATCCTGCGCGACCAGTTCCATTACGCCGCCGTGCACCTCGAAAGCATTGCCGAAACCGCGCGCGACATCGACTTCGCGATGCGCTGGGGCTTTGGCGCCAAGCAGGGCCCCTTCGAGCTCTGGCAGCAGGCCGGCTGGAAGCAGGTCGCCACCTGGGTCCAGGAAGACATTGACGCCGGCAAGGCGCTGTCCAGGGCGCCGCTGCCCGAGTGGGTGTTCAAGGGCCCGGTGGCCGATGCCGGCGGCGTGCACACGCCCGAAGGCTCGTGGAGCGCTTCGGCCAAAAAATTCATCCCGCGCCGCAAGCTGCCGGTGTACGAGCGCCAGTTCTTCCCTGAAGACGTACTGGGCTCGAAGGCGCCCGCCTTTGAGACGGCCGGCACCACGCTGCATGAAGACGACGCGATCCGCCTCTGGACGCTGGGCGGCGCGAACGATGACGTGCTGATCGCCAGCATCAAGACCAAGATGCATGCCATCAGCCCCGACGTGGCCGAGGGTCTGGCCATGGGCGTGGACCTGGCCGAAAAAAGCTACAAGGGCATGGTCATCTGGTCCAACGACGAGATGTTCTCGGCCGGAGCCGACCTGCAGGCCATGCTGCCCGCCTTCATGATGGGCGGCGCCAAGGCGATCGAGGGCGCAGAGGCCGAACTGCAGAACGTGATGCTCAAGCTGCGTTACGCGGCCGTGCCCGTGGTGTCGGCGATTCGCGGCATCGCGCTGGGCGGCGGCTGCGAAATGGCGGTCTACTCGGCCAAACGTGTCGCCGCGATGGAAAGCTACATCGGCCTGGTCGAAGTCGGCGTGGGCCTGGTGCCCGGCGCCGGCGGCCTGACCTACATCGCGCGCCGCGCCGCCGAGAACGCAAGCACCTCGACCAACAAGGACATCCTGCCTTTCCTGACCGAAGGCTTCACCGCCGCAGCCATGGCCAAGGTGGGCACCAGCGCGATTGAAAGCCGCAAGATCGGCTACCTGCTGGACAGCGACGTGATCGTGCCGAACAAGGACGAACTGCTGTTCGTCGCGCTCAATGAGGCGCGCGCATTGTTCAACTCGGGCTACCGCGCGCCGCACAAGCGCCAGTTCCCCGTGGTCGGCCGTAGCGGCTGGGCCACCATCAAGGGCCAGCTGGTCAACATGCGCGACGGCGGCTTCATCAGCGCCCACGACTTCCACATCGCCGGGCTGATCGCCGGTGTGGTGTGCGGTGGTGACGTCGATGCGGGAACGCTGGTGACGGAAGAGTATTTGATGACGCTGGAGCGCAAGGCCTTCTGCTCGCTGCTCGAACATCCAAAGACCCAGGAACGCATCATGGGAATGATGAGCACGGGCAAGCCCGTCCGTAACTGATGGCCGACCACAAGCCCAACCGCCTTGAGCGGCAGCTGGAACGGCTCACCGAAGTGCCGGCCTTTGCGCGCCCCTGGTTCCGCAACGTGGTGCTGCGCCGCGCCGTGCCTTTCACCGGCACGGCAGGCCTGGAGTTCGTCGAGATGACGACGGGCCGGGTCGAGATAGGCATCAAGAACGAGAAGAAGGTGCAGAACCACATAGGCGGCGTGCACGCCTCGGCCATGAACCTGCTGGCGGAAACCGCCACCGGCATGGTGGTGGGCATGAACGTGCGCGACGACTGCATCCCGCTGGCCAAGGAACTGAAGATGGCGTTCAAAAAGCGCGCCACCGGCGCCCTGCGCGCCGTGGCCACGCTGAGCGACGAGCAGCGCGCGGCCATGCGGGCCAGCGACAAGGGTGAAGTCACCGTGCCGGTCACCGTGACCGATGAAGCCGGCGTGAACCCGGTGGAATGCGAATTTGTCTGGGCCTGGATTCCCTCCGGCCCGCGAAAAAGTTAACCGAGAAATTGAAGGAAACCATCATGGCCAAACAAGTCCAGGAAGCCTACATCGTCGCCGCCACGCGCACGCCCATTGGGCGCTCGCACAGGGGTTATTTCCGCAACACGCGGCCCGACGACCTGCTGGTCAAGGCGCTGCAGGCCGCGCTGGCGCAAGTGCCTTCGCTGGACCCCAAGGCGATTGAAGACATCATCTGCGGCTGCGCGATTCCCGAAGGGCCGCAGGGCCTGAACGTGGCGCGCATAGGCGCGGTGCTGGCCGGCCTGCCGACCAGCGTGGGCGGCATCACCGTGAACCGTTTCTGCGCTTCGGGCCTGTCGGCCATCCAGATGGCAGCCGACCGCATCCGCGTGGGCGAGGCCGACGTGATGCTTGCCGCCGGCACCGAGAGCATGAGCATGGTGCCGATGTCGGGCAACTCGCCTTCGCTGTCGCCCAACATGTTCCTCAACGACGAGAACGTCGGCATCGCCTACGGCATGGGCCTGACGGCCGAGAAGGTGGCCCAGCAGTGGAAGGTCTCGCGCGAGGCGCAGGACCAGTTCGCGCTGGAGTCTCACCTCAAGGCCATCAAGGCCCAGCAGGCCGGCGAGTTCAGCATGGAGATCACGCCGGTCGAAGTGACCGACCGCACGGCCAACCTGGAAACCGGCGAAGTCATCACCAAGACCCGCACCGTGAGCCTGGACGAAGGCCCGCGCCCCGACACCTCGCTCGAAGGCCTGGCCAAGCTCAAGACGGTGTTCGCCGCGCGCGGCTCGGTCACCGCCGGCAACAGCTCGCAGACCTCCGACGGCGCGGGCGCGCTGGTGCTGGCCAGCGAAAAAGCCGTCAAGCAGTTCGGCCTCAAGCCGCTCGCGCGTTTTGTGAGCTACGCCGCCAAGGGCGTGCCGCCTGAAATCATGGGCATTGGCCCCATCGAGGCGATTCCCGCGGCCCTGCGTTATGCCGGCCTCAAGCAGGAAGACATGGACTGGATCGAATTGAACGAGGCTTTTGCCGCGCAGTCGCTGGCTGTCATCAACACGCTCAAGCTGGATCCGGCCAAAGTCAACCGCATGGGCGGCGCGATCGCGCTGGGCCATCCGCTGGGGGCCACCGGTGCGATCCGGGCTGCGACGGTGATTCACGCGCTGCACAGGCACCAGCTCAAATACGGCATGGTGACCATGTGTGTGGGCATGGGGCAAGGCGCCGCAGGAATTTTTGAACGCGTGTGAGGGGCTACTGCGCGGGCGATCTGCGGCGTTGGTCCGGTGCTCCCCATCCTCACGTACCTGAAGTACGTTCCGGTGGGTCCGCTCCGTCCGCCTTGCATCTCATCCCGCTCGCTACGCCCTTGAGGCCGTAGTGTTCGAGTCAGTGAAGACAGTGACAACTGATCAACGATTGGAGGCATGCAATGCAAATCCAGACACTCGATACCGGCACCGCCCAGCTCTCGCTGCGTGTCTATGACGCCACCTTGGCTTCCCACACCAGTGTGGTGATAGGCGGGGCCATGGGCGTGCGGCAGCATTTCTATGCGCCGTTCGCGCAGTGGTTGTCGAGCCAGGGTTTTCGCGTCACCACCTTTGACTACCGCGGCTCGGGCGACTCCTTGCCGGGCACGGCCAACGGCAGCCTGCGCGGCTTTAAGGCCGACCTGCTCGACTGGGCCGGCGACTATGAAGCCGTGGTCGATGCCGCCAAGGCGGCTTTGCCGGATGCGCCGCTGTATTTGCTGGGCCACAGCCTGGGTGCGCAACTGCCGGGCTTCCTCAAGAACCAGGACAAGATTGCCGGCCTCGTCAGCATCGCGGCGGGCAGCGGTTACTGGCGCGACAACGCGCCGCAGCTCAGGCGCATGATCCTGTACTTCTGGTATGTGCTGGTGCCGCCTGCGACGCGGCTCTTTGGCTACTTCCCGGGCCGCAAGCTGCGCAAGGTCGGCGACCTGCCGGCCGGCGTGATGATGCAGTGGCGCAAGTGGTGTTTGAACCCGCAGTACAGCGTGGGCGCCGAGGGCGAAAGCGCGCGCCTGAGTTACGGCCGGGTCAGCTTCCCGGTCACGGCCTTGTCCATCACGGACGACGAGCTGATGACCTGGCGCGGCACGCAAAACCTGATCAACCTGTATGCCAACGCGCCGCGCACGTTTGAGCGCATCGCGCCGGCCGACCTGCAGGTCAAGCGCATAGGCCATTTCGGTTTCTTCCGCGAGCAGTTCAACAACACCCTCTGGCCGCACGTCCAGAAAATCATCGAAGGCATGGCCGGCGTCGCGAAGACGGCAGCCTGAAACGGCAACCATGACGACCTTGCATCCCTTTGACCAGGCGCTCAGGCTTGAAGCCGCCGGCGCCGACAGGCCGGGTACGTGGCTGGGGCACAGCAGCCCCGATTACTGGAACATGGTGGGACCCTTCGGCGGCACCACGGCGGCCACGGCGCTGCGCGCCATCCTGCTGCACCCGGCACTGCTGGGCGAGCCGGTGGCGCTGACCGTCAACTACGCGGCCGCCCTGGCCGAAGGGCCGTTCAGCGTGACGGCAAAGCCGGTGCGCACCAACCGCTCGACCCAGCACTGGACGGTGGCGCTGTCGCAGGACGATGCCAACGGCGATGCCGGCGTGGTGATGACGGCCACCGCCGTCACGGCCGTGCGCCGCGAGACCTGGAGCGTCAACGACACGCCCATGCCCGCGGTGGCTTTGGCGGATGCCTCGGAGCGTTTGCACTTTGCCGCCGTGGCCTGGACCAACCGCTACGACATGCGGCCGGTGCGCGGCATGGTCCCGCAGGTGTGGGACGGCAGCGGCGTGGACAGCCTCACGCAGCTGTGGGTGCGCGACGACCCGCCGCGCCCGCTGGACTTCCCGGCGCTGGCGGCCATGGCCGACGTGTTCTACCCGCGCGTCTGGCTGCGCCGCGCCACGCGCGTGCCGGCCGGCACGGTGTCCATCACGACCTACTTCCATGCGGACAGCCGGCAGCTCGCGGAATGCGGCGAGGGCTTTCTGCTGGGCCAGGCGAAGGCCAACGCCTTTCGCAACGGCTTTTTCGACCAGAGCGCGCAGCTGTGGAGCGAGGCCGGCGTGCTGTTGGTAACCAGCACACAGATCGTCTATTACAAGGAATGAGACACTTGAGGCCTTGACGTCTCGACGGAAAACACCATGAACACCCCCACCCCCATTTCCACCGGCAGCATCCCCGAAATCCTGAGCCATGTCGATGCCGGCGTGATGACCATCACGCTGAACCGTGTCGCCAAGAAAAATTCCATCACGGCCGCGATGTACGGCGCGATGGCCGACGCGCTCGAATCGGCCAACCATGATGCCGCGGTGCGCGTGGTGGTGATCCAGGGCCACGAAACGATTTTTTCGGCCGGCAACGACATCGCCGACTTCCTGGAAAAGCCGCCCGCCACGCCCGACTCACCGGTGTTCCGCTTTCTGCGCGGCATCAGCAGCTTTCCCAAGCCGCTGGTGGCGGCCGTGTGCGGCCCCGCCGTCGGCATAGGCACGACGCTGCTGCTGCACTGCGACCTGGTTTACGCGGGCGACAACGCCGCCTTCTCCATGCCCTTCGTCAACCTGGGCCTGTGCCCCGAGGCGGCCTCCAGCTTCCTGGTGCCGCAGCTCATGGGCTACCCGCGCGCGGCCGAGGCGCTGCTGCTGGGCGAACCCTTCATGGCCGAGACGGCGCTCGAGATCGGCCTGATCAACCGCATCGTCCCGCCCAGTGAAGCCAACGCACTGGCGCAACGCCAGGCGCAAAAGCTGGTCGCCAAACCGCTGAGCGCGCTGATGGAAACCAAGCGCCTCATGAAAAAAGGCAACGCCACCCTCGTGGCCGAACGCATGGCCGAAGAGGGCGTGAGCTTTGGCCGCATGCTGGGCGAGCCGGCCGCCCGCGAAGCTTTCACCGCGTTTGTCGAGAAGCGCCGGCCGGACTTCACCGCAGTCTGAGCATTGAGCTTCGTGCTCCTTCCCCCTTTGGGGGAAGGCTGGGATGGGGCCCTCGGCCTGATGTGGGGCCGCGATGCACCGCACGCTGCGAGCCCCCATCCCTACCTTCCCCCAGCGGGGGAAGGAGTAAGCCCGACAGTCTTGACGGGCAGGCGATCACCGTCTACAAAGCATGGTCGCCGGCAATATGCCTGCCGGCACTGATGGAGAACGCACGATGTTGAAGACCTGCCAGGGCAGCTGCCACTGCGGCGCCGTGAAGATTGAAGCCGATCTCGACCTGACCCAGCCGACCTATCGCTGCAATTGCTCGATCTGCAGACGGACGCGCTTTTGGGCGGCCGTCGCCATGCCCGAGGCTTTCCGGCTGCTGGCGGGAGAAGCAGATTTGACGCAATACCTTTTCAACACGCGCAAGAACCACCACTACTTCTGCAGGCATTGCGGCGTCCGCGTCTTCGGCGTCGGCAACGACACCCCTGTGGGAAAGATGTACGGCGTCAACGTCATGTGCCTGGACGGCATCTCCGACGAAGAGCTTGCGCGCATTCCCATCGTCTATGCGGACGGCCGCGCCGACAACTGGCAAAACGCGCCCGCGGTGTTTGCGCACCTGTAAAGCAGGCGCTTGAATTTCCTGCTCCTTCCCCCACCGGGGGAGGAGTCATAGCAAGCTAAATTTCGAAACGTATGCCTTGCGCCAGCGGCAGGCTTGACCCGTAATTGACCGTGTTGGTCGCGCGGCGCATATAGGCCTTCCAGGCATCCGATCCCGACTCGCGGCCGCCGCCGGTTTCTTTCTCGCCGCCGAAGGCGCCGCCTATTTCCGCGCCGCTGGTGCCTATGTTGACGTTGGCGATGCCGCAGTCGGAGCCGCGTGCCGAGGTGAAAATCTCGGCTTCGCGCAGGTCCTGCGTGAAGACGGCCGACGACAAACCGTGCACCACGGCGTTGTTCATTGCGATCGCGTCCTCAAAATTGTCGTAAGGCACGACGTAGAGGATGGGCGCGAAGGTCTCGTGCAGCATGGGGCCGGCTTGCTCTTTCAGTTCCACGATGGCGGGGCGCACATAGTGGGCCGAACCTTCGCCGGGTTGTTTGTCGCCAAAGTGCACTTTGGCGCCCAGCTTCTTCGCCTCGGCCAGCGCCGATTGCATGGCCTCGAAGGCGCGGCCGTCGATCAACGGGCCGACCAGCGTGCCGTCCTTGAGCGGGTTGCCTATGGGCAGGCGTTCAAAGACGGCCACCAGGCGCTTCACGAGCTCCGCGTAGATGGAGCGGTGCACGACCAAGCGGCGCAGGCTGGTGCAGCGCTGGCCGGCGGTGCCGGCCGCTGCGAAGGCCGCGCCGCGCACCACGAGTTCCAGATTGGCCGAGGGGCAGACGATGGCCGCGTTGTTGCCGCCCAATTCGAGCAGCGAGCGTTTGAACAGGCCCGCGCAGGCGACCGCCACATTTTTTCCCATGGCGGTGGAGCCGGTCGCGCTGACCAGTTTCACATGCGGGTGCTTCACCATCGCTTCGCCGGTGGCGCGTTCGCCGACCAGCAGCTCGCTGAGGCCCTGCGTCGCCAGGCCCAGGTCTTTGGCCGTCTGCAGCAGCAGGCCGTTGAGCGCAATCGCCGACAGCGGGGTTTTTTCCGAAGGCTTCCAGGCCAGCGTGTTGCCGCAGACCAGGGCCAACGCGGCGTTCCAGGCGAACACCGCCATCGGAAAGTTGAAGGCCGAGATGATGCCGACCACGCCCACGGGGTGCCAGGTTTCCAGCAGCTTGTGGTCGGGGCGCTCGCTCGCAATCGTCAGGCCGTACAACTGGCGCGACAGGCCCACCGCGAATTCGCAGATGTCGATGACCTCCTGCACTTCGCCCAGTCCTTCCTGGAAAATCTTGCCGGTTTCCAGCGAGATCAGCTGGCCCAGTTCGGTCTTGTGGCGGCGCACCGTTTCGCCGAAGGCGCGCACCAGTTCGCCGCGCTTGGGTGCCGGTACGTTGCGCCATTCAAGAAAGCGCTGGTGCGCGGCGTTGAGCGAGGCGTCCACCTCGGCGGCGCTGTGCACGGCCACGCGGGCCAGGCGGCTGCCGTCAATCGGTGTGGTGACTTCGATGGCGGCGCCCGCCTTGCTGTCCAGTTCGGCGCTGAGGCCCAGGGCCTTGAAGATCGATGAAACGTCGTTGGCGTGACTCATGGTGAAGTCCTTTCGTGGTGTGTCCTGAAATCAGTGTGCTGTGGCGAGGCTGCGCAGGCCGCGGCCCAGGCGCTCGGCGCCTTGGCGCAGCGCCTCTGGTGCGGGGTTGGCAAAACTCAGGCGCAGCCAGGGCTGCGCGGCACCGCTGATGCTGAAGGCGGCGCCCGGCACCACCAGCACCTGGTGCTGCAGGCCGAAGTCCACCCAGGCCTGCGTGGGCAGCAGGGGCAGGGCGCTGGAGAGCTTCGCCCAGATGAACATGCCGCCCTGTGGTTCGTCGAATTCGAGCAGGCCGCAGTGCGCGCGCAGCGCTTCGGCCAGCGCCCTGCCTTTCGCGGCATAAGCCGGGCGCAGCGCATCCAGGTGCGCGCCCAGGCGGCCCGAGGCCAGCATGGCGGCCAGCGTCAGCTGTTCCAGCGAGCCGCTGTGCACGTCGGCCGCCTGCTTGGCCAGCACCACGCCGCGCGCGATGCCGGCCGGCGCGAGCAGCACGCCCAGTCGCAGCGCCGGGGCCACCACCTTGGAGTAACTGGTCATGTAGGCGACCTGCGCGGGCGAGCCGGCCTGCTGGTTCAGCTGCGCGAGCGAAGGCGGCGGCGCCGCGTCAAACCAGAGTTCGCCATAAGGGTCGTCCTCGATCAGCGTGACACCGTATTGCGCGGCCAGGTCCAGCAGGCGCAGGCGGCGCCCCACCGGCATCACGGCGCCGGTCGGGTTGGCGAAGTTGGGCACGACGTACAGCATGCGCGGGCGTTCTGCCTGCAGGATGGCCTCCAGCCGGTCCACGTCCATGCCTTGCGCGTCAGTCGGCACTTCCACGAGGCGCGCGCCCGCGAAGCGAAAGGCCTGCAACGCAGCCGGGTAGTTGAAGGACTCCACCGCCACGCCTTCGCCGGGCTCGACCAGCACGCGCGCGAGCAGATCTATGGCCTGTTGCGAACCGGTGGTGATCAGCAAACCCTCCGCCTGCGCCGCAAGCCCGCGTTGTTGCAGCAGCGCCGCGCTGGCTTCACGCAGCGCGGCCAGGCCTTCGGTGGCGCCGTATTGCAGGCTACGGCCTTGCAACTGGCCGGCCACTTCCAGCAGCGACTCGCGCAGCCAGTCGGCCGGCAGCAGCGCCGGGTCGGGATGGCCGCCCGCGAGGGACACCATGCCCTCGCGGCCGGCCAGCGCCAGCATGGCGCGTATCGGCGAGCCGCTGGCCTGCGCGTAGAGCGGGCGCAGCGGCCCGCGCGCGGCCGTCATGCGCGGGCGGCGGTCATGCCGAAAATGCCGGTGGCATTGCCGGCGTCAAAGGCCAGGTCCAGGCGCGGCTGCACCGGGTCGTTGGCCGCGCTGTCCTTTTGCAGTTCGTCGCGCGTGATGAATTCGTAGAAGGAGCCGGGCACTTCGCGCCACACGCGGCCCTGGTCGGTGATGAAGTCGCGCTGCACGCCGGCCGCCCGAAACGCGGTCTGGCGCACGCGGCCGCTGGCGGACACCTCCACCTTGTCCTTGATGGGCCGGCCCAGCGCGCGCTGGCGTTCGGCCACGGCATCGACGTCGTCCACGCGGTCGGTCGCGTGGTTGAAGGCATTGCCTTCGGTGGAGATCCAGGCCATCTCGGCCGATTCGGCCAGCAGCAGCTCGTAGTCGTCCATCGCGAACACGCCGTGCTGGCGGTCAAAGCACTGCAGCAGCTGCGGCAGCAGGCGCAGCGCCTGTGCCAGGGGCAGCGTACCGTCGCGCGTGAGCTGTTCCAGGTCGGCGACGTCCTGCGGGCCCAGCGGGTCGCGCGAGCTGGCCAGCACGCGCGTGACGGCGGACTGGAAGGGCGCGGAGAACTGCTCGGGGTGCAGCTCCGAGACAAAGAACTGCGCAATCTCTTCGGGGAAATCGCGGTGGCTGTAGGCCCGGCCCGTCATCTTCAGGCGCGGCAACGGGTAGGTGCCCTGCAGCTCAAAACCCAAGGGGCGCAGCACGCGCGTGAAGGCCGCCTCGCCGGGCGGCAGGGCGCCGCTGGCCCAGCGCACGGTGCGCAGCGCGCCGTGGTCGAACACCACCTTGCGCCCCTGGCCCACCACGTCGCTCGCGATGTAGTCCTGTCCGGCCGGCACGCGCTGCACCAGGCCGTGAAACAGCGCCATGTTCAGCGCCTGGGCCAGTTCCGCGCGGGTCACGATGCCCGAGGCGGCCTGCTGCAGGGCGGGATGGACGTACATCTGCTCATGGATGGTGTTAACGGCTTCGGGGGGAAGGCAGCCGGCGAGCAGCTTCTGGAGGTGGGTCATTTCGGGGTGTATTTTGGGCGGAGGAAGGCTGGATTTTCGGCAATATCAGTGCCTCGCACAAAGGATCAATTTCGATGGATGCATGAGATATATTCATGCGATGCGCCGCAAAATACCCTCCACCCAGGCCCTGCTGGCTTTTGAAGCGGCCGCCCACCGCGGCAGTTTCACGCTGGCCGCGCAAGACCTGTCGGTGAGCCAGAGCGCCGTCAGCCACCAGATACTGGGGCTGGAGCAGGAGCTGGACGTGAGCCTTTTCAGGCGCCTGCCACGCCAGCTCGAGCTGACCGACGCGGGCCGTTCGCTGCTGGCGCGCGTCAGCCCGGCGCTGGATGCGCTGGAGGCCGCGATGCTGGATCTCGTCTCCTCCAAAGGGGAGGGCGGCACGCTGGAGCTGGGTGTGGTGCCGACGTTTGCCACCAAGTGGCTGATCCCGCGCATGCCGTCTTTCCTGAAGGCGCACCCGCACGTCACGCTGAACCTGGCGACGCGCCTGCAGCCTTTTGATTTTTCATTGACGGGGCTGGACGCCGCCATCCACTACGGCCGGCCCGACTGGCCCGGTACGGAATCGGAATACCTGATGGGCGAGGACAGCGTGGTCGTGTGCAGCCCGGCCCTCATCAAAAAACGCCAGCTGCGCAGCCCGGCCGACGTGCTGAAGTTCACGCTGATCCACCAGAGCACGCGCCCGAACGCCTGGCGCGACTGGTTTCAGCTGGCCGGCATTGCCGACACCCAAAGCGCCGGCACCGGCCCGAAGTACGAGCTGTTTTCCATGATCGCGCAGGCCGTCAAGGCCGGCCTGGGGCTGGCCGTGCTGCCGCGCTTCCTGGTGGCCGACGACATCGCCGACGGCACGCTGGCCGTGCCCTTTGAGCTCTCGCTGAGTTCGGACTTCGCCTATTACCTGGTCTGGCCCTCGCAGAAAACCAGCTGGCGGCCGCTGGTGCAGTTGCGCGAGTGGTTGCGCGAGCAGGCGGCGCTTCCTGCGTAAGCACCAAACCCCGTTCCCCCTGAGGTATCGAAGGGCATGCGCTAGCGGGGCGGGGCTTCGATACCTCAGCCCGAACGGGGGATACCGGTCACGCTTTGTCAGCAGTCGCCTTGTTTTCAATCTGCGTAAATCTGCGAAATCTGCGGATGAATTTTTATCCACAGATTTCGCAGATTTACGCAGATAAAGACGATCATGAAGAAGAGTATGTGATCGGCATATGAAGACAAGGGTTGAATCTTGAAGACAAAGATCCTGTTTTCAATCTGCGTAAATCTGCGTAAATCTGCGAAATCTGCGGATAGATTCAGATTCACAGAGACTTAAGCCTTGTCGGCCGCCGCCAGGCTTTGCGCCGGCCTTCGCAGCGTGCTGTCAAACGGGTTGATCTGCGCGCCTATGGCCGCGGCCTCGCGCTTGAGCAGTTCCACCACCGTGGGCAGGCGATCCGGACTCAGGCGTGAGGAGATCGTGCCGACGCTGAGCGCGGCGACGGCGCGGCCTTCGCGGTCCAGCACCGGCACCCCGACGCCGGCCATGCCGTCCAGCAGGTTGGTGTTGCGCCCGGCGTAGCCGAGTTCGCGCACGCGCGCGATCTCGGTGCGCAGGTAGACCTCGTCGTAGACGCCGAACTCGCGCACGCGCGGCAGGTTGTAGCGGATCACTTCCTCGCGTTCGGTCTCGGGCAGGAAGGCCAGGATGGCCAGGCTGCCCTGGCCCATGCCCAGCGCCACGCGTCCGCCTATGTCGCCGGTGAAAGAGCGTATCGGGAAGGGCCCCTCGCTGCGGTCCAGGCAGACCGCGTCAAAGCCGCTGCGCACCAGCAAAAAGATGGTGTCGCCCAGGCTGGCGCACAGGCGCAGCATGGACGGGCGGCACAGGCCGCGCAAATCCATGGTGTTGCCGGCCTGGGCGGCCAGCGCGAAAAAATCAATGCTCAGGCGATAGAGCTTGGAGGACGCTTCCTGCTCGACCACGCGCTCGGCCACCAGGCTTTGCAGGATGCGGTGGGTGGTTGCCTGGGTCAGGCCCGTGGCCCTGGCGATGTCGGTGATGCGCCCGCCCTTGGCCTGCGTGGCGGCCAGCGCCCGGATGATGGAAAAGGCGCGCTGCACGCTGCTGGAGCTATTGTCTTCATCTTTCATGGCATCTCCATTGGCGGAATCGATATGTCGTCAAGTGTATATAAATTCCGTTGAATGGAATAAATCAAATAAAGATATCTCTATACGGAATAACCTATTGACGATTTTTTATAGGATGCCCTAGCATGAAGTCATCAGGGTGTCATCGTTTTGCATGTCGTTTTGTCTGTGCGGCGCTGTCAGTCCCCTTGTTGCAGAGGTGCTTCCCATGTCCTTTTTGACCTTGTCGAACGTGAACAAGTCTTACGGCGCCACCCGCGCCGTGGCCGACATGAACCTGTCGGTGGACAAGGGCGAATTCGTCTCGCTGCTGGGCCCGTCGGGCTGCGGCAAGACCACCACCTTGCAGATGATTGCGGGTTTTTGCGAGGTCACCTCGGGCCAGGTCACGCTGGACGGTCGCGACATCACACACGCCAAACCCAACTCCCGCGGCCTGGGCATCGTGTTCCAGAGCTATGCGCTGTTCCCGCACATGAGCGTCTACGACAACGTCAGCTTCGGCCTGGAGATGCGGCGCGTGGACAAGAAGGAACGCGCCGAGCGCGTGAAGACGGCGCTCGGGCTGGTGCACCTGGAGGCGCACGCCCATCGCTACCCGCGCGAACTCTCCGGCGGCCAGCGCCAGCGCGTCGCACTGGCTCGCGCACTGGTGATACAGCCCCCCGTGCTGCTGCTGGACGAGCCGCTGTCCAACCTCGACGCCAAGCTGCGCGAGGAAATGCAGTTCGAGCTGCGGCAGATCCAGCGCAAGGTCGGCACCACCACGGTGATGGTCACGCACGACCAGACCGAGGCCATGTCCATCAGCGACCGTGTGGTCGTCATGGAAGCTGGCCGCGTCACGCAGATCGACCAGCCGCACCGCCTGTATGAACACCCGCAGACGCGTTTTATCTCAAGCTTCGTCGGCAAGGCCAACCTGCTCGAAGGCCGCGTGACGGCCGCCGGCCCCTGGGCCACGGTGCATGTGGGCGGCAACGTGCCGGTCGAAGTCGAGGCCGCCGGCGTGTCGCAGGGCGACGCGGTGGTGCTGAGCCTGCGCCCCGAAAAAATCCGCCTGGTGCCCGAGGCCCAGGGCCGGATTGGCGGCACCGTGAACGAGCGCTTCTTCCTGGGCAGCCAGTGGCTGTACCAGGTGTCGACCGCCGCCGGCCTGCTCGCGGTGGTCTGCCCCAACGACGGCACGGCGCCCGCTGAAGAGGGTTCCAACGTGGGCCTGGACTGGGCGTCCCAGCAGGTGCGCCTGCTGCCCGGTGCGCTGGCGGTGCCGGCATGAACACGGCAACGCGCTTTCATTCCCTCTCGCTCTGGGAGAGGTTTAGGGTCTCCGCCACCGCCGAAGCCCTCACCCCCACCCTCTCCCAGGGGGAGAGGGAGAAAGAGGGGCAACCATGAAAAGGCCCAGCGCCTCACGCGCGCCCTGGCTGCTGTCGGCGCCGGCCTTCACGCTGTTCGCCTGCCTGCTGCTGGTGCCGCTGGCGCTCACCGCCGTGCTGTCCTTCCAGGTGTTCGACCATGCCACCGGCGTCAAGAACAGCTTCACACTCGCGCATTACGCCGCCGTGCTGACGGATGACTATTACCACGGCATCTTCTGGCGCACGCTGTGGATCTCGGCGCTCACCACGCTGATCTGCATCGTCATAGGCGCACCCGAGGCCTATGTGCTGAGCCGCATGCGCAGCCCCTGGCGCTCGATTTTGCTGCTGGTGGTGCTGGCGCCGCTGCTGGTCTCGGTGGTGGTGCGCGCTTTTGGCTGGAGCATGCTGCTGGGCCCCGAGGGCGTGGTCAACCAGGCCATGCGCGCCGTGGGGCTGCCGTCCATGCGCATCCTCTACACCGAGGCGGCCGTGGTCATCGCGCTGGTGCACGTCATGCTGCCTTTCATGGTGATCCCGGTGTGGACCTCGCTGCAAAAGCTGGACCCGGGCGTGGAAGACGCGGCGCTGTCGCTGCAGGCCTCGCACTTCACCACCTTGCGCCGCATCATCTTTCCGCAGGTGCTGCCGGGCATCCTGTCGGGCAGCCTGATCGTCTTCGGCCTGAGTGCCAGCGCCTTCGCGATTCCCGGCCTGCTGGGCGGCAGGCGCCTGAAGATGGTGGCCACCGTGGTCTATGACGAATACCTGCACGAGCTTAACTGGCCGCTGGGCGCGGCGATTGCGCTCACCTTGCTGCTGGCCAACCTGGCCATCATGCTGAGCTACAACCGCGTGCTTGAGCGCTCCTACAAAAAATCACTCGGATAAGGAGCGCGCACCATGTCAAAAAACGGTCCCCTCGCGCTGCTCTTCAACGCGCTCGTCATCACCTTCATGCTGGCGCCGCTGGTCATTGTCTGCGTCGTGGCTTTCACGCCCGGCAACACGCTGGCCATTCCGACCACGGAGTTTTCCCTGCGCTGGTTCCGCGCGGTGTTTGCGCATTCGGACTTTGTGCAGTCCTTCAAGAACAGCCTCTGGCTGGCGGCGATTTCGGCGACGCTGGCGACCGTGCTGGCCGTCCCGGCCGGGCTGGCGATTGCGCGCCATACCTTCCTGGGCCGCGATTTCCTCAACGGCCTGTTTTTGTCGCCGCTCATCATTCCGCACCTGGTGCTGGGCGTGGCCTTGCTGCGCACCTTCTCGCTGATAGGCGCGACCGGCAGCTTCTTCTGGCTGGCGCTGGCCCACGTGGTCATCATCACGCCCTATGTGCTGCGCCTGGTGCTGGCCTCGGTCGAGGGCAGCGACCGCAGCGCCGAGCAGGCGGCCCTGTCGCTGGGCGCGAGCCAGGCCACGGTCTTCGTGCGCGTCACCCTCCCCATGATCCTGCCCGGCGTCACCGGCGGCTGGCTGTTGGCCTTCATCAACAGCTTTGACGAAGTCACCATGTCCATCTTCGTCACCGCGCCGTCCACGGTCACCTTGCCGGTGCGCATGTACATGTACGCGACCGAGTCCATAGACCCGCTGATGGCGGCGGTCTCCGCGCTCATGGTGGCGCTCACGGCGGTGGCCATGCTGGTGCTGGACCGCATCTACGGCCTCGACAAAATCCTGGTGGGACATAAATGAAATCATCCCTTGCAACTCCCGCCAAAAGCACGGCGCTGCTGCATCGCCTGGCAGAAGCCGGCCGCAAGCCCGTGGGCTTTGTGCTCAACGGCCGGGCCCTCACGGCGCTGGCCGGCGACACCGTGCTGACGGCGGTGCTCACGCACGGCGCGCAGTTGCGCTTCAGCGAATTCAGCGGCGAGCCGCGCGCCGGCTTCTGCCTGATGGGCGCCTGCCAGGACTGCTGGGTCGCCACCGAATCGGGCCAGCGCCTGCGCGCCTGCGGCACTTTTATTGAAGAAGGCATGCGGCTGGTGACGGGCGCGGAGGGGCCGGTATGAGTTTGCAGCCCGTCATCGTGGGGGCAGGGCCGGCCGGCGTGCGCGCGGCCCAGGCGCTGGTGGCGCATGGCGTGCGCCCCGTGGTGGTCGATGAAGCGCCGCGCTGGGGCGGGCAGATCTACCGCCAGCCGCCCGCGGGTTTCACGCGGCCCAAAGAAGCGCTCTATGGGTTTGAAGCCGGGCGCGCCGACGCGCTGCACGGCGCCATGGCTGCCATCCTGGACAAGGTCGATTACCGGCCCGACACCCTGGTCTGGAGCGCCGAGGGCGGCAAGCTCGATTTGCTGCACCACGGCGCCATGAGCACGCTGGCCTACAGCCAGCTCATCGTCGCCACTGGCGCCACGGACCGCGTGCTGCCCTTTCCGGGCTGGACCTTGCCCGGCGTCTACACACTGGGCGCCGCGCAGGTGGCGCTCAAATTCCAGGGCTGCGCGATCGGCTCACGTGTGGTGTTTGCCGGCACCGGGCCTCTGCTGTATTTGATTGCCTGCCAATATGCCAAAGCCGGCGCCAAAGTTGCCGCGGTGCTCGACACGGCGGGTTTCATGGGCAAGGCCGCGGCCGTGCCCGCCATGCTGCGCCAGCCCGCGCTGCTGGCCAAGGGCCTGTATTACCTGGGCTGGCTGCGCGCGCACGGCATCGCGGTGCACCAGGGCGTGGAGCTGGTGCAGGCCACGGGCGGCGAGCGCGTGCAGGCCATGCACTGGCGCAAGGGCGGCCGTGAACACCAGATCGCTTGCGACGGCGTGGGCTTCGGCTATGCGCTGCGGCCCGAGACGCAGCTGGCCGATTTGCTCGGTTGCCGCTTTCGTTATGACGGCCTGCAGCGCGGCGCGCTGCCCGAGCGCGACGCCGTGGGCCGCTCCAGCGTGCCGGGCGTTTACCTGGCCGGCGACGGCGCCGGCATCATGGGCGCAGATGCCGCCGAGTGGGCCGGCGAGCGCGCGGCGCTGGCTTTGCTCGCCGACACCGGGCACCGCATCGACCTTTCGCGCGCGGCCTTGCTGGAACGGCAACTGGCGCGCACGAAGGAATTCCGCCAGGGGCTGGAGCGCGCCTTCCCCTTCCCGGTTCAATGGGCCGCCAACGCGCCCGACGAACTGGTGGTGTGCCGCTGCGAAGAAATCACCGCCGGCGAGTTGCGCCGCTGCGTGGCCGACACCGGCGCGCGCGAGATGAACCGCCTCAAGGCGCTGACGCGCGTCGGCATGGGCCGTTGCCAGGGCCGCACCTGCGGCGTGGCGGCCGCCGAGATCCTCGCGCAGGCCTGCGCCGCGCAACCCGATGCCGTGGGCCGGCTGCGCGGGCAGTCGCCCATCAAGCCCTTGCCGTTTTCGGCCGTGGCCGTGCCGGCGATGAAAAAGGAGGCCGCATGATCGAACGCATCACATCCGACGTCGCCATCGTGGGCGGCGGCATCATGGGCTCGTCGGCGGCGCTGTTTTTGCGCCGCATGGGTTTTTCGGTCGTGCTGCTGGAACGCGACCTCTGCGGCTCGCGCTCCAGCGGTGTCAACTACGGCGGCGTGCGCCGCCAGGGCCGGCCGATGAGCCAGCTGCCGCTGTCGCAGCGCGCGCAGGCGCTCTGGGCGCGGCTGCCCGAGCTGATAGGCATAGACGGTGAATACGTGCGCTCCGGGCACCTCAAGATCGCGCGCAGCGAGGCCGACGTCGCCTCGCTGGAAAGCTACCGCGAGCGCACCCAGGGCTTCGGCATGGATTTGCAGATGCTGTCCACGCGCGCCCTGCGCGAGCGCTGCCCCTGGCTGGGCAGGGCCGCCATCGGCGCCTCGCTGTGCCCGGGCGACGGCCAGGCGAATCCGCGCCTGGTGTCGCCGGCCTTCGCGCTGGCCGCGCGGCGCCTGGGCGCCGACGTGCGCGAGCAGACCCGTGTGGACGAGGTCGCGCTCGACGGTTCGCAATTTGTGCTGCGCTCGGGCGACGCGCTGGAAGTGCGCGCCAAACATTTACTCAATTGCGCCGGCGCCTGGTCGGGCGCCATCGCCGCGCAGTTCGGCGAGGCCGTGCCCATGGAGTCCGGCCATCCCGAGATGGCGGTGACCGAACCGCTGCCGCTGTTCATGAACCTCAGCCTGGGCGTGGAAGGCGGCGGCGTCTACGCCCGCCAGGTGGCGCGCGGCAACTGCGTGATAGGCGGCGGCCGGGGCTATGCGCTGGACGGCGAGCGCGCGCGCGCGCAGCGCAGCGGCATGGCCGGCCTGATGCAGCAAACCGTCGAGCTGCTGCCGGCGCTGAAGAACGCCCACATCATCCGCACCTGGAGCGGCACCGAAGGCTACCTGCCGGACCGCCTGCCGGTGATAGGGCCGAGCGCCACCACACCGGGCCTGATTCATGCATTCGGTTTTGCCGGCGGTGGTTTCCAGCTCGGGCCCGGTGTGGGCGCGGTGCTGGCCGACCTGGTCAGCGAAGGCCGCAGCGCCACGCCGATAGACGCTTTTTCGATTGAACGCTTTTCCACAAGCCCGCGTGTGACAAGCGCCGAGCTTTCCTCTCTCACCGCCGTCTGACCTTGCTTCGTTTCACCTTTCACGTCCCTTCACTTCACCAACGCCACCAGGAGCTTTCCATGAACACCTCCCCACGATTTTCGACCGCCCGCGCCACCGCGGTGTCGCTTGCCGTTCTTGCCGGCCTGGCCGGCCTGACTGGCGGCAGCGCCATGGCCCAGACCAAGACGCTGTACATCGGCATGAACGGCGGCACCATGGAAAAAACCTATACCGAGCACGTCTTCGGCGCCTTCGAAAAGGCCAACAACGTCAAGGTCGTGGTCGTGCCCGGCACTTCGTCCGACATCCTGGCCAAGGCGCAGGCCAACAAGGACAACCCGCAGATGCACGTGATGTTCCTGGACGACGGCATCATGTACCGCGCCATCGGCATGGGCCTGTGCGAAAAAATGCAGGCCACCCCGGCGCTGAACGATTTGTTCCCGACCGCGCGCTTCAAGGGCGACATGGCCGCCGGCGTCAACATCGGCATGACCGGCATCGCCTACAACAAAAAAATGTTCACCGAAAAAGGCTGGGCACCGCCCACCTCGTGGATGGACATGGCCAACCCCAAGTACAAGGGCAAGGTGGTGTTCCAGTCGCTGTCCTCGTCGACCTTCGGCCTGCACGGCTTTTTGCTGTTCAACCGCATCCAGGGCGGCAACGACAAGAACGTGGAGCCCGGCTTCAAGGCCTGGCCCACCACCATAGGCCCCAACGTGCTCGAATACATCCCGAGCTCGGCCAAGCTGGCTGAAATGGTGCAGACCGGCGAGGCCGCGATGTTCCCGCTCACGCCCACGGCCGTCGGCGTGCTCAAGGAAAAAGGCCTGCCCGTGGAATACGTGCAGCCCAAGGAAGGCTCGGCCGTGCTGACCGTCGGTGAATGCGTGATCGCCAAAAACAGCGAACCCGCGCTGGCCCACAAGCTGGCCCAGTACCTGCTGTCGCCCGAAGCCCAGGCCGCCGCGCTGGAGTTCGGCGACCAGATCCCGTCCAACCCCAAAACCAAGGCCAGCGGCAAGGCCGGCGCCCTGGTGACGCAGATGAACGAGTACATGAAGACGGCGATTGCCGTGGACTGGGATGTGATCAACGAGAACCGCCCGGCGTGGAATGCGCGCTGGAACAAGACCGTCGAGCGCTGAGCCTTTTTTAGTACCAGTTGGCGGCCAGCACCGGCGCCAGCGCCGTCTGTTGCGCGGCTGTCAGTGAAGTCTGGCCCATGGCTGGCGGCGTAAAGCCGGCCATGGCCTGCACCAGCTTGTCGACCTGGGTGTCCTGCAGCAGCTTGCCGTCGCCCGACTTGATCTGCTCGACGTGATACTGGTTGCCCAGGTACCAGTTCTGCACCGTCGCCTTGTCCGCCGTGCCCACGATGCTGATCGCCAGGTCGTTGCCCGTGTGGCTGAACCACAACTGGTTGTTGGCGACGCCTGAGGCGAAAGACAGCACGTCGGTGTTGCCGGCGGTGATGTCATTTTCTTGAACGGTGTCGGTGCCATAGCCCCGGCCCATGAGGAACGTGTCATTGCCCAGGCCGCCGGCCAGAACGTCATTGCCGGCCTGCCCATCGAGCACGTCGTTGCCGTCGCCGCCGCTCAGTGTGTTGGCCGCCGCATTGCCGGTCAGCGCATTGGCCAGGGTGTTACCCGTGCCGTTGATGGCCGTGCTGCCCGTCAGCGTGAGGATTTCGACATTGGCAGCGAGCGTGTAGCTGACACCGGCCAGCACCGTGTCCGATCCGGCATTGGCGGCTTCGGTGACTGTGTCGCTCACGTTGTCTACGACGTAGGAATCGTTACCCAATCCGCCCGCCATCGTGTCATATCCCGCGCCACCGTCCAGGACGTTCGCAGCGTCATTGCCGGTGAGGGTGTTGTTCAGGGTATTGCCGGTGCCGTTGATGGCGGCGCTGCCCGTTAAGGTCAGGTTCTCGACGTTGGCGCCCAGGGTGTAGCTGACGCTGGCTTGCACCGTGTCCGTGCCGGCATTGAGCGCCTCGACCACGACGTCGGCCGTGTTGTCCGCGATATACAGGTCGTTCCCCGCACCGCCTGCCATGGTGTCGACCCCCGCGCCGCCGTCCAGCGTGTCATTGCCGGCAAAGGTGTTCAGGCTGTCGTTGCCAGCGAGGCCGGACAAGCTGGCGTTCTGGTCGGTGAAGCTAAACAGCTGGTCGTCGCCGGCAGTGGCAAGTGCCGCCACGGCGACCATGGCCGGGCCATCCCATGCGCTGCCATCAGAGAACTGGATGCGCTCCAGCGCTGAGTTTGCCGGGTATAAAAAGTGGTTGGTGACGGTGATTTTTTCGGCACCGATGTTGACGTACAGGTTGGCCGCGTCGCGGCTGAGCCGCACGTCCGCCGCCTTGGCATCCAGCAGTTTCAGGGTGTCCACCACGGTACTAGCGTCGCCCCATTCGTTGATGCTGTCGTTTCCGTCACCTTTTGACCACCCGTAAACGTCGGGACCATAATTTCCGGCGAGCGTGTCGGCGCCCAGGCCACCAGCAAACACATCGCTGCCACTGGTGCCCGTGATCGTGTCGGCCCCAGCTGTGCCCCGGAAGGGTGCGACGTTCAGGTCAGCCAGCAGCAGGGGGCTTCCGCTGGAAAATTCGATGCGTTCCAGGTTGTAGGCCGCGCCAACGAAATGGTTGGCGATCTGGATTTTCTCCCCCGTGGCCGTCACAGTGACATACAAATGGGAAGCATCGCGGCTCAGTTGCACGCCACCAGAGGCCACATCCGTGAACCTCAAGGTGTCCACGTTGCCGGCCGCCGTGTCGTATTCATTGATGACATCGTTGCCATCACCCTGAGTGAACTGGTAGGTCAAATACATTCCGAGGGGGGAAGGGGTGTCTTGACCTTAGAACAGCACGCGGCTGCGAATCGTCCCAGGCACCTCGGCCAGGTTGGCCAGCGCCATGTCAAAGTGGGCTGCATCGATGTCGATCACGATGTAGCCGACGGCTTAGTCGGTCTGCAGGTATTGCGAGGCGATGTTAATGCCGTTGCTGGCAAACACCTTGTTGATTTCCGAGAGCACGCCCGGCACGTTGCGGTGGATGTGCGGCAGCCGCTGATTGCCGGGGCGGGCGGGCAGGGCGACTTCGGGAGTCAGGCGTGTAGTTATGAGTCCGCGCTCTGCCCGGTGCAAACCTCCCGCACGCACCCGCGCAACCAGCGGTGCGCCGGGTCCGCATCCTGCCGCGGATGCCACAGCAGCGACACCGTGAATTGCGGCGTGGCGACGGGCAGCGCAAAGCTGTGCATGCCGTCGCGCAGGTTTCCGGTGTGCCGTTCGGGCACCGTGGCGACCAGGTCACTGGCGCGGGCCAGGGCCAGCGCGGTGGAAAAGCCGCCGACCAGCGTGGCGATATTCCTTTCGAGCGCCAGTGACGCCAGGGCCTCATCCACAGGCTCCGCGCCCAGGCCGCGCCGCGAAACACCGATGTGCTTTTCCGCCGCATAGCGGGCCGGTGTCACCTCACCCTTGGCCAGTGCATGGCCCATGCGCACGACGCCTATGAAACGGTCACGGAACAGGGCCTGCACGCGCAGCTCGGGCGCGGCCGCCTTGCCGACGACGCCGGTTTCGAGGTCGACGATGCCGTCGCGCAGCGGCGTGCTGTCCTTGTCGAGTTTTTGCACAAAACACAGGCGCACACCGGGCGCTTCAGCGGCGATGCGGGCCAGCAGCGCGGGCCCGAAGTTTTCCACAAAGCCTTCGCGGGTGCGCAGCGTGAAGGTGCGCGCCAGTTGTTTGAGCCTGAGTTTTTTCGCCGGGCGCAGCACCGCTTCCGCGTCCTGCACCAGTTGGCCCACCTGTTCGCGCAGTTCCATCGCGCGTGGTGTGGGCACCAGGCCGCGCCCGGCCCTGACCAGCAGCGGATCACCGGTGGTCTCGCGCAGGCGCGCCAATGCGCGGCTCATCGCGGACGGGCTCAGTCGCAGGCGCCGGGCCGCGCGCGCGACGCTGCCTTCGGCGAGCAGAACGTCCAGGGTGAGCAGCAGGTTGAAATCGGGTGTTGACATGGGGCCACCATAGCGTAATTCGGCTATGACATGGCGTTTGGTGCATCAATAAAGTGCAAATGCTGTGCCTTCCGCTATTCCAGGCAAAGAACTACGCTTGAAGCAGCTCCATTTCGCGAGCCGCCAGACAAGGAAGTTCATCTTGAAAACAAGCATCGCAAACCCGGGCGAGGCCGCCGACGCCGTACCGAAACTCACACCCGCGGCCCGCTGGGCGCTCGCCGGCCTGTCGCTGTCCATGTTGCTGTCCTCGCTGGGCACCAGCATCGCCAACGTGGGTTTGCCCACGCTGGCGCAGGCCTTCAACGCGTCCTTCCAGCAAGTGCAGTGGGTGGTGCTCGCCTACCTGCTCGCCATCACCACGCTGATCGTCAGCGCCGGGCGTCTCGGCGACATCGTGGGCCGCGGGCGTTTGTTGCTGGCCGGCATCGGCCTGTTCACGGCAGCCTCGGCCCTGTGCGGCGCGGCGCCCACGCTGTGGCTGCTGGTGGCCGCGCGGGCCGCGCAAGGCCTGGGGGCAGCCGCCATGATGGCGCTGACCATGGCCTTTGTCGGTGAGACCGTGAGCAAGGCCAGGACCGGCAGCGCCATGGGCCTGCTGGGCACCATGTCGGCGGTGGGAACGGCCCTGGGCCCTTCGCTGGGCGGCGTGCTGATCGCCGGGTTTGGCTGGCAGGCGCTCTTTTTTGTCAATGTGCCGCTGGGGCTGCTGGCGCTGTTTCTCGCGTACCGCTACCTTCCCGCCGACAAGCCAGAGGCCGAGGCGCAACGCGCGCGCTTCGACAGCCTGGGCACGCTGCTGCTGGCCTTGGCGCTGGGTGCGTATGCGCTTTCCATGACCCTGGGGCGCGGGCGTTTCGGCCCGCTCAACCTGGCGTTGCTGCTGGCCGCCGCGCTTGGCACAGGGCTCTTCCTGTTCGTCCAGTCGAGAACTGCATCTCCCTTGATCCGGCCGGCGATGTTCCGTGACTGGAAGCTGAGCGCCAGCCTGGCGATGAGCGCGCTGGTCGCGACGGTGATGATGGCAACGCTGGTGGTCGGGCCTTTCTATCTTGCGCATGCGCTGGGGCTGGGGGCGGCCGTGCTGGGGGTGGTGCTGTCGGCCGGCCCGTTTGCCGCCGCGCTGGCCGGCGTGCCGGCCGGCCGCATCACCGACAAGTTCGGCGCGCGGCGCATCATCCTCGCCGGGCTGGTCGCGATGGCGGCCGGCGCCTTGCTGCTGTCCGTGCTGCCCGCGGCTTCCGGTATCGCGGGCTACATCGCGCCCCTCGTCGTGGTGACCGTCGGCTATGCGCTGTTCCAGACGGCCAACAACAGCGCGGTCATGGCGGATGTTGGCGCGGACCAGCGGGGCGCGGTGTCCGGCCTGCTCAACCTGTCGCGCAACCTCGGTCTAATCACCGGTGCCTCCGCGATGGGCGCCGTGTTTGCCTTCGCATCGTCGGCAAGCGACATCACCACGGCAAGCCCGGCGGCGGTGGCCGCAGGCATGCGCATTACCTTCGCGGTCGCCGCGGCCCTGGTCGTCATCGCGCTCGCCATCGCCTTGGGAAGCCGTGCCTTTGCGGTACGCCGGCCCGCGGGCGCGCAGGCGTGATCACCTGACCGGATCCATTTGCTCAAGGATGTCGCGCACCCGGTCCAGCGAAGGGTCGATGTCGGCGGTGTCGATGACGCCGTAGCCCAGCATCAAGCCTTGCCGCGCCGGCGAGAAGTGGTAGAACACGTCGAGCCCGTAGAGGCCGACTTCCGCGCGGCGCGCCAGCCTGAGCAGTGTGTCCATGTCGAGCTCGCGCCGGCACAGGGCTGCAAGGTGGATGCCGGTGGTGGCGGGTATCAGTTCAAACCAGGGTGACAGGTCGCCGTTGAAGCGTTCCATGATTTTTTCACGGCGCTCGGCATAGACCGTATGGCAGCGGCGTATGTGTTTGAGCAGGTCGCCGTTCTCCATGAACTTGGCCAGCGCCCATTGCGCCGGCATGGAGGTGTGCCAGTCGGTCAGGTGCTTGGCAGTGCCCACGGCCTGCAGCAGGGCGGGCGGCGCGATCAGGTAGCCCAGCCGAAGTTCGGGCGACAGTGTCTTGGAAAAGGTGCCGACAAACGCCACGTTGCCGTGGGTGTCCATGCTTTGCAGCGAGTCGGTGGGCCGGCCTTCATAACGGAATTCGCCGTCGTAGTCGTCCTCGATGATGACCGCGCCCAGCGCGTGGGCCCGGGCCAGCAGCGCCTTGCGGCGGCGCTCGCTCATGGGCATGCCCAGCGGGAACTGGTGCGCGGGCGTGACGTAAATCAGGCGGGTACCGTCGGGGATTTTGTCCACCTGCAGGCCTTCGGCATCGACCGGTATGCCGACGACGTTCGCGCCCTGGGCGACGAGCAGTTGCCGCGCCGGCGGATAGCCGGGCTCTTCAAAGGCCACCGTGCAGCCGGGCTCAAGCAGCACGCGCGCCACCAGGTCCAGCGCCTGCTGCGCGCCGGTGGTCACGATGACGTCCTCCAGGGTGCAGCGCACCCCGCGTGAAAAAGCCACGTGGCGCGCGATCAGGTCGCGCAGTGCCGGCAGGCCCTCGGTTTCGCCGTAGGTGCCGCGCGAGGTGGCGGCCACCCGCAGCGCATGCATCACGCAGCGGCGCCAGTCGTCCAGCGGAAACAGCGCCCGCGAAGGCGCGCCGCCTATGTATTCGTAGCGCGCGGTGCCGGCGGGGGCGGGATGGCGCAGCGGCGTCGGCATGCTGCGCCAGCGCTCCACCACCGCCGACCCCGCGAACTCCTGGCCCACGCCCTGCGGCTTGCGCGCCGGCACGCTGCCGCTGACAAAGGTGCCGCTGCCGACGCGGCCTTCCACCAGGCTCTCGTACGTCAGCCGCGCGTAAGCCTCATTGACAGTCTTGCGCGACAGCGAAAGCCGCTCGGCCAGCAGGCGCGAGGGCGGCAGTTTCTCGCCCGCGGCCAGCCGGCCCGAGCGGATCGCCTCCTTGAGCTGGCGGTACAGCTGCCCGGTCAAGTCCTTGTCGCCCTCGATCACCACGTGCAGTTCCATGAATTGGACTCCTCTAAATACCCCGGATTGGCCGCCTTGGGGCGAGGGTAGCACCCCTAGCATTGAGGCACTCACAAGCACACAAGGAATTGAAATGGAACAAAGACTCGATTTTTACAAAGCCTCGCCCGAGGCCATCAAGGCCATGGTCGCACTGGAGGTCGCGGTGTCCAGGCTTGGCATCGAACCGGCGCTGCAGGAACTCGTCAGGCTGCGCGCCTCGCAGGTCAACGGCTGCGCCTACTGCGTGGACCTGCACAGCAGCGACGCGCGCAAAAAAGGCGAAACCGAGCGGCGCCTGTACGCCGTGTCGGTCTGGCGCGAAACGCCGTTTTTCACGCCGCGCGAACGCGCCGCCCTGGGCTGGACGGAGGCCATCACACGCATTGCCGACACGCATGCGCCCGACGAGGCCTACGAGGCGCTGCGCGCGGAATTCAACGAGGCGGAGTGCGTCAACCTGACGCTGGCCATAGGCCTGATCAACAGCTGGAACCGCCTGGCCATCGGCTTTCGCAAAATGCCAACGGCGTGAGGGGATGTGATGAAAACGAAGCCCCAATACGCGCTGGTGCTGCTCAAAGCGTTGGTCATCTCCGTGGCATTTTCGGCCGCGCCCTGGGCCGCGGCCCATGACGCGGCAGGCGAGGAAAAAGTGACGCCCATCCAGATGCAGAAGCTGCCGGACGTTCCCGGCAAGCAGGTGGCCATGGCCGTGGTCAGCTATGAGCCCGGCCAGGCTTCCACGCCGCACTTCCATTCGGGTTCGGTGTTCGCCTATGTGCTGGAAGGCGAGGTCGTGTCGCAGCTTGAAGGCCAGCCGCCCGTGACCTACAAGGCCGGCGAATCCTGGTACGAGCCGCCGCGCGCGGCGCACCTGGTGTCGCGCAATGCCAGCGGCACGCGCCCCGCAAAGTTGCTGGCCTGGCTGTTGATGGACGAGGGCGGCCAGATCAAGCAGCCCTTGCCTCGTTAAATCATGGGTGCCGCCTCCGCCTCCGCCTTCCCACGCCCGCAGGCCAAACACCTGCTGTACGGCCTGATCGCCAGCCTGCCTTTCAGCGACTTTCTGCAGACCGGCATCGTGGCCTTCAGCGCCGCGCCCATCATGGGCGACATCGCGGCCAGCCCCGAGGAGTACAGCCTGGTGGCCACGCTGTATGCCGTGGTGGCCATCGGCATGATCGCGCTGCAGCGCCGGCTGGTCGAGCAACTGGGCTGGCGGCGCCTGGTGCAGGCGGCCGGCCTGCTGTTCGGCCTGGGCGCGCTGGTGTGCGGCCTTGCGGGCAGCCTGGCCGGCTTTACCGCGGGGCGGCTGGTCATGGCGATGGGCTGCGCCTCCTTCATGACGGCGGCGCGCATGCTGGTCAACCACATCCCGCCTTCGCCGCGCCGCTTCACCGGCATCCGCTTCCTGGCCGGCGGCTTGGCCTGGGGCCTGGCGGCCGGGCCCTTGCTGGCGTCCTGGGCGCTTGCATCGCAGAACTGGCGCGCCGCTTTTTTCCTGATGGCCGTGCCGGCCGCGCTGATCGCCGCGCTCGCGCAGTGGGCTCCCATGGACGAAGTGGTCCGGCCGCGGGCGCGCGCCCGCTCCCGTTCCGTGAGCCTGCTCGCAGTGATGACGCTGATGGCCGGCAGCTTCGCGGCGCTGCATGCGCTGCAACGTTCCGGATTTGATTTTTTCAGCGAGCCGCAGCGGCTGCTCGCCTGGGCCGCCCTGGCCTTCCCGGTGCTGTGGCTGTTTGTGCGATTGAACCGGCAGGGCGGCGGCGTGCTGATCGGTTTTGGCTCGCTCGCGCAGCGGCGCTACCTGGTCGGCATGGGCATCTTCGCCACGGCCTACCTGGTGCTGGGCGCCAACAGCATCATGCTGCCGACGCTGCTTCAGCGGGTGCTGGGCCTGCCGCTGGAAATCGTCGGCCGCTACCTGGGCTGCGGCGCGCTGGCCGGTGTCGCCACCCTGATCGTGGTGACGCGGCTGCTGCCGCGGCGGCCCGGCCCCACGCCGTATTACCTGGCCGGTTTCAGTGCGCTGCTGCTGTGCGCATGGCAATTGAGCCGGCTCAGCGAAGGGGCCGACCCGTTTCGCAGCGTGCTGCCGGCGCTGCTGTGCAACGGCGCTTTTATGCTCGCCGTGCTGCCCGTCACCGCCATGCAGACCTTCATGAAGCTGCAGCACGACGAGGAGACCTTCTCGCACGCCAACCAGCTCAAGAACATGCTCGCGCAGTTCGGCATCGCGGCGGGCATGGCGCTGGCGACCCTGCTCATGCAGTGGCGCAGCAATGTGCACTACACGCGGCTCGCCGAAAGCCTGTCGCCGTCCAACCTCGCGCTGGGCCCCGCGCTGGAGCAGCTGACGCAGTGGTTCTCTTCAACCCAAGGCGCCTCGGTGGCGCCGCGCATGGCGCTGGCCCAGCTCGCCGCCTGGGTGACGCAGGAGGCCACGCTGATGGGCGCGCTCGATTATTTTGTGGCGCTGTCCTGGTTCGCGGCCCTGTGCCTGGGGCTGGTGATGGCCGAGGGCACCTGGCGCAGGTTCGCCGCCCGCTGAGCTTGTTGTGCGTTTATTTGCGCAGCAGCCGCAAGCCGTTGGCGACCACCAGCAGGCTGGCGCCCATGTCGGCGAACACCGCCATCCACATCGTGGCGGTGCCGAAGACGGCCAGCACCAGGAAGACGCTCTTGATGCCCAGGGCCAGGCTGATGTTCTGCCACAGGATGGCGTGCGTGCGTTGTGACAGGCGCACGGTTTCGGCCACGCGCTCCAGGTTGTCGTTCATGATGACCACGTCGGCCGCTTCCATGGCGGTGTCGGCGCCGGCCCCGCCCATGGCAAAGCCGATGTCGGCCTGGGCCAGCGCGGGCGCGTCGTTGATGCCGTCGCCCGTCATGCCGGTGGCGCCGTAGCGCTGCTGCATGTCGCGTATCGCTTCGAGCTTGGCCTCGGGCAGCAGGTCGCCGCGCGCGTCTTCAATGCCGGCCTGGCTGGCGATGGCGCGCGCCGTGGCGGCGTTGTCGCCGGTCAGCATCACGGGCGTGACGCCCAGCGCCTTCAGGTCGGTGATGGCCTGGCGCGAGGTCTGCTTGATGGTGTCGGCCACGGCGAACAGGGCCAGCACACGGGTCTCGTCGGCCAGCAGGGTCACGGTGCGGCCTTGCTGCTCGTGTTGGGCCAGTTCGGCTTCCAGTTCCGCGCCGCACAGGCCACGTTCGTGGATCAGGCGGTGGTTGCCCAGCACCAGGCGTTGGCCGTTCACCACGCCCTCCGTGCCGCGCCCTGCCAGGGCCTTGAAGTCCTGCACCTCGGCGGCTTCACCTTTCAAGCCCGCCGCGATGGCTTTGGACACGGGATGGTCGGAGCGCGAGGCCATGCCCGCGGCCAGCTGCGCGGCGGACGCGGCATCCGCGCCGCCCCAGGCGCGCCAGTCCACGAGCTGCGGCTTGCCTTCGGTGATGGTGCCGGTCTTGTCGAGCGCCACGGCCTTGAGCAGGCGCGCGCTTTCCAGGTAGGTGCCGCCTTTGATCAGGATGCCGCGCCGCGCGGCGGCCGACAGGCCGCTCACGACGGTGACGGGCGTGGAAATCACCAGCGCGCAAGGGCAGGCGATCACCAGCAGCACCAGCGCCTTGTACAGCGACTCCTGCCAGGTGAGGCCTGCCAGCAGCGGCATCAACACCGCCACCGCGACGGCGATGGCGAACACGGCCGGTGTGTAGACGGCGGCGAAGCGGTCGACAAAACGTTGCGTGGGCGCGCGTGTGCCCTGGGCCTGCTCGACGGCGTGGATGATGCGCGCCAGCGTGGTGTTGCCGGCCGCCGCCGTGACGCGGATTTCGATCTCGCCGGTTTCATTGATGGTGCCGGCAAACACCGCGTCGCCAACTTCCTTGTCGACCGGAATGCTTTCGCCGGTGATGGGCGCCTGGTTGATGGCGCTGCTGCCCTGGGTGATGAGGCCGTCCAGCGGCACGCGCTCGCCGGGGCGTATGCGCACGATCGCCTGCAGCGGCACGGCGGCCACCGGCGTGGCAGTCCATGCACCGCCGTCGCCTTGCATCAGCGCCTGCTCGGGCGCCATGTCCAGCAGGCCCTTGATCGCATTGCGGGCGCGGTCCACGGCGCGGGCCTCGATGAGTTCGGCAATCGCATACAGCGCCATCACCATCGCGGCTTCCGGCCACTGGCCGATCAGGAAGGCGCCGGTGACGGCCACCGACATCAACGCGTTGATGTTGAGCTTGCCGCGCAGCAGGGCGGCCATGCCTTTTTTGTAGGTGTCCAGGCCTGCGAGCCAGATCGCCACGGCCGCCACCGCCATGCCGGCGACCTTCCAGGCCATCAGGTCGGGCGCAAAAAACGACACGGCCTCGGCGCCCACGGCCAGCACCAGCGCCGCGACCAGGCGCGTGGCGCCGCTGCCGAAGCCGCCCTCATGGCTGTGGTCGCTGTGGTCGTGGTCATGTCCCTCATGGTCATCGCCGCCGGCTTGCGCGGCGGCGCCTGCCCGGACGGGCTGCGGGTCAAACCCGGCCTTGCGTATCGCCTCCAGCGCCGGCGCGTAGGCTTCTTCGCCGGCTTCAATCCGCAGCGTGCGCGCGCCCAGCTGGAAGCCCAGCGAGCGTATGCCGGCAATCGGCTCCAGTGCGCGGCGTATGTCCGACTCCTCGGCGCTGCAGTCCATGGTGGCGATACGGAAGGTGCGCCCCGCGGCGCCCGGGATGACAGGCACGGGCACGGCGGCGGCATGGGGGGCGCCGCAGCAGTCGCCGGCAGGGGCATGGTGGCTGGAGGCGAGGGTGTTTTCAGGTTTCATGGCTTAATTGGAAACCCTGTAGCGGCCTTAGAGTCAAGCCGGCTTGTGAAGTGACCCTACAGCGGTGTTGGGACGATGTCCAAGGAGCCGCCATGAAAATCGGAGAACTGGCCAAAACCGCGCAGACCCAGACCGAAACCATACGTTATTACGAACGTGAGGGCCTGCTGCCCGAAGCGGCGCGCACCGACGCCAATTACCGCATTTACGATGAAAGCCATGTGCAGCGCCTGGCTTTCATACGCCACTGCCGCTCGCTGGACATGACGCTGGCTGAAATCCGCACTCTGCTGGAATTCAAGGACGCGCCCGCCGGCAGCTGCGCCGACGTCAACACCCTGCTGGACGAGCACATCAGCCACGTCGCCACGCGTATCCGCGAACTCAAGGCGCTGGAAAAAGACCTCAAACTGCTGCGCGAGCAGTGCGCCAGCGGCGGGGGCGGTGACTGCGGCATCCTCAGCGGCCTGGAAAAAGCCGCGCTGCAGCAAAGCAGCAAGCGCATTCCGGCGGACAAAGGCCACGCGGCGCACATCCACGGCACGCACCCGCAGGTGGGCTCGCCCGCGAAAGAGGGCCGCGCCAAGCCTGTGGCGAAGTGTTAGCAAGTGTTTCAAGCGGCTCGCTGTATTTATGCCAAGCGCTTGCTTGCTAAAAATACCGGGTTTTGCTAAGGTCCCTCTTTATGGACAAACCCGCCGCGCGTTCGCGCCCCGCCGTACGCGCCTCTATTCCCTTAAAAACCGGCAACGACAGCGCTGAAAAACGCCCGCGCGGCCGCCCGCGCAAAACCCTGGACGAACGCGACGACGGCAACCGCCGGGTCGAGCTGATCAACGCCGCCGCGCGCCTGTTTCGCCAGAAAGGCTTTGACGCCACCAGCACGCGCGATATCGCGGCGGCGGTGGGCATGCACAGCGGCTCGCCCTTCTACCATTTCAAAAGCAAGGGCGCGCTGCTTTACGCGGTGATGGACGAGGGCATGCGCTCGGCCCAGCAGCGCCAGGCCGCGGCGCTGGAAGCGGCCGGGCCGTCCGCGCCCGATGCCTCCGCGCTGCTGCGGCTGCTGGTGCGCAACCACTTCGACGTGCTGCTGGGCCCCGGCAGCGATTTCATCCCGGTCATGCTGTATGAGTCGCGCTCCATCACGGCCCGCCAGCGCGCGCTGCTGGCGACCTTGCAAAGCGATTACGAGGCTGTCTGGGAGCCCGTGCTTCAAGCCCTGGCCGAAGCAGGGCAGCTCAAGGGGCCGGTGAAGCTGGCGCGCCTCCTGATGTTCGGCGCGCTCAACTGGTCGGTGCAATGGTTTGACGCGAAGAAGCCGGCCACGCTGGACGACCTCACCGACGCGGCCATGGCGCTTTTCATCCACAGCCCCGCGCGGGGCAAGCCATCCAGGGGGGCGGCATGAGCTACCAATCCGTTTTCCAGCCGGGTCTCTTTGCCGGCCAGGTCATCGTCGTCACCGGCGGCGGCTCGGGCATAGGGCGCTGCATCGCGCATGAGCTCGCAGCGCTGGGCGCGCACGTGGTGCTCATAGGCCGCAAGCTCGACAAGCTGCACGCCGTGGCCGGCGAAATCGTGGCGCAGGGCGGCCGCGTGAGTTTTCACCCCTGCGACATCCGCCAGGAAGAAGCCGTCAAGATCACCATCACCGCCATCGTGGTGGCCCAAGGCCGCATCGACGGACTGGTCAACAACGCCGGCGGCCAGTACATCACGCCGCTGGAATCCATCAGCGCCAAGGGCTGGGAGGCCGTCATCAATACCAACCTGACGGGCGGCTTCCTGATGGCGCGCGAATGCTACCTGCAGGCCATGCAGGACAAGGGCGGCAGCATCGTCAACATCGTGGCCGACATGTGGGGGTCCATGCCCAGCATGGGCCACAGCGGCGCGGCGCGCGCCGGCATGGTGAGCCTGACCGAGACCGCGGCGGCCGAATGGGCCAAAAGCGGCGTGCGCGTGAATGCGGTGGCGCCGGGCTATATCGCCTCCAGCGGCATGGACCACTACCCGCCCGAGGCCGGCCCCATGCTGCGCGAGATGCGCCACACCGTGCCGCTGGGGCGCTTCGGCACCGAAAGCGAAACCTCGGCCGCCGTGGTGTTCCTGCTCAGCAAGGCCGCCGGTTTCATCAGCGGCACAACGCTGCGCGTGGACGGCGCCCGGCCCCAGGTGCGCATGGGCTGGCCCATGAAGCAGCCTGACGCCGAGGCCTTGCAACGTGAGGCCATCAAGCCCTTCGACGGCTTTCACCTGGCCGAAACACCGAAAGTCTTCCAGCCATGACGCTGTTCCAGTCCGCGTGGAATGCGCAGTCGCCACAGGCCTTGCAGCGGCGTGAAGCGATGCTGGCGCGCATGGACGCACTGCGCGCGCTGGAAGAGCGCAGCGCCGCCGCTTCGGCGAAGTCGCGGCCCGCCTTCGACAAGCGCGGCCAGTTGTTGCCGCGCGAGCGCGTGGCGCTGTTGCTGGACGCCGGCGCGCCCTGGCTGCCGCTGTGCTCGCTGGCCGGCTACCTGCAGGACGGCAAGGAGGCGGCCCAGTCGGTGCCCGGCGGCGGCGTGGTGGCCGGCATCGGTTTTGTCAGCGGCGTGCGCTGCATGGTGGTGGCCAGCGATTCCGGCATAGAAGCCGGCGCCGTGCAGGCCATGGGCCTGGAAAAAATCCTGCGCGTGCAGGAGATCGCGCTGCAAGGCAAGCTGCCCTTCATCCACCTGGTCGAAAGCGCGGGCGCCAACCTCATGCGCTACCGGGTCGAGGGTTTTGTGCAGGGCGGCGCGCTGTTCCGCAACCTGGCGCGCCTGTCGGCCGCCGGCATTCCCGTCGTCACCGTGCAGCATGGATCGGGCACGGCCGGCGGCGCCTACATGCCGGGCCTGAGCGACGTCGTCGTCATGGTGCGCAATCGCTCGCGCGCCTTCCTGGCCGGCCCGCCGCTGCTGATGGCGGCCACGGGCGAGGTGGCAACGGAGGAAGAACTGGGCGGCGCCGAGATGCACACCACCGTGTCGGGCCTGGGCGAACAGCTGGCGGAAGACGATCGCGAAGCCCTGGGCCTGGCGCGCGAGGTGGTGGCGCGCACCGCATGGGCGCAAACCACCGCCAAGGGTAGCGTGCAGGAACCGCTGTATCCCACGGAAGAACTGCTGGGCCTGGTGCCCGGCGACCTGCGCCAGCCGCTGGACATGCACGAGGTGATCGCGCGGCTGGTCGACGGCTCGGACTTCCTGCCCTTCAAGGCGCTTTACGGCGCGGCCACGGTCTGCGTGCAGGCTTCGATTGGCGGCCACGCCGTCGGCATCCTCAGCAACAACGGCCCCATCGACGTGGCCGGCGCCAACAAGGCCACGCACTTCATCCAGCTGATGTGCCAGCTGGGCCATCCCCTCATCTACCTGCAGAACACCACCGGCTACATGGTGGGCAAGGAAAGCGAGCAGGCCGGCATGATCAAGCACGGCTCCAGGATGATCCAGGCCGTCACCAACGCCACGGTGCCGCAGATCACCCTCCAGTGCGGCGCCTCCTTCGGCGCGGGCAACTACGGCATGTGCGGCCGCGCTTATGCGCCGCGTTTCCTCTTCAGCTGGCCCGGGGCCAAGACCGCGGTGATGGGCGGCGAGCAGGCCGCGCGCACCATGCAGATCGTGGGTGAGGCTGCGCTCGCGCGCAAGGGCCTCGCGCCCGACGCGGCCCAGTCGCAAGCCCAGTACGACAAGATCGTTGCGATGTTCGAGGCCCAGGCCGACGTGTTCTACACCTCGGGCCTGGTGCTGGACGACGGCGTGATAGACCCGCGCGACACGCGCGCGGTGCTGGCGCAGTGCCTGGACATTTGCGCGCAGGCGGAAGCGCGGCAACTGAGACCCCTGCAGTTCGGCGTGGCGCGCATGTAGGCTGCCCGCCACCCCCAAGAGACGGAGACAAAAAATGCAGTACACCCACGAACACCTGGAAATCCAGAAAACCCTCAAGCGCTTCATAGACGCCGAGATCAACCCGCATGTCGACGAATGGGAGGCGGCCGAGATATTCCCCGCGCACGAGGTGTTCAAAAAACTCGGAAACCTGGGCCTGCTGGGCCTGACCAAGCCCGAAGAATACGGCGGCGCGGGCCTCGATTATTCCTACGCCGTGGCCATGGCCGAGGCGCTGGGCCACATCGACTGCGGCGGCGTGCCCATGGCCATAGGCGTGCAGACCGATATGTGCACGCCGGCACTCGCCCGCTTCGGCAGCGACGAACTCAAGCGCGAATTCCTGGCCCCCGCGATTGCCGGTGACGCCGTGGGCTGCATTGGCGTGAGCGAGCCCGGCGCGGGCAGCGACGTCGCATCGATCAAAAGCCACGCGCGCAAGGACGGCGGCGACTACGTCATCAGCGGCCAGAAGATGTGGATCACCAACAGCTTGCAGGCCGACTGGATGTGCATGCTGGTCAATACCGGCGAAGGGCCGGCGCACAAAAACAAAAGCCTGGTCATGGTGCCCATGCGCGAGAACGGCAAGCTGCGCAAAGGCATAGAGGCGGCGAAGAAGATCAGGAAGATCGGCATGAACTCGTCCGACACCGGCCTCATCTATTTCGACGAGGTGCGCGTGCCGCAGCGCTACCTCATAGGCAGCGAAGGCTCGGGCTTCGTCTACCAGATGATGCAGTTCCAGGAAGAGCGCCTGTGGTGCGCGGCCAGCTGCATCCAGTCGCTGGGCAACTGCATTGAATGGACGGTGGCGTGGGCGCATGAGCGCCAGCTCTTCGGCGCCGCGCTGGCCGACCAGCAATGGGTGCAGTTCAAGCTGGCCGAGATGAAGACCGAAGTCGAAAGCCTGCGCGCCATGACCTACCGCGCCTGCGAGCTGTATGTGCAGGGCCAGGATGTGACCGAACTCGCCTCCATGGCCAAGCTCAAGGCCGGGCGGCTCAACCGCCTGGTGCCCGACACCTGCCTGCAGTTCTGGGGCGGCATGGGCTACACCTGGGAAAACAAGGTCGCGCGCATGTTCCGCGACGGCCGGCTGGCCTCCATAGGCGGCGGCGCCGACGAGGTCATGATGGGCATCATCGCCAGGATCATGGGCGTGGCCAAGTCCGGCAAGAAGCCTTCCTGAGCCGGCGGCGCATGACACAAAAAATCAGGACCCTGCTGGTCGCCAATCGCGGCGAGATCGCCCGCCGCATCCTGCGCAGCGCCCATGCCATGGGCATGCGCACGGTGGCCGTGTATTCGGATGCCGACGCCGGGGCCTTGCATGTGCGCGAGGCCGGCAAAGCCTGTGCGCTGGGCGGCGACAGCTCCGCCGATACCTATCTGCGCATCGACAAGCTGATTGCCGCCGCGCGTGACAGCGGCGCTGATGCGGTGCACCCGGGTTATGGCTTCCTCAGCGAAAACGCGGCCTTTGCCGAAGCGGTGATAGCGGCGGGCCTCACTTGGGTAGGGCCGCCGCCGGCCGCGATCCGGCAGCTGGGCAGCAAGTCGGCCGCCAAGCAGCTGGCGCAATCGCAAGGTGTTCCCTGCCTGCCGGGCTACCAGGGCGAGGACCAGTCGGATGCGCGTTTTGAAGCCGAGGCCGGCCGCATCGGCTACCCCATCATGGTCAAGGCCGTGGCGGGCGGCGGCGGGCGTGGCATGCGCCTGGTGCCGTCGGCCGAGGGATTGACGGCTGCCCTGCGCAGCGCGCGCTCGGAGGCAGGCTCGGCCTTTGGCAGCGAAGAGCTGCTGATCGAAAGAGCCTTGTTGAATCCTCGGCATGTCGAGGTGCAGGTCTTCGCCGATGCGCACGGCCGTTACATCCATCTGGGCGAGCGCGACTGCTCGGTGCAGCGGCGCCACCAGAAACTGGTTGAAGAGACACCAAGTCCCGCCATCGATGCGGCCTTGCGCGCGCGCATGTGCGGCGCGGCCGTCGCGCTCGCGCAGGCGGCGGGCTATGTGGGCGCGGGCACGGTGGAGTTTCTTGTCGACGGCCCCGACTTGAGCGCCGCCGGGCCGCCCCAAGGCGCGAGGGCCCCCTCGGGGGGCAGCGCAGCACACGAAGTGGCAAGCGTGGGGGCTAATTTCTTTTTGATGGAGATGAACACCCGGCTGCAGGTCGAACATCCCGTGACCGAAGCGGTGACGGGGCTGGACCTGGTCGAGTGGCAGCTGCGCGTCGCGCAAGGCGAGGCGCTGCCGCTGGCGCAGGAAGAGGTGGTGTTCACCGGCCACGCCATCGAAGTGCGCCTGTGCGCCGAGGACGAAGACTTCACGCCGCATGCCGGCACGGTCCAGCGCTTTCGCGCGCCTTCTGGCATCCGCTTCGACCATGCTCTGTTTGAAGGCCTGGTGGTGTCGCCGCACTATGACTCCATGCTGGGCAAGCTGGTGGTGCATGCCGCCACGCGCGACCAGGCGGTGGACCAGCTCATCGCGGCGCTGGGCCGCACCGAGGTATTGGGCCTGCCGACCAACCGCGCCTTTCTGGCTGCCTGCCTGGGTCATCCGGTGTTCAGGGCCGGTGATGCGCTGATTCCTTTCCTGGCGGATCACGGCGCCGGGTTGCGCGCGTCATTGAAGAAGGCGCAGGAGGATGCGCTTGTGCCACTGGCGCTGGCGGCGCTTTTCCCTGGGGCTGCCGACCTGCCATGCCCGTTTCCCAAACCGCTGAGGCTGCGCCATCGCGGCGAGGTGCTGGAGTTGCATGTGCGGGAGCGGGGCCAGGGCCGGTTTGAGGTCGAGGCCGGCGGCCAGTCGCGGCAGATGGTGATGGCGGACGCTGGCGAGGCCACGGCCGTGCGTCTCAAAGACGCCGTGGGGCAACCGGCCAGGCGCTGGCATGTACAAGCGGGCGGTGTCGACCTGTTCCTGGAAGACGCGAGCTTTGAAGCCGCAAGCTCTGGCGGCGTGGCCGCGTCAAAGGAACTGCGCGCGCCTTTTAACGGCAAGGTCATCGCCGTGCATGCCGTGCCCGGCCAGGCCGTGCGGCGCGGCGACACCTTGCTGGTGATCGAATCCATGAAGCTGGAACATGCGGTCAACGCCCCGCACGACGCGGTGCTCGCGGCCGTGATGGTGGAGGCCGGGCAGCAAACCGCGCCCGGCCAGGTCTTGCTGAGGTTTGACGCATGAAGCATCTCGCTGCACGACAATCACCACCATGACCAAAGCACCCCAGTCCACCCCCGCCGGCACCATCGAGTTCGAACCCGAATTCATCGCCGGCCTCAAAGACCTGTTCGAAGAAAAAATCGTTTTCAACAAGCTGCTGGGGCTCAAGATCACCTCGGTGACGGCCGACCGGGTCACGGCCCGCATCGACATGCGCAACGAACTGATAGGCCACTATGCCCACAACCGCATCCACGGCGGCGTGATCAGCGCCGGGCTGGACGCCATGGGCGGGCTGGCGGTGATGGCCGCCATAGGCGCGCGGCATATGGACGAAGCGCCGCTTCAGCGGCTGCACCGCTTTGCCAAGCTGGGGACGATTGATTTGCGGATTGACTATTTGCGGCCGGGGATCAGTGAGTACTTTGAACTTCGCGCCGAAGTTCTGCGGCTTGGTTCGCGTGTGGCCAGCACGCGGATGGAGTTTCTGGGCGCCGACGGAAAATTGTTTTCGACCGGAGCGGGGGCGTATATCGTTTCTTAGCCGGGTCTTGCGCCGGCTTGCGCGCGCCCTCTGCTGAGGGTTGCTGGCCGGGTCTCGCCCCGGCGGGCGAGGCACTTTTCTTTGCTTCGCCAAAGAAAAGTACCCAAAAGAAAGGCGACCCTGGTTGCTGCGTCCCTCCGCTTCGCTGCGGGCAACCTGCGGTGCTCGGTCCAGCCGGGGTCAAAAACAACTCGCTTCGCTCAAACAAGTTTTTGCCCTGATCCGTCTGGCCCTCCGCTCCTCGGCGCATCCACAAGGGGCAATCGGGATCTGGAGCGGGGACAAATACAAACAAGGACACGCCATGGCGTGTCCTTGTTTCTTCAGGTATTCGGATTTCTGTCTTCGGCTTTTTGTATTTGGTATTCCTGTCCCCACCCCTTGTGTATGCGCCGAGGAGCGCAGGTTCAGGCGGATAAGGGATCGCGTTGTTTGAGCGAAGCGCAGCGTAGCGAGTTTAGCGAGACCCCGCCTGAACCGAGCACCGCAGGTTGCCCCGGAGCGAAGCGCAGGGGACGCAGACACCAGGGTCGCCTTTCTTTTGCTTACTTTTCTTTGGCGAAGCAAAGAAAAGTGAGTTGCCGCCGGGCAACCCCCGGCCAGCAATCCTCCGCAGGGGACGCACCGCCGGAGCAAGCTACAACATCAGCTAAGCAGGACCCTCGTAGCCTAGGGCATTAAGAAATTCCTTCCGCCACCAATGCACATCAAACTCCCGAATGTTCTTGAGCATCTTCTGGTGCCGGGCCTGCCGCTCCACCAGCGGCATCTGCAGGGCGCGCTGTATGGTGTCGGCCGTGCCGTCGATGTCGTAGGGGTTGACCAGCAGCGCGTCTTCGAGCTGCTCGGCCGCGCCGGCAAAGCGCGACAGCACCAGCACGCCGGGGTCGGCCGGGTCCTGCGCGGCGATGAATTCCTTGGCCACCAGGTTCATGCCGTCGCGCAGCGGCGTGACCAGCGCCACCCGCGCCACGCGGTACAGGCCGGGCAGGCGTTTGCGCGCCACGTTGCGGTGGATGTAGCGTATCGGCATCCAGTCGAGTTCACCAAAATTGCCGTTGGTGGCGCCGCACAGGCTTTCGAGTTCCTGCAGCAGGTCGGTGTAGGTGCCCATGTCCTCGCGGCTGGGCGAGGCGATCTGGATCAGCGTGGCGCTGCGGATGTTTTCGGGGTATTTTTTCAGCAGGGTCGCGAACGCCTTCATGCGCTGCGGCAGGCCCTTGGAATAATCGAGCCGCTCCACGCCCAGCAGCAGCTTGCGGCGTGAATACTCTTCTTTCATGCGCTCGTACATGTCGCGCGCGTCCTGCGCATGCGTGAGCGCCGCGAATTCGTCGACGTCGATGCCGATCGGGAAAGCGCCCGCCCGCACTGTGCGGTGAAAGGCGCGAAAGCGGTTGCCGCCCAGCGCCACGGCGCCGGCCTCGGCCTGCACGTAGCGCGAGAAGTGCAGCAAATCGTTCTCGCTCTGGAAGCCGACCAGGTCGTACGCGAACAGCGCGCGCATCAGCCATTCGTGCTGCGGAATGGCCGCCAGGATCTGCTGCGGCGGCAGCGGGATGTGCAGGAAAAAGCCGATGCGGTTGTTGCAGCCCATGGCGCGCAGCTCGGCGGCCATGGGGATCAGGTGGTAGTCGTGGATCCAGATGATATCGTCGGGCTGCAGCAGGGCCATGAGCTTGTGCGCGAACAGCCGGTTCACGCGGCGGTAGGCCTCGATGAAACCCGCGTCGAACCGCGCCAGGTCCAGCCGGTAATGGAACACCGGCCACAGCACGCCGTTGCTGTAACCCAGGTAGTAGCCCGCGTGGTCTTCCGTCGACAGGTCCACGGTGGCCAGGGTGACGTCGCCGGCCTGTTGCACGTGCAGCTCGCCCTCACCCGGCGCACCGCCTTCGACCACGGTGCCGCTCCAGCCGAACCACAGCCCGCCGGTGGCGTTCAGTGCATCACCCAGCGCGACGGCAAGGCCGCCGGCCGCGGCTTTGCGGGGATCGGCCACGCGATTCGAGACAACAACCAAACGGCTCATGATGCGCAACCTTCCGTATCAGCGGGGGCCGCAGAACCGGCTTTGCCGGGCCGCAGGCGCCAGCCCCTTGCAAGGGGGGGAGGTGCTACACGAAGTGAGCATCCGGCGGGGGTGTTCATCTTCATACCTGGCTCTCCCAGGGCGTGGAGAGGCGCACGGCGGCATTGATGATCCCCACCATCGAATACGTCTGCGGAAAGTTGCCCCACATCTCGCCGGTTACCGGGTGCGTGTCTTCCGACAGCAGGCCGACGTGGTTGCGCGCGGCCAGCATGGTGTTGAAGATTTCGCGGGCCTGTTCCTTGCGGCCTATGCGCGCCAGCGCGTCGATGCGCCAGAAGGTGCAGATGTTGAAGGCGGTTTCGGGTTTTCCGAAATCGTCGGGCGCCTCATAGCGGCGCATGTAGGGGCCGTCGCACAAATGGGTTTCCAGCGCGTCCACCGTGGCGATGAAGCGCGGGTCTTTCGGGTCGATGAAGCCGACTTCGATCATCAGCAACACGCTGGCGTCGAGGTCGCGCCCGCCGAAGCTTTCGGCGAAGGACTGGCGCTCTTCGCTCCAGGACTCGCGCAGGATGCGCTCCTGCATCACCGCCGCATGGCGGCGCCAGTAGTCGGCGCGGTCCTGCAGTTTGAGCGTCACCGCGATCTTGGCCAGCCTGTCGCAGGCGGCCCAGCACATCAGGGCCGACGAGGTGTGGATGCGCGCGCGCGTGCGCAGCTCCCACATGCCGGCGTCGGGCTTGTCGTAGTTGTGCACGGCCTGTTCGCCGACTTCCTCCAGCCGCTTGAATTCCGCGGCGCCCGCTCGGTGCAGCAGCCGGTGGTCGTGAAAGGCCTGGGCCGCGCCCAGTACCACGTTGCCGTAGACGTCGTGCTGGAAGTGCTCCTGTGCCTGGTTGCCCACGCGCACCGGGCCCATGCCGCGGTAGCCGCCCAGGTGCACCATGGTGGATTCGGGCAGCTCGCGCTCCAGGCCTATGCCGTACAGCGGCTGGATGTGCCCGCCCTTGGACTGCACCACCACGTTGCTGAGCCAGCGCAGGTAGTCTTCCATGGTGCCGACTTCCGACAGGCTGTTGAGCGCGCGCACCACAAAAAAGGCGTCGCGCAGCCAGCAGTAGCGGTAGTCCCAGTTGCGCTGGCTGCCGGGCGCCTCGGGAATGCTGGTGGTCATGGCGGCGACGATGGCGCCGGTGTCTTCAAACAGCGAGAGCTTGAGCGTGATGGCAGCGCGTATCACGGCCTCCTGCCACTCCAGCGGGATGTGCAGGCGCTGGCTCCACTTGCGCCAGTAGGAAATGGTTTCCTGCTCGAACAGGCGCGCGGTGTCGGAAATGCCTTCGGGCAGCGACTCGTCGGCGCCCAGCAGGAAGTTGTGTTCGCGCGTCAGCACAAAAGGCTGCTTTGACAGCAGGTGAGAAATCGACGCGTCGGTGTTCAGGCGTAGCGTGAGCTCGTCGCCGACGAAGCGCAGGTGGTTGCTGCCCTGGGTGATCAGCGGCTTGCGCCGGCCCCAGTCGAAACGCACGTCCAGCGAGACGCGTATGCGCGGCGCGCCGTGGATGGGTTTGACGCGGCGCACCAGCGTCATGGGCCTGAAAAAGCGCGAGCGGCTGAAAAACCGCGGCGCGAAGTCGGTGATCTCTATGCCCTGTCCGCGCGTGTCGAACAGCTGGGTGCGCAACACGGCGGTATTCGGTTCGTACCACTGCTTGGCCTCGGCGAAGTCCTCGATCTCGATGGCAAAGGCGCTGGACTGCGAGTCGTGCGTGCCGGGGGCCGTCGCGTCCGCTTGCCCGGGCTGGGGTTCGAGCAGCGCGTTGAACACCGGGTCGCCGTCAAAGCGCGGCAGGCAGCACCAGACGATGCGGCCGCGCGCGTCGATCAGCGCGCTGAAGGCGCAGTTGCCGATGACGCCCATGGCCAGCGAAGGCTCGGCCGGCGGCGCGAAGTGCAGGGAGTCGGCGCTGATGCTCATGATCGGCTTTCTGGCGCGGCGGCCGGTGCATCGTTATTTTCTTCTTTGGCCATGCCGCCGAAGGCCGCATGCAGCCACTGGCGCAGCGCCTCGGGGGACGCGCAGCGATGGCGCGCCACGGTGGCGCCTTCGCCCACCTTGATGCCCTCGCCGCCCAGCGACTGCACGGCGGCAAAGCCGGCTTCGTCGGTGGTGTCGTCTCCGGCGAACAAGGGCAGTCGGCCGGCAAAGGGCGGTTCGGCCATGAAGGCCTTGATCGCCGAGCCCTTGCTGACGTTGGCCGGCTTGACTTCAAAAACAAATTTTCCGCGCAGCAGCTCGACGCCGGGCGTGCGGTCGGCGGCCTCCTGCATGACCTGCAGGCAAAGCGCTTCGAGTTCGGGCGCGTGGCGGTAGTGCAGGGCCACGGCCGCCTGCTTGATTTCCACGCGCAGGCCGTCGTGTTGCGCGGCCAGTTCGGTGGCGCGTTCGGCGAGCGCCCGCAGGTCGGGCTCCGCCAGGCTGGCGACGCGCCCCCGCGTGTCGCGGCGCTGCGCGCCGTGCTCGGTGGCCAGGGGCAACTGCAAAGGTGAGAGGAAAGCGTCAAGGTCGGCCAGCCTGCGGCCCGAGACAATCGCCAGCGCGCCGTCAAGCTGCGCCGAAAGCCGCATCAGGGCCGGGATCACGCCGGGGGCAATCAGCACGGCGTCGGGCTCGGGCGCCAGGTCGGCCAATGTGCCGTCAAAGTCCAGAAAGAGCGCGGTCTGCGCGTTGATGGCCGGCAACTGGCCGGCGGGGCCGGAAAGTGGTGAGAGCGATGAAGGCGCGGACGCTGATGAGGAAGGTGATAAATGCATCGCCATTCACCTTAGCAGAGGCCTTGCCGGAGCGCTGTAGGCCGGTTTCGCTTTTTACCCTGGAGCGGGAGGCGGCTGCCCTGTATCGGTGCCGGGGATGCCGGCCTGCACCGCTTTGACGCGTGCCTTGTGGATCACTTCGCCGATCTGCTTGCCGTCGCGGCCCGCCGCCTGCGCCTCAAGCGCCAGCGGCTGTGTCTGCACCGACTGGGCCGCGGCCAGGGCCTGCAGCAAACGGGGGCGCTGCGGATAGGCCGAATCGTGCAGGCCCAGGCGGCCGCGCGCGTCGCATTCGCAGGCCAGCAAAATGTCGGCGAAGCGCTGGGGCTTGCGAAGGGCGTCGCAGCGCTCCAGCAGCCGCACCACGGCCGCGGCGCCCAGGCTTTCGCTGCGGTGGATGTTGCCGTGCTCGCGCGCCACCACGTCGGCGATCTCGCGGCAGTCCACCGGCACACGCAGGCGTTCGCACACGTCCTTGAGCAGGCGCGCGCTGCGCTCTTCATGGCCGATGTGGCGCGGCAGGACGTCGGCCGGCGTGGTGCCCTTGCCCAGGTCGTGGCACAGGCAGGCAAAGCGCACGGGTAAGGGCGCCTTGAGCTGAGCCGACATGTCCAGCACCATCATCAGGTGAATGCCGGTGTCGACCTCGGGGTGGTGGCTGGCGGTTTGCGGCACGCCCCAGAGGCGCGCGACTTCGGGCAGCAATTTTTCGAGTGCGCCGCTTTCGCGCAGCACCTCGAACATGCGCGAAGGCTTGTCCGTCATGAGCCCGCGTGCCAGTTCCTGCCACACACGTTCAGGCACCAGCGCATCGACCTCGCCGCCGGCCACCATGTCACGCATCAGCGCCAGGGTTTCGGGCGCCACCGAAAAATCGGGGAACCGTGCGGCAAAACGGGCCAGACGCAAAATGCGCACCGGGTCTTCGCGGAACGCGTCCGTCACGTGGCGCAGAACTTTGCCTTCGATGTCTTTTTGGCCGCCGAAGGGGTCTATCAGCGCGGAAAAATCGGGCTCGAACTTGCCGGGAGCGCTGTCGCCGCGTGCGGGCGCCGCGATGGCGTTGATGCTCAGGTCGCGCCGCGCCAGGTCCTGCTCCAGCGTCACATCGGGCTCGGCGTGCATCACAAAGCCGCGGTAGCCGGGGGCGGTCTTGCGCTCGGTGCGGGCCAGTGCGTACTCTTCACGCGTTTCGGGGTGCAGGAACACCGGGAAGTCCTTGCCCACCGGCAAATAGCCTTGCGCCGCGAGTTCCCCGGGCGTGGCACCCACGACCACCCAGTCGTGGTCCTGCACGGGCAAGCCCAGCAAGGCATCGCGCACCGCGCCACCGACCATGTAAATCTGCATGACGGCCAGTTTAGCGGTTGGCGGCCGGGGCGGTCCCGGCATCGCTGTTCAGGAGAACACGGGCCGGAAGAAGCTGCGTTCGTAGCTGACGATGCAGCCCGTGGTCTCGGCGTACTTGAACGCCGCCTGGCACTCCGCGTCTTCAAACGAGCGCTGGCGGTAGCTTTCGTAGGCCGCCAGGCTGTCGAAGGTGAACAGGGCCAGCGCGATGTTGTTGGCGCCTTCGCCGGGCATGAAGTAGCCGTGGTGCCTGCCGCCGAATTTTTCGACCAGCGGGATCCACAGCTTGCCGTAGTGCTCGAACTCCTTGAGTTTGGCGGTGTTGAGCACGTAGCGCAGGTAAATCGTGACCATGGTGTCTCCTGCTTCAGCGCTTCACGCGGTAAGGCTCTTCGAAGTCGCGGAAATCGTTTTCGGCGAGCGCGTCGTCTATCCAGGTCTTGACGCCGGGCAACGCGGTGACGCGCTGCATGTAGGCGCTGATGGCCGGCGGCACGGGCAGGGCGTAGCGGCTCAGGCGCATACACACGGGTGCGAAGAAGGCATCGGCGATGGTGAATTCACCGAACAGCATGGGGCCTTTGTACTGCTCCAGCAATTCCGTCCACATCTCGACCAGGCGCTGCACGTCGGCGCGCACCGCCGATTTGTCGCGCCAGATCAGCTGGCCCATGTCCGACAGGTCGGCCTCGATGTTCATCGGGCAGGCCGAACGCAGGGCGCCGAAGCCGCTGTGCATCTCGGCGCAGATGCTGCGCGCCCGGGCGCGCGCCTTCACGTCCTGCGGCCAGAGCTTTTTGTCGGGAAAGCGCTCGGCCAGGTATTCGGCAATGGCCAGCGTATCCCAGACGACAAAACCGCCGTCGTCCAGCGCCGGGACACGGCCGGTCGGGTTCACACCACCGATTTTTTCCTTGAAGCTTGAATTGGCATCGAAGGAGTCAAAACGCAGCTTGACCTCTTCAAAAGGAATGCCGGCCTGCTTGAGCAGCACCCAGGGGCGCATGGACCAGGAAGAGTAATTTTTATTGCCGATGTAGAGCTTGAGCATGGGGTCCCCGTCTGCTGGTGATGAAGTCGAAAGTCAAGGCGAAGCGACTTGCGATGCTACCGCCGTACGAAATCGCGATTGATGCTAAAAACCCTCGAAATTGATGCTGGACCCCCGCTTCGATTCTTCCCTGAAGGCTTTCTCTTTACCAGTCAGGGCCGCGGGACTGGCTTTGCCAGACCGCAGGCGCAGCGGCCCCCTCGGGGGGCAGCGACCCACACGAAGTGGGGGAGCGTGGGGGCTTAAAACCTGCCGGCCGTCTTGCGTTTGGCCATCAGCCCGCTGCGCAAGCCCTGCGCGCCCAGGTAGGACGGGGCAATCGCATCCAGCGCCGCCGGGTGTATGCCCAGCGCCTGAAGGCCGGGCAGCTTGCCGGTGGCCACGTTGTCGCTGGCCATGGCGTCGAGGTTGTCGCGGCTGAGCATGGGCTCGCCGGGCGCCAGTTCCATGAGGCGCGCCTGCAGCCGGCCCAGTGCGGCGGGGAGCCCGATCACGGGCCGGCCCTTGCCGCCGTGGATGCCGGCGTAGCGGCCCGCCAGCTTCACCAGCTGCCGCAGCGTGAACACCTCGGGCCCGCACACCTCGTAAATCTGGCCCACGGTGTCGGCATCCTGCAGGCAATGCACGATGGCGTCGGCCACGTCTTCCACCCACACGGGCTGGAAGCGCGCATCGGCGGCGGCCAGCGGGATCAGGGGGAACAGCTGCTGCAGCCGCGCGAAGGTGTTGAGGAATTTGTCTTCGGCACCGAAGATCACGCTGGGCCGCAGCACGGTCACGTCCAGCCCGGTGCTCAGCAGCACGGCTTCGCCGCGCGCCTTGCTGCGCTGGTACATCGACGGCGAGCCGGTTGACGCGCCCAATGCGCTGATGTGGACGATGCGGCGCAGGCCGCTGGCCTCGCAGGCGCGGGCCAGTTCCAGCGGCAGCGCCACGTGCGCCTTGTCGAAGGCGGCCTGCGAGCCGTGCAGGATGGCGACCAGGTTGACGACGGCGTCGTGGCCGGCCAGCAGCGGCGCCAGCGAGCTGCTGTCGTGGGGGTCGGCCTCGATCACGTCGACCAGCGGCAGCATCTGCAGGTGGCGGGCGTTGTCGCGCCGGCGCGTCACAACGGTGACGCGGCATTGCAGCTGGGCCAGTTTTTCACAGACATGGCGCCCGACAAAGCCGGTGCCGCCCAGGAGGAGTATTTTGTTCATAGGCCCTAATTTAGCGCTTTTGCGTTTACTTGCGCGGAAATCCGGTCTTGGCCTACACGCCGGGTCCCTCCCGCTCCGCATAATTTCCCGATGAATATTTTTGAAGCGCTGCGAACCAGCCACGACACCCAGCGCGCGCTGGCCGACCACCTGATCAAGACCCAGGGCGACAGCCCGGACCGCGATTCACTGTTCAAGGAGCTCAAGCGCGAACTGGCGGCGCATGCGGCGGCCGAGGAGCGTTTTTTCTATGTGCCCCTGATCGCGCACGACATGACCCAGGAGCCTTCACGCCACGGCATCGCGGAACACCACCAGATGGACAAGCTGGTGGAGACGCTGGAAGAGACCGATTTCAGTTCACCGGCCTGGCTGGCCACGGCCAAGGAACTGCACCACAAGATTTACCACCACCTTGAGGACGAGGAGCAGGGTGTGTTCCAGTTGGCAGGCAAGGTGCTCAGCGAGGCCGAGAAGCTGTCGCTGGCCAAGGGCTACGAAGGCGAATTTGTCTCGCAGCGCACCAAGGACTGAAACACCACGGCTTGCCTGGGCGCAGGCCCCCGGCAGGTTTATGAACCGTCGCGCCGGGTATCGCCGTCGGGCTTGAGCAGCGGCTCCGGCTTCTCCATCATCCGCACCAGCCGCGGCACCACCGCCAGAATCCCCAGCGCCAGCAAGGTGCTGAGCACGGCGGTTGCTTCGCGCCCCATGCCGGCCGCCACGCCGATCGCGGCGGTCAGCCAGATGCCGGCGGCGGTCGTAAGGCCTTTGACTTGCTCTTCGTCGTCGCTGTGGCCCTTGACGTGGCCTTTGAGGATGGCGCCCGCGCCCAGGAAGCCGACACCGGCGACGATGCCTTGAATCACACGGCTCAGGTCGGCGCTGAGCATGCCGGTCTGCTGAGACACCAGCACGAACATCGCGGCGCCCATGGCCACCAGCATGTGGGTGCGCACACCGGCGGCCTTGCCTTTTTGTTCACGCTCTATGCCCAGCAGGCCGCCCAGAAAGGCGGCCAGCGTCAGGCGCACCATGACGCGCGTGGCCTGCTCGGCATCGGGCAGGTCCGAAAACTCCGAGGCGATGGTTTCACCGATTTGCTGCCACCAGCTGGATGCCATGCGGACTCCTTGTCACTTGTTCGGTTTGTGGATGGGTTTGCCCGCCGAATGTACCTTCTCCACTGCGTAGCGTCAGCAGAAGCCCTGCCCGCTTTCAGGGGATAGATGTCAGGGATGGATTTTTTCCCCGCGCTGCAGCATGGCAAAAAACAGCGCAAGCCGGCGTTCGCGCGTCCCGGCTTTCTTCGCGGTCTGCAGCCTGAACAGAATGGCGAAGCGGTTGCGCGAATCGAGTGACTCAAAGAAGGCTTTTGCCTTGGGCTTTTTGGCCAGCAGGGCGGCCAGGTCGTCGGGCACGGTGATCTTGCTCTGCGCGTCATAGGCCGCGTCCCAGCGGCCGTCGGCCCTGGCGCGTTCGACTTCGGCCAGGCCCGCCGGCTGCATCCTGCCGGATGCGATCAGCGCCATGGCCTTGTCGCAGTTGATCCTGGACCAGATGCTGCGCGTGCGGCGCGGCGTGAACTTCTGCAGGAAAAACTCCCCGTCCAGCGCGTTGCGCCGGCCGTCTATCCAGCCGTGGCAGAGGGCGGCTTCCACCGCCTCCGCATAGGAGACGGAAGCGATGCCCGAATCCTTTTTGGCGATCTTCAGCGTGATGCCGGGACTGCTTGCATGGTGTTTGGCCAGCCAGGTCTCCCAGTTCTTTGTGGTTTTGCAATGAAGGGTCGCGAGGGTGTCGGGTGCGGCGGGCATGCGGCATTGTGCGCGACACGCGGGGCCAGCCGCAAGGCCATGAAAAAACCGCCCGGAGGCGGTTGTTTCGGTGAGAGGCCGAGGCGCTCACTGCGTGATGTAGTCCGACACCACTTTCCAGCGCGCATCCTGCAGCACCGACAGGCGCGACTGGTTGTTGCCCAGGCGTTTTTGCGGGCCGAATTTGCCTTCGGAGCTGCCGAAGATGTCGGGCGGGTACACCATGGTGTCCATGGCCTTGATGAAGCTGTCGGTCGACAGCGTGGCGCCGGCCTTTTGCGAGGCGCGGATGAAGCTGTCGATCACCGTGTAGCCGTAGACCGAGAACACCGTGGGGTCTTCGTTGAAGGCGGTCTTGTACTTGTTGGCCCAGAAGCGGATCGGTTGCGAAGCCTCGTCGAGGTAGGGGTTCTGCACCGTCATGGTCGCGTAGAGGCCGTCCATGGCCTTGCCGCCCAGCTTGTGGATCAGGTCGGTGTAGGCGGCGCTGGAGCCCAGGAAGACCGGGTTGTAGCCCAGCTTGCGCGCCGTGCCTATGCCGCCTATGGTCTCGCGGATGATGGTGCCCAGCACCACCAGGTCGCACTCCGAGGCCTTGAGCTTGGCGACCTGCGACGAAAAATCGGTGGCGCCGCGCTTGAAGGAGGTTTTTTCGACCATGGTCATGCCTATGGTTTTCAGGCCGTCGTCGGCGCCGCGCTGCACTTCCAGGCCGAACTCGTCGTCCTGGTACATGGAGCAGACTTTTTTGGCGTTCTTCTCCTTGACCAGCTTGGGCACGGCGGCCTTCATCTGGTCGTAGTAGGTGGCGGCGAACGAGTACTTGAGCTTGTGGAAGGGCTCATACATCTCGCGGGCGGCCGTCACCGGGAAGAAGTTGATGACGTTTTTTTCGAACTGCACCGGCATGGCCGCCAGGTTCTGTGCCGTGCCCAGGTGGCCCACCATGGCGAAGATCTTGTCCTGGTTCACCAGTTTCTGCGCCGCCAGCACCGCCTTCTTGGGGTCGTAGCCCGAGTCCTCGACGATGAGCTTGATCTTGCGGCCGTTGATGCCGCCCTGCTCGTTGAGCTCGTCCACGCGCAAGGTCATGCCGTTGCGTATCTGCTTGCCGAAGCCCGCCAGCGGCCCCGACAGGTCCTGGATGGAGCCCAGGGTGATTTCGGTCTTGCTGACGCCCTGGCTTTGCGCCTGCGCCGGCGCGGCCGCGAGGGCGGCGGCACAGGCGAGCGCGGAAAGTACGGTGCTTGATTTCAGTCTCATGGTTTGTCTCCTGAAAGGTTTTTTATCCACTCGTGCTCAGTACATGGCCTCGATGTGCGGGGCGTATTTTTGTTCTACGAGCCTGCGCTTGAGCTTCATGGTCGGCGTGAGTTCTTCATCCTCCGCCGTGAGCTGTGTATCGAGCAGGAAAAATTTCTTGATCTGCTCGACCCGCGCAAACTTTTTGTTGACCCGGTCGATTTCCGACTGGATCAATTCTTGCACTTCAAGCGCCCGCGTCAAGCTGGCGTAATTACTGAAGGGTATGTCCGCATCCTGGGCGAATTTCTCGACGTTTTCCTGGTCGATCATGATGATGCAGGTGAGGTAGGGGCGCTTGTCGCCTATGACCACCGCGTCGGTCACGTAGGGCGAGAACTTGAGCTCGTTCTCCAGTTCGCTGGGCGTCACGTTCTTCCCGCCGGCCGTGATGATGATGTCCTTCATGCGGTCGGTGATCCTGAAGTAGCCTTCCTCGTCCATCACACCCACGTCGCCGGTGTGCAGCCAGCCCTGGTCGTCCAGGGTTTCCGCGGTTTTTTCGGGCTGGTTCAGGTAGCCCATGAAGACGTTGGGGCCGCGCACCAGGATCTCGCCGGTGGCCGGGTCCAGCCGCATTTCGTTGTAGCCGGCGGCCGGGCCTATGGAGCCCGGCTTCATGCGGCTGGCCGGCACGCCGCTGGCGGCGCCGCAGGTCTCCGTCATGCCCCAGACCTCCAGCATGGGCACGCCCAGCGCCATGTACCACTTGACCAGGTCCGGCGAGATCGGCGCCGCGCCCGTCACGCAAAAGCGCGCGCGGTGTATGCCGATCAGCTTGCGCGTGTTGTTGAGCGCCAGCCAGCGCGCCAGCGTGAACCGTATCTTCATCCCCCTGCCGACAGGCCGGCCCGCCAGCACCGTGTCGGCGATGCGCATGCCCACGCCTATGCTCCAGGCGTAGGCGGCCTGCTGCAACCAGCTGGCTTCCTTGAGCGCGATCATCACGCCGGAATAAAACTTCTCCCACACGCGCGGCACGGCGGTGAACACCGTGGGTGCGATTTCGCGCACGTTCTCGGGAATGGTCTCGGGGTTCTCGACGAAGTTGAGTCTGGCGCCCGCGTACAGCGAAAAATATTCGCCGCCCATGCGCTCGGCGATGTGGCACAGCGGCAAGAAGCACATGCGCTCATCGTCTTCGTCCTGCGCCACCAGCGTGTTGTAGCCGCGCGCGGTGAACACCAGGCCGTGGTGGCTGTGCATGGCGCCCTTGGGCTTGCCGGTCGTGCCCGAGGTGTAGACCAGGATGGCAAGGTCTTCGGGTTCACACTCCGCGGCGCGTTCTTCCACCGCGTCGGGGTATTCGGCCAGGTAGCCGCGGCCCAGCGCGCGCAGCGCGTCCAGGCTCATCACGCCCGGGTCGTCGAGGTCGCGCAGGCCTTCCATGTCGAACACGATCACCCGGCGCAGCAGCGGCAGCTGGGGCCGCACTTCCAGCGTCTTGTCGAGCTGCTCGTCGTCCTCGACAAACAGCAGCGTGGTGCGCGAGTCCTCGCAGAGGTAATGCACCTGTGAGGCCGCGTCCGTCGGGTAGATGCCGCTGCTGACGCCGCCGCAGCTCAGCACCGCGAGGTCGGCCAGCACCCAGTCGATCACGGTGTTGGACAGGATGGAGGCGCACTCGCCGCGCGCAAAGCCCAGGCTCAGCAGCCCGGCCGCGATCTCGCGCACCGCGTCGCCGGTCTGCGTCCAACTCCAGCTGCGCCAGATGCCCAGCTTTTTTTGCCGCATCCAGGTCTTGCCGCCGCGCTGCGCCACCGCGTTCCAGAACACGGCGGGAATCGTCTCGCCCGGCATGACAACGTCATATTCGGGCTGGATGTGGCTCAAGTCCCAGAGATTACTCATTCAAAACTCCAATACCGCGACCCAACAGGTCCAGTGCAAGGATGCCGCGGAACCGGCTTTGCCGGGCCGCAAGCATCGCCCCCCAGTGGGGGGAGGCGGCCGAAGGCCGCTTCAGGGGGCGTCTTTCTCACCGCCAAGTCTTTTTCTTCTTCCAGCGACGCTCGCCGCGCACGCCGTCTTCCTTCATGCCGAGGTAGAACTCCTTGATGTCCTCCTTCTCGCGCAGGCGGGCGCAGGTGTCTTCCATCACGATGCGGCCGTTTTCGAGCACGTAACCGTAGTCCGCGGCGCTGAGCGCCATGTTGGCGTTCTGCTCGACCAGCAATATCGTGGTGCCGCGCTCGCGGTTGATGCGCACCACGATCTCGAATATTTCCTTGGTGAGCTTGGGCGACAGGCCCAGGCTGGGCTCGTCAAGCAGGATCAGGTCGGGCGAGGCCATCAGCGCGCGCGAGATCGCCAGCATCTGCTGCTGGCCGCCCGAGAGCAGGCCGGCATCCTGCGCGGCGCGCTCTTTCAGGATGGGGAAGTAGCCGTACACCGCCTCCATGTCCAGCGCTACGCCATCGCTGTCCTTGCGGGTGTAGGCGCCCATCAGCAGGTTGTCGCGCACGCTGAGCAGCGGGAACACTTCGCGGCCCTCGGGCACGTGGCTCAGGCCTTGCTGCACGATGAAGGCCGGGTCCTGCGCGGTGATGTCCTGGCCCTTGAAGTCGATGGAGCCCTTGCGCGGATCCAGGATGCCCGAGATGGTTTTGAGGATGGTGGACTTGCCCGCGCCGTTGGAGCCCAGCACGGTGGCGATTTCGCTGCGCCGCACCTGCAGGCTCACGCCGCGTATGGCCTTGATCGGGCCGTAGGCGCTTTCGACGTTGAGCAGCTTGAGGACGGGCTGGTCGCTGACCGGTGGAGGCGCCGCGCTCATGCCGATCTCCTCAGGGAAGAGACTTCATCGACCGAGCCCAGGTAGGCCTCGATCACACCCGGGTCGTTCTGCACCTCGCGCGGCGTGCCCACGGCCAGCACTTCGCCCTGGTTCATGGCCAGCACGCGGTCCGACACGCGCGAGACCAGCGTCATGTCGTGCTCGACCATCAGCACCGTGATGCCCAGCTCGTGCTGGATATCCTGGATCCAGAAGGCCATGTCGCCGGTCTCCTCGACGTTGAGGCCGGAAGACGGCTCGTCGAGCAGCAGCAGCCGCGGTTCGGTGCACAGCGCGCGCGCCAGTTCCACGACTTTGCGCACACCGTAAGGCAGGCCGGCCACCATGGAATCGCGGTGGTGCTGCAGGTCCAGGAAGTCGATGACCTGCTCGGCTTTTTCACGCGCCTGCAGTTCGGCCTCGCGCGCCTTCGTGGTGAAAAAGAGGTCGTGCAGCAGGCCGGTCCGGCGGTGCGTGTGCCGGCCTATCAGCAGGTTGTGCAGCACCGTTGCGTGCTCGAACAGCTCGATGTTCTGGAAGGTGCGCGCGATGCCGAGCGCGGCAATCTTGTGCGGCGGCTGGGCCGTGAGTTTTTCGCCGCGGTATTCGATCTCGCCGCTGGTGGGCGTGTAGATGCGGCTGATCAGGTTGAACACCGTGGTCTTGCCCGCGCCGTTGGGGCCTATCAGTGTGAAGACCTCGCCCTCCTTGACGTCAAAGCTGACCTTGTTGACAGCCAGCACGCCGCCGAAGCGCACGCTGAGGTCTTTGGCTGAGAGAAGAATATCGGTCATGGATCGAGCGACGCCGGGCCGCCCCAAGTCGCGAGGGCCCCCTCGGGGGGGCGGCGTAGTACACGAAGTGACAAGCGTGGGGGTCATTTCAACCTGTCCGACTTCTGGAAGGATTTCTGCCGCTTGAAGAGGCCTTTGCGGTAAAACGGAAAGAGCTGGAAGTAGGTACGGATCTTGAGCCAGCGGCCGTAAAGTCCTAGCGGCTCGAACAGCACAAAGGCGATCAGCACCATGCCATAGACGGCTGCCTGCAGGCCGGGCGCCTGGCCTATGGCGGCGGGCAGGTAGTCCTTGGTCAGGGCGATCACCTGCGGCATCGATATCAGGAAGATGGCGCCCAGGAAGGCACCGTGCACCGAGCCCACGCCGCCTATGACGATCATCAGCAGCAGGTCTATGGACTGCAGGATGTTGAACTGGTCGGGCGAGATGAACTGCAGCTTGTGGGCGTAAAGCGCGCCGGCAACGCCGGCCAGCGCGGCCGACAGCGCGAAGGACAGGGTCTTGTAGTGCGCCAGGTGTATGCCCATGCTCTGCGCCGAGATCTCGGAGTCGCGTATCGCCACAAAGGCCCGGCCCGTGGGCGAGCGCAGCAGGTTGAGGATGGCCAGCGTGGAAGCCACGGTGATGACGAGGCAGAGGAAATAAAACGACTCGCCGCTCGCGAGCTTCCAGCCGAACATGTCGGGCGCCTTGATGTGGATGCCGGCATTGCCGCCGGTCACGCTTTCCCAGCGCGCGAACACCTCTTCGACGATGAAGCCGAAAGACAGCGTGGCCATGCCCAGGTAGATGCCCTTGACGCGCAGGGCGGGCAGGCCCACGACCAGGCCCACAGCGGCCGAGAGCGCGGCGGCGCAGGCCAGCGCGATGGGGAAGGGCAGCCCTGCATTCGTGAGCACGGCTTGCGTATAGGCGCCCACGCCCAGGAAGGCCGCATGGCCCAGCGAGAACAGGCCGGTGAAACCCGCCAGCAGCATCAGGCCCAGGCCGGCGATGGCGTAAATCATCACAAAGGTCAGCTGCGCGAGCCAGTATTCGGCGATCAGCCAGGGCGCGGCCAGCAAGACCCCCATCAGCGTGCCGTACCAGAACACATGGCCCGGGTGTTTGGCGAGCTTGAGGTCCTGGCCGTAATCGGTTTTAAAAATGAAGCGCATGACGGGTTAAACCTTTTTGCGCAGTTTTTCGCCGAACAGGCCGCTGGGCCTGACCATCAGCATGATGAGCACCACCACATAGGCGGCGATGTCCTTGAAGCCGTCGGGCAGGTAAAAACCCGAGAATGATTCGACCAGGCCTATGACCAGGCCGCCGACGATGGCGCCTGGCAGGCTGCCGAAGCCGCCCACCACCGCGGCCGGAAAGGCCTTGAGCCCGATAAAGCCCATGTTGGCGTGCACAAAGGTGATGGGCGCCAGCAGCAGGCCGGCAATCGCCGCCACGGCCGAGGCCAGGCCCCAGACCAGGCCGTTGAGCCGCTTGACGGGAATGCCCATGTAATAGGCCGCCAGCTGGTTTTGCGACGAGGCCTGCATGGCGATGCCGAGCTTGCTGTATTTGAAGAGCGCGAACAAGGCCAGGCACAGCACCGCCGTGCTGCCGATGATGGCGACCTGCTCGACATTGATGACCAGCGTGCCGGCGGTCCATATCCGGTCCTTGTAGGGAACGGGCAGCACATAGGTTTCGGTGCCTATGCCGGGAATCATGGTGATGAGGCCGCGCGCCGTGTAGCCTACGCCTATGGTCAGCATGACGATGGAAAACGCCGGCTGGCCGAGGATGGGACGTATCACCAGGCGCTCCAGCAGCATGCCGAACAGCGCCATGCCGGCAATCGCGCTGAGCACGGCGAGCCAGAAGGGAAAGCCCAGCAGGCTCATGGCGGCCAGGCCCGCGAAGGCGCCCAGCATCATCAGCTCGCCCTGCGCAAAACTGACCGTCTCGGTGGCTTTGTAGATCAGCACAAAACCCAGTGCGATCAGCCCGTAGATGCAACCTTGGGCGATGCCGCTGATGAGCAGCTGCAGGAATTGCAAACGCGTCTCCCCTTGTAATTAGCTTTGGTTATAGCTGTCGCATAAAGGTCTGTCGCTAGGGGTTGTTCCGAATACGTGTCGCATTGGCGATCAAGCCAAATGAAGCCATGCAAGCAAATGTTCGAATCGGCGCCGGCCTGGGTTTTTACGGCGACGCGTGGGAACCTGTGGCCGCAAGCATTGAGCGCGGCGGCGTGCATTACATCGCAAGCGACCATCTCGCGGAACTGACGTTGGCCATCCTGCAGAAGGACCGGCAGCGCGACGCATCGCTGGGCTATGCGCGCGACGTGCTTCCCATGCTGATGAGGCTGTGGCCGCTGATGCAGGCGCGCGGCGTGAAGTTCATCTGCAATGCCGGCGGTCTGAATCCATCCGGCGCAGCAGCTGCGCTGCGCGCCGCATTTTCGGCCAAGGGCTTGAAGGCGCGCATTGCGGTCGTCACCGGCGATGAGGTGTTGCCGCAGCTGGCGGCGCTGGCGCCGCCGCATCTATTCACTGCGCAGCCCATCGAATCCGTGCGCGAGCGCATGGTGTTTGCCAACGCCTATCTCGGCGCGCGGCCCATCGTGTCGGCGCTGCGGCAGGGCGCCGACATTGTCATCACCGGGCGTGTGGCCGACGCGGCGCTGTTCCTCGCGCCGCTGGTGCATGAATTCGGCTGGAAGCTTGAAGACGCCGCCACGCAGCCCGAGCTGGACCGGCTGGCGCAGGGCCTGGCGGTCGGGCACCTGCTCGAATGTTCAGGCCAGGGCAGCGGCGGCAACTTCGGCAGCCAGGGCGCCTGGAAGGCGATTCCCGACCTGGCCCACATCGGCTACCCGATCGCCGAGGTCGGCGAAGACGGCGCGGCGCTGATCACCAAGGCGCCGGGCACCGGCGGGCGCATTAACTTCGACACCGTGCGCCAGCAACTGCTCTACGAGGTGCATGACCCCACATGCTATGTCTCGCCCGACGTGGTGCTGGACCTCTCGGCGCTGCATCTCGAAGACCTGGGCGATGACAAGGTGCGCATGACGGGCGCGCGCGGCCACCCGCGGCCCGCGCAGCTCAAGCTCGTGGGCGGCTTTCGGGACGGCTACAAGGCCGAGGTGACCTGGGGTTTCAGCTGGCCCGACGCCTGGGACAAGGCGCAGGCGGCGGTCGCCATGGTGAAGGCGCAACTGGCCGACAGGCACATGGCGCATGACGAACTCTTTGTTGAGTTCCCGGGGCTCAATTCGGCGCACGGCCCGCTGGCGCCCATGCCCGCGCCCGAAGCACTGGCCGAACTCAACGAGGTCTGGGTGCGCATGGTGGTCCGCACGCAGGACAAGGCGGTGGCCGACGGTTTCGGACGGCTGTTTCCGTGGATGGCGCTCAGCGGGCCCGCTTACACCTGCGGCTTTCACGGCCTGAACAACAGCAGCGAGTTGCTGGGCATCTGCCCCGCGCTGGTGGACCGCGAAGCGGTCGAGGCGGCGGTGCGTGTGGAGGTGCTGCCCTCATGAAAGTGCAACTCGTGAAACTCGCGCATGCGCGCAGCGGCGACAAGGCCGACTGGGTGGACTTCGGCCTCTTCGCCTGGAACGAGGCGGGCTACCGGCTGATTGAACGCGAGGTCACGGCCGAATGCGTGCAGGCGCACTTCGCGCCCTGGCTGCCGGGCACGGTGCAGTGCTGGGCCCTGCCCAACATCCTGGCGCTCAAGCTGGTGCTGCAGGGTGCGCTGCAAGGCGGCGGGGCGCGCAACCTGCGCATGGACAACCTCGGCAAGGCCATGGCGGCGGCCTTGCTGCGCATGGAGATCGAGGTCAGCACCGCCGAATTGGCCGAGGCCGGCGCCGCGCCGCGCGTGGGCTGGTGGCCGGAGGCGCCGTGAGGTGTTGGGGGTGAACCTCAGTCCTTGACGATCTTGCGCGGCCTGCCGAAATCGTCGATCGCCACGTACGTAAGGCTGGCCTCGGTGACCTTGATGTAGCGGCCCTGGGCCCGGAAGCGCTCGGCGTAGACCTCGACCTGCACGGTGATGGAGGTAGTGCCTATGCGGGTGAGGCTGGAGAAAAACGAGAGGATGTCGCCCACGCGCACCGGCTGCTTGAAGATGAACTGGTTGACCGCCACCGTGGCCATTCGGCCGTCGACGTGGCGGGCCGGCACCACGGAGCCGGCCAGGTCGACCTGGGCCATGACCCAGCCGCCGAAGATGTCGCCGTTGGCGTTGCAGTCGGCCGGCATGGGGATGACCTTGAGCACCAGCTCCTTGTCGGTGGGCAACTGGACGTTCAGGGCGTCCTCGGCGTGAATGTCCGTATGGGTGCTTGATTCGGTAGACATAGGCACAATCTGAAAATAGTTATTACAACAACCCTCACGATTGTCCCTCATGCGCTCCCGAGCTTCCGATTCTTCCCTTGCCCTGCCCGCGGCTGCTGCGGTGCCCGGCGCCGGCAAGGCGCCGGCGCCCCAGCGCTCCGACCTGGACACCCTCAAACGCCTTTTCCCCTACCTGTGGGATTACAAATGGCGCGTGCTGGCCGCGCTCAGCTTCATGGTGGGCGCCAAGCTGGCCAACGTGGGCGTGCCGCTGCTGCTGAAAAACCTGGTCGACGCCATGAATTTCAAGCCGGGCAACGTGCAGGCCGTGCTGGTGGTGCCGGTGGCGCTGCTGCTGGCCTACGGCCTGCTGCGCCTGTCGACCACGCTGTTCACCGAGCTGCGCGAGCTGGTCTTCGCCAAGGCCACCGAGGGCGCGGCGCGGCGGATTTCGCTGGAGGTGTTCCGCCACCTGCACGCGCTCAGCCTGCGCTTTCACCTGGAGCGGCAGACCGGCGGCATGACGCGCGACATCGAGCGCGGCACGCGCGGCGTGCATTCGCTGATCTCGTATTCGCTCTACAGCATCATCCCGACGCTGATCGAGGTGACACTGGTGCTGACCCTGCTGGCCGTCAAGTTCGACGTCTGGTTTGCCGGCATCACCGGCATCGCGCTGGTGTTCTACATCTTCTTCACCGTCACGGTGACCGAATGGCGCACGCAGTTCCGCAAGACCATGAACGAGCTGGACTCGTCGGCCCACAGCCGCGCCATCGACTCGCTGCTGAACTATGAAACCGTCAAGTACTTCAACAACGAAGAGTTCGAGGCCGCCCGCTACGACGAGAACCTGCTGCGCTACCGGCGCGCCGCCATCAAGAGCCAGAACACGCTGAGCCTGCTCAATGCCGGGCAGCAACTGATCATCGCCATCGGCCTGGTGGCCATGCTGTGGCGCGCCACGCAGGGCGTGGTCGACGGCCGCATGACGCTGGGCGACCTGGTCATGGTCAACGCCTTCATGATCCAGCTCTACATCCCGCTGGGTTTCCTGGGCGTGATCTACCGCGAGATCAAGCAAAGCCTGACCGACCTCGACAAGATGTTCGTGCTGATGGAAAAAGAGCGCGAAATCGCCGACGTGCCGGGCGCGCAAGCCCTGGTCATCACCGGTTCGCCGGCGGTGCGTTTTGAAAACGTGAACTTCGCCTACGACCCGGCGCGCCCCATCCTGCACAACGTGAGCTTTGAAATCCCGCCAGGCAAGACCGTGGCAGTGGTGGGCTCCTCGGGCGCGGGCAAGTCCACGCTGGCGCGCCTGCTCTACCGCTTTTACGACGTGCAGCAGGGCCGCATCACGATCGGCGGGCAGGACATCAAGCAGGTCACGCAGTCCAGCGTGCGCCAGGCCATCGGCATCGTGCCGCAGGACACCGTGCTGTTCAACGACACGGTCGAATACAACATCGCCTACGGCAAGCCGGGCGCCACCCATGAAGAAGTCGAGGAGGCCGCGCGCTCGGCCCGCATCCACGGCTTCATCGCGTCGACGCCGCTGGGCTACCAGACCATGGTGGGCGAGCGCGGCCTCAAGCTCTCGGGCGGCGAAAAGCAGCGTGTGGCGATCGCCCGCACCTTACTGAAGAACCCGCCGGTGGTGATTTTTGACGAGGCCACCTCGGCGCTGGACTCGGCCAACGAGCGCGCCATCCAGACCGAGCTGCGCGCCGCCGCGCAGAACAAGACCACGCTGGTGATCGCGCACCGGCTGTCCACCGTGGTCGATGCGCACGAGATCCTGGTGATGGACGGCGGGCGCATCGTCGAGCGCGGCACGCATGCGCAGCTGCTTGAGACCGAAGGCGCTTACGCGCGCATGTGGGCGCTGCAGCAGAGTTCATCCGAGGCCTGAAGCGGCCGGCCGCGAGCGCGTTTGTATTTCTGAGGACATTTCGAAGGCGGTATTTGGACTGCATGCCCCTTCATTGCTTGCCATGGGATTCCCCGTAGGTCGAAATGCTTCACAGGCTCGCATAATCAGCACCATGGAAACCAAATGGCTGGAAGATTTCGTCAGTCTCGCTGAAACCCGCAGTTTCAGCCGTTCTGCCCAACTGCGCCACGTGACACAGCCGGCGTTCTCGCGGCGCATCCAGGCGCTGGAAGCTTGGGCCGGCACCGACCTGGTCGACCGCAGCTCCTACCCTACGCGCCTGACACCCGCCGGCGAAACGCTGTACAGCCAGTCGCTGGAGATGCTGCAGGGCCTGCAGTCCACCCGCGCCATGCTGCGCGGCCACACCTCGGCCGGGCAGGACGTCATCGAATTCGCCGTGCCGCACACGCTGGCCTTCACCTTTTTCCCTGCCTGGGTCAGCAGCCTGCGCGAGAAGTTCGGGCCCATCAAAAGCCGGCTGATCGCGCTCAATGTGCACGACGCCGTGCTGCGGCTGGTCGAAGGCAGCTGCGACCTGCTGATCGCCTACCACCATGATTCCCAGCCTTTCCAGCTGGACCCGGACCGCTATGAAATGGTGTCGCTGGGCCAGGAAGTGCTGGCGCCTTTTGTGCGGGCCACCGCCGACGGCGAACCCGAGTACAGCCTGCCGGGGCGCGCCGGCCAGCCCTTGCCCTACCTGGGCTACGCGCCCGGCGCCTACCTGGGCCGCATGGTGGACATGATCCTCAAGCAGTCCAGCACGGCTATCCACCTGGACCGTGTCTATGAAACCGACATGGCCGAAGGCCTCAAGGCCATGGCGCTCGAAGGCCACGGCATCGCGTTCCTGCCGCTCAGCGCCGTCAAAAAAGAGCTGCGGGCCAAAAAGCTCGTCAGCGCCGGCGGCAACCTGGAAATGACCATGGACGTGCGCGTCTACCGCGAACGGCCCACCTCCAGGGACGCCGCCAAAAGCCATGCCCAGGCCCTGTGGAGCTACCTGCAGGCGCAGGCCGGCGGCAAGGAAAAAACCGCCGCACGCGCAGGCACTGCATCGGCCGCACGCTAGGCGCGCGCCGGTCCGACTAGTAGTAACCCTGAGTGGTTATAAGAAAAATGCATGGAAGATCGTTGAAACAGCATTGGTGTTTTTAAACCCGCAAACTTACAGTTCGGGACGTTCAAAAGCTGATAACGGCTGCTGGCACAAAGACTGCTTACACCTATCGTATAGTTCCGGACTTCTCATGCGTGCACCACTTTGGAAAACCCCAGGCATTGCCACAGCTCCCGCGGGTTCACCACCAATCACCCTCCACGCAGTCCCCTTCCCCCCGTTTTAGAGGCCGGGTAAACCTAGGCCAGTCCCCGGGTACCATCTCTCTAGAATAGTTTGCTAACCGTTTCATTCATTACAGGAGATTCCATGAAACTCAAGCTCGTAGCTCTGTCCGTCGCCCTGCTCGCCTCCGGCGCCGCATTCGCCGACACCCTTTCCAAAGTCAAGGCTTCCGGCGTTGTCACCATGGGCGTTCGCGACTCCTCCGGCGCGCTCTCCTATACCCTGGGCGACGGCAAATACACCGGCTACCACGTCGAAATCTGCCAGCGCATCCTGGCCGGCCTCGAAAAAGCCGCCGAACGCAAGCTGGAAGTCAAATACCAGCCCGTGACCTCGCAAAACCGCATTCCCCTCGTGCAAAACGGCACGGTTGACATCGAATGCGGCTCCACCACCAACAACGCGACCCGCCAGAAGGATGTGGCTTTCGTCGTGACCACCTTCGTGGAAGAAGTACGCATCGCCGTGAAGGCCAATTCCGGCATCACCTCGGTGGCCCAGCTCAACGGCAAGACCGTGGCGACCACCACCGGCACCACTTCCGTGCAGACGCTGCGCAAGAACAAGCGCGCCACCGGCGTCGAGTTCAAGGAAATCTTCGGCAAGGACCACTCTGACAGCTTCCTGCTGCTCGAGTCGGGCCGCGCCGATGCGTTCGTGATGGACGGCTCCATCCTGGCCGGCAACATCGCCACCGCCAAGAAGCCTTCCGACTTCAAGATCGTCGGTGAAGTGCTGAGCGTCGAGCCCATCGCCATCATGATCCGCAAGGACGACCCCCTGCTCAAGCGCCTGGCCGACGACACGGTCAAGAGCATGATCAAGTCGGGCGAGATGAACAAGCTGTGGACCAAGTGGTTCCTGTCGCCTATTCCTCCGAAGAACACCAAGGTCGGCCTGGCTCTCAGCGCCAGCACCAAGGCCGCCTGGGACAACCCGAACGACAAGCCCATGGAAGAGTACGCACAGAAGTAATTCTGGGCAGGTAAATTGAACAACCCCGCCGGTCGCCTTGCACTGGCGGGGTTTCTCGTTTACCGTCGCAGGGAAAACAACATAACAACCATTTGCTGGAGCCGTGATGACTTGGGATTGGCAGGTATTTCTGAATGACGATGGTAGCGGTCGAACCTACCTGCAGTGGATGTTTGATGCGTGGGGCTGGACGCTGTCCGTGGCCGGCGCATCCTGGGTGATCGCCATGCTGTTCGGCGCGCTCGTCGGCACGCTGCGCACCTTGCCCAACAGCCCCTGGCTTGTGCGTTTGGCCAATGCCTGGGTCGAGTTGTTCCGCAACGTGCCCTTGCTGGTCCAGATTTTCATCTGGTACTTTGTGATTCCCAAAATTTTCCCCGCCATGAAGGACCTGCCCAGCTTCATCCTGGTGGTGTTCGCGCTGGGGTTCTTCACGTCGGCGCGGATTGCCGAGCAGGTCAGGGCGGGCGTCCAGGCGCTGCCGCGCGGCCAGCGCTATGCCGGCATGGCCATGGGGTTCACGACCTTCCAGACCTACCGCTACGTGATTTTGCCGATGGCCTTTCGCATCATCATTCCGCCGCTTACCAGCGAGTCGATGAACCTCTTGAAGAATTCTTCCGTCGCTTTTGCGGTGTCCATCGCCGAGCTCACCATGTTCGCCATGCAGGCGCAGGAAGAGACGTCGCGCGGCATTGAGATCTACCTGGCGGTGACGGTGTTGTATGCCGTCTCGGCCTTCGCGGTCAACCGGGTCATGGCTTTTGTCGAGAAGCGGGTGCAAATCCCCGGCTTTGTCGTCGCCGGCGCAACGGGCGGAGGACACTGACATGTTTGGTCTCGACATGACTTTTCTGAACTGGGACATCATTTCCAAGTTCGTGATCAAGGGCTTTATCTTCAGCGTGCAGCTGACCATCATCGCCACCATAGGAGGCATCATCTTCGGCACCGTGCTGGCCCTGATGCGCCTTTCGGGCAAGCGCTTCCTGACGGTTCCCGCGACCATTTACGTCAACGGCATGCGTTCCGTGCCGCTGGTCATGGTGATCCTGTGGTTCTTCCTGCTGGTGCCGGCGTCGTTTTACACGACCTTCGGCAACTGGGGCGCCAATTACCGCGCCGAGATCTCGGCCATCATCACCTTCGTCGCCTTCGAGGCCGCTTACTTCAGCGAAATCATGCGCGCGGGCATCCAGTCCATCTCGCGCGGCCAGGTCAATGCCGGGCGCGCCCTGGGCATGAGCTATGCGCAGAACATGAAGCTGATCATCCTGCCGCAGGCCTTCCGCAACATGGTGCCTATCCTGCTGACGCAGACCATCATCCTGTTCCAGGACACCTCGCTGGTCTACGCCATCGGCGCCTACGACCTGCTCAAGGGCTTCAGCACGGCAGGCAAGATCTACGGCCGTCCTGAAGAGGCCTACCTGCTGGCCGCCGTGGTTTATTTCGTGATCTGCTTCGGGCTGTCCTTCATGGTCAAGCGCCTGAACAACAGAATCGCCATCATTCGCTGAGCGCGCTTCGCACCAAGCAGGCAAACCTCAAAGAGCACACTGGAGAAGAAGATGATTGAGTTGAAAGAAGTTTCCAAATGGTACGGCGACGTGCAGGTTCTCAACAGCTGCACCACGAGTATCAAAAAAGGTGAAGTGGTCGTGGTCTGCGGGCCTTCGGGCTCGGGCAAGTCCACCCTGATCAAGACCATCAACGCGCTGGAGCCCTTCCAGAAGGGCCAGATATTCGTCGACGGCAAGGCCGTGCACGACCCCAAGACCGACCTGCCCAAGCTGCGCAGCCGCGTCGGCATGGTGTTCCAGAATTTCGAGCTGTTCCCGCACCTGAGCGTCACCGAGAACCTGACGCTGGCGCAGGTCAAGGTGCTGAACCGCAAGCCCGACGAAGCCAAGAAGCACGGCCTGAAGTACCTGGACCGCGTGGGCCTGATGGCGCACAAGGACAAATTCCCCGGCCAGCTTTCGGGCGGCCAGCAACAACGCGTGGCGATTGCCCGGGCGCTCAGTATGGACCCGATCGCCATGCTGTTTGACGAACCCACCTCAGCGCTCGACCCCGAAATGGTCGGCGAAGTGCTGGACTGCATGATGGGCCTGGCCGTTGAAGGCATGACCATGATGGTCGTGACCCATGAAATGGGATTTGCCCGCAAGGTCGGCAGCCGCGTGATTTTTATGGACGTGGGCGGCAAAATCCTGGAAGATTGCTCAAAAGACGAGTTCTTCAACCATCCAGAGAACCGCCAGGCGCGCACCAAGGACTTCCTCAACAAGATCCTGTCCCACTGATGCACTGAAAGCCGAAAAGGTCAACGCAACTGCAATAAAGAAGAAGAAACAAAAAAGCCCCGCATTGCGGGGCTTTTTTTTATGGCCGGCCTTTTTATTCACCGGCCACCAGGCACCTGGCTCTTGCTGCCCTTACTTCTTGCGCGCGGCGATGGCCTTCTCGGCGTTGCCCACCAGGCCGGCGCCGATCTGGTTCTTCCATTTGTCGTAGACCGGGCGGGTGACTTTCACAAAGGCTTCGCGTTCCTGCGGGCTGAGCTGGGTGATGGTCACGCCCTGCGCGGCAATCTCCTTGAGCAGGGGGCGGTCGGCTTCGGCCAGGCCTTTGCGGGCAATCGCGATTTCCTGCTTGCCGGCGTCGATGGCGGCCTGCTTGACGATGGCGCGGTCGGCTTCGGTCCACGAGGCCCAGATATCCTTGTTGACCACGAAGATCAGCGGATCCGACACATAGCCCCACATCGTGACGTGCTTTTGCGCCACGGTGTGCAGCTTGGCGGCGGTGTAGATGGCCATCGGGTTTTCCTGGCCGTCGACGGCGCCGGTCGCCAGCGCCGGCTGCGCGTCGGCCCAGCTCATCTGCGTCGGGTTGGCGCCCAGGGCGGTGAAGGTGTCCAGGAACAGCGGCGAGCCGACGACACGGATCTTCAGGCCTTTGAGGTCTTCCGGCTTCTTGATGGCCAGCTTGGAGTTGCTGATCTCGCGGTAGCCGTTCTCGCCCCAGGCCAGCGGTTGCACGCCGGCTTTTTCAACGATACGGAAGATTTCCTTGCCCACGTCGCCCTGGGTCAGCGCGTCCATGGCGGCGTAGTCGGGCATCAGGAAGGGCAGCGAGAAGAGGTTCAGCTCCTTGACCTGCGGCGACCAGTTGATGGTCGAGCCCACGGCCAGGTCGATCACGCCCTGGCGGATGGCGCTGAACTCGCGGGTCTGGTCGCCCTGGATCAGCGAGACGCCGGGATACAGCTTGATGTTGATTCGGCCCTGGGTGCGCTCGCGGACCAGGTTGGCCCAGATTTCACCGCCCTTGCCCCAGGGAAAAGCCGGGCCAAGCACCAGCGACATCTTGTACTCGGGCTTGTAGGTCTGTGCGCTTGCGGCGCCGGTGAATGCCAGCGCGGTCACGGCCAGCGCAAGGCCCACCACGGTTTTGACGGTCTTGAATTTCATGAAGCGAGTCTCCTTGGTATGAATGAAAGCGAAAGCGAGAGGGGAAGGATGGCGGGCGGGCTCAGTAGCCCAGCCTGCGCGGCAGCCACAGCGCCAGTTCGGGGAAGGCGATGACGGCCACCAGCACCATGAACATGGCGGCCAGCATCCACACCACCCAGCGCACGGTTTCTTCCATGCGCACGTTGGCGATGCGGCAGGACACCATCAGGTTGACGGCCAGCGGCGGCGTGAACTGGCCAAGCGCCACCTTGAGGGTGAGGATCACGCCGAACCAGACCAGGTCCCAGTTGTAGTGCTGGGCAATCGGCAGCAGCAGCGGCACGAAGATCAGGAAGATGGAAATGCCGTCGAGGAACATGCCCACCGTGATCAGCATCAGGATCAGCAGCGACAGGATGCCGTACTCGCCGAGGCCGGAGCCGACGATGGCGCGCGTGAGCGGGTCTATCACGCCCAGCGTGTTCAGCGAATAGGCGAAGATGCCGGCCAGCGACACCACCAGCAAAATCACCGCCGACAGCTCGCCCGATTCGCGCAGGATTTCATACAGGTCGCGGATGCGTATCGTGCGGTGGATCACCATGCCGACGAAGAGGCCGTAAAACACCGCCACCACGGCCGCCTCGGTGGGTGTGAACCAGCCGGCGCGCATGCCGCCCAGGATCAGCACCGGTGCCGCCAGGCCCCAGCTCGCATCGCGCAGGCTGGCCCAGAAAGGCGGGCGCGGCATGGCCGCTTCGAGCGCGCCCATTTTGTGTTTGCGCGACAGCCAGACGGCCGGCACGATCAGCGCGAGGCCGGCCAGGATGCCCGGGATCATGCCCGCCGCGAACAGCGCGGGCACCGAGGCGCCCGGCACCAGCACCGAGTACACGATGAAGGCCACCGAAGGCGGGATCAGGATGTCGGTCGCCGCCGCGGCGCCCACCACGCTCGCGGAAAACGAGGTCGGGTAGCCGGCGCGCGACATCGCCGTGATCATCACGCCACCCACGGCCGCCGCACAGGCCGGGCCCGAGCCCGAAATGCCGCCCAGGAACATGGACACTGCGATCGCCACCAGCGGCAGCATGCCCGGGCCGCGGCCCACGATGGCCACCGCGAAATTCACCAGCCGCAGCGCCACGCCCGAGCGGTCAAAGATGGAGCCGACCAGCACGAACATCGGGATCGCCAGCAGCGGGTATTTGCCCAGGCCGGCATAGAAGTTCTGCGGCACGGCCAGCAGTCCGAACCACTGCGCGTCCGAGTTGGCCAGCGCGATGGCCGCGGCCCCGGCCAGGCCCAGGGCCGCGCCTATGGGCACGCCCACCAGCATCAGGCCGATGAAGGCCGCGAACAGCAGGGTGGCGATCATGACTTGCGGCCCCGGCGGATGAACAGGCCCACCGCGCGCAGCGCCATGCCCAGCGACAGGATGGGCAGCCAGATGGAATACCACCACTGCGGAATGCCTATGCCCGGCGAGGTTTCGTTGTAGCGGTAGTCGTCCCACACCAGCCGGATGCTGAGCACGCCGATCAGCGTGAACAGCAGGGCCACCATGACGGCGCCGAAGCGCGCCAGGGTTTTGCGCCTGGCCATGGAGCCGCTTTCGGAGAAGTATTCGATGCGGATGTGGCGGTCGCGCGCCGCCGCGGCGGAACTGCCCACCAGCGCCAGCACGATCATCAGGAAGACCGAGAACTCCTCGGTCCAGGCGAAGGACTGGCTGGTGAAGTAACGCGCCAGCACGTTGGCGAAGGTGATCAGCGCCAGCGCGCCCATCACGAGGACGGTCAGCCAGTCCTCGATCTTGAGCGGTACGCGCGCGGGTTCGTCGGCTTCGTCCAGCGCAGGCATGGCTTCCGGCGAATGGCCGGGGGGAATCGGGGAGGGCATGGGGATAAGGCTTGGGTGGTGGAAACAGGGGCGATTATCGTGCCCGTATGGCCTCTTTACGGCTGCTGCGGGCGCAGCCGGGGGCTGGGATCGATGGTAAACGACCGCTTCCAGCCCCCGTATCCGGGGTTTCCATATGAATGCATACGAGTTGCCCAGGCCGGGCGGTGCGACAATTCAGGCCATGACTTCCGCCACCAGCACCCCCGCTTCGACCCCGACCCCTGTCCTGACGATCACCCGCCCCGACGACTGGCACCTGCACGTGCGCGACGGCGAGGCCCTGCACACCGTGGTGCCGCATGCGGCCGCGCAATTCGGCCGCGCCATCATCATGCCCAACCTGCGCCCACCCGTGACCACCGCCGCCCAGGCCGTGGCCTACCGCGAACGCATCCAGGCCGCCGTGCCGGCCGGTATGCAGTTCGAGCCGCTGATGACGCTGTACCTCACCGACAACCTGCCGCCCGATGAGATCGCCCGCGCCGAAGCCGCCGGCGTGGTCGCGGCCAAGTTGTACCCGGCCGGCGCCACCACCAACAGCGATGCCGGCGTGACGGATTTGCGCAAGACCTACAAAACGCTGGAAGCCATGCAGAAAGCCGGCATGCTGCTGCTGGTGCACGGCGAGGTGACCTCGTCCGACATCGACCTGTTCGACCGCGAGGCGGTCTTCATCGACACCCAGCTGATTCCGCTGCGCCGCGATTTCCCCGAACTGAAGATCGTCTTCGAGCACATCACCACCAAAGAAGCGGCGCATTACGTGCGCGACGCCGGCCGCTTCACCGGCGCCACCGTCACCGCCCATCACCTGCTCTACAACCGCAATGCGATTTTCACCGGCGGCATACGCCCCCACTATTACTGCCTGCCGGTGCTCAAGCGCGAAACCCACCGGCTCGCGCTGGTTGAAGCGGCCACCAGCGGCAACGCGCGCTTTTTCCTCGGCACCGACAGCGCGCCGCACCCGGCCCACCTCAAGGAGCATGCCACCGGCTGCGCGGGCTGCTACACCTCGCACGCCGCGATGGAACTCTATGCAGAGGCCTTTGACGCGGCCGGTGCGCTGGACAAGCTCGAAGCCTTCGCCAGCTTCAACGGCGCCGACTTCTACGGCCTGCCGCGCAACACCGGCAGCATCACGCTGAAGAAAGAAAGCTGGCGCCCGCCCGAGAGTTTTGCCTTTGGCGATGCCGAGCTCAAGCCCTTGCGCTCGGGCGAGAACCTGCCCTGGAAGCTGGAAACCCCAGAAAGCACATGATGGACCACAAGCCGCGCGTTGCCTTGCTCATAGACGCCGACAACTCGCCGGCTTCCAAGATCGACCTGATCCTCAATGAGCTGTCGACCTTCGGCGAGACCAGCATACGGCGCGCCTACGGCAACTGGAAAAAGAACGAGCTCAAGGGCTGGGAAGAGGTGCTGCACGAGCACGCCATCCGCCCCATGCAGCAGTTCGACTACACCAAGGGCAAGAACGCCAGCGACATGGCCATGGTGATAGACGCGCTGGAGTTGCTCTACACCGACCGGCCCGACGCCTTCGGCATCGTCTCCTCGGACGCCGATTTCACGCCGCTGGTCATGCACCTGCGCGCCAAGGGTGCGGCGGTCTACGGCTTCGGCGCGCAGAAAACGCCAGAGCCCTTCGTCAATGCCTGCTCCCGCTTCCTGTTCCTTGACAAGCTGCGCCCTATCGCCGTGGCCGACACTGCGGGCAGCGCGCACGGCGACAGCAGGGACGACGGCGAGGCCGTGTCCGCCGCACCGCTGCGGGCGACGCCGGCCCAGCTCAGGCAGGACGCCAAGCTCGTCATGCTGCTGCGCAACGCGGTGCAGGCCGCGGCCGACGACGAGGGCTGGGCGCGCGTGGGTGCGGTCGGCACCCAGATCGCCAACCAGGCGTCGTTCGACCACCGCAATTACGGCTACGCGACGCTGACCAAGCTGCTGGTGGCCACCCAGCTTTTCGACATCACCGATGAAGGCAAGTCCACGGTGATGGTGCACGACCGCAAGCAGCCCAAGCCGGCGAAAGCGTGACCGCCATGGGAAACCCGCCGCCACTGCCCCCCATCGACTGGAACCAGCCCTGGCTGCAAGCCTGGCGCGAGCCCGGCCAGCGCGCGGCCTGCGCGGTCACGGCGGGCGTGGCGCTGCACCAGGCCCTCAACGCCGTGCAGCCCGCGCCGGTCTGCTTCGCGCCGCAATGTACGCTGCCTTCGGGTGAGGCTTATGAAAGCTACATTGCCAGGACACGCCTGTGCCCCACGCGCGAGGGCGCGCACGACTTCTTCAACGGCCTGTGCTGGATGCGCTTTCCCCAGACGAAACGAAAACTCAACCAGCTGCAGGCCGCCGAGATAGACGCTGCGGGCGTGGCGCCGGTGCGCGGCCCGGTGCGTGACGCGCTCACGGTGTTCGATGAAAACGCCGCCTTCCTGTCGGCGCCGCAGCCGCTGTGGGACGCGCTGCTCGCGCGCGACTGGCACAGCCTCTTTATCACCCACAGGGCGCTGTGGCCGCAGGCGCAGCTCGTGCTGTTCGGCCACGCCCTGCTGGAGAAACTGCTGACGCCGCGCAAAGCCATCACGGCCCACGTCTACCTGGCGCAACCGCCCATGGGGACCATCGCGGAACTGGACGCCTGGGTGGCGGCCGACCTCAGCGCGGGCAAGCTCGCCAGCAAGCCCTTCGCGCCTTTGCCGGTGCTGGGCGTGCCCGGCTGGTGGCCGGAGAACGAGAACTTTTCCTTTTATGATGACTCCCTTGTATTCCGGGCGCCAAAGCTGTCATAAATAACAGATAAAAATCAGCGACTTGGGCGCGGGCACTGCTTGAACCGGGCCCGCGGGCCCTCATATCCTGCGCAAGGCGGGCTTTTTCACCGACCCCACGGAGAACCCATGAAACGTATTTTTCTGTTTATCTTGACCAACGTCGCCGTCGTGGCGGTGCTGGGCATCGTTGCCAGCCTGCTGGGCGTCAACCGCTATCTCACGCCCAACGGGCTCAACCTGGGCATGCTGCTCGGTTTTGCGCTCGTCATCGGCTTCGGCGGCGCCATCATCTCGCTGCTGATCAGCAAGCCCGTCGCCAAATGGAGCGCCGGCGTGCGCATCATCAACGACGCGCAGAATGCCGACGAAGCCTGGATCGTCGAGACCGTGCGCAAGCTGGCCGACAAGGCGCAGATCGGCATGCCCGAAGTCGGCATTTTTGAAGGCGCGCCCAACGCCTTTGCCACCGGCGCGTTCAAGAATTCGTCGCTGGTGGCCGTGTCCACCGGTTTGCTGCAAGGCATGACCCGCGAAGAAATCGAAGCCGTGCTCGGCCACGAGATCGCCCACGTCGCCAACGGCGACATGGTCACGATGACGCTGATCCAGGGCGTGATGAACACCTTCGTGGTGTTCCTCTCGCGCGTGATCGGCTACGCCGTCGACAGCTTTTTGCGCCGCGGCAGCGACAACAACTCCGGCCCCGGCATCGGTTACTACGTCAGCACCATCGTGCTGGACATCGTGCTCGGTTTTGCCGCGGCCATCGTCGTGGCCTGGTTCTCGCGCCAGCGCGAGTTCCGCGCCGACGCCGGCGCCGCGCAGCTGATGGGCCGGCGCCAGCCCATGATGAACGCGCTGGCCCGCCTGGGCGGCATGCAGCCGGGCGAGTTGCCCAAGGCGGTGGAAGCCATGGGCATTACCGGCAGCATCGGCAAGCTGTTTGCCACGCACCCGCCGATTGAAGAGCGCATCGCGGCATTGCAGAACAGCCAGGCTTGAGGAGAAACAAGGCGCCCCGCACAGGGCGCCTTTTTTTGCACGGAATTTCAGGGGAGCACAAACATGAAAAACTGGATCAGGCAGAACCGCGGTTTCCTGGTGGCGCTGCTGCTGTTCGGGCTGTTCCGCACCGCGGTCGCGGACTGGAACCCCATCCCTTCGGGCTCCATGCGGCCCAACCTGCTCGAAGGCGACGTGGTCTTCGTCAACCGGCTGGCATACAACGTCAAGATTCCGCTGACCGACACGGTGCTGGCGAAAACCGCCGACCCGCAGCGCGGCGATGTCGTCACCTTCTCTTCGCCGCTCGACGGCGTGCGCCTCATCAAGCGGCTGGTGGCCGTGCCGGGAGACGTGGTTGAAATGCGCGCCAAGGTGCTCACCATCAATGGGCAAGCGGCACGTTATGAGGCGCTGGACACAGTGCTGGAGCCGGCCGGCCCCGTGGGTGTGCTGGTGGCCACGCACATGAAGGAAACCACGGCTCAGGGCCAGCGCGAGATCCAGTGGCTGGCCGGCGTGACGGCCAAGGACAACTGGGGGCCGATGACGATTCCCCCGGACCAGTACCTGATGCTGGGCGACAACCGCGACAACAGCGCCGATTCGCGCTACATCGGCCTGGTGCCGCGCCAACTCCTGATAGGCCGCGCCGAGCGCATCCTGGTGTCGGCCGACATCCTCGAGAAATGGCAGCCGCGCTTTGAGCGCTTCGGCCGCTCTCTCTACTGATCCTTAGCCGGGTTGCGGGGCCGCAACGGCCTGGCGCGTGCGTTCCACCGCCCGGGCGACCTCGGCCGGGTCCATGCCGTACATGTCGGCAAACTGCTCCACCGTTTTTCCGCTGGCCTCAAATGCGCGCATCAGCGCTTCGCGTTTCGCGGTCTGCACTGCCAGGTCGGCAAAAGCCTCGTCGAGCAGGGCGTTGGCCGCTTCGTCCTGCGTGCGGGTGCGCTCGGCGTAGTCTTCGCGGCTCAGCCCCGAGGCTTCGATGGCCGCGACCAGGCGGGCGCGCACATGGGGGCGCAAATCCTCTTTGGAGCGTGCCTGGCGGCGCCGGAACACCTCCATGATGGCGTGGTGCACGTGCTCGGGCGCGACAGGCTCCACGGGCTCGCCCTGCAGGTTGCAGCGCGGGTGGCCCGCCGCCACGCATTCGAGGTAACGGGTAGAGCGCGCGTGCAGGCCCAGCGCGACCTTGAGTTCGTCGCGCTTGAAGGCCTCGGGGTTCTCTGCCAGCAGGTCCTGGAAGGCGCCCAGCTTGAGCGGCAGGAACTGCGCGCCGAACATTTTCGGGTAGAGCTCGAACAGCTTTTCCAGCACCGGATGGACTTCGCGCGTGCGTTGCTGCTGCTGCGGGCCGGCGGGACGGGGGCGCTGCGGGGCGCGGGGGCGCCGGGCGCGCGGGGGAGGTGTGGTGGTGTCGGTCATGGAGGTGGGGTGAAAAGGTGAATGCAGGGGTTTTCGGGCCGCTCAGCGCGGCCTGAACATGCGAAAGAGGTTGTCCGGGGTGACGGTGAAATAGTCGGCCGGGCCGCCGGCGCGAAGAATGGGCTGGGCGGCCGCCGTGTCGTAGATGCCGTCTTTCAGCAGATGCCTTGCAATGTACACGCCCACGACTTCGCCCAGTACCAGCCATGTGGGCACCGGCACGCCGTCGGCGCCTTGCAGCTGCAGGATCTGCGTCAGCCGGCACTCGAAAGACACCGGGCTTTCCAGCACGCGCGGCACGGCGATGCGCTGCGAAGCCACCGGCGTGAGGCCGGCCAGCTCGAACTCGTTGACCTCGGGCGGCACCATCGCGCAGGAGCGGTTCATGGCCTCGGCCAGCGGCCGCGTCGCCAGGTTCCAGCCGAATTCGCCGGTTTCGCGGATGTTGCGCAGGCTGTCCTTGGCGCCAATGCTGGCAAAACCGATGATGGGCGGCGTGTAGTTGAAGGCGTTGAAAAAACTGTAGGGCGCCAGGTTGAGCTGGCCTTTCGCGTCCCGCGAGGAGATCCAGCCTATGGGCCGGGGACCGACCATGGCGTTGAAGGGATCGTGCGGCAGGCCGTGGCCTTTCGCGGGCTCGTAGTAATGGAAATCTTCAGCGGCCATCGGGTTTCCTTGTGTCGTCATGCGGCCATCCGCTGCCGTTCGGTATCCTGCAGCACATTGCGCGCCAGCGCCTCGGCCACCTTGATGCCGTCCACGCCGGCCGACAGGATGCCGCCGGCGTAGCTGGCGCCTTCGCCGGCCGGGTAAAGGCCGCGCACATTGACGCTTTGCAGGTCCTCGCCCCGGCTGATCCGGATCGGCGAGGAAGTGCGCGTTTCCACGCCGGTCAGCACCGCGTCGTGCGTGTCAAAGCCCTTGATCTTTTTGCCGAACACCGGAAAAGCCTCGCGCATGGCTTCGATCGCATAGGCGGGCAGGGCCGACGACAGGTCGCCAATGGTGACGCCGGGTTTGTAGGAAGGGGTGATGCTGCCCAGTGCGGTCGAGGGCCGGCCCGCCACAAAGTCGCCCACCAGCTGCGCCGGCGCCTGGTAGTTGCTGCCGCCCAATACAAAAGCGTGCGACTCGAGCTGGCGCTGCAGTGCGATGCCGGCCAGCGCGTCGCCCGCCTCAAAGCCGGGGTAGTCGCGCGGGTCTATGCCCACCACGATGCCGGCATTGGCATTGCGCTCGTTGCGCGAGTACTGGCTCATGCCGTTGGTCACCACGCGGCCGGGCTCGGAGGTGGCGGCCACCACCGTGCCGCCGGGGCACATGCAGAAGCTGTAGACCGAGCGGCCGTTGCTCGCATGGTGCACCAGCTTGTATTCGGCCGCGCCCAGAGAGGGGTGGCCGGCATGGCGGCCCCAGCGCGCGCGGTCGATGATGCCCTGCGGGTGCTCGACCCGAAAGCCGATGGAAAAGGGCTTGGCCTCGATGTACACGCCGCGTTCGTACAGCATGGCGAAGGTGTCGCGTGAGCTGTGGCCCAGCGCCATCACCACCTGGTCGGCGCGCATCTCGTGGCTCTGGCCCGTGGCCTGGTCCAGCACCGTGAGGCCGCGCAGCTGCTTGCCTTCGGAACCGTCTTCGATGAGCACGTCGGTCACGCGCTGCTCGAAGCGGATTTCGCCGCCCAGCGCGACGATCTGCGCGCGCATGTTCTCGACCACCTTCACCAGCTTGAAGGTGCCTATGTGCGGGTGCGCTTCGAACAGGATGTCGGCGGGCGCGCCGGCCTTGACGAATTCGTTCATCACCTTGCGGCCCAGGTGGCGCGGGTCCTTGATCTGGCTGTAGAGCTTGCCGTCGGAAAAGGTGCCGGCGCCGCCTTCGCCGAACTGCACGTTGGACTCGGGGTTGAGCACGTTCTTGCGCCACAGGCCCCAGGTGTCGCGGGTGCGCTGGCGCACCGTCTTGCCGCGCTCCAGCACGATGGGCTTGAAACCCATTTGCGCCAGCAGCAGGGCCGCGAACATGCCGCAGGGGCCGAAACCGACGACGACCGGACGCAGCGGCAGGCCGGCGGGCGCATGGCCCACGCTGCGATACGCCATGTCCGGCGTCGGAAAAATATGCGGGTTGCCGGCGAATTGGGCCAGCAGCGCGCTTTCGCGGCCGGCATCGGCCAGCGTGACGTCGACGATGTAGACCTTGAGCAGCTCGGCCTTGCGCGCGTCGAAGCTGCGTTTGTGGATGTGGACGTTCTGCAGCTCGGCCGCGGCGACGCCCAGTGTCTGGGCGACCAGGGCGGGCAGGGCGTTTTCCGCATGGTCCAGCGGAAGTTTGAGTTCGGTCAGGCGAATCATGAAAAGAGGGGCTCGTGTTGATCAAGCAGCCTGCATTTTAAAGGGCGGCCCGCCTTTGGGGTTTGCTGGCGGATAATAGGCCCCGTGAAGCCTGCCAGACCGCCGCTGGTGCAATCTGGGAAACCAGGCACTGGAGGAACGTCCGGACTGCACAGGACAGCGTAGGAGGTAACACCTCTCCACCGTAAGGTGAGGATCAGAGCAACAGAGACGAGTCGGTTTTGGGGCAACCCCGGACCGGGTGAAACGGGCAATCTCTACGCGCAGCAATACCAAGTAGGCCAACGTTGATGTGGTTCCGCAGAGTTGGCGGGTAGGTAGCATTGAGCCGTGGGGGCGACCCCCGGCCCAGATTAATGGCGGTCACGCCGGGCTTTCTCCAAGGGGTCCGGCGCACAGAATCCGGCTTATCGGCGGGCTTCACACTTTATTCACGGCCTTGGCGGCCCTGCGCATCCACAACTGGAACGCCAGAAAACCCACGACCACGACATTGACCAGCAACACGCCCGCGTTGATGGCACCCGGCCGGTGCGCCAGGTGGGCCACCTCGAGCGGGATGTAGAGTGCGCCCGACAGCGCGCCCAGCCACTCGGCCCAGGTTTTTTCTTTCCACAGGCCCCAGGCTTCCACGAAACGCACGCTGATGTAGGCCAGTGCCACCGGCGCGAGCGTGCGCAGGTCGATCGCGCTCAGCAGGTCGGCGTAATGCAGCAGGAGGGTGGGATAGGGCAGCGCCGGGTCGAGGTGAAAACGCCACAGCAGCGCGACGGCCAGCCGGTGGATGTCGTGGTGCAGCAGTTGCAGCAGGCCGACACCGGCCGCCAGCGCGGCCAGGCCCTTGGCGGCTTCAAAAATGGCAATGGCGCGCAGGGCGCGCCGGCGGCCGGCGGGCTCAGGGCCGGCAGGGGCGATGTTGTCGGAAGGCATGTGGGCGCCGAAAGGGGGAAACCAGCCGGCGCCCTGGGGGCGACAGCCTTATTTCGAAGCGGCGACTGCGGGTGCCGGAGCGGCCGGGCTGCCGAAGTACTTCGTGTAGATCTTGTCGTAGGTGCCGTCGGTCTTGATGTCGGCCAGGCCCTTGTTGAGCTTTTCCTGCAACTCGGTGTTGCCCTTCTTCACGGCCAGGCCGTACTGCTCGGCCACGAAGCTGGCATCGCTGACGGTCTTGAAGTTCGCGCCGCTGTTGTTGTTGACGTAATGCACGACCACGCCGTTGTCGGCCACCACGGCGTCCACGCCGCCGGCTTCCAGTTCCTTCAGCGCCAGCGGCGTCGATTCAAAACGCTTGATGTTGGCGCTGTCCTTGCCTTGCAGCTTGGCCACCACTTCGTCGCCCGTGGTGCCGTTCTGTACGCCGACCTTGAGTTTCTTCAGGTCGTTGAACTTGCTGATTTTCGAATCCTTTTTCACCGCGATCAGTTGCTGCGCGTCGAAGTAAGGGGTGGAAAAATCCATGGTCTGCTTGCGCTCGGCCGTGATGGTGATGGCCGACACCAGCAGGTCGCGGTCGCCCTGGTTGAGCGTGTTGAAAATGCCTTCCCATGGCGTGTTCACGAATTTCACTTCAATGCCGGCTTTTTGCGCTACGGCCTGGACGACTTCGATGTCGAAGCCGACGATCTCGCCTTTTTCGTTCTGCGATTCAAACGGCGCATAGGCGGCGTCCGTGCCCACCAGGTACACCTTCGCGGCCGGCGCGGGTGCGGAGGCCGCAGGCGCCGGTGCGCTGGCGGCGGGTGCCGGGGGTTCCTGCTTGCCGCAGGCCGCCAGGACCAGGCCGGCCAGCAAAATGCCGGCGCTTTGAAGGAAATGTCGCGTCGTGATGGAAGACATGAAAACCTCGCTGAATGTTGAATAGGTGAGTTCAGGGACCCCGCGGGAAGGCGGGCTGGTGGCCCGGTTCCCGGCAGGTATGAGAAAAAAAGTATAAACCGTTGCCGCCAAAGGCATAGCAATTGGTGTGCCCGAGGAGACTGGATTCAGGATAAACGGCGCTGAACCGGCCGTCTGCCGTCAGATTTCGTCGATGCTGGTGGACAGGGCCGGCTGGGCCTGGGCGCCGGTTTCCAGGGAAAAGCGCTCGCGGGTGTTGATGTAAAAACTGGCGCCGAAGCGCGCGACGGGGAAGTAATTCTGCAGCCGCACCCGCCACTGCTCGGTGTCGATCAGGCCGTCCCGGGCGTGCAGCCAGTGCACCCGGCCTATGAATATCTGGCGGCTGGGGGTTTCAAGCAGCTCGTACAGCGTGCATTCAAAGGCTGCGGGCGCCTCCGCGATGCGCGGCGGCCGCACGTGGCGGGAGGGCGCCGTGGTGAGCCCGACCTCGGCCAGTTCGCTGACGTCGGCCGCAAAGCGCTCGCCGCAGCGGTGCATCTGCGCGGCCATGGCCTCGTCCGTCAGGTGGACCACAAATTCGCCGGTGCGCACGATGTTGGCCGCCGTGTGCTTGAGTTCGCCGTCCTGCAGGCGGTTGATGCTGACCATCACGATGGGCGGTTCCTCGCCCAGCATGTTGAACATGCTGAAAGGCGCGGCGTTCACGGTGCCGTCCTCGCTGAGCGTGGTGATCAGCGCAATCGGCCTGGGCACGATCAGGCTGGCCATGAGCTTGTAGCGCTGGTATTCGGTGATGGCGGAAAAATCGATGTCCATGGGGGCTTTGGGGGGGGGCGTATCGCTTGCGCGGGCGGCTCAGGCCAGGCCCAGCATCTGGGCCAGGCTTTTCTCGGCCTGGGGTTTGTCCAGGCAGATGCGGCGTTCCAGGTCGAGCAGGTGCTCGTTCATGACGCGCACCGCCTTGGCGGGCTCGCCGTTTTCCAGGTAGTCCACGATGCGCGCGTGTTCGTCATGCTCGCAGGCCGCGTTGCCGGGCGGCTCGTACAGGGCAACGATCAGCGAGCAGCGCGAAATCAGCTCATGCAGGTAGCGGTGCAGGATGGCGCTGCCCGAAAGCTCGGCCAGCCGCAGGTGAAACGAGCTCGCCAGCCGCGCCCAGGCCGGCTGGTCGGCGCGGTGCAGGGCGGAGTGCTCTTCGCGCAGTTGCTTGCGCAGCAGCGCGAGCTCGGCCTTGGTGATGCGCTGGGCCACCAGCGGCACGATGGCCGCCTCCAGCAGGCGGCGCGCTTCGAAAATCTGCCGGGTTTCCTCCGGCGTGGGCGCGGACACCACGGCGCCGCGGTTGGGCCGCAGGTCCACGATGTGGTCGTGGGCCAGCCGCTGCAGGACTTTGCGCACGGTGGCGCGGTTCACGGAAAACAGCTCGCACAGGGCCTGCTCGGGCAGCTTGGTGCCCGGGGCGATGCGCTGGTTCATCACGCTGTCGAACACCGAGTGGTAAATGCGGCTTTCGGTGTCCGTCAGCCCGGCCAGCAAAGGCACGGAGGCGCCGGCTTGCGCGGCAGGGGTGGCGAGGCGTTTGCGGGCAGTGGTCATGCGTGTGCCTGGGGGAAAAGCTCGTCCATGTGACGGCAAATGGCGCCCGGCGTGGTGAACCAGATGCGGCCTTCGTCGCGCGCGCGGGCGATGTGCTGTAGGGCCCGACGCAAATGGCGCAGGCGGTAGGGCTGGCCCACTATATACGGGTGCAGCGCAATGCCCATGACCAGGGGCTGGCCGGCCGACTGATCGAGCATTTCGTCGAAGTTGTCGATGATCATCTGCGCGAAGTCCTTGCCGTCCATCTGCCGCGTGATGATCATGGGAATGTCGTTGAGCTCCTGCGGGTAGGGGATGGACCACAGCGGGCCGCCGCGCGTGCGCTTGCGCACCGGCTGGTCGTCGTGGCACCAGTTGAGCGTGTATCGGTAGCCGGTCTCGGCCAGCAGGTGCGGCGTGGCCAGGCTCTCGGATATCCACGGCGACAGCCAGCCCGTGGGCGCCGTGCCGCTGCACTCGGCGATGCGGGCGCGGCACTGCGCCAGCAGTTCGCGCTCCTGCGGCTCGGCCATCCCGCCCTGCCGCTCGGCATTGGTGTGGCCGTGGCCTATCAGCTCGTCGCCGCGCGCCGCGAAAGCCGCGACCAGTTCGGGGCAGTGGTCGTACAGCGCGGTGTTGACCAGGGTGCCCGTGGGCAGGCCCAGCGCATCGAACAGCTCCAGGCAGCGCCACGCGCCCACCCGGTTGCCGTATTCGCGCCAAGCGTAATTGAGCACGTCGGGCTGCGCCGAGGCCGGGCCCAGGTTCGCGCCCAGGCCCTCGCCGAAGGCGAAGTGTTCCAGGTTGAAGCCCAGGTAGACCGCCAGGCGCCGCCCGCCCGGCCAGCTGTAGCCGGGGCGGGCGAGGATGCCCTGGTAGTCGAACAGGCCGTGGCCCGGCAGGGGCCGCGCCGCCATGCCGCCGTCGGGGGTGCGGCTCATGGAAGAGGCCTCCGGCCCGCATGCCGCGGACTGGTGCGGGTTGCCGCACGGTTTGTGTGCCTGCCTGTCCGGTTTGGGTGCGTGTGCATGAATTGCGGGAACGAATGCATGAAGTGATTTCCTGAGAGCAATTTTGGTGCCCAAAATGATATTCAGATTGTCAACAATACAAATGTTTGATTGTGATCAATACCTGGAAAGCTATGTGCACCCGATGGACGGCATGGCATGGACGCTGCTGCTCGATGAGCAGGCCGCCTGGCTCTCCAGCAAGGACAAACGGAAGCCTGGCTTGCTGCTGCGCGAGATTGCCGGCAGCGGCAGCGGCACTGGCATGGTGGCGGTGGGGCACGACGACCAGATGGCGGCGCTGGCCCTGTCGCTGGCCGACCATGCTTACGTGCTCGAGTCCGGGCGCGTGGCGGCCCAGGGCACGGCGCAGTCGCTGATGGCCGACGGTTCGCTGGTGCGCGCCTATCTGGGCGCGGAGGCCGTTCCGGTTTAGTGGGCCAGGCCCAGCCCGCGCACGCGGTCGATGTGGGCCAGCAGCGAACGCTTGGCCACCGGCCAGATGCGCGCGTCCACGTCGTCGTAGGCCGCCGCGACCCAGTCGTCGAGGGTGCCGTCCGGCTGGGCCTGCATCACGCCGATGATCTTGGCCTCGCGCTTGAGGCGATGCGCCTTGAGCCCGGCAATCGCGGCTTTGGCCTGGCCCAGCACATAGCCGTGCGCCGGTGCGATGAATTCAATGCCGTGCTCGTCGCAGGCGGCGCTGAGCGCATCCAGCGATTCAAGGTAGGCATTCATGTCGCCGTCCGGTGGGTCGATGACGGTGGTGCTGCCGTTGAGGATGTGGTCGCCGCTGAAGAGGAGGCCGTCTTCCAGCATCACCAGGCAGAGGTGGTTGGCGGCATGGCCCGGGGTGTGGATTACCTTGAGGGTATGGGTGACATCGCCGTCAGGCCCTTTACCTGTGAGCGTCAGCAACTCATGGTGCGTGAGTTCGCGGTCCGGCGTGAAGGCGCTGGCGCTACGCGCCGTGGGCGCGGAAGCCAGCCCCAGGATAGGCGGCGCCGCTCTGCACAGCGCCTGCAGCGGCTTTGCCCCGGGAGAGTGGTCGGGGTGCGAATGCGTGCACACAATCATGCGGATGTCGCCGCCCGCAGCATGCCAGAGGCGCTGCAGGTGCTCGTGGTCGTCCGGGCCCGGGTCGATGGCGATGTAGCCGCTGTCCGGGTCGCCGACGAGGTAGCTGTTGGTGCCCGGGCCGGTCATCACGCCGGGGTTGGGCGCGGTCAGGCGCATCAGGTTGCGCAGCAGCGCCACGGGCTGCGCGTTCTGCCAGTCCAGCGCGTGCACGATCTGCCCGTCGGGGCAGATCAGGGCCAGCTCGCCGTAAGGCGCTTCATGCTCCATGTAACGCGCCTCCTTGCCGGCCAGCAGCCCCGCGCGCGGGCAGGAGGTCCACAGCGGGACTTCGGATGCGCAGGCCGCCAGCACCGCGTCGACGCTGGCATGGTGCTGCAGCCGCTCCAGCGTGCGTATGGTCGGAAAGATGATGAAGAAGCCGCCCGCCTTGTGCCGCGCCAGCGCCTCGGCCGGGCGTACCCAGACCGGCTCGAACTGCTCGGCCTCGTCGGCCACCGGGCTTTGGCCCTCGGGCATGCGCGCCACCAGGAAGGGCACGTCGAAGCGCCGCGGCAGGTCGCGGTCGGTGATCCAGTGCGCCAGCACAAACACCTCGTCGCCCGCCAGCGTGAGGCCGCGTTCGCGGCACTGCGCGGCGAACGGTGCTTTGCGGTCCAGCGAGGCGATGTCGGCCGTGTTCACATGGCTGCCATCGGCATGGCGCGCCAGCAGCACGCCCAGCTCCTCAAAACTTTCACGGATCGCCGCGATGGCCTGCGTCAGGTGCAGATCGCTTTGCGTCGCCCGCCGCGTGGACTGGGCGTGCGCCCGCGCATCCGCCGCGTCGATGCCGCCGCCGGGGAAGACGTACGCGCCCGGTGCGAAGCTGGCCGCCATCGAGCGGCGGGTCATCAGCACTTCTATGCCTTGCGGGGTGTCGCGCAGCAGCAGTACTGTGGCGGCGGGGCGCAAGGGGGCTGGGTCGCGGTGGGGGTGGAGTTGTTGTGAGGGGCGGGGCATGTTTTGGATTATGGCTTTTGGGGCCGGGTCTTGCTCCAGCCTGCGTGCTCGCCCTTTGCATAGGCTTGCTGGCCGGGGTTGCCCGGCGGCAACTCACTTTTCTTTGCTTCGCCAAAGAAAAGTAAGCAAAAGAAAGGCGACCCTGGTTGCTGCGTCCCTCCGCTTCGCTGCGGGCAGCCTGCGGTGCTCGGTCCAGCCGGGGTCAAAAACAACTCGCCTGCGGCTCAAACAAGTTTTTGCCCTGATCCGTCTGGCCCCGCGCTCCTCGGCGCATCCACAAGGGGTGGGGACAGGAATACCGAACAGCCAAAAGCAAAAACCTGAATACTGAAAACCACAAGCCACGCCTGCCGGCGCAAGACCCCGCCAAACAGAACGACAGATAATCACTCCATGCGAATCCGATTCACCAAAATGCAAGGCGCGGGCAACGATTTCGTCATGCTCGACGAAACACGGGGCTCGCTGGGCCTCACTACCGCCCAATACCGCTTCCTGGCCGACCGCCACTTCGGCGTCGGCGCGGACCAGATCCTCACGGTGCGCCCGCCGACCGAAGAAGGCATCGATTTCGAATACGTGATCCACAACGCCGACGGCGGCGAGGTCGAGCAGTGCGGCAACGGCGCGCGCTGCTTTGTGCGTTTTGTGCGCGAGCAGGGGCTGACCAGCAAGGACGTCGTGAGGGTCAAGACCCTGAGCGGCATCATCGAGCCGCGCATGCAGGCCGACGGGCGCGTCACGGTGGACATGGGGGCGCCGGTGTTCGAGCAGGCGCTTGTCCCGTTTGACGCGGCCGGCCTTGTGCCCGTGCCCGAGGGTTCGTGGGAGAAGTGGCCGCTGGTGTTGCCGGGCCAGGCGCAGGCCGCGCCGATTTTTGTCGGCGCGCTGTCCATGGGCAACCCGCACGCGGTGCAGCTGGTGGCCGACGTGGACACCGCGCCGGTGCTGGAAACCGGCCCGCTGATCGAAAACCATGTGCGCTTTCCGCGCCGCGTGAATGCCGGCTTCATGCAGGTGGTCTCGCGCGGGAAGATTCGCCTGCGCGTCTACGAACGCGGCGTGGGCGAGACGCTGGCCTGCGGCACGGGCGCTTGCGCGGCGGTGGTGGCGGGCATACGCTGGGGCCTGCTCGATGCGCGGGTGGACGTGATCACACGCGGCGGACAGCTCACGATCGAATGGACGGGGCAGCTCGATGCGCCCGTCATGATGACCGGGCCCGCCACCACGGTGTTCGAGTCTGAAATCGAAATTCCCGACAGCCTTTGAGGCCACCCCCGTCCAGGCTCACTGCGTGTAGCCTGTTCCCCCCTTAAGGGGGCGGCGCCTGCGGTCTGGCAAAGCCAGTCCCGCGGCCCCCACTGGTTGCCCCTTTCTTCAAGCCAGCATGAGCCGCGGAACCGGCTTTGCCGGGCCGCAGGCGGGCGGCCCCCTCGGGGGGCAGGGAGTGACACAAAGTGCACGACCGTGGGGGCCTATTTCCCTACAATGCCAGCATGAACCCAACCGAACATCCCATCACCGAAGACGACATCGCCAACTTTCTGGCCAACACGCCCGACTTCTTCGAGCGCCACGCCGAGTTGCTGGCTTCGGTGCAGCTGTCCAGCGGCCACGGCAACCGCGCGGTCAGCCTGCAGGAGCGCCAGGCGCTCATGCTGCGTGAAAAGATCAAGGGCCTGGAAACGCGCATGGTCGAGATGATCCGCCACGGCCAGGACAACGTGGGCATTGCCGACAAGATGCAGCGCTGGACGCGCAAGCTGCTGCAGGCCGCGCAGGCGCGCGACCTGCCGGGCGCCGTGGTTGAGGGCATCACCACCGAATTCCTGATCCCCCAGGCGGCCATCAAGGTCTGGGACGTGAACGGCATTTTTTCGGACGAAAGCTTCGCCACCGGCGTGAGCGAGGACGCCAAGGCGTTTGCCTCCTCGCTGGGCGCGCCTTATTGCGGGGTCAACTCGGCCTTTGAGGCCGCCGGCTGGCTGCCCGAACCGGCCGTGGCGCTCTCGATCGCGATGATCCCCTTGCGCACTTCCCCCGGCGCCGAGGCCTCCGGCCTGCTGGTGCTGGCTTCGCCCGACCCCGAGCGCTTTCACAGCGGCATGGGCACCGACTTCCTGGAGCGCCTGGGCGAACTGGCCAGCGCCGCGCTGACGCGCCTGCGGCCCCAGCCGGCGGCCGCCGAATAAACCCCAGGGCCATGGCGCGGGTATCCTCTCTGGCGCCTGAACCCGGCGGCGCCGGGCCCGTGTCTGTGCCGGTCGTGCCGCCCTCGCATCCGCTGGTTGAGCGCTACCTCGAACACGTGCGCGTGGAAAAGCGCCTGGCCTCGCGCACCGTGGAGCTCTACGCCCTGGACCTGCAAAAACTCGAGGCCAACGCCCTGCAGGCCGGCGTGCAGCTGACCGAGGTGCAAAACATCCACATGCGGCGCTGGGTCGCGCAGATGCACGGCGCGGGCCGCAGCGGCCGCGGCATCGCGCTCATCCTCTCGGGCTGGCGCGGCTTTTACACCTGGCTGGGCCGCGAAGGCCTGGTCAAGGGCAACCCGGTGCAGGACGTGCGCGCCCCCAAGGCCGCCAAGCCCCTGCCCAAGGCGCTGAGCGTGGACGAGGCCGTGCAGCTGGCCGCCTACCAGGCCGACGTCACCGATGGCGACCCCCTGCTGGCGCTGCGCGACCAGTGCATCACCGAACTGCTCTACGGCTGCGGCTTGCGCATCGCCGAACTGGTGGGGCTGGACGTGCAGGCCAGCGCGCAGGCACGCGGCTGGATAGACCTTGACGCGGCCGAGGCCCACGTGCTCGGCAAGGGCTCGAAACGGCGCAGCGTGCCGGTGGGCGCGGCGGCGCTGCAGTCGCTGCGGCAATGGCTGGCGGCGCGCGGCGCCTGGGCGCGCGAGGACCAGGCCCTCTTCATCAGCGAACGCGGCACGCGCCTGACGCCGCAGCACATCCGGGTGCGCCTGAAGCAGCGATCATTGAAGGCCGGGCTGGCCACGCCGGTGCATCCGCACATGCTGCGCCATTCCTTTGCCAGCCACGTGCTGCAGTCCAGCGGCGACCTGCGCGCGGTGCAGGAGTTGCTGGGCCACGCCAACATCACGACCACGCAGGTCTACACGCGGCTGGACTTCCAGCACCTGGCCAAGGTGTATGACGCGGCGCATCCGCGGGCGGTGTCCAAAGCCGGCATGGGTGTGGCGGCGCCGCTTGCGGCGGAACAGGCCGCCGCCGTTCCGAAAGCGGTCAAACCCGGGAAGGCCTGAACGGCGGAGGCGGTCAGGCGGCTTTGGGCCGGTCGCGCCGGGTCGGCCGCAGGGGCTGCGCCTCGCTGAGCATGAACACCGCGCGCTTGCTGTCGGCGGGCGCGGCGGCCAGGCGCTCTTCGAGTTGCGTCAGCAGGCCCTGCGCGTTGGAGCCCTGGTGGGGCACCAGCGCATAGGCCACGTGCACCTGCGCCACGCAATCCACATGCAGTCCCTTGTAGGGCATGAGGCAGCGCGCCACGATGCGCGGCCCCAGCGTGCCGGCGTCTTCGGCGTTGAAGGGGCCTTCGACCAGCATGCCGAAGCGCCGCTCGGACATGCGCGCGGCGCTGTCGATTTCGCGCGCGGTGGACAACAGGCGCTCGGCCACGCGCAGCGGCAACTCGTCGGCCGCCTTGCGCCCGAAGTCGCGCTGGATCTGCTCGGTGTTGACCAGGTCGATGATCATCACCGCGCTCTGGTGGCGCAGCCGTTCGGAGCGCGCGATCATGCGGATCAGGCGCTCGGCGAACACATGGCCGTTGATCAGGCCGGTGGCCGGGTCCACCCGGTCCAGGCCCTGGATGCGGCGTATGTTTTCGCGGCGCTGCTGGCTGCGCAGCATCAGCACCAGCATGACGATGGGCAGGTGCAGCGCCACGCCCAGCTGCATGCCGTGCTGTGTCAGGAAGCCGATGGGCACGAGTTCGGCATTGCGCGCCAGGGTCCAGCCGGCGGCAACCAGCACGGGCACATACGCCAGCATCAGCCAGGGCGCGAAGCGGTCGCCGCGCCGCCAGGCCCAGCCCAGAACCAGCATGCCGCTGAATTCCAGCAGCAGCGTGATGGGGATGAACACGTCCATGCGCGTGGCGGCCGGCAGCAGCGCAAGCAGCACCGCCACCAGCGCGCCCAGCACGGCCTCGCCGGCCATCAGCCGGTGCAGGCGCAGCGAACGCTCGGGAAGGGCCACGGCCGCCGAGATGAACAGCAGCGTGGCCGAGACCGTCAGCATGGGCAGCACCGAAGTGGCGACGTCGCTCCAACCCGGCCAGGCGGGCCATAGGTGCAGGCCCGCGATGCCGGTGACGGTGGCCTGCGTCAGGCCCAGCAGGGTGACGCACACGGCATACCAGCCGTAGGCGGAGTCGCGCAGCGACACGGCGCCCAGCACGGAGATCAGCGCAGCCAGGCCGGTCAGGCCGAAGAAAATGCCCAGGATCAACGAGACGCGCTGCTCGGAATAGCTCAGCCGCCCTTCGCTGATGAACTGCAGCGGCGCACTGAAGGCATGGCCGTTTTCCAGGCGCAGCAGGTAGCTGGTGGGGACCTCGGCCGACAGCGCGATAGGCAGCAGCGGGTGGCGGTGCGGCACCGGCCATTTGTCGACCGCCACCAGGTCGCCGGCCAGTTGCTCATTCCACTGGCCGGCGCTGTCCCGCGTGTAGAGCGACGCCCGGTCTATGGACGGGTAGGGCACCTCGAGGTACCAGCGTTCGGTGTCGGGCGCGGGCGGCACATTGATGCGCACCCACATGGAATAACCACTGGTAACCGGGTAGATGGCGTCGGTATGCGTCGGTTTCCAGGGGATATCTGGCGTTGCCATGACCTGTTCGGGCGTGAACTTGCCGGTGGTGTCTATCCAGTAGTCCCCCCAGTCCTTCAGCGCGACGGGCTGCGTCTGGGAGTCCAGGTCCAGCACCGTGCGCGAGCGGGCGTCCAGGCTTGTCAGTGCCAGCAGCGAGCCCATCAGCAAGCTCATGACCAAGCCAAGGAGCAGGGTCCGAACAGCCGTGGGAGTACGGGGCACATTGCCTGTAAACGGCCTGCGTTTCTTTAACTGCCCCGAAATGTACTTAAAAATCATTAACCCGCGATTGTCGCAAACTTTCGCGAAAATTACAGTCGCGACTTCTGGGGACATGGCGGGCGGCTGTTTTGGGGTGATGAGCGGGAGCAGGCAAGGCCCGCACGCCCTGCCGCGACAATAGCGCCATGAAAATAATTCGATTGCGGGATGGCAAGGAACGCTCCTTGCTGCGGCGCCACCCCTGGATTTTTGACGGGGCCATCGCCAAGGGCGGGGGCGATGCCGGCGAAACGGTGCGGGTGGAAAGCCACGCCGGCCAGTTCCTGGGCTGGGCGGCCTTCAGCCCGGCTTCCAAAATCCGGGCGCGAGTCTGGAGTTTTGACGAAACCCAGCGCATCGACGCGGCTTTTTTTGAGGCGCGCATCGCCCAGGCCTTGAAGGCCCGGGAGCGTTTCGACATCCAGAGCGACGGGCGGCGCCTGGTCCACGGCGAATCCGACGGCCTGCCGGGCCTGGTCGTGGACCGTTATGGCGACACCCTGGTCGCGCAGTTTTCCAGCTGCGGGGCGGAAAAGTGGAAAAGCGTGATCGTCGATGCCTTGCTGGCGCAAACCGGCCTGGCGCGCCTGTATGAACGTTCCGACGCGAGCTCGCGCGCGCTCGAAGGCATGCCCGAGGTGACTGGATGGCTTAAAGGCTCAGGCGAAACCGGCATCACCATCACCGAGCACGAGTGGAAGCTGAGCCTGGACATTGCCGAAGGCCACAAGACCGGCTTTTACCTGGACCAGCGCGACAGCCGGCAGAAGTTCGCCGCCTACGCGCGCCGCCTGGGTTTCGAGAGCGTGCTCAATTGCTATTGCTATACCGGCGGTTTCACCGTGGCCGCGCTGGCCGGCGGCGCCGGGCACGTCACGTCCATCGACTCGTCGGCCCCGGCGATTGAACGGGCCCGCGCCAATGTGGCGCTGAACGGTTTCGACGCCAGCCGCACCACCTTGCTCGATGCCGACGTCAACGCTTCATTGCGCCAGTACCAGAAAGAGGGCCGGACCTTCGACGCCATCGTGCTGGACCCGCCCAAGTTCGCACCCACGGTGACGCATGCCGAGCGCGCCGCCCGCGCCTACAAGGACATCAACCGCCTGGCGCTGTCCATCCTGTCCCCCGGCGGCGTGCTGTTCACCTACTCGTGCTCGGGCGGCATCAGCGCCGACCTGTTCCACAAGATCGTGGCTTCGGCCGGCATAGATGCCGGCGTGGACGCCTTTATCTCCGAGCGCATGGGCGGCGCGCCCGACCACCCGATGACGGTGGCCTTCCCGGAAGGCGAATACCTCAAGGGGCTGGTGCTGGTAAAGCGGGTCGGCGGCTGAGCCGGCAAGCCCCAAGGGCTTGACACGTTCTGTAAAGTGACTGTTGGCCGAGGTGGTATTCACCGGGCGCCCTCGAAGGGCTTGAACCCGCCGCTAAACTCCCCAGCTTGGGTTCTCGCGGCCCGCCGCCTTCCTGCCATTCCCGCAATTTCCCCGTTTTTAGGTAGACACCATGAGCTTGATCCCCGTCACCATCCTCACCGGCTTTCTGGGCTCCGGCAAGACCACGCTGCTCAAACGCGTGCTGACCGAAGCGCACGGCCAGAAGATCGCCGTCATCGAGAATGAATTCGGCGAGGAAAATATCGACAACGAGATCCTGGTCAACGACACCCAGGAAAACATCATCCAGATGAACAACGGCTGCATCTGCTGCTCAATCCGCGAGGATTTGCGCGAAACGCTGCAACTGCTGGCCGCCAAGAAGCGCAAGGGCCTGCTTGATTTCGACCGCGTGGTGATCGAAACCACGGGCCTGGCCGACCCCGGCCCGGTGGCGCAGACCTTTTTCATGGACGAGGAAATCGCCGAGCAGTACCTGCTGGATTCCATCCTGACCCTGGTCGACGCCAAACACGCGGCCACCCAGCTCAACGACCGCCAGGAGGCGCGCCGCCAGGTCGGTTTCGCCGACCAGATATTCATCAGCAAATCGGACCTGGTCGCCAAGGACGAGGTCGACGCGCTGATGCACCGCCTGAAGCACATGAACCCGCGCGCCCCGCAGACAGCCGTGCATTTCGGTGAAGTGGCGATCAAGGACGTGTTCGACCTGCGCGGCTTCAACCTCAACGCCAAACTGGACATCGACCCGGACTTCCTCAAGGAGGACGATCACGCCGGTCATGACCATGACCATGAACACGGCGAGCATTGCGACCACCCGTCCCACGCCAAGGGCGGGCATGAGGGCCATGGCCACCATCACCACCATGACGACGACGTCAAGAGTTTCGTCTTCCGCTCCGACAAGGCCTTCAGCCCGGCCAAGCTTGAGGACTTCCTGGGCGCGGTGGTCAATATCTACGGCCCGCGCATGCTGCGCTACAAGGGCGTGCTGAACATGGACGGCACCGACCGCAAGGTGATTTTCCAGGGCGTGCACCAGCTCATGGGCAGCGACCTCGGGCCCGCCTGGGCCGAGGGCGAGACCAAAAACAGCAAGATGGTCTTCATCGGCATCGACCTGCCCAAAGATATTTTTATGCAGGGCCTGGAGCAGTGCCTGGTTTGAGGTAGGCTGTCCGCCTGTAGCCGATAAAAGGCGGAGGGCTTCATGTTTGTCTCGATTCTCCAACGGTTTATTTTTTGGGTGTCACAGCGTGCTGGCGAGCCGCTACAATCGCGCGCCGACCAAAATACCCGGAAAACCGAATCGGGAGGGTTGCCAGGCTCAAAACCGGCTAAAAAGCAGGTTGAGGACCGTTTCCTAGCGGTGTTCAGGACTGGCAGCCGACAAGCAAGGCAGACAAACCAGGAAATCTGGCAACAGCTAGGGTTGGACTGTGTAGCAGCAGTCCGGCCAGGAAGCCGCCGCACAGGCCTCAAGGCCGTCCCAAGGCTGCTTTCTAGAGGAGACACATTGTGAAAGCCCCAGCGAAGAAGACCAAGACGCCCGCCAAGGCTGCAGCCAAACCGGCCGCCAAGACAGCCGTGAAAGCCAAGCCGGCGCCCAAAGCAGCTGCCAAAGCCGTTGTGAAAAAGGCTGCCAAACCTGCCGTGAAAGCCAAACCGGCGTCCAAACCCGCCGCGAAAAAGGCTGTAAAGCCAGCGTCCAAGGCTGCACCCCAGAAAAAACCTGCCGCAGCCGTCAAGAAAACCGCTGCCAAGCCTGTGCCTTCCAAGGCCAAGGCCGTCGCCAAACCCGTCAAGCCAGTGCTCAAAACATCGCCAAAACCCGCCGCCACACCCGCTGTCAAAGCCGCCCCTAAACCCGCCGCCAAGCCCGTGCCGACCGTGGCCGCCGCCGCGCCGGCGCCGGCTCCCGTGGTGAGGGCCGGGCTCGTCGCCCCGCCTCCGCTGAAACCCGGGCGGCGCAGTTCGGCCCGGGTCGCGACCCAATCACCCCCTCCCGCACCTATGGTGCCAACCCATGCGCCTGACGCAGCCAAAGCCAGCTACTCAACAATGACCGAACGCGTGATCGCGCCGCCACCCCAGGCGGCGGCCAAAAAAGACCCGAAGCTTGCCAACAACTGGAAGACCAAATCCGCCGAGCAGCTGACGGACGACGAAGTCAAGGCCATGCCCGACTCCGAGTACATGAACGAAAAGCAGCTGGCGTTCTTTCGCCACAAGCTGTCGGTGCTCAAGCAGGACATCCACAACAGCGCCGGTGAAACCACCGAGCACCTGCGTGAAGACACCGTCGTGGTGCCCGATCCCGCGGACCGCGCCACCATCGAGGAAGAACACGCCCTTGAATTGCGCACCCGCGACCGCGAGCGCAAGCTGCTCAAGAAAATCGAGCAATCCATCGCCCGTATCGACTCCGGCGACTACGGCTATTGCGACGAGACCGGCGAACCCATCGGCGTGGGCCGCTTGATTGCCCGCCCCACGGCCAACCTGTCCCTGGAAGCCCAGCAACGCAGGGAACTCAAGCAAAAAATGTTTGGCGATTAACGCCAGGTCCCGGTTGAAGGTTTTTTAGTCGTCACGCCATGTCCAAAGAAGATACCGCTTCAGGCCTGCTGTCCAAGATGGTGAAGTTCGTCCGGAATCCGGCCACGAACTGGGCCGACCTGGACGCCGCACCCACCGACCGGGACGAGGCCATGAGCAAGCAGTTGCTCAAGGAAATGATAGAGCGCAAGCGGCAAAACGACTTCGTGCGCAAGCGCGAATTCGACATGCTGCGAAAGATGCGCAAGCGTGAAGCCATGGTGGGCGTGGGCCAGGACCCGGGCGGCAGGCCCTCGTTCTTCCAGAGCAGCATGCCGTCCAAACCCGACGACAGGGCCACCACGCTCAAGAAGATCGACGAGATCGAAGCGCAGATGTCCATGCAGTGGTGGAAAACCAAGAACGGCGGCATCCCCGACAGCACGCCCCCGCATGCATCGCCCAACTCGGGCGTCAGGAACCCTTCTGTCCACGCCCCTCTGCTGGACAACGCGCTGCCCACCGCCTACAGGGCCACGGCCCCGGCGGGCCTGCAGCCGGCGGGCCTCAAGCAAGCCGATGCGGTGCCCCCCCGGGATGCGCCGAGCACGGAACCCGACTCGCTGTCCATCGCACTCGCGGAAGCCCGTGGCGGCGGCCTTGGCGCCAAACCGCCGCCCCCTGCACCGGTGGGGCTGCCCGGCGGCCTGGCCGGCATAGGCCGCGACGAGGGCGGCAGCTCCGGTTTTTCACACTCCAAATTCAGCGCTGTCGACGTGGCCGAAGGTGTTGAGCATGACGCCGAGCTCGAAGAGGCCGCCATCCGCTTTGCCAATGGCGACGACGCCGGCGCGGAAGCCGGCCTGCTGGAAATCCTTGCTCCCAACGGCGCGCGCGCCGGCCATGCGGATACCTGGTTGACGCTGTTCGACCTGTACCGTGCCACGGCGCAGCAGGACAAGTTCGAAACGGCGGCGATCCAGTTCGTCGAGCGCTTCGACCGCTCCGCGCCGCAATGGTTTTCCATGCCCGACATGGTGAAAATGCTCGCCGAGCCATTGAGCAAGACCGGCAACGGGCCTGCCGCCGACTGGGTATGCCCCTCCTCGCTGGGCATACAGACGGTGGCCGCGCTCAAGGCGGCCATGGCCAAGTCCCCCATGCCCTGGCGGCTGGACTGGAACAACCTCAAAACTATCGAAGTCGCCGCGGTGGAGCCGCTGTACAAAGTCTTCAGCGGCTGGGCGGCGCAGCCCGTCCAGTTGCGCTTCATGGGCGACGCGCAATTGCAGAAGGTGCTGCAGAACGCCACGCCTTCAGGCAGCCGCGATACGGCCCAGAACTGGTGGCTGCTTCGCATGGAGGCGCTGCGCGTCACGAACCGCCCCGACGACTTTGAGCTGGCGGCGCTCGACTTCTGCGTCACCTATGAAGTGTCTCCGCCGGCCTGGGACAGCGCGCGTTGCGAATACAAGCCCATCGACGCGCAGGGCGGCGTCCTGAGCGGCGAGGCCATCATCGGCGACGTCTACCGCGACTCCATGTCATCCAGCCTCAGCGCCATTGAAGGAGACACCCAGATGGACGCGCCGAGTTCGCAGATGAGCAACCTGTTGTCGGTGGAACTGTCCGGCCAGGTTCAGGGCGATGCGATCGCGGTGCTCGACAAGCTCGAGGCGAAGCTGATGGGCGCGGACATGATGCTGATTTCGTGTTCCAAGCTGATTCGCGTGGATTTTTCCGCGGCGGGAACACTGCTCAACTGGGTTTCGGCCCGTGAAGCCGAGAGCCGCGCGGTGCAGTTTTCCGACGTCAATCGCCTGGTGGCCGCTTTCTTCAACGTGATCGGCATCACCGAGCACGCCAGGGTGATGGTTCGCGTCGACTGAGGCCTCTGAGCCTCCCCAGCCCCGCAACGGGGCTGGTCTCAACGGGTTTTGACAACCCGCGCTCCCCCGAAACTCCCTGCTGCTCCTCGCAGCGCGGGATGCGTGCGGCCTCATGTCGCGCACACGCCCTTGCCCTGCATGTGAGCTAAGTTGCTTGCTATATTTTTCATAGCCCGTGCGTGAACGACGCAGCGGGCGCGGGCAAAAAGCGATGGAAATACTCACCACCTTCTGCGCGTCGCCGCCGGTTGGCTTAAAGCAATACTTTCATTGCATGTTCTAAGTGCTTAATTTAGAACGCTTTTTGATTTTCTCCTTGCATCCAGAGACGCAGCTAAGTCCTTGATTTCATTGAAAAAATTTGTTTCAAATCCCTTGCTTGCAAATGGTTTCCTGCTAAAGTGGGAGGAAGTGCAATTTAGTGGTGAAAAGTGTTTTCCAAAGGTTTGTAGCAGTGTTTCAAGGCGCCTCATCATTAGCTCTCGATACGAAAGGTCGGCTCTCCGTGCCGACCCGGCATCGTGACGTGCTGAGCGCCACCGCTTCCGGCCAGCTCACCATCACCAAGCACCCGCACGGCTGCCTCATGATTTTCCCCCGCAACGAGTGGGAAAAATTCCGTGACCGCATCGCCTCGCTGCCGATGCAGGCACAGTGGTGGAAACGCATCTTCCTCGGCAACGCGATGGACGTCGACATGGACGCCACCGGCCGTGTGCTGGTCTCGCCCGAGCTGCGCGCGGCGGCGGGCATCAGCAAAGACACGGTGCTGCTGGGCATGGGCAGCTACTTCGAGCTCTGGGATGCCGCCACCTACGCGGCCCAGGAGGCCGAGCAGATGAAGGGCGAGATGCCCGATGTCTTCAGAGACTTTTCGTTCTGAAAGAAGACGGTGAACGGCACATGGATACACCGCACCGTCCTGTTGAACGAAGCCATCGCGGCGCTTCTTGTCAACCCGGACGGCCACTACGTCGACGCGACCTTCGGGCGCGGCGGGCATTCGCGCCTGCTGCTGTCCCAACTCTCGCCGCAGGGGCGGCTTACCGCCTTCGACAAGGACCTCGACGCCATCGCCGAGGCGCAGACCATCAACGACCCGCGCTTTTCCATCCGCCACGAGGGCTTTATGCACCTCGGGCAGCTGCCCGCGGCCAGCGCGGCCGGCGTGCTGATGGACCTGGGCGTGAGTTCACCGCAGATCGACAACCCGGTGCGCGGTTTTTCGTTTCGGCAAGAGGGGCCGCTCGACATGCGAATGGACACCACGCGTGGCCAGAGCGTGGCCGAGTGGCTGGCGGATGCATCCATAGAAACCATGGCGGAGGTGATTCGTGAATATGGCGAAGAACGGTTTGCTCAACAGATTGCAAAGGCGATTGATCGTCGCCGACAGGAACGGGGCCCTCTTCGAACCACCGCTGAGCTGGCCGAAGTCGTGGCTGGCGCGGTCAAAACCCGCGAGCCGGGCAAGGACCCTGCAACGCGCACATTTCAGGCTCTTCGGATTTTCATCAACGCCGAGCTTGAAGAGCTGCAACAGGCGTTAGCCGCGTCGCTGAAAGTTCTCCAACCGGGAGGCCGTCTGGTGGTGATCAGTTTTCATTCGCTCGAAGACCGCATCGTCAAGCAGTTCATCGCCGCGCATTCGCGCGAGGTGTTCGACCGCCGCGCGCCTTTCGCCGAACCCAAGGCCATGCACCTCAAGGCCCTGGGCCGCACCATGCCCAGCGACGAAGAAGTGGCCGGCAATCCGCGCTCGCGCAGTGCCGTGATGCGCGTCGCCGAACGCACAGAGGTGGCCGCATGAGCACCGCCGCACGTGGGAGGGTGAAGATTCCCTGCGAGCAGGGGCCGCGGAACCGGCTTTGCCGGGCCGCAGGCGCAGCGGCCCCTGAGGGGCTGGAGCCCGCGGCTCCAAGCCTGCCAGCGCAGGCTTGGACGGGCGACAGAGGCGAAGCGTCTCGCAAGCCAAGGCCTGCAAGGCCTCGCGTAGTACGCGAAGCGACAAGCGTGGGGGCCATGTCATGGCCAGGCTGAACTTCATTCTTCTTTTGGCCGTGCTCGCCAGCGCGCTGTACCTCGTGCGCACCCAGTACGAGTCGCGCCGCCTCTACGTCGAGCTTGAAAAAGCGACGGCCGAGGCCCGCAAGATCGAAATGGACAACGAACGCCTGCAGGTGGAAAAACGCGCCCAAGCCACGCCCCTGAAGGTGGAAAAGCTCGCGAAAGAACGCCTGCAGATGCGCACGGTGACCCCGGCCATCACGCAATACGTGACCTACAAGGACGCGCCGGCCGCTGCGCCCCTTGCGGCCTCGGCGCCCGGAGGCGGCAAGCCATGAGCCGCAGCGTCCTTTATTCTTCCAGTCCCCTGCTGGCCAGCAAGACACCCGTCTGGCGCAGCAAATTCATTGTGGCCGGCATCGCGCTGGCCTTTGCCGGGCTGGCCGGCCGCGCGGCCTACATCCAGATCTTCGGCAACGAATTTTTCCAGCGCCAGGGCGAGGTGCGTTTTGCCCGCACGCTGGAGCTGCCCGCCAACCGCGGCCGCATCCTGGACCGCAACGGCCTGATCCTCGCGTCCAGCGTGCCGGCGCCCAGTATCTGGGCCATCCCGGAAGACGTCGAAGCCAGCAAGGCGCAACTGGCCGAACTGGCCGGGCTACTGGAAATGCCGCTGGCCGACCTCAACAAAAAACTCGCTGAGGAAGACAAGACTTTTGTCTGGATCAAGCGCCAAGTCGACGAGCCCGTGGCGCAAAAAATCCACGCGCTGGGCATCAAGGGCATTTACCAGCGCAAGGAATACAAGCGCCAGTACCCCGAGGGTGAAACCGTGGCCCACGTGGTGGGTTTTACCAACGTCGAGGACCGCGGCCAGGAAGGCATAGAACTGACCTTCAACAAGGACCTGGCGGGCAAGGCCGGGTCGCGCCGCGTCATCAAGGACCGCCTGGGCCGCGTCGTCGAGGACGTTGGCGAGCAGGTGCATCCCGTCGAAGGCAAGGACATCCAGCTGAGCATAGACAGCAAGGTGCAGTTCTTCGCCTACCAGAAGCTGCGCGACGCGGTCATCGCGCGCAAGGCCAAGGCCGGCAGCGTCGTGGTGCTGGATTCCACCACCGGCGAAGTGCTGGCGCTGGTGAACTACCCCAGTTACGTGCCCGACAAGCGCAAGAACCTGACCGGCGAGCAACTGCGCAACCGCGCCCTCACCGACACCTTCGAGCCCGGCTCCACCATGAAACCGATCACGGTGGCCATGGCGCTGGAGGCCGGGCGCATCAAGCCGCAAACCATCATCGAAACCGGGCCCGGCCGCTACAACATCGGCGGCTTCACCATCAGCGACACCCACAACTACGGCACGCTGACGGTCGAGGGCGTGATCCAGAAATCCAGCAACGTCGGCGCGCTGAAGATCGCCCAGAAGATGACCCCGCAGGAAATGTGGGACACCTACACGGCGCTGGGCTACGGGCAGAAACCGCAGATCCAGTTCCCCGGCGCGGTCACGGGGCGTGTGCGGCCCTGGAAAACCTGGCGCCCTGTCGAGCAGGCGACCATGGCCTACGGCTACGGCCTGTCGGCCTCGCTGTTCCAGATGGCGCACTCCTACACCGCGTTCGCGCATGACGGCCAGATCATCCCCGTCACCATGCTCAAGAGCGACGAGCCCGCCGTGGGCGTGAAGGTGTTTTCCGCCGAGAACGCGCATGCCGTTCGCCGCATGCTGCAGATGGCCGCCGCCCCCGGCGGCACCGGCCCGCTGGCGCAGACCGTGGGCTATTCCGTGGGCGGCAAGTCGGGTACGGCCCACAAACAGGTCGGCAAGGGTTATGCCACCAACAAATACCGCGCCTGGTTTACCGGCATGGCGCCCATCGAAGCGCCGCGCATCATCGTCGGCGTGATGATCGACGAGCCCAGCGACGGCAACTACTTCGGCGGTGTGGCTGCCGCGCCTGTTTTCAGCGAGGTCGTGCAGCAGACCCTGCGCATGATGGGCGTGCAGCCCGACATGAGCGTCAAGCCGCAGATCACCACCCAGGCCGTGGAGGAGTCGTTTTGAGCACGCAACTCCACACCCCTGAACAAGCCGCCGGCTGGCTGCGCGAACGCGTGACGGGCAGCCTGCGCACGGACAGCCGCAAGCTCGCCAAGGGCGACGGCTTTATCGCCTGGCCCGGCGCGGCGACCGACGGGCGCAAGTTTGTGGGCGCTGCGCTGGGCGCGGGCGCCACGGCCTGCCTGGTCGAACAGGACGGCGCAGCCGCCTATGATTTTCAGGACGAAAAAGTCGCCGAGTACGCAGGCCTGAAGGCCGCGACCGGGCCCATCGCCGCTGTCTATTTCAACGAACCGAGCCGGCAACTGCGGATTTCGGCCGTCACCGGCACCAACGGCAAGACCTCCACCGCCTGGTGGCTGGCGCAGGCCCTGGGCAGGCTGGGGCGCAAATGCGGCCTCATCGGCACGCTGGGCACAGGCGAGCCCGGCGCCATGGTTTCCAACGGCCTGACCACGCCCGATCCGGTGCTGTTGCAGCAGGAACTGCGGCGCTTCGCCGACGAAGGCTTCGTCGCCTGCGCGCTGGAGGCCTCGTCCATCGGCGTGGTTGAACACCGCCTGGACGCGACGGCCATCGAAGTCGCCATCTTCACCAATTTCACGCAGGACCATCTCGACTACCACGCGTCCATGCAGGATTACTGGGAGGCCAAGGCCAAACTCTTCGGCTGGCCGGGCCTGAAGGCGGCGGTCATCAACATCGACGACGCCAAGGGCGCCGAACTCAAGGAATCGCTGGTCGGAAGCGGCCTGGACCTGTGGACCGTATCCTGTGTGGAGCCGGCTCGCCTGCAGGCACGCAAGATCGAGCATGGTGTGGATGCCTTGAGCTTTGAAGTGGCCGAAGGCGCCGAAAGCCACATGCTTGCCGTGCAACTGGTCGGCCAGTACAACGTCTCCAACCTGCTCGGCGTGCTCGCCGCCCTGCGCGCCATGGGCGTTCCACTGGCCGATGCGGTGAATGCCTGCAGCGGCCTGCTGCCCGTGCCCGGCCGCACCGAGACGCTTGCCACGCCGGGGCGGCCGCTGGTGGTCATCGACTACGCGCACACGCCCGACGCCCTCGAAAAAGTGCTGCTCGCGCTGCGGCCGGCGGCGGCGCGCCGCGGCGGCCAGCTCTGGTGCGTGTTCGGCTGCGGCGGTGACCGCGACGCCACCAAGCGCCCGCTGATGGCGGCCGTCGCTGAAAAGAATGCCGATCAAGTGGTGGTGACCAGCGACAACCCGCGCAGCGAAAACCCGCTGGCCATCATCTGCCAGGTCCTGCTGGGCTTGAGCCACCGCGACGCCGTGCACGTGCAGGTCGACAGGGCGGCCGCCATCACGCACGCCCTGACTCTGGCCGGATCTGCGGACGTGGTGCTGCTGGCCGGAAAAGGCCACGAAAGTTTCCAGGAAGCGGGTGGCGTGAAGCTTCCCTTCTCCGATCGCGAGCATGCGCAGGCGGCGCTCGATGCTTTGGAATCCCAGCCAGGAGCGCAAGCATGATGCGCCTGCAACAAGCCCTGGGCTGGCTGCCCGGCGTTCGCCTCGTGGGCGATGCAAACGTGCAGATCCTGCGCGTCAACACCGACACGCGCAGCCTGCAGGCGGGCGACCTGTTTGTCGCGCTCAAGGGCGAGCGCTTCGACGCCCATGAATTCCTCGCGCAGGCCAGGGCGCAAGGCGCGGTGGCGGCCATTGCCCATCACGGCCTGGCAGAGGCCGGCCTCCCGGGCCTGGAAGTACCCGACACGCGCCTGGCACTGGGGCGGCTGGCGGCTGGCTGGCGTTCGCAGTTCAAGCTGCCCCTGGTCGCGGTCACGGGCAGCAACGGGAAAACCACCGTCACGCAAATGATCGCGGCCATCCTGCGCGCATGGAAGGCCGACAAGGCCTTCGCCACCGAAGGCAACCTCAATAACGACATCGGCGTGCCGCTCACGCTGCTGCGCCTGTCGGCCGCGCACGAAGTGGGCGTGGTTGAACTCGGCATGAACCACCCGGGCGAAATCGCCTACCTGGCCGAACTCAGCAAGCCCACCGTCGCGCTGGTCAACAACGCGCAGCGTGAGCACCTGGAGTTCATGGCCACGGTCGAAGCGGTGGCCCGTGAGAATGGCTCGGTATTCCAGTCGCTGGATGCGGCGGGCACGGCGGTGTTTCCCGCGGACGACGATTACACCCCGCTGTGGCGCGAACTCGTGGGCGCGCGCAAGGTGCTGACCTTCGCGCTCTCAGGCAATGCCGACGTCACCGGCAGCGCGCAATGGGAGGGCGGCTGCTGGAAGGTCGCTGCCGCCACACCCGCAGGCAACACCGACTTCTCGCTGCACATCGCCGGCCGGCACAACGTCAAGAATGCCCTGGCCGCCACGGCCTGCGCGCTGGCCGCGGGTGTGCCGCTGGCTTCGATCTCCGCAGGACTCTCGGCCTTTGTGCCGGTCAAAGGCCGTTCGCGCGCCATTGCCGTGAATTTGCCGGGCCGGGTGCTGACGCTGGTCGACGACAGCTACAACGCCAATCCCGACTCCATGCGTGCCGCGCTGGAAGTGCTGGCCGAACTGCCCGGCCCGCGCCTGATGGTGATGGGCGACATGGGCGAGGTCGGCGACCAGGGCCCGCAGTTCCACGATGAAGCCGGCCGCCATGCGCGCGCGCTGGGCATTGAAAAGCTGTTCACGCTGGGCGAGCAATCAAAAAACGCCGCAACCGGCTTCGGGAATGCGCAAATTTTCGGGAGCATCGACGGGCTAACCGCCGCCGTGCTGGCCGAGTTGCCCCACACCGGCAGCGTGCTGGTCAAAGGCTCCCGCTTCATGAAGATGGAACGTGTGGTGCAGGCCATCACGGCCCATGCGCAAGATCAATCACAACAACATCAAAAGGGAGAGCCCCATGCTGCTTAGTCTGGCCCAGTGGCTCCAGTCGATTTCCCCCGAGTTCGGGTTCTTCAGGGTGTTCCAGTACCTGACCTTCCGCGCCGTCATGGCCGCGCTCACCGCGCTGCTGATCGGCCTGCTGGCCGGGCCTTTTGTGATCCGTCGGCTCATCTCGCTCAAGATCGGCCAGCCCATCCGCGAATACGCGATGCAGACGCACCTGAGCAAGAGCGGCACGCCCACCATGGGCGGCGTGCTGATCCTGCTGGCCATAGGCATCTCCACGCTGCTGTGGTTCGACCTGTCCAACCGTTTTGTCTGGATCGTCCTCATCGTCACGCTGGGCTTCGGCGCCATCGGCTGGGCCGACGACTGGCGCAAGGTCGTGCTCAAGGACCCGGAAGGCATGCGTTCGCGCGAGAAATACATGTGGCAGTCCATCATCGGGCTGGTCGCGGCGCTGTACCTGGTGTTCAGCATTTCCGAGAGTTCCAACATGCGCGTGCTCGAGCTGTTCTTCAGTTGGGTGCAATCGGGCTTTGACGTGAACCTGCCGCCCAAGGCCGGTCTGCTCGTGCCCTTCGTCAAGGAAATCAGCTATCCGCTGGGCGTGTTCGGCTTTGTGATCCTGACCTACCTCGTGATCGTGGGATCGAGCAACGCCGTCAACCTGACCGACGGCCTGGACGGCCTGGCCATCATGCCGGTGGTCATGGTGGGCTCGGCGCTGGGCGTGTTCGCTTACGTCACCGGCAGCTCGGTCTATTCCAAGTACCTTTTCTTTCCGCACATCCCCGGTTCGGGCGAGTTGCTGATTTTCTGCTCCGCCATGGCCGGCGCGGGCCTGGCCTTCCTGTGGTTCAACACCCACCCGGCCCAGGTCTTCATGGGCGACGTGGGCGCACTGGCGCTGGGCGCCGCGCTGGGCACCATCGCCGTCATCGTGCGCCAGGAAATCGTGCTGGCCATCATGGGCGGCATCTTCGTCGTCGAGGCGCTTTCCGTGATGCTGCAGGTGACCTGGTTCAAGTACACCAAGAAGCGCTACGGCGAAGGCCGGCGCATCCTCAAGATGGCGCCTTTGCACCATCACTTCGAGAAAAGCGGCTGGAAAGAAACGCAGGTGGTCGTGCGTTTCTGGATCATCACCATGCTGCTGTGCCTCATCGGCCTTTCCACCTTGAAGCTCAGGTAACAGGCATGCGGCATTTACAAGACCAAACCGTGTTGATCCTGGGCCTGGGCGCGTCCGGCCTGGCCATGGCGCGCTGGTGCGCGCGCCACGGAGCACATGTGACGGTTGCCGATACGCGCGAAACGCCGCCCCTGCTGGCCACGCTGCGCGAGGAACTTCCGGCCGTGGCTTTTGTGGGCGGTGCCTTCACGCCGGAACTGGTGCAGGGCACGGCGGTGCGCGCCGTCTACCGCTCGCCGGGCCTGACGCCCGAGACCATTGCGCCGGTGGCTGATGCCGCGCGCGCCATGGGGCTGCCGGTGGGCGGGGAACTGGACCTGTTTGCGCGCGCGCTGGCCGACCTGGGCGAGCCGCCGGCCGCCGAGGTGGTTGAAGAGCCTGAGCAAGCTGCTGCGACGCCCGAGCTACCGGCGGATGCGCCCTTGTCCGGGTCGCCCGAGGCGCCTGAGGTGTCCGATACGTCTGGCGCGGCCGAAGCCGTTGACGAAGGCGCCGCTGTGACCGATGTCGTCGATGCCTCTGATTCGCCCGAAGGCGAAGCCGTTTTGGCGGCCGAGGCTTCCAGCGAGTTGCAAGAGACGGCCATGGCCGCAACCGAGGCCACCGACGGCCTGCCGGTTCCCGACGACGCCGGCGAAGAAGCCGCGCTGCCTGCCGCCCTGCTGGCCCTGGTGCAGGCCGAACCCGTGCCTGGCTACCGCCCCGCGGTGCTGGCCATCACCGGCACCAACGGCAAAACCACCGTGACCTCGCTGCTCGGCCAATTGGTGCAGCGCGCCGGTAAAACTGTGGCCGTGGCCGGCAACATCGGCCCCACGCTGCTCGACACGCTGTCGGCCCACATGGACGCGCAAACCCTGCCGCAGGTCTGGGTGCTGGAGCTGTCCAGCTTCCAGCTGGCCGACGTGCAGGGCTTTGAACCGACGGCAGCCGTGGTGCTCAACATCACGCAGGACCACCTGGACTGGCACGGCGACATGGATGCCTATGTCGCGGCCAAGGCCAAGGTGTTCGGCAACAGCACCTTCATGCTGCTCAACCGCGACGACGCGCGCGTGATGGCCATGCTGCCGCCGCCCGTCAAGGTGCGCCTGAAGCCGCCGCAGCTGCGCCCGCATGCCACCTTCGGCGCGGGCGAGCCGCAACGCCCCGGCGACTACGGCATTGAAACCGTCAACGGCATGACCTGGCTGGTGCGCGCCGCCGAGGCCGACGAAACCATCAAGCGCCGCAAGGACGAAGAGGTGGAACTGCATGTGCAGCGCCTCATGCCTATCGAAGCCCTGCGCATACGCGGACGCCACAACGCCACCAATGCCCTGGCGGCGCTGGGCCTGGCCGTGGCAGCGGGCTGCAACCTGGCGCCCATGCTGCACGGCCTGCGCGAATACCGCGGCGAGCCGCACCGTGTCGAGTCGGTTGCCGTCGTCAAGGACGTCGAATACTTCGACGACAGCAAAGGCACCAATGTGGGCGCCACCGTGGCGGCGCTGACAGGCCTGGGGCTGGACCGCAAGCTGGTGCTGATCCTGGGCGGCGAAGGCAAGGGGCAGGACTTCTCGCCGCTGGCCGACCCGGTGCAGCGCCATGTGCGTGCCGTGGTGCTGATAGGGCGGGACGCTCCCTTGATCAAGGAAGCCCTGCCGCGCAACATTCCCATGTTCGACGCCGGCTCGATGGAAGAGGCTGTCACCCTGGCCGCGCAGCAGGCCCAGACCGGTGATGCCGTGCTGATGTCGCCCGCCTGCGCCAGCTTCGACATGTTCGACAACTACGAGCACCGCGCCCGCGTCTTCTGCGAAGCGGTGCAGGCTTTGGCCCGCGACCAGGGGGAGGTGCTGTGACGGCCGCAGCACGTCTTTCCGGCTGGTTCTCCGGCTTCGGCAAGGCCGCGGCCGAGGTCCTGCCCGTGCGGCTGGGCGGGCAAAGCCTGTCGCGCACCCTGGCGGCGCCGCCCGTGCGCATGGCCGGCTTCGACCAGGCGCTGCTCTGGGTCACGGTCGCCTTGCTGATGTGGGGCCTGGTCATGGTGTATTCGGCCTCCGTCGCCATGCCGGACAACCCCAAGTTCGCGCGCTATGCGCACACGCATTTTGTGGTGCGCCACATGCTCTCGCTGGCCGTTGCCTTCATCGTCGCCGTGCTGGCCTTCCAGGTCCCGCTGGCGACCTGGGAAAAGGTCGCGCCCTGGCTCTTCGTCGTCTCGCTGCTGCTGCTGATCCTGGTGCTGGTGCCTTTCATCGGCAAGGGCGTCAACGGCGCGCGCCGCTGGATCTCGCTGGGCATCATGAACTTCCAGCCGTCGGAGCTCGCGAAATTCGCGGTGCTGCTGTACGCGGCCGACTACATGGTGCGCAAGATGGAAGTGAAAGAGCGCTTCTTCCGCGCCGTGATGCCCATGGCGATCGCCATCGCGATTGTCGGCCTCCTGCTGCTGGCCGAGCCCGACATGGGCGCTTTCATGGTGATCTCGGTGATCGCCATGGGCATCCTCTTCCTCGGCGGCGTCAATGCGCGCATGTTCTTCGTCATTGCGGGCGTGGTGGTGATCGCCTTCAGCCTGATGGTGATGCTCAGCGAATGGCGGCGCGAACGGATTTTTGCCTACCTGGACCCCTGGAGCGATAAATACTCCATGGGCAAGGGCTACCAGCTCTCGCACTCGCTGATCGCCTTTGGCCGCGGCGAGATCTTCGGCGTGGGCCTGGGCGGCAGCATCGAAAAACTGCACTGGCTGCCCGAAGCCCACACCGACTTCCTGATGGCCGTGATCGGCGAGGAGTTCGGCCTGCTGGGCGTGCTGGTGGTCATCGGCCTCTTCATGTGGATGACACGCCGCATCATGCACATAGGCCGCCAGTCCATCGCGCTGGACCGCCTCTTCGCCGGCCTGGTCGCGCAGGGCGTGGGCATCTGGATAGGTTTCCAGACCTTCATCAACATCGGCGTGAACCTGGGCGCCTTGCCGACCAAGGGGCTGACCTTGCCGCTGATGAGTTATGGCGGATCTGCGATTTTGATGAACCTGATTTCGCTGGCGGTGGTTTTGCGGATCGATTACGAAAACAGGCTATTGATGCGCGGAGGCCGCGCATGAACAGTCTGTTTCGCCAAAACTGGCTCAGCGCGAAGCGCTGCGGCGCGCCAGCGCCGTTGATGCGCGGAGGCCGCGCATGAACAGCATGAACACGAAGTATTTCTCCCTCCCCCGCTGGGGGAGGGCAGGGGTAGGGGCCAGCGGCCTCTTGATCTGCATAGCGCAAGAGCATAAGCAGCCGGCCCCCATCCCAACCTTCCCCCAAAAGGGGAAGGAGCAAAACCCGGAGGCCGCGCATGAGTGAACAACGTTGCGCCCTGATCATGGCCGGTGGTACCGGCGGGCACATCTTCCCCGGCCTGGCCGTGGCCGAGGCCCTGCGCGAGCGCGGCTGGCGCGTGCACTGGCTGGGCAGTCTTGGCAGCGCCAACCGTCCCAGCATGGAAAGCCAGCTGGTGCCGCCGCGCGGTTTTGAGTTCGAGCACATCGAGTTTTCCGGCGTGCGCGGCAAGGGCGTGCTCACGCTGGCATTCCTGCCGCTGCGTCTGCTCAAGGCTTTCTGGCAAAGCATCCAGGTGCTGCGCCGCGTCAAGCCCGACGTGGTGGTAGGCCTGGGCGGCTACATCAGCTTTCCGGCCGGGATGATGAGCGTGCTGCTGGGCAAGCCGCTCGTGCTGCATGAGCAGAACTCGGTGGCCGGCATGGTCAACAAAGTGCTGGCGAGTGTGGCGGATCGCGTCTTCACCGCTTTCCCCGATGTGTTCCGCAAAGGCGAATGGATAGGCAACCCGCTGCGCCCGGCCTTCACGCGCCAGCCCAGCCCGGTCGAGCGTTTCGCGGACCGCGGCGGCCCGCTCAAGCTGCTGGTGGTGGGCGGCAGCCTGGGCGCGCGCGCGCTCAATGAACTGGTGCCCAAGGCGCTCGCGCTGCTTCCCGTTGCCGGACGGCCGCTGGTCACGCACCAGAGCGGCGCCCAGCAGATCGACGAGCTTCGCGCCAACTACAAGGCGGCCGGCGTGAAAGCGGAACTCACGCCTTTTATCGAAGATACCGCGCAGGCTTTTGCCGATGCCGACCTGATCATCTGCCGCGCCGGCGCCAGCACCGTGACCGAAATCGCGGCCGTGGGTGCCGCGGCGCTGTTCGTGCCTTTCCCGGCCGCCGTCGACGACCACCAGACCGCCAACGCGAAGTTCCTGGTAGAGCAGGGCGGCGGCTGGCTGATCCAGCAGCGCGACCTGACGGCGGACAAGCTGGCCAACATCCTCAAAACAACCGGGCGCTACACGCTTCTGGAGCGCGCGCTACAGGCCAAGACCATGCAAAAAACCGATGCCACCGCACAGGTGGTGGCCGCCTGCGAGGAGCTGGCGAAATGAAACACGCCATCAAGAACATCCACTTCATCGGCCTGGGCGGCGCGGGCATGTCCGGCATCGCCGAAGTGCTGCACAACCTGGGCTACGTCATCTCCGGTTCCGACCTGTCGGACAGCGCCACGCTGCGGCGCCTGGCCGGGCTGGGCATCAAGACCTTTGTCGGCCATGCGGCGGACAACCTCGCCATGGTCGACGCGGTGGTGACCTCCACCGCCGTACAGGCCGACAACCCCGAGGTGCTGGCGGCACGCGAGAAACGCATTCCCGTGGTGCCGCGCGCGTTGATGCTGGCCGAGCTGATGCGCCTCAAACAGGGCATCGCCATCGCCGGGACGCACGGCAAGACCACCACCACCAGCCTGGTGGCCAGCGTGCTCGCCGAAGGCGGCCTGGACCCGACCTTCGTGATAGGCGGGCGCCTGAACAGCGCCGGCGCCAACGCCAAGCTCGGCTCGGGCGACTACATCGTGGTCGAGGCCGACGAATCGGACGCCTCCTTCCTGAACCTGCTGCCCGTGATGGCGGTCGTCACCAACATCGACGCCGACCACATGGAAACGTACGGCCATGATTTCGGCAACCTCAAGAAGGCCTTTGTCGACTTCCTGCACCGCATGCCTTTTTACGGCACGGCGATCCTGTGCACCGACGACCCCGCCGTGCGCGACATCGTGCCGCAGGTGTCCTGCCCCATCACCAGCTACGGCTTCGGCGAGGACGCGCAGGTGCGCGCCGTCAACGTGCGGCCCGTGGGCGCGCAAATGCATTTCACGGCGCAGCGGCGCAACGGCGTCACCCTGCCCGACATGGAGGTGGTGCTCAACCTGGCCGGCGAGCACAACGTGCTCAATGCCTTGTCGGCGATTGCCATCGCCGCCGAACTCAACGTGCCCGACGCGGCGGTGCAAAAAGCGCTGGCCGAATTCCGCGGCGTGGGCCGCCGCTTCCAGAGCTACGGCGACATGCCGGCCAAAGGCGGCGGGCATTTCACCGTGATCGAGGACTACGGCCACCACCCGGTGGAGATGGCCGCGACGCTGGCCGCCGCGCGCGGCGCCTTCCCGGGCCGGCGCCTGGTGCTGGCCTTCCAGCCGCACCGCTACACGCGCACACGCGATTGTTTCGAGGATTTCGTCAAGGTCATAGGCAATGCCGACGCCGTGTTGCTGTCCGAGGTGTATGCCGCCGGAGAGGCGCCCATCGTCGCGGCCGACGGCCGCTCGCTGGCGCGCGCGCTGCGCGTGGCCGGCAAGGTCGAACCGATCTTTGTGGACGACATCGACGCCATGCCGCAGGCGATTGTGGACAACGCCCTGGGCGGCGATGTCGTGATGTGCATGGGGGCCGGCTCCATAGGCCAGGTGCCGGCCCGGGTGGCCGACATGCTGCAGGCCGCAGAAGACTCCAAGACCGCAGGAACCCGAGCATGAACCAGAACACCCCCAACTTTGGCAAGGTCGCCGTCCTGATGGGCGGCGCGTCGGCCGAGCGCGAAGTCTCGCTGATGTCGGGCAGCGGCGTGCTGAAAGCGCTGCGCTCGCGCGGCGTGGACGCCCATGCCTTCGACCCGGCGGAACGCGACCTCACCGAGCTCAGGAAAGACGGCTTTGAGCGCTGCTTCATCGCGCTGCACGGCCGTTTCGGTGAGGACGGCACGGTGCAGGGCGCGCTGGAATTGCTGGGCATTCCCTACACCGGCTCCGGCGTGATGGCTTCCAGCATGGCGATCGACAAGGTCATGACCAAGCGCGTGATGATTTCCGAAGGCTTGCCGACGCCTCAGTACCGCTTGCTGCGCCGCGGCGCCTATGGCGCGGCCGACATCGCCGCCGTGCCCGACGCGCTGGGCCTGCCGCTCATCGTCAAGCCCGCGCGCGAAGGTTCTTCCATCGGCCTGACCAAGGTCACCACGCGCGAAGGCATGGCCGAGGCGGTGGCGCAGGCCGAAAAACTCGATGCCGATGTGCTGTGCGAGCAGTTCATCAGCGGCGACGAAGTGACCTGTCCGGTGCTGGGAACCGGCGCCGGCGCACGCGCGCTACCCGTGATCCGCATCGTGGCGCCGGACGGCAACTACGACTACCAGAACAAATACTTCACCGACACCACGCAGTACATCGTGCCTTGCGAATTGCCCGAGGGCGAAGAGGCGGCGATCCAGCAACTGGTGCTGGACACCTTCCGCATCCTTAACTGCCGCGGCTGGGCGCGCGCCGACGTGATGATAGACAAGGCCACGCGCAAGCCCTACCTGCTGGAGATCAACACATCGCCCGGCATGACGGGCCACTCGCTGGTGCCCATGTCCGCGCGCGCGGCCGGCATTTCGTACGAAGACCTGTGCGTGGAGGTGCTCAAGACCGCCGCGCTGGACCATCTGAAGCAGGGGGAGGCGTAATTTGAACCGCAGAGCGCCCAAACCCACCGCCATGCCGCTGGACGTCAAGCTCATGAACACCTTCTCGGTGGTCCTGGGGCTGGCGTTTGCCGCCATGGTCGTGGCGCTGGGTGTGGCCTGGGTGCTGCGCCAATCGCTGTTCAACCTGAGCGCGATCCGCGTGCAGGGCGACCTCGCGCACAACAACGCGGTCACGCTGCGCGCCAATGTGGCGCCCCGGCTGGCCGGCAATTTTTTCACGGTGGACCTGGGCGCCACGCGCGCGGTGTTCGAGTCGGTGCCCTGGGTGCGCCGGGCGCTGGTGCAGCGCGAGTTCCCGAACCGCCTCAAGGTGGTGCTGCAGGAGCACAAGCCGGTGGCCTTCTGGGGCGCCGAGGGCGACGCCCGCCTGGTCAACAATTTTGGCGAAGTATTCGAGGCCAACCAGGGCGAGGTCGAGGCGGAAGACCTGCCCGTGCTGGACGGCCCGCAGGGGCAGGCACCGCTGGTGCTGCAGGCCTTCCAGACGCTCTCACCCCTGTTCGACGACACGGACAGCACGCTGGAGCAGTTGCAGCTGAGCGGCCAGGGCGGTTGGCGCGCCCAGCTCGACAGCGGCGCCGTGATCGAACTCGGCCACGGCACGCTGCCGGAAATCGAGGCGCGCACGCGCCGCTTTATTGCCACGGTGACGCAGGTGTCGTCGCGTTACGGGCGGGACCTGGAGTCCGCCGACCTGCGTTACGGCAACGGCTATGCGATCAGGCTCAGGGGTGTCACCACGGGTGCCTCCGCTGACAAAGACGACGGAAAGAAAAAAAGGTAAACATATGGCCAAAGAATACAAAGATCTGGTGGTTGGGCTGGACATCGGCACCAGCAAGGTCATGGCCGTGGTGGCCGAGGTCATGCCGGGCGGCGAGCTCAAGCTCGCGGGCCTGGGCATCGCGGCGAGCAACGGCTTGAAGCGCGGCGTGGTGGTCAACATCGACGCCACGGTGCAGAGCATCCAGCAGGCCTTGAAAGAGGCCGAGCTGATGGCCGACTGCAAGATCGCCCGCGTCTACACCGGCATCACCGGCAGCCACATACGCGGCATCAACTCCAGCGGCATGGTGGCGGTCAAGGACAAGGAAGTCACGCAGGCCGACGTGGCGCGCGTGATCGAGACGGCCAAGGCCATCAACATCTCGACCGACCAGCGCCTGCTGCTGGTCGAGCCGCAGGAGTTCGTGATCGACGGCCAGGACGTGCGCGAGCCCATAGGCATGAGCGGCATACGCCTGGAAGCCAAGGTGCACATCGTCACGGGCGCGCAGAGCGCGGCGGAGAACATCATCAAGTGCGTGCGGCGCTGCGGCCTGGAAGTGGACCAGCTGATGCTCAATCCGCTGGCCTCCAGCCTGGCGGTGCTGACGCAGGACGAGCAGGAGCTCGGCGTGGCGCTGGTCGACATAGGCGCGGGCACCACCGACGTCGCCATCTTCACCGGCGGCGCCATCCGGCACACCGCGGTGATCCCTATCGCCGGCGACCTGATCACCAGCGACATCGCCATGGCGCTGCGCACGCCCACCAAGGACGCCGAGGACATCAAGGTGGAAAGCGGTTACGCCAAGCAGCTGCTGGCCGACCCGGACCAGCAGGTGGAGGTGCCCGGCCTGGGCGACCGCGGCCCGCGCATGCTGAGCAAGCAGGCGCTGGCCGGTGTGATCGAGCCGCGCATCGAGGAAATTTTTTCGCTGGTCCAGCAGGTGATCCGCGAGTCGGGCTATGAAGAGGTGCTGTCATCCGGCATCGTCATCACCGGCGGTAGCGCCGTCATGCCCGGCATGGTGGAACTCGGCGAGGACATTTTCCTCAAGCCGGTGCGGCGCGGCATACCGCGTTATTCGAGCGCGCTGTCCGACATGGTGGCCCAGGCCCGGGCCGCCACGGTCATGGGCCTGCTCGAGGAAGCCCGGCTGGCGCGCATGCGGGGCTACAAGGTGTCGCAGAAGGCGGGCAGCGTGCACAACGCATTCGGCAGGGTCAAAGACTGGTTTGTGGGGAACTTCTGACCATGAAAACCTATTCCACTTTTATCGGCAGGCCTTCACGTTGCATGCATTCAGGCGGGGCGGACCCCCCTGCGTGAGAACGCCATGTCAACCAAAAATACAAATTTCCAATTATTGGCAACTGCAGTTTATTGATTAGGAGGCTCCCAATGAGCATCGAAATGATTGAAATCGAAGAATTCAACCAGGGCACACAGATCAAGGTGATCGGTGTCGGCGGCGGCGGCGGCAATGCCGTCGGGCACATGATTGAATGCGGCGTGCAAGGCGTCGAATTCATCTGCGCCAACACCGACGCGCAGGCGCTCAGCCGCGGCAGCGCGCACAAGACCATCCAGCTGGGCAACAGCGGCCTGGGCGCGGGCAGCAAGCCCGACAAGGGCCGCGACGCGGCCGAGCTGGCGGCGGACGACATTCGCAGCGCCATCGACGGCGCGCACATGCTGTTCATCACCGCCGGCATGGGCGGCGGCACGGGCACGGGCGCCGCGCCCGTGATCGCGCGCATCGCCAAGGAGATGGGCATCCTGACGGTCGGCGTGGTGACCAAGCCTTTCGAATTCGAAGGCGGCCGCCGCATGACCAATGCCGACCTGGGCCTGGCCGAACTCGAAGCCAACGTCGACTCGCTGATCGTGGTGCTGAACGAGAAGCTGCTTGAAGTGCTGGGCGACGACGTCACGCAGGACGAGGCTTTCGCGCATGCCAACGACGTGCTGAAAAACGCCGTGGGCGGCATTGCCGAAATCATCAACGTGCCCGGCCACGTCAACGTCGACTTTGAAGACGTGCGCACCGTGATGGGCGAGCCAGGCAAGGCCATGATGGGCACGGCCAAGGCCAACGGCCCGGACCGCGCGCGCATCGCCGCCGAGCAGGCCGTGGCCTGCCCGCTGCTCGAAGGCATTGACCTGTCGGGCGCCAAGGGCGTGCTGGTGCTGATCTCGGCGGCCAAGGGCTCGCTCAAGCTGAGCGAATCCAAGCTGGCGATGAACACCATCCGCGCCTACGCTTCGCCCGACGCACACGTGATCTACGGCACGGCCTATGACGACGAGCTGGGCGACGACATCCGCGTGACCGTGGTCGCGACCGGTTTGTCGCGCCAGGGCGTGCGCCGCCATGCGCCGCCGCTGCAAGTGCTGCGCACCGGTACCGACAACGTGCCGTTCAACGTGCCTACGTTGAATACCGCGGCCGGCGCCACGGGTGCAACGCAGATGACGACGGGATCGGCCCAGCCGGATTACGGGAACATGGCTGTGCCCAGCGTGTGGCGGACCAATCGGACGCAGGCTGCGGCCAAGGTGGATGCTTTGGCTTCCGGCGGCATGGACGACTTCGAGATCCCCGCCTTCCTTCGCAAACAAGCCGATTAATGGGTGTAAAGCTACTGCGCGTCCCGATCTTGCGCTTGTGGTGCTCCCCGTACCTGAGTACGGGTCCGCTCCTCAGCGCAAGCTCGGGCCGCTCGCTACGCTTTCCATCCCATTAATCGCCGTTGGGAGGGACGCTTCGCTCCCTCTGCTCCCGCTGCCATCAGGCGCCGTGGCGGACGGCAATGCACTGTGCCTATGTGCGGCATTGCTATCCCCTACGCCCGAAATGGCCTTGCGCAAATTAAAATACACCGATGCTTGCCCAAAGAACCCTTAAATCCCTGACCAAAGCCGTGGGCGTGGGCCTGCACAGCGGGCAGCGGGTGGAACTGACCTTGCGCCCTGCGGCGCCGGACACGGGCATTGTGTTTCGGCGGGTGGATCTGCCGCAGCCGGTGGACATTCATATCTCGGCGCAGGCGGTGACGGATACGCGGCTGGCTTCCACCATTTCCAGCGGCAGTGCCAAGGTGCACACGGTGGAGCATTTGATGTCGGCCTGCGCGGGCTTGGGCATTGACAACCTTTATGTGGACATCACGGCCGAGGAAGTGCCCATCCTGGACGGTTCGGCTTCGTCGTTTGTGTTTTTGCTGCAGTCGGCGGGCATTGAATTGCAGGCCGCGCCCAAGCGTTTCATCCGCGTGATCAAGCCGGTGGAAGTGCGTGAAGGCGAGGGCACCAACGTCAAGTGGGCGCGCCTGTCCCCTTACGAGGGCTACAAGCTCAGTTTTGAAATTGATTTCGACCACCCGGCGGTGGACTCCACCGGCCAGCGCGTGGAGTTCGACATGGGTTCGGGCGCCTACTCGCGCGACATCGCGCGGGCCCGTACCTTCGGTTTCACCAAGGACGTCGAGATGATGCGCGCCAACGGCCTGGCGCTGGGCGGCGGGCTGGACAACGCCATCGTGATGGACGACTACAAGGTGCTCAACAGCGACGGGCTGCGTTACAACGACGAGTTCGTGAAGCACAAGATCCTTGATGCCATGGGCGACCTCTATTTGCTGGGCAAGCCGCTGCTGGCCGCCTACAGCGCCTTTCGCTCCGGCCACGCGATGAACAACAAGCTGCTGCGCGAGCTGCTCGCGCACAAGGATGCCTACGAAGTCGTCACCTTCGAGGACGAGAAAAAAGCGCCCCAGGGTTTCGCCACGCTGGCGCGCGCCTGGTAGGCGCGCGGGCGCACCTCATCCATGCTGCTGTTTCGCTGGCTCATCCTGTTGTTTTTACTGGCCGCCGTGGTGGCCTTCATGTTTTACGCCGGCACCGGGCAGGCGCGCTACAAGCGCTTCGGCCTGACCATCCTCAAGTGGACGCTGATCGCCGCCTTCGGCTTTTTTGCGGTGCTGATTCTTGAGCGTGTGGCCTAGCGGCCTTTCACGTTTCCGGCCGCGTCAGCGGCTGCGCCCGCCGCGGTAATTTCCGGTCATTGGCGCTCCCGTGCCGCTGGCCTGCGCCAGCCGCGCCATGGCACTGCCCACGTGGGCGTGGGTGATGGCGAGGCCCAGCGCATCGGCGGCGTCCTTGCCGGGCAGCGAGGGCAGCTTGAGCAGCCGCATCACCATCTCCTGCACCTCGGCCTTGCCGGCTTTGCCGTAGCCGGCCACGGCTTTTTTGAGCTGCAGGGCCGTGTACTCGGCCACCGCCAGTTCGCGCGAAACCAGCGCCGTGATGCAGGCGCCGCGCGCCTGGCCCAGCAGCAGCGTGGCCTTGGGGTTGACGTTGACGAAGATGATTTCGACCGAGGCCGCGTCGGGCTGGTAACGCTCCACCACCTCGCACACGCCCTGGAACAGCACCTTGAGCCGCCCGGGCAGGTCGGCGCGCTCCAGGTGCGTGGTCTTGATGGTGCCGCTGGCCACGTAGCGCAGGTGCGGGCCGTCCACGTCGACCACGCCGAAGCCGGAAGTCTGCAGGCCGGGGTCTATGCCTAGGATGCGCATGGGCGGTACCGGAACCGGGGCCTAGAGGCCGAAATACCAGCGGACCGAATGAAAGAAGATGGGCGCGCCGAAGCACAGCGCATCCACACGATCCAGCAGGCCGCTGGCGCCGGTCACGCCCACGCCGCGCTTGCCCCAGTTGGGAATGCCGCGGTCGCGCTTGAGGGCTTTCATCACCAGGTGGCCCAGCGAGCCGGAGACGCAGGCGATAAAGGCCATGGCCACGGCCTGCGCCGGCTTGAAGGGCGTGAGGCCCGCCAGCAGGCCGCCCAGCAGGCTGGCCAGGGCGACGGCGATCAGCCAGCTGGTCCAGTTGAAGCTCTTGCTCACATTCGGCGCGCTGGGCGGGCGTTGCAGCTTGCGGCCCACCAGGTGCTCCACGATCATGCAGCTTTGCACCACGAACACCAGGAAGAACACCAGGAAGGCATTCTTGCCCTCGTAATTGGGAAACTTCAGCAGCAACAGGGCCGGCACGTGGCTGATGCCATAGACGCAGACCATGATGCCCCACTGCAGCTTGGCGTTGCGTTCGAGAAAGCGATGCGGGTCGTCGGCCAGCGCGCTGACCACCGGGATGGCCAAAAACACGTAGACCGGGATGAACACGGTGACCAGGTCGAAACGCCGCGTGATCACCAGCGCAAACTGCACCGGCAACACCACAAAAAAGGCCAGCACCAGGCTGCGGTGGTCGCCCTGGCGCGTGGGAGAGAGCGTGATGAACTCGCGCAGCGCAAAAAACGCGACGATGCCGAACAGCACGGTGGCCACGGTTTCGCCCAGCGTCCAGCCAATCCAGAAGACCGTGGACATCAGCCAGGAGGTGCGCAGCAGGCCGTTGAAATCCTTGAGCTTCTGGGTGTGCAGGTCGTCCTCGTGGGTGTCCTTGAGCGACATCACGAAGGCGGCCACGCTGATGGCGGCCAGGATGCCGAAGACCAGCACGAACAGCAGGCCGACCTGGTGCGAGGGTGAAAGATTGCGCAAAAAGGTATTCATCAGGAGTCCCGCAGATCCATCACCGCCTGGCGCGCGCGCGCCAGGAATTCGCCCCGGTCTTCACCGTCGCCCAGGGCAATCGGCGCGCCGAAGGTCACCGAACACAGGATGGGCACCGGCACGACCTCGCCCTTGGGCATGACGCGCTGCACGTTGTTGATCCAGGCCGGCACCAGCACCACGCCGGGAAACTTGAGCGCCAGGTTGTAGAGGCCGGCCTTGAATTTCTGCGGCTCCTCGTGGTTGCCGCGCGTGCCTTCGGGGAACAGGATGATGGAGTCGCCGTTGGTCAGCGCCTCGATCAGCGGCTCCAGCGGGTCCTGGTCGCCGGTCTTGGCGCGGTCCACGTAGATGGCGTTGAACACCGCGGTGGTGATCCATTGCTTGAACGGCGTCTTGGTCCAGTAATCCCTGGCGGCGATGGGGCGCGTGATGCTGCGCAATTCTTCGGGAAGCGCCGCCCACATCAGCACCAGGTCGGCATGGCTTTGGTGGTTGGCGAAATAGATCCGCTGCTCGGCCTTGGGCGGGCAGCCCAGCCAGCGGGCCTGCGCGCCGGTGAGGACGCGTATCAACCCCAGCAGGAAAAGGCTCATGATTTTGGCAAGCATGGTGCCGATGATACGTTCCCGCCGTGACCGGACGGCGTGCATTAGACTCCGGCAAGTACCTGCTTGCGCTTCCACCCCCCAACCCTTCCGTCTGCAGCCGATGCCAAAACTCCCTACGCCCAAGTCTTCCACCCCGTCCCCGCGCGGCGCGCGCCTGTCGCGCTGGCTTGCCGGCAGCGCATGCCTGGCGCTTTCATGCGCCGCCTGGGGCCAGTTCCAGGTCCATGGGCGCTTCTCGGGGTCCACACCCGATGCGGGATGGGGCCTGGCCGGCACGGCCGCACTGACGGCGCCCGCCGCCGATGCCGAAGGCGCGGGCTGGTTGCGGCTCACGGGCAACGCCACCGGCGCGCAGGGCAATGCGCGCCACACCGGCGGCAGCTTCAGTGCGCAGAACGGCGTGACGCTGGCTTTCAGTTATGCCTCCTGGGGTGGCGGTGTGCCGGGCGCCGACGGCATCACGGTATATCTGTACGACGCCACGCAAAACATGGCGGGTGCGTTGCCGGGCGGCGGGCTGGGCTATTGCAAAGGCGCGGGCGGCTACCTGGCTCTGGCGCTGGACGAATACGGCAATTTCTCCAGCCCCGCGGACAACTGTTCCGGTGGCGGTGGACCTGGCGCCGCGCCGCAGGCGCTGGTGCTGCGCGGCCCGGTCGCAGCCGGCAATCCCTTCATCGCCCATGCGGCCATGCCCGGCAATGTGGACCAACCTGCGGCCGCCGCGCGCCCGGCAACGCGTCAGGTCGTGATGACGCTTTCGCCCAAGGCGGCCGGCGTGGGCTACACCATCAACGTCGACGTGCGCGACGGCCCCGCCGGCGCTTTCAGGCGGCTGCTGTCGAATGCGGACTTCCCTTATGCGGCGCCCGCCGCGCTGAGCGTGGGCGTGGCCGGCAGTACAGGCGCGGCCAAGAACGTGCACGAGGTGCGCGACCTGATGGTGACCGGCAACGCGGCCAACCCGCCCGTGGTCAACCAGATCTTCACGCCGCCGGTGATCGCGCCGGGCGGCACCAGCACGCTGGAACTGCATTTCAACAGCCCCGGCCCGCGCCGCGCCGTGCTCAGCGCGCCCTTCACGCAGACGCTGCCCGCGGGCCTGGTGGTGGCCTCGCCCTCAAGCCTGGGCGGCGACTGCCTGGGCACGGTCAACGCGGCGCCGGGCGGCAACACGGTATCCATCGAAGCCGGCATGAACGTGCGCAACGGCGGCTGCGCGGTTTCGCTGAAGGTGCGCGCCGCGGCGGCCGGCACTTACACCAGCACCGCGCCTGTGGGCAGCCTGCAGACCGACCTGGGCCGCAATACGGAGGCCGGCACGGCTTCCCTGGTGGTGAAGCGCTAAGCCAGGCGCTAGGGCAGTTCCACGCCACCCATGCGGGCCACGATGGTGCCGGCGCGCGAGGCGAGGTAGCCTGAGCCGGGCCGGGTTTCAAAATACTTGGGCCGCGGCAGCATCACGGCCAGGCGCGCGGATTCATAGGCGCTGAGTTTGGCCGCGGGCTTGCGGTAGTAATGCTGGGCCGCCGCCTCGGCACCGAACACGCCTTCACCCCATTCCACGCTGTTGAGGTAGATCTCCAGGATGCGCTCCTTGCTCAGCAGCGCTTCCAGCATCAAAGTCAGCACCAGTTCCTGGCCCTTGCGCAGCAGCGTGCGCTCGCCCGACAAAAACAGGTTCTTCGCGAGCTGCTGCGTGATGGTGGAGCCGCCCACGATCTTCACGGGCTTGGGCGGCGCGGCGGCCGCTTTGGCGGGCGCCAGCCGGTTGGCCGACTGCGCGGCGCGCTGCTCGGCCTTGGCGTTTTTGTCCCAGGCTTTTTCAAGCGCTTCCATGTCCACGCCGTCGTGCTCCGCAAAACTCGCGTCTTCCGAAGCGATGACCGCGCGCTTGAGGCTGTCGGGCAGGCTGGCATAGGGCACCCACTGCTGGCGCCATTTCAGCGAGCCGGTGTTGCGTGTGACCAGGTAGGCTTCCGAGCGCTGGAAGGCGGTGGACTCCGGGTCCACCACGGCCATCACGGCGATGCGCGCGACAAAAAAGAGCTGCAAGGCCAGGCCGGCCAGCAGGCCCAGGCCTATGAGCTTGAACAGGGCTTTCATCCCAGCAGCGCCCGCATTTCCCGCAGCACCTGCGCGGAGGGCGGACGCACCTTGCGCCAGAGCTCGAAGGCTTCGGCGGCCTGCTCCACCAGCATGCCCAGGCCGTCGCGCGGCGTGGCGCCCTTGTCTTTGGCCCAGGCCATGAAGGCTGCGGCGGCCGGGCCGTACATCATGTCGCAGGCCAGCGCGCCGGGCTTGAGCACGCTGGCCGAAACCGGCACGCCAGCGCCCGCCAGGCTGCTGGCGCTGGCGTTGATGACCACGTCGAAACTGCCTTGCAGTCCCTGCAAGTCCTCAGTGAGAAGTTCTGTTTTTTCCAGCAGGCTTTGCATGGAGGCATGCGCCCTGTGGCGCGCCACCAGCGCGTCCGCCTTGGCCCGCGTGCGGTTGACGAGCACCAGCCGGCGCGGCCCGGCCGCCAGCAGCGGCGCCAGCGCGCCCGCGCCCGCGCCGCCCGCGCCTATCAGCAGCACGTCGCGCCCGGCCAGCGAGACGCCGGCGTTGTTCTGGATGTCCTTGACCAGGCCCACGCCGTCGGTGTTGTCGGCGTGGACGGCGCCGCCCTGCAGCAACAGGGTGTTGGCGGCCTGCGCAAGCTCGGCCCGGTCGCTGCGTGTGGTGGCGGCTTCAAAGGCATCGAGCTTGAAAGGCACGGTGACGTTGCAGCCCTTGACGCCGCGCTGCTGCAGTTGCGCCAGGTTGGCGGCGAAGGCTTCCAGCGGCACCAGCAGGCGCTCATACTGCAGCGACTGGCCCGTGAGTTCGGCAAAGCGCGCGTGGATCAGCGGCGACTTGCTGTGCGCGATCGGGTTGCCCAGGACGTAGTACTGATCCATGGGAGGCTCAGCGGCTGGTGAGTTTGGTCTCGAGCGTGTCGTCGCGCGTGAACTTGAAACGTGACACGACGACGATCTGGTCGGCCTTGCGGCGCATGGCGTCGCTGAAACGGCCGAAAGGCCCGGTGCCGCGCACGATGCTTTGCGCGCGCCGGTCCAGCGTCAGGTTGCCCGAGGTCTGCACCACTTCTGTGTCGATGACGCTGCCGTCGAAATTCACGGTGACGATCATGGTCAGTTCACCGTACAGTTTTTTACCGGCCTGCTCGGGGAAGTTGACGGTGCCTTTTTCCTCGATCTTGCGGCGCAGCTCGTCGTAGTAGATGGCGTAGACCTCTTCGCGCGTGGCCGGGCTGATGTAGCGCTTTTTGGGCCGCGCGTTTTCTTCGTTGATGCGGCGTTCGATCTCGGCCAGTATCTTGATCAGCTGCTTGCGTTTTTCTTCGCGTTCGGCCTGGGCCGGGCTGTTGGCGGGCTGGGTCAAATCAGGCGGCGGCATGGACGCCAGCTGCTTCTTGATTTGCGCCAGCAACTGGGTTTGCTGCTCCTGCAGCGACTCGACCTTGCGCTGCGCGTCTTCGGTCGCGTCGCCGAGTTCCATCAACGCCGAGGGCGGCAGGGGCGAGGTGGCCCGGCCTTTTTCGGCCTCGCCGCCGCCGGCCAGCGAGGCCTGCGCGATCGCCTTGGCGAAGTCGGGCTTTTCGTTGGACTTGGCGTTGACCAGGATCACTTCCAGCGGCGTGTCCTGGAACACGCGGTTAAAGCGCTCCGGGTCCACAAAACGCACCGTCAGCAGCACCGCGTGAAAGGCGATGGACACGCCGAGGGCAATTTGCAGTGTGCTGGGTGACTTCACAGGAGGAGATTATCGGGGGTTCTGCGCGAAATCAGGTGTCAACCTGCCACAGGAGCCGCCGCGGCGGCATCGGTTTGTGGCTCATTGACATCGACCGCGATGGAGATCGGCCCGGCGGCCATCTCGGATTCGCCATCGTCCTCGCTCAGCGGGTCGGGCGACTCGTCGATTGCCACGTCCAGCCGCTCGGTCACCGTGCCGGAAATATCCAGCGTGATCTCGTCGATCTCACCCAGCCGCACGCGCACCTTGGCGCCGCGCGGCAGGCCTTGCGCGCCCACGGCCGCCAGCACCAGCGGCAGCTCGTCGGCGCGCACCAGGCTGTCCTTGAAAGCGGTGGCCGTCAGTTCGGTGATGCCGTTTTGCTGCAGGTATTTGAGCGTCCAGTAGCGCTCTATGCCGGCCTGGAAGCCGTTGTAGGCGCCGTAGGCGGCGTCAAAACCCGAGATGATGGAAAACAGCTCGGCGTCCTTGGGCTTGAACGGCGCGGCGAGAGCGGCGGTGCGGCCGTGGCGCACGCAACTGATGATTTGCCACTGGTTGACCAGGTCGGTGTAGCGGCGCAGCGGCGAGGTGCTCCAGGCGTAGCTTTTGACGCCCAGGCCCGCATGCGGCAAGGCCTTGGTGCCCATGCGCACTTTCACGCCGGGCGCCAGGCTGGCCTGGCTGCGGTAGATGCCGGGCACGCCGTGCTCGGCCAGCCACTGGCCCCAGGTGCTGTTGGCCAGGATCATGGCCTCGGCCACGATCAGGTCCAGCGGCGCGCCGCGCTGGCGCGTGCTGATGCTGACCGCCTCGTTGCCCTGGGGCTCGCCGCCCGTGGGGTTGTCCAGGCGGAAGTTGTAGTCGGGGCGGTTGAAGTTCTCGGGCTTGCCGCGCGCGATTTCGCGCTGCGCTTTCAGGTGTTTCGCCAGGCGGTGCAGAAAGCTCAGCTCAATGCCCCACTGCACGCCGGTGGGCGGGCTGCCCTGCGCGGCTTCAAAAAAGGCTTCGGTGAAAGTGCTGTCCAGCACGTCGTGGCGCAGGTTGCTCACGATGGGCACCTGCTCAAGCCGGGTCACGCTTTCCTTGATCTCCAGTGTCGCTTCGTCCAGCGTGATGTACAGCGACAGGGCAGGGCAGTTGCGCCCTTCCTGCAGCGTGTAGATTTGGACGACTTCGTCGGGCAGCATGGTCAGCTTGTAGCCCGGCATGTAGACGGTGGACAGCCGCGCGCGGCCTACCGTGTCTATCGGGCCGCCGGGCAGCACGGCCAGGCCCGGCGCGGCGATGTGTATGCCCAGCGTGACGGTGCCGCTGCCCAGGCCCTGTACCGACAGCGCGTCGTCGATCTCGGTGGTGGCCGAGTCGTCGATGGAAAACGCCTTCACGTCGGCCAGCGGCAATTCGTCCTTGATCTCGGGCGCCTGCAGCGCGGGGAAGCCGGTGCCCTTGGGGAAGTTCTCGAACAGGAAACGCTTCCAGTGGAACTGGTAGGGCGAGGCGATGGCGCCGGCCTTTTGCAGCAAATCCAGCGGCGCGGTGTGCGTGGCGCGCGAGGCCTCGACCACGGCCTTGTACTCGGGGCTGTTCTTGTCGGGCTTGAAGAGGATTTTGTAGAGCTGCTCGCGCACCGGCGCCGGGCATTCGCCGCGGCCCAGTTCCTCGGCCCAGGCGGTGATCTGCGCAGCCACCTGTTTTTTCTTCTCGATGGCAGCGAGTGCCTGTTGCAGGATCTCGGCGGGCGCCTTCTTGAAGCGGCCCTTGCCGGCGCGGCGGAAGTAGTGCGGTGCATCGTAGAGGCGGAACAGCGCGGCGGCCTGTTGCTCCAGCGTGGCGGGTTTGCCGTCGGCGCTGAAGTAGTCGCGCGCCAGGTCGGCAAAGCTGAATTCGCCTTCACCGGCAAATTCCCAGGCCAGGTCGAGCTCGATGTCGGTGCTCAATTTCTGCCCGGCGGCCATCAGCTCGGCGGGCGAGGGTTTCTCGAATTTCAGCAGGGCGTTGACGCCTTTGACCTTGACGCGCTTGCCCGAGTCGAGCTCCACCTGCAGCGAAGCATCGCTCTCGGACAAAATGCGGCCGGCCAGAAACTTGCCGGCTTCTTCAAACAATACAAACAAAACGGGATCCCTTTGGTGTCTTTGATGACTTGGGACTAGTGTAATCAGCCCTTGTTGGGGCGGCTTTCAGGCCAGCGCCAGGAAGTCGAGGATTTCCGGCAGGTGCGCGTCAAAGTCGCTCAGCGCATGGTCGCCGCCTTCGAGGATGCGCAGGCGGGCGCCCGCATAACGGCCGGCCATTTCGCGCCAGTCCAGCACCTCGTCGCCCTTGGCGATGAAGGCAAGGTAGTTTTGCGGCGCCTTGAGCGGCCCGGTGTGCTGGGCTTTGAGCTCATCGACAAAACGCGGCTCGAAGAAAAAGTGCTCATCGGCGTTGTGCCAGGCGGTCTGCTCGCCGATGTAGCGGGCCAGGTCGCGCGCCGGCTCCACGGCCGGGTTGAGCAGCACGGCCCTGCAGCCGGTACGCTCGGCCACGGCGGTGGCGTAAAAGCCGCCCAGCGAGGAGCCGACCACCGCCAGGCTTTCAAAGCCGGCCTCCAGCGGCCAGCCGGCGATGGTGTCCATCACCCCGCGCAGCGCGGCCTCGGGCGAGGGCGGCAGCTGCGGGCACCACCAGTGCACGGCCGGATGGCGCCGGGCCACGGCGGCAGCCATTTTTTGCGCCTTCATGGATTGCGGCGAGGAGCGAAAGCCGTGCAGGTAAAGCAGGTGGGTGGTGCGCATGCCCTGATGGTAGACGGGTGGCCTGGGCCGTGGGCTGGCGGATAATCGCCGGATGTCCGCCGTTTTCGACAAACCCTCTCTTTACCAGCGAACGCTGCCCCTGTTGCAAGGCTTTGACGGCCTGCTGGCATTTGCCGTCTTCCTGTTGGCCTGCGCGGGCCTTCTGATCATGTATTCGTCGGGCTATGACCACGGCACCCGTTTTGTCGACCATGCCCGCAACATGCTGATTGCCGGGGCCATCATGTTCGTGGTGGCGCAGGTGCCGCCGCAGCGCCTGATGGCCTTTGCCGTGCCGCTGTACATCGTGGGCGTTACTTTGCTGGTGGCCGTCGCCATCTTCGGCCTGACCAAAAAAGGCGCCAGGCGCTGGCTCAACGTGGGCGTGGTGATCCAGCCCAGCGAAATCCTCAAGATCGCCATGCCGCTGATGCTGGCCTGGTGGTTCCAGAAGCGCGAAGGCCAGTTGCGCCCGCTGGACTTCGTCGCCGCCGTGCTGCTGCTGGCCATGCCGGTGGGGCTGATCATGAAGCAGCCCGACCTGGGCACCTCGCTGCTGGTGCTGGCCGCCGGCCTGGCGGTGATTTTCTTCGCGGGGCTGAGCTGGAAGCTGATCTGGCCGCCCGTGCTGCTGGGCCTCATCGGCGTGTTTCTGGTGGTGTGGTTCGAGCCGCAAATCTGCGCCGACGGCGTGCGCTGGCCCATCCTGCACGACTACCAGCAGCAGCGCATCTGCACCCTGCTGGATCCTTCGCGCGACCCGCTGGGCAAGGGCTTTCACATCATCCAGGGCATGATCGCCATCGGCTCGGGCGGCATCACCGGCAAGGGCTTCATGGCCGGCACGCAGACGCACCTGGAATTCATTCCCGAGCGCACCACCGATTTTATTTTCGCCGCCTATTCCGAGGAGTTCGGCTTGCTGGGCAACCTGCTGCTGATTTCCGGCTTCATCTTCCTGATCCTGCGCGGGCTGGCCATCGCCCTGGAGGCGCCGACGCTGTTCGCGCGCCTGCTGGCGGGCGCGTTGACCATGATTTTTTTCACCTATGCCTTCGTCAACATGGGCATGGTCAGCGGCATCCTGCCCGTGGTGGGCGTGCCGCTGCCCTTCATCAGTTACGGCGGCACCGCCATGGTCACGCTGGGCCTGGCCATCGGCATGCTGATGTCGATCGCCAAGGCCAAGCGCCTGGTGCAGTCCTGAAGAGGCCGGCTCCGTGAGCACCCGCACCGTGACCGTGATCGGGGTGGGCAATATGGGCGCCGGCATGGCGGCCAACCTGCTGGGCAAGGGCTGGGACGCGCGGGTCTGCGACATCGATCAGGCCAAGGTCGCGGCGATGGTGCAACTGGGGGCCGTGGCCGTCTCCCGTCCCGCGGACGCTCCGGCGGATTCCCAGGCTTTCATTGTTTGTGTGGTCGATGCGGCGCAGACCGAGGACGTGCTGTTTGGCGAGCAGGGCCTGGCCCGCATGCTGCGGCCCGGCCATTCGGTGATGCTGTGCCCGACGATTGCGCCCGAGGACGTTGAATTTTTCGCCGCAAGGCTGGCCGAACGCGGCGTGCACACGCTGGACGCGCCCATGTCGGGCGGCCCGGCTCGGGCGCGCGACGGCTCCATGAGCCTGATGCTGGCCTGCCCGCAGGCGGTGTATGAACAGCAGGCCGGCCTGCTGCAGGCTTTGTCGGCCAGGGTCTTCCACCTCAGCGAAAAACCCGGCGACGGCGCCCGCACCAAACTGGTCAACAACCTGCTGGCGGGTATCAACCTGGTGGGCGCCGCCGAGGCGCTGTCGCTGGCCGGCCGTTTGGGGCTGGACCTGGGCAAGACGCTGGACGTGATCGAGCAGTCCAGCGGCCAGAGCTGGATAGGCTCGGACCGCCTGCGCCGGGCGATTGCCGGCGACTACGCGCCGCGCGCCCATATCACTTTGCTCGAAAAAGACACCCGGCTGGCCGTCGCAGCGGCCCGCTCGGCCGGCTTCGAAGGCCCGCTGGGCGAACGCGCCAGCCAGGTCTTCGCCGAGGCGCACCGGGCGGGGCTGGCGGCCGAAGACGACGCTGCGCTGTTCAAGCACCTGGGCGGACAGGGCGGCTGAGCGGCAAGACCCCGCGGCCTGAGCGGCTCGCGCCGCACCCGCCCCGACGCGCGGGCAGACTGCCTACAATGGCCGCATGACCTCACTTCGCTCCACCACCGCCTCCGCTCCCAACAAGTCCACGGCCTCGTCGACCGCCCGGCCCACGGTGGAATCGACCTCGGGGCGGCTGGAGATCGCTCAAAAGCTGCTGCTGGCGCCCTTCGGCCTCACACAGGCGCACCTGAGCCGCGCGCTCGGTGAAATCACCTCGCACGGCGCGGACGATGCCGACCTCTACTTCCAGTACACCCGCAGCGAAGGCTGGAGCCTGGAAGAAGGCATCGTGAAAACCGGCTCCTTCAGCATCGACCAGGGCGTGGGCGTGCGCGCCGTCAGCGGCGAAAAAACCGCCTTTGCCTATTCCGACGACATTTCCGAAGCGTCGCTGCTCGACGCGGCGCGAACGGTGCGCAGCATTTCCGCCGGCGGCAAAAGCGCCCGCGTCAAGACGCCGGCCAGTCGCATCGCCGGCAGCCGCTCGCTTTACCAGGGGCTGGACCCCATCGCCACGCTGGACAGCACGGCCAAGGTCCACCTGCTCGAAAAAGTGGAAAAACTCGCCAAAGCCAAGGACCCGCGCATCGTGCAGGTCATGGCGGGTCTCGCCAGCGAATACGACGTGGTCATGGTCGCGCGCGCCGACGGCACGCTGGCCGCCGACGTGCGCCCGCTGGTGCGCCTGAGCGTGACCGTGATCGCCGAGCAGAAGGGCCGGCGCGAAGTCGGCTCGGGCGGCGGCGGTGGGCGTTTCGGCCTGGCTTATTTTGACGACGCGCAGATCGCCGAATACGTGAACGACGCGGTGAAAGCCGCGTTGACCAACCTCGACGCTCGCCCCGCGCCGGCCGGCGAGATGACGGTGGTGCTGGGCTCGGGCTGGCCCGGCATCCTGTTGCACGAAGCCATAGGCCACGGCCTGGAAGGCGACTTCAACCGCAAGGGCTCCAGCGCGTTTTCCGGCAAGATCGGCCAGCGCGTGGCGGCCAAGGGCGTCACGGTGCTGGACGACGGCACGATTGCCGACCGCCGCGGCTCGCTCAACGTCGACGACGAAGGCAACGCCAGCCAGCGCAACGTGCTGATCGAAGACGGCATCCTCAAGGGCTACATCCAGGACTCGCTCAATGCCCGCCTGATGAAGGTCAAACCCACCGGCAACGGCCGGCGCGAAAGCTACGCCCACGTGCCCATGCCGCGCATGACCAACACCTACATGCTGGGCGGCGACAAGCAGCCCGAAGAAATCGTTGCCAGCATCAAAAAAGGCCTATATGCCACCAACTTCGGCGGCGGCCAGGTCGACATCACCTCCGGCAAGTTCGTGTTTTCGGCCAGCGAAGCCTTCTGGGTCGAAAACGGCAAGATCCTCTACCCCGTCAAGGGCGCGACGATTGTCGGCAACGGCCCCGACGCGCTGACCCGCGTCACCATGATGGGCAACGACATGGCGCTGGACAGCGGCGTCGGCACCTGCGGCAAGGAAGGCCAGAGCGTGCCGGTGGGTGTGGGCCAGCCGACCCTGCGCATCGACGGCCTGACGGTGGGCGGAACCGCCTGAAGCGGGCCGTTTCGGGGCATTTTCGGACCTGTGCTACATTCCAGCTTATGAATTCCGCCAAGTTTTATTTTGCTTACTTTTGGTTCTCAAGCGCTTCCGGCGGTAGAGAGATCATGGCGTGACCCGATAAAACGCACCGATTCTCCAAAAACCGCCGGCTTCCGGCGGTTTTTTTTTGCGCGTCCCGATTGTTGATGTTTGAACGAATCCTGAATTGACCGATATCTAGAAAAGGAAACCAGCGATGAATGCCAAAGCCACCTCCGCCAGCGACAACTGGTATGCGACCGTCGAAAAGACCAGCCAGACCGACGACGAACGCATCAAGGACATCACTGTGTTACCCCCTCCAGAGCATCTCATCCGCTTCTTCCCCATTCGCGGCACCGCCGTCGAGACGCTGATCAGCAAAACCCGCCAGGGCATCCACAACATCATCCAGGGCAAGGACGACCGCCTGCTGGTCGTCGTCGGCCCCTGCTCCATCCACGACCCCATGGCGGCGCTGGAATATGCCCGCAAGCTGGTCGAGCAGCGCAAGAAATACGAGGGCACGCTGGAAATCGTGATGCGCGTCTACTTCGAAAAACCACGCACCACCGTCGGCTGGAAGGGACTGATCAACGACCCCTACCTCGATGAAACCTTCCGCATCGATGAAGGCCTGCGCATCGCGCGCCAGCTGCTGATCGACATCAACCGCCTGGGCCTGCCGGCCGGCAGCGAGTTTCTGGACGTGATCTCGCCGCAGTACATCGGCGACCTGATCTCCTGGGGCGCGATAGGCGCGCGCACCACCGAAAGCCAGGTGCACCGCGAGCTGGCTTCTGGCCTGTCGGCCCCCATCGGTTTCAAGAACGGCACCGACGGCAACATCCGCATCGCCACCGACGCCATCCAGGCGGCGGCGCGCGGCCATCACTTCCTGTCGGTGCACAAAAACGGCCAGGTCGCCATCGTGCAGACCAACGGCAACAAGGACTGCCACGTGATCCTGCGCGGCGGCAAGGCGCCCAACTATGACGCCGCCAGCGTCGCGGCGGCCTGCAAGGAACTGGAAGCCTCCAAACTGCCGGCCACGCTGATGGTGGACTGCAGCCACGCCAACAGTTCCAAGCAGCACGAAAAGCAGGTGGAGGTGGCGCGCGACATCGCGGGCCAGGTGGCCGGCGGCTCACGCCATGTGTTCGGCCTGATGGTGGAAAGCCATCTCAACGCCGGCGCGCAGAAGTTCACGCCCGGCAAGGACGACTCGAAAGCGCTGGAATACGGCAAGAGCATCACCGACGCCTGCCTGGGCTGGAGCGATTCGCTGGACGTGCTGGAAATTTTGTCGTCCGCCGTGCTCAAGCGCCGCGCCGGTAAATAAGGGGCATCAGGCGCTTGCGGGTTTGTGCGAATAGCCGCAACACCCGCAAGTCACCGACCATGGGCCCTTGACCAGGAGCACATCATGCGCAGCGAAGTCAGTGTGAGCTTCAAGGACAGCCCGCCCGTGCGGTTGGACCTCAACGAAGTGCAGCCCATGCCGCACGACGTGGCAAGGGGGTGGCTGGACGAGCAGTTCACGCAGATGGGCTGCGAACCGTTGCGGCCCACCGGCAAGCTGCTGACGGCCGACAAGGTCGTGGTGGTGGCCCAAGCCGCCGGGCCGGCGAAGTTCGCCGAGGCCAAATGGGCGCAGGAGTTTGCCCGCGCGACCAGCGCGGCGCTGGCCAAGCCGGTGGTTCACATCGATGTGGCCGCGCTCACCATCAGCTACTAATATAAATAGGCATCCGGAGCGCTCAGGCCTTGAGCGCCTCCAGCAATTTGGCGTGAATCCCGCCAAACCCCCCGTTACTCATGCACAGCAAATGGTCGCCGGGCCGGGCTGCGGCCTTGACCTGATCGAGCAGCTGGTCAATGGTGCCGGCCACCTGGGCGCGTTCTCCCATGGGCGCGAGCGCGGCGCGCGCGTCCCAGTCCAGCCCGCCGGCGTGGCAGAAAGCCAGGTCGGCCTGTTCCAGGCTCCAGGGCAACTGGGCTGTCATGGCGCCCAGTTTCATGGTGTTGCTGCGCGGCTCGAAGATGGCGACGATGCGTTCGCTGCCCCGGCCGGCGCTTTGCAGCTGGCGGCGCAGGCCGTCCACCGTGGTGTGGATGGCGGTGGGGTGGTGCGCGAAGTCGTCGTACACGGTGATGTCGCCGCCTTTGCGCGGGATCACGCCGCGCACTTCCATGCGGCGCTTGACGTTCTGGAACGCCGCCAGCGCGCGGGACGCGGCCGCGGGCGCCACGCCCACGTGCTCGGCCGCCGCGATGGCAGCCAGGGCATTGAGCTGGTTGTGCACGCCGCTGAGGCCCCACTGCACATGGGCCACGGCCTCGCCGGCCTTGAGCACGTGGAAGTCATGCGGCTCGCCGTGGGCCGTGAAGCCGGCCTTGTTCAGCAGGCCGTCGCCGAAGAGCAACTGCTCACTCCAGCAGCCCTGGGCCAGCACGCGCTGCAGGCTGGCCTCGGCCGCGTTGACCACGACGCGTCCCTGCGAGGGCACGGTGCGCACCAGGTGGTGGAACTGGCGTTCAATGGCTGCCAGGTCGTCAAAGATGTCGGCGTGGTCGAATTCCAGGTTGTTCAGCACGGCGGTGCGCGGCCGGTAGTGCACGAACTTGCTGCGCTTGTCGAAAAACGCCGTGTCGTACTCATCGGCCTCGATCACAAAGGTATTTCCTTCGCCCAGCCGCGCCGAAACGCCGAAATTGAGCGGCACGCCGCCGACCAGGAAACCCGGCTGCAGCCCGGCATGCTCCAGAATCCAGGCCAGCATGGCCGTGGTGGTGGTCTTGCCGTGCGTGCCGGCCACGGCCAGCACATGGCGCGGGCCGGTCGCGTGATGGGTGGGGTGGTGAAGGACGTGGCCCGACAGCCATTGCGGGCCGCTGGTATAGGGCTTGCCGCTGTTCAAAATGGCTTCCATGAGCGGGTATTTGGGCGTCCCGTCGGCCAGCCGGGCGCGTGAGATCACGTTGCCGACCACGAACACGTCGGGCTCGAACGCCATCTGGTCGGCGCCGTAGCCTTCGATCAGCTCGATGCCCAGGCCGCGCAACTGGTCGCTCATGGGCGGGTAGACGCCGGTGTCGCAACCCGTGACTTTGTGCCCCGCCTCCCGCGCCAGGGCGGCCAGGCCGCCCATAAAAGTGCCGCAGATTCCCAGAATATGTATGTGCATGGGCCTGTATTCTAGGCAGGGCTTTCCGCCAGTCCTCTGGCGCCGGGGCGGACTGCCGCGCTGGGGGGTGAACTTTAGGAGCTTGCGAAGGCCTAACCGGGCACAATTGCTTCGCCGCTCCCGTATCTTCTTGGCCTCCGGGCCTGCCGACCTTGATCCCACATACCCTCAAATCCGAAATTGCCGCCACCGCCGCCGCGCTGGTGGTTGAAGAAGGGCTGGAATACGGCCCCGCCAAGCGCCGCGCCGTCAAACAGATGGCGTTGCCGGCCCGTACCGAACTGCCCGGCAACGACGAACTCGAAGACGCAGTGCGCGAATACATCGCGCTGTTCTGCGCCGATACCCAACCGGCCGAACTGGCCGCCCTGCGCGAGCTGGCGCTGGTCTGGATGGAACGGCTGGCGCAATTCCGGCCCTACTTGGGCGGCGCCGTCTGGCACGGCACGGCCACGCGGTTGTCCGACATTTACATCCAGCTGTTCTGCGATGACCCCAAATCGGCCGAAATTGCGCTGATTGAGCACAATGTGGACTACGAGCCGCGCACCGTGACCGGTTTTACCGGCGACAGCGTGGAAGCGCTGAGCCTGCGAAGTGTGTGCAAACCCTTGAACGAAACCGTAGGCGTGCACCTGATGGTCTACGACCATGATGACCTGCGCGGCGCCTTGAGGCCCGACGCCAAAGGCCGCACGCCGCGGGGTGACCTTGCCGCCGTGAAAAAATTAGTGGATTCCCAACCCGGAGCTTGCGACACGTGAACCGCAGAAACATGCTTTATGGCGGCGTTGCTGCCGTGGCCGGCCTGGCCGGCGCCACCGTAGCCTGGTGGAAATTCCAGCCGCACCAAGTGGAGGTGGCGGCCCCGGCCGCGGCCGGGGCGATAGGTGCCGGAGGCAGCGCTTCCGACGCCTTCTGGAGCCTGAACTTCGATACGCCCGATGGCAAGAACCTGTCGATGAGCAGCTTTCGCGGCAAGCTGCTGTTGGTGAACTTCTGGGCCACCTGGTGCCCACCCTGCGTGGAGGAGTTGCCTTTATTGGATTACTTCTACCAGGAAAATCGCGATAAAAACCTGCAAGTGCTGGGTTTGGCCGTGGATCAGCCCACTGCCGTGCGAAACTGGCTGCAGGCGAAGCCGCTGCATTTTCCGGTCGGCATGGCTGGACTGGGCGGAACCGAGCTCAGCAAATCATTGGGCAACATTGCCGGCAGCCTGCCTTTTACGGCGGTGTTCAGTGCCTCGGGCGAGTTGCTGCATCGCAAGATCGGCAAAGTGCTGCCTGAGGATCTGGCGCTTTGGGCCAAGCTTACCTAGCGGCTGGGAGGAGCAGGCGACACTGGTGTCTCGAAAACGCCTGTAACTACGGGGAACAGGCCGACAACGGCATCCTTGAGGGCAATTTTCCGCGACCGCAAGCAGCCGCCAGACGGTTTGGAATGGCCTCTAGCTTGATGTACACTCTGCGCTTTCCCGGGGTAAGCCTTCAGGCCAGTCCCCGCAGTAATTAACTGATAAGCGCTTTAAAGCGTAAAAGCAGAAAGTAAGTGAAAAAAGAAGGAAGATCGGTGGCCGCGTCAAGTGGCTACCGTTTCCAGCCTTTCAGTCAAAAGCTGCGCCGAGATCCCGCGCCAGCATCTACCGTCGTTGGAGAGAACCCATGGATTTAAGAAAACTCAAGACCCTGATCGACCTCGTCTCGGAGTCCAACGTCTCCGAACTGGAGATCACCGAAGCCGAAGGCAAGGTGCGCATCGTCAAATCCAGCGGCGCCCCTCTCGTGATGCAGCAGCCGGTTGCCATGGTAGCAGCTCCCGCAGCCGCCCCCGCCGGCCCCCCAGCCGCACCGGCCGCCGACGCGGCCCCCGCCGGCCATGCCGTCAAGTCGCCCATGGTGGGCACCTTCTACCGCTCGGCCAGCCCTGGTGCCAAGCCGTTTGTCGAACTCGGCAGCGTGGTCAAGGAAGGCGAGACCATCTGCATCATCGAGGCCATGAAGATCCTCAACGAGATCGAAGCCGACAAATCGGGCACGGTCACCAAGATTCTTTCGGAAAACGGCCAGGCTGTCGAATACGGCCAACCCCTCTTCATCATTGAATAAGCGGGGCGCAGCGCCTCCTTTTCAAACCAGGCTTACCGACGCATGTTCAAGAAAATACTGATCGCCAACCGCGGGGAGATCGCTTTGCGCATCCAGCGCGCCTGCCGCGAACTCGGCGTCAAGGCCGTGATGGTCTATTCCGAGGCCGACCGCGAAGCGAAATACATCAAGCTGGCGGACGAATCGGTCTGCATAGGCCCGGCACCTTCCAAAGACAGCTACCTCAACATGCCGGCCATCATTTCGGCGGCCGAGGTGACGGACGCCGAAGCCATCCACCCCGGCTACGGTTTCCTGAGCGAGAACGCCGATTTCGCCGAGCGGGTCGAAAAAAGCGGCTTCAAGTTCATCGGCCCTTCGCCCGAATCCATCCGCATCATGGGTGACAAGGTCTCGGCCAAGCAGACCATGATCAAGGCCGGCGTGCCCTGCGTGCCCGGCTCCGAGGGCGCCTTGCCTGACGACCCGGTCGTCATCAAGCGCACCGCCAAGCAGGTCGGCTACCCCGTCATCATCAAGGCGGCGGGCGGCGGGGGTGGGCGCGGCATGCGCGTGGTGCACACCGAGGCGGCCCTGCTGCACGCGGTGCAGACCACCAAGGCCGAGGCCGGCGCAGCCTTCGGCAACCCCGAGGTCTACATGGAGAAATTCCTGCAGAACCCGCGGCACATCGAAATCCAGATCCTGGCCGACCAGCACAAGAATGCTGTCTGGCTGGGCGAGCGCGACTGCTCCATGCAGCGCCGCCACCAGAAAGTCATTGAAGAAGCGCCGGCGCCCGGCATCCCGCGCAAGCTGATCGAGCGCATCGGCGAACGCTGCGTCGCGGCCGTCAAGAAGATAGGCTACCGCGGCGCGGGCACCTTCGAGTTCCTCTACGAAAACGGCGAGTTCTACTTCATCGAGATGAACACCCGCGTGCAGGTGGAGCATCCGGTCACCGAGTGGATCACCGGCGTGGACATCGTGCGCACCCAGATCATGGTCGCGGCCGGTGAAAAACTGCCTTTCGCCCAGCGCGACATCGAACTCAAGGGCCATTCCATCGAATGCCGCATCAACGCGGAAGACCCCTACAAGTTCGTTCCCTCGCCGGGCCGCATCACGACCTGGCACACGCCGGGCGGGCCGGGCGTGCGGGTGGATTCGCACATCTACGCCAACTACTTCGTGCCGCCCAACTACGACTCCATGATCGGCAAGATCATCGTCCACGGCGACACGCGCGAGCAGGCGCTTGCCCGCATGAGCACGGCGCTGGCCGAGACCGTGGTCGAAGGCATCAACACCAACATCCCGTTGCACCGCGAACTGATGGTGGACGCCAAGTTCATGGACGGCGGCACGAACATCCACTATCTGGAAGAGTGGTTGTCCAAACGTGAGCGCTGAACGCTGCCCGGGCGCGTAATGAGCTTGTTTGAACTGATCCTGCTGGCGCCTGTCGATGAAGTGGAAACACTCAGCGAAGCGCTGGACGCGCTAGACGCGCTCAGCGTGTCGGTGGAAGACGCCGACGCCCAGACGCCGGCCGAGCAGGCCTTGTTCGGTGAGCCCGGGATGCCGCCACCCAAGGCGGGCTGGGAACGCTCCCGCATCGTTTCCCTGTTTTCCACCGAGGCCTTGGCGCGCGATGCGGCCGGTGTGCTGGCGGCGCAGGACTTTTTCGCGGGCTGCCGGGTGGTTGCCATCCAGCCCGTGCCCGAGCAGGACTGGGTGCGCCTGACGCAGTCGCAGTTCACGCCGGTGGACATCACGCCCGAATTCTGGATAGTCCCGACCTGGCATGAGCCGCCGGCCGAAGCCAAACAGGTGATCCGCCTGGACCCGGGCCTGGCCTTCGGCACGGGAACCCATCCGACCACGCGCATGTGCCTGCGCTGGATTGCCAGCCGGGCCGGCCAGGACCTGGGCCGTGTGCTGGACTACGGTTGCGGCTCGGGCATCCTGGCCATAGGCGCGGCGAAATTCGGCGCAACAGACATCGATGCCGTCGACATTGACCCGCCCGCTGTGGAATCGACACGCGCCAATGCCGAAGCCAACCATGTGGCACTCAATGCGGGCTTGCCTGACAAGGCGTCCGGCAAGTACCGCACCGTGCTGGCCAATATCCTCGCCACGCCACTCAAGGTGTTGGCGCCGCTGCTGTGCGCGCACGTCGAAAAGGGCGGCCACCTCGTGCTCGCCGGCATTCTTGATCGCCAGGCTGAAGAGTTGAAAGACGCTTACGCACCCTATTGCCGGCTCACGGTGCACGATGAGCAAGAAGGCTGGATTCTGATGACCGCGAGCTTCTGAGTCATAGCCGGCCGCGCGCACGGCAGTTTCCGCGCCGTCGGCAGCTGCACCGCCCCCTACAATACAGCGCTAAATGAGCCTGATTACGCGCTGCCCCGCATGCGGCACGATGTTCAAAGTCGTGACCGACCAACTCAAAGTCTCACAAGGCTGGGTGCGATGCGGGCATTGCACCGAGGTTTTCGACGCGTCGGTGCATCTGCTGCCGCGCGACATGTCCTCGCTGACCGCGCCGGCGCCCCTGCTTCCCGATACCGACACGGCGCCCGTACCCTTGCCGGCCTTCGACGCCCCCACCGAACCCCAAAGCCTGCCTCCCGCTGAACCGCCGCCGGCGCCGTCCCAACAGGAATGGGCGCCGGCCCGTTCATTTGCCGACAGGGTGCCGCTGCGGCCTTCCAGCCCCGGCTCGGACGATGCCCAGGACAGTGCTGCGGATTTTGATCCCGCGCGCTGGAAGCGGGTGCAGCAGGAACGCCAGCACGACCCGCTGGACCTGCCCGCCGAATCCTTGCCCGATGTGCCGCCGCCGCGCCAGCCGGCCATGCTGCGCGAGGCCATCGAGGACGATTCCAGTTTCGCGTACTCCGACGTCGACTCCGGCATGCCGGGGCGGCCGATGGAGCACGACGTATCCTTTGTGCGGGACGCGCGGCGCAAGGCCTTCTGGAGAAGGCCGTTGACGCGCTGGTCGCTGGCCCTGCTGTCCTTGCTGCTGCTGGCCACGCTGGTCGCGCAATGGGCGGTCCAGCAAAGAAACACGCTGGCCGCGCTGGAGCCGCGGCTGCTCCCCGCGCTGCAGGCGCTGTGCGGCCCGCTGCACTGCGAAATCCGCCCGCCCCGCCATATCGAGGCGCTGGTGATCGACAGCTCCACCTTCAACCGCATAGGCCCTGATGCCTACCGCCTGAGCTTCACGCTCAAGAACACCGGCGTGACGGTGTTGGAAATGCCTTCGCTGGAAGTCACCCTGACCGACACCCAGGACCAGGCCGTCGTGCGCCGCATCCTGGCACCGGCACAGTTCGGTGCCAGGGGCCCCACGCTGGCGGCCCAGTCCGAGCTGGCGGGCCTGGTCATCATGAAAGTTTCCGGCGATGCCGGTGTTTCCACATCTTCACCTTCCCCCGCGTCTCCATCCCTGCGGGTGGCGGGCTACCGCGTCCTGGCTTTTTATCCCTGAATGAAACGAGAAACCTGAATGTCTGCTGTTATCTGTGGCTCCCTGGCGTTTGACACCATCATGACTTTTGAGGGACGCTTTTCCGAGCAGATCCTGCCCGACCAGTTGCACATCCTCAACGTGTCCTTCCTGGTGCCGGCGCTGCGCCGTGAGTTCGGCGGCTGCGCCGGCAACATCGCCTACAGCCTGCGGCAGCTGGGCGGCAAAGCCCTGCCGATGGCGACGGTCGGCACTGACGGCGCCGAATACGTGGAGCGCATGGACGGCCTGGGCATCAGCACCGAGTTTGTGCGCCAGGTCGGCGACACCTACACCGCGCAGGCCATGATCATGACCGACCGCGACAACAACCAGATCACGGCTTTCCACCCCGGCGCGATGATGCAGGCCCACGTCACCCGCATAGAGGCGCGCGCCGACATCAAGCTGGGCATCATCTCCCCTGACGGGCGCGACGCGATGCTGCAGCATGCCGAGCAGTTCAAGGCGGCCGGCATTCCTTTTGTGTTCGATCCGGGCCAGGGCCTGCCGATGTTCGACGGCAAGGAACTCTCGCATTTCGTCGAGCTGGCGACCTGGGTGACGGTGAACGACTACGAAGCCAAAATGCTTTGCGACCGCACCGGCCTGTCGTGCGCCGAGCTGTCCGAACGCGTGCAGGGCCTGGTGGTGACGCTGGGCGCCGAAGGCTGCGAAGTCTGGATTGACGGTGAGAAAACCGTGGTGCCGCCCGTCAAGGCCGAGGCCGTGGTGGACCCGACCGGCTGCGGCGACGCCTTTCGCGGCGCGCTGCTGTTCGGCCTGGAGCAGGGCTGGCCTTTGGAGCGCTGCGCCGCGCTGGGCAACCGGGTCGGCGCGCTCAAGATCGCTACACGCGGCGGGCAGAACTACACGCTGACTGACGCGCAAATCGCGGGCTGAGCCCCACTTCGCCCCGCTTGTCAGGCCGGCGGGGCGTCCTTGCCGGCCGCCGCCTTCACCAATTCATCCCAACTCGCCCGGCCGGCCGCCGCGGCGCTCACGCGCAGCTGCTTGCGCCTGGAAGTCTCTCCGCGCGCCAGCGTGACCGCCTGCTGTGGAACACCAAGGCAGCCGGCCAGCCATTTGACGAGCGCCTGGTTGGCTTTGCCGTCGACCGGCGGCGCATTCAGCCGCAGGCGCAGCGCCTGCTGGCCGTCTTCGCCGTGCAGGCCCACGACTTGTGTTTTGGCGGCGTTCGGCACCACGTGCACGTCGACCAGCACGTCTCCGTTCTTTTCCATTCTCAGAAAAGGAAGGTCAGGCAAGGGCGCGAATGGGGTCATGGGCAGGAGAGGTTGAGCGGCAACCGGCGAGTGGGTAGAGCAAAACAGCACGGGCATGAAAAAAGCCCGACATCTTTCGATATCGGGCTCTAAGCAGAAATACCTTACTGCTTACGGCTTGCTGGCTGTCGGAAACGGCCAGGCAGCTTGCGGGTTCAGAGTCGTCTGAGCCGCAGGGGCAGCCGCTACAGCGGGTGCTTTGGCAGCAGGTTTTTTCGCGGCTTTCTTCGCAGCGGGCTTCTTCGCTGCTTTCTTGGCGGCAGGCTTCTTCGCAGCGGCTTTCTTGGCCGCTGGTTTCTTCGCTACCTTTTTCGCGGCCTTCTTGGCTGCTGGCTTTTTAGCTGCGGCTTTCTTCGCCGCTGGCTTCTTGGCCGCTACCTTCTTGGCTGCTGGCTTTTTAGCTGGCGATTTTTTCGCAGCTGGCTTCTTAGCCGCTACTTTTTTCGCTGGAGCTTTTTTAGCCGGAGCTTTTTTAGCTGCTACTTTTTTAGCAGGAGCCTTCTTAGCCGCTACTTTTTTAGCAGGGGCTTTCTTCGGAGCAGCTTTTTTAGCCGCAGTTTTTTTCGCAGTTGCCATAGTTTTCTCCTTGATCACGTTGCAAAGAGCACTTCACGGTTGGAGTACGTAAAGCGATTCACGGCGTTGGGCTCCGGATAAACCGGGCCCAGCGCCGCGAACACAGGAGCAAAGCCCAGCGCGCACTCTGCGGTGCTGTCATTGGTCATTGCAATTCTAGAAATCATTGTCGGTTTGCGTTGAGCGTCTTGTTCAATCAATCCCAGGAAAGGGCACCACCGGACTGGTACTCGATCACACGGGTTTCGAAGAAGTTGCGCTCTTTTTTCAGGTCGATCATTTCGCTCATCCACGGAAACGGATTCTCCTCGTTGGGGAAAAGAGTTTCAAGCCCGATCTGCGTGGCGCGGCGGTTGGCGATGTAGCGGAGGTAACCCTTGAACATGGAGGCATTGAGGCCGAGCACGCCGCGAGGCATGGTGTCTTCGGCGTAACGGTATTCCAGTTCGACGGCTTTCATGAACAAGGCCTTGATCTCGGCCTTGAACTCGGCCGTCCAGAGGTGCGGGTTCTCAAGCTTGAGCTGGTTGATCAGGTCGATGCCGAAGTTGCAATGCATGGACTCGTCGCGCAGGATGTACTGGTACTGCTCGGCGGCGCCGGTCATCTTGTTCTGGCGGCCCAGGGCCAAAATCTGCGTGAAGCCGACGTAGAAGAACAGGCCTTCCATCAGGCAGGCGAACACGATCAGCGACTTGAGCAGGGTCTGGTCGGCCTCGGTGGTGCCGGTCTTGAAGTGCGGGTCGGAGATGACTTCAATGAAAGGAATCAGGAACTGGTCCTTGTCCTTGATGGACTGCACTTCGTTGTAGGCGTTGAAGATCTCGGCTTCGTCCAGGCCCAGCGACTCTGTGATGTACTGGTAGGCGTGGGTGTGGATGGCCTCTTCGAAGGCCTGGCGCAGCAGGAACTGGCGGCACTCGGGCGCCGTGATGTGGCGGTAGGTGCCCAGCACGATGTTGTTGGCGGCCAGCGAGTCGGCGGTCACAAAGAAACCCAGGTTGCGCTTGACCAGGCGGCGTTCGTCTTCGGTCAGGCCGTTCGGGTCTTTCCAGAGCGCGATGTCGCGCGTCATGTTCACTTCCTGCGGCATCCAGTGGTTGGCGCAGCTGGCGAGGTATTTTTCCCAAGCCCATTTGTATTTGAACGGCACCAGCTGGTTGACGTCGGTCTGGCCGTTGATGATGCGTTTGTCGGAGGCTTTGACTCGCTGGGTCTTGGCGGGTTCAGCAACGGGGGCCGCTGCTTGAGTTGCCGGGAAGGCGCCGTCATTGAGCATGCGCACTTGCGCCTGGTGTTGCTCAACAGCGTTAAAAGAAAGAGGCGGAAGTTCCATCGAGCGGCCTTCAGGCGAGCCGCTGTTATGAGGTGTTTGCAACGATGGTTTGACTTCTTCGTCCCAGGTCAACATAGAGGTTTCCAATACTGTGGGATTATGAAAGCAGCGATACAAAATGAAAAGTGTTCATTCACATCGCTACAAGATTGTGTTGCTCATATACATCGAATCGCGCGGCCGGGTAACCGCGCGATCCGGTGTTTTTTTATTGGCAGGCCTCGCAACCTGGATCATCGATCGCGCAGAACTTGATGTCGGTGGCGGGCGTTGCGTTCATCTGCGCCTGCGCCGCGGCGGCGGCCGCTTCGAGTGCGCTCATGCCGCTGGGCGCTGTAGCGGTGCTGGATGCCACCGAGTTCATCTTGCCCGCGGTCACGGTTGATTTCTCGGCGTGCGTCGCGCTTTGCGTGCGCAGGTAGTAGGTGGTCTTGAGGCCGCGCAGCCAGGCCAGCTTGTAGGTGTCGTCGAGCTTCTTGCCCGAGGCGCCCGCCATATAGATATTGAGCGACTGTGCCTGGTCTATCCATTTCTGGCGGCGCGCGGCCGCTTCCACGATCCAGGAGGTTTCCACTTCGAAGGCCGTGGCGTACAGCGCCTTGACGTCCTGCGGCACGCGGTCGATGGGGCGCAGCGAACCGTCAAAGTGCTTGAGGTCCACCACCATCACGTCGTCCCACAGGTTCAGGCGCTTGAGGTCGCGCACCAGGTAGTGGTTGATGACCGTGAACTCACCGGACAGGTTGGACTTGACCGAGAGGTTGCCGAAGCAGGGCTCGATGCAGGCGTCCACGCCGATGATGTTGGAGATGGTGGCGGTCGGGGCGATGGCCACGCAGTTGGAGTTGCGCATGCCGTCCTGGGCGATCTTCTTGCGCAGGGCTTCCCAGTCCAGCGTGGCGGAGCGGTCGACTTCGACGTAGCCTCCGCGCTGCTCGGCCAGCATGTCCAGCGTGTCCAGCGGCAGGATGCCCTTGTCCCAGAGCGAGCCCTTGTAGCTGGCGTACTTTCCGCGCTCTTTGGCCAGCTCGGTGGATGCCCAGTAGGCGTGGTAGCAGACGGCTTCCATGGACTTGTCGGCGAACTCCACGGCTTCCTGCGAGGCGTAAGGCACGCGCAACTCGTACAGGCAGTCCTGGAAACCCATGATGCCCAGGCCCACGGGGCGGTGGCGCATGTTGGAGTCCCGGGCCTTCTTGACGGCGTAGTAGTTGATGTCGATCACGTTGTCCAGCATGCGCATGGCCGTGGTGATGGTCTTCTTGAGCTTTTCGTGGTCGACCGCGCCGTCCTTCAGGTGCTGGACGAGGTTGACCGAGCCGAGGTTGCAGACGGCGGTTTCGGTGTCGCTGGTATTGAGTGTGATCTCGGTGCACAGGTTGGAGGAGTGCACGACGCCGGCGTGCTGCTGGGGCGAGCGCACGTTGCAGGCGTCCTTGAAGGTGATCCAGGGATGGCCGGTTTCAAACAGCATCGACAGCATCTTGCGCCACATGTCGGTGGCCTGCAGCTTGCGGGACGGCTTGATCTCGCCGCGCTCGGCCTTGGCTTCGTAGGCGGTGTAGATTTTTTCGAAGTCCTTGCCGAACTTGTCGTGCAGGTCCGGCGTGTCGGACGGCGAGAACAGCGTCCAGCTGCCCTTTTCCATCACGCGGCGCATGAAGAGGTCGGGAATCCAGTTGGCGGTGTTCATGTCGTGCGTGCGGCGGCGGTCGTCGCCGGTGTTCTTGCGCAGCTCCAGGAACTCCTCGATGTCCAGGTGCCAGGTTTCCAGGTAGGCGCAGACCGCGCCTTTGCGCTTGCCGCCCTGGTTGACGGCGACGGCCGTGTCGTTGACGACCTTCAGGAAAGGCACGACGCCTTGCGATTCGCCATTGGTGCCCTTGATGTGGGCGCCCAGTGCGCGTACCGGGGTCCAGTCATTGCCCAGGCCGCCGGCAAATTTGGACAGCAGGGCATTTTCCTTGATGGCGTCGTAAATGCCGCCCAGGTCGTCGGCGACCGTGGTCAGGTAGCAGGACGACAGCTGCGAGCGCAGGGTGCCGGCATTGAACAGGGTCGGCGTGCTCGACATGAAGTCGAAGGACGACAGGATTTCGTAGAACTCGATGGCGCGCTCTTCGCGGTTGATCTCGTTGAGCGACAGGCCCATGGCCACGCGCATGAAGAAAGCCTGAGGCAGCTCGATGCGCTGCTTGCGCACGTGCAGGAAGTAGCGGTCAAACAGGGTCTGCAGGCCGAGGTAGTCGAATTTCAGGTCGCGCTCGGGCTTGAGCGCGGCGCCCAGGCGGGCCAGGTCGAACTGCTGCAGCTTTTCGTCGAGCAACTCGTTCTGCACGCCCTTGGCGATGAATTGCGGGAAGTACTCGGCATAGCGGATGGCCATGTCTTCCTGGTTGACTTCCTCGCCCAGCACTTCGCGGCGGATGGTGTGCATCAGCAGGCGCGCGGTGGCGTAGGTGTAGTCGGGGTCTTTTTCGATCAGGGTACGCGCCGCCAGGATGGACGCCTTGTAGACCTCGTCGATCGGAACGCCGTCGTAGAGGTTGCGCATGGTTTCCGCAACGATGGGATCGGGCTTGACGTCGGCACCCAGGTTGGCGCAGGACGCTTCGATCAGGGCCTGCAGGTTGCGGATGTCCAGGGCGACGCGGTTGCCGCGGTCGGTCACATGGATCAGCGGCGCTGCCGGTGCCTGGCTTTGCGGCTGGCGCGCGCGCTCCTGCGTGCGCTTTTCGCGGTACAGCACATAGGCGCGGGCGATCTCGTGGTGGCCGCCGCGCATCAGGCCGAGCTCGACCTGGTCCTGCACGTCTTCTATATGAAAGGTGCCGCCGCCCGGGCGCGAGCGCATCAGGGCACGGATGACCGCCTGGGTCAGGCCGTCAACCGTTTCGCGAACGCTCGCGGAGGCCGCGCCCTGCGTGCCGTGAACGGCCAGGAAGGCCTTCATCATGGCCACGGCGATCTTGTTGGGCTCGAAGGGCACCACGCCGCCGTTGCGGCGAATGATCTGGTAGTGGGCCAGTGGATTGGACTGGGTGTTGGTATCGCCTGTTGCCGGGTTGCTCGCGGCAACGCTGGACGTTGCGGGCACTGCGTGCTGTGCTGTTTGCATGACTTCCTCTTTGCTTTGTTTTGTGACTGGCTTGATGTGCTGTTCCGGGCAATCCGTTTTGGCGTGAGGGGTTCAAAAGCATGAACCAATTCCTCGCCGCCGGGGCCCGAATTACATCAAACTGAATTAGGGCTTAGACACTATACCTAGGGTATGGGGGGAATACAAGCCACTACAGGTAGTGTATCGCCGTCTGAATGCACCGTTACGTTTTGTGGCTTTTTACGCCCCGGTGCGGGCACTGTTATCGGGCCCTCGCATCGAGCCTTTCAAGCTCGCGGCAAACCCTTGTTTCATCAGGCCTGCGAGGGCCATGCAACGCTGCGGCGCGGCTTTTTGCGGGCTTTGCCCCGCTAACACAAGCCCATATTAGCGCGGTAAAAATACCGGAAAATTCCGGGCGGCAAAGCGCACCACCGCGGTGTGGTTTTGCGCGGCGCGGCGTCAAACGGTTTCGGGAAAATACCTAGGCGGCAGGGCCAGCGCGCCTTGCAGCAAAGGCCAGTCGAAACCGGGGCCGGGATCCTGTTTGCGGCCTGGCGCGATGTGTTCATGCCCGGCAATATGGGCGATGGGCCAGGCCTGGAGCAGCGCGGCGCACAGCCCGGCAAGCGTCTCGTACTGCGGCGCTTCAAACGTGCTTCCTTCCAGGCCTTCGAGTTCGATGCCGATGGAGTCGTCGTTGCAGTTGCCGCGCCCGCGGTAGTTCGACTCCCCGGCATGCCAGGCCCGGTCTGCGCAGCCGACAAACTGCCACAAGGCGCCGGAGCGCTCAATGAAGAAGTGCGACGAAACCTGCAGGCCGCAAATGCCCTGGAAGTAAGCGTGAGCTTCCCAGTCGAGCTGATTGGTGAAGAGGCGCTGCACGTTGCCGTTGCCGAACTCGCCGGGCGGCAGGCTGATGGAGTGGATCACGACGAGGTCGACCTGCGCGCCCTGGGGCCGCGGGCCGAAATTCGGCGACGCCAGCGCGCGCGCATAGCGGTACCAGCCGTCCCGCCACAGGGGCTGGGCGGCGGCCTGGGTTTCAGGCGGGCTCATCGGCGGCGTCGAGGCTGTCGGCGGGGTCGTCGCTGCCCGGCGTCACGATGTTCAGGCGGGCGATGCGGTAGCGGATCTGGCGAAGGCTCAAGCCCAGCCTGGACGCCGCGGCGGTACGGTTGAAGCCGGTTTCGAGCAGGACCTTCGTCAGGATGCTGCGCTCCTGCCTGTCCAGGTACTCCTGCAGGTTTTCCGGGACGGCGACATGTTCTTCGGCCGGCGCGTCGAAGTGCAGCTCGCTGCCTTCGCCGAGCGCCACCGCCCGGTGCAGGGTGTTTTCGAGTTCGCGGACGTTGCCGTTGAAGGGCAACGCGCGCAGCTGTTCCATCACGGCTTCCGTGAGCTCGGGCATCGCAAAGCCGGACTCCTGGCAGATCCTGCCCAGCAGGGCCTTGCACAGGGCCGGCAGGTCTTCCCTGCGTTCGCGCAGGGCCGGCACGAGTATCTCTATCACGTTGAGGCGGTAATAAAGATCCTGGCGGAAGGTTCCGGCCTGGACCTCGGCCGCCAGGTCCTTGTGCGTGGCGCTGACGACGCGCACGTCCACCGCGTCTTCCTGCGCGGAGCCCAGCGGCCGAACGGTGCGCTCCTGGATGGCGCGCAGCAGCTTGGACTGCATGGCCAGCGGCAGGTCTCCGATTTCGTCGAGGAACAGGGTGCCGCCTTTGGCCGCCTGGAAGTAACCCTGCCTGTCCTGGGTGGAGCCGGTGTAGGCGCCTTTGCGCGCGCCGAAAAATTCGGCTTCCAGCAGGTTCTCGGGGATAGCGCTGCAGTTGACAGCCACAAATGGGCCGGCCGCGCGGTGGCTGCAACCGTGCACCGCGCGCGCCACCAGTTCCTTGCCTGTGCCCGACTCTCCCTGTATCAGCACCGGCGCCATGCTGCCGGCCACCTTGACGATGCGCGACTTGACGGCGCGCATCACAGCCGATTCACCGACCAGCTTCTTCAGGATGGGCGGGGCTTCGGCGGCCGGTGCCGGGGCCAGTGTCAGGGGCGCGATGCCGGTGTCCGGCGCGGCGCGCTCGGCCTTGGCGGCGGGCGGCAGGGGTGCGGGCGCCGTTTGTTTCGTGCCTTGCACGGCTGAGGCCACCACGCTGCGGAACTGCTTGAGGTCGACCGGCTTGGTCAGGTAGTCAAAGGCGCCGGCCTTGAGGGCTTCGACGGCGTTTTCGGCGGAGCCGTGCGCCGTGATGACCACGCAGCGCTCGGGGCGCTGCTGGTTGACCATGTCGCGCAACAGCTCAAGGCCCAGGCCGTCCGGCAGCCGCATGTCGGTGATGACGGCATCGAAGCGGTTTTCGCTGAGTTGCTGGCGGGCCTGCGACAGGTCGCCGGCCGCCTCCACCCGGTAACCCTCCCTGAGCAAGGTCAGCTCGTACAGGGTCCGCAGGTCCGGCTCGTCGTCGATGACGAGGATGCGGGCTTGCTGGGGGACAGGGGTTTGCATGCTCATGGTTCAGGTGGGCATTGTGGCAAAAGAGGGCGATGGCGTGTTCGGGAACTGCGGGGAAGGCCGGAACACGACGAAAAACTCATTGCCGTCGGTGCCGTTTCGCTGCACGCGCTGGTAGCCGATCAGGGCGCCGTAGCGCTCGCACAATTCACGGCATATATAGAGGCCCAGGCCGCTGGAGCGGCTTTCCGACGAGAAAAATGGCTCAAACAGGTGGGTCTGCACGGTCTGCTCCAGCGGCTGCCCGTCGCTCCAGACGGACAGGCGCGCCTGACCGGGCGTCACCACCTGGGTGGCGATGTCTATCGCGTGGGCGCCATCGCTGGCATAGCGCAGCGCGTTGTCCAGCAGGTTGATCATCAGGCGCCGCAGATGCTCCGGTTCAAAGCCCACCACGGCGTTGTCCGAATCGAGTGTGACGCGCATGCGCGCCGAGGCCGCGGTCTGCCCCGCCCAGTCGGACGCGATTTTTTGCACCGCGTCGTCCAGCGGCAGGGTGCTGGTTTGCGCCGCAGGCAGCTGCGCCTGGGCCCGGGAAATATTCAGCACTTCGTCCACGATATGGGCAAGGCGCTGCGCGTTCTGCCTGACCATGGCGGTCAGTTGCCGGTGTCCCGCGTCCTGCAGGTCTTCTTCGAGCAAGGCATTGGCCTGCGAGATGGCCGCCAGCGGATTGCGGATTTCATGGGCCACCGCGGCCGACATGCGGCCCATGGCGGCCATTTTCTCGGTTCGCACACGCGCTTCCATTTCGCGCAGGTCTTCCAGGAACATCACGCACAGGCTTTCATGCGTGCCGTTAGGCGAGGCGGCCAGCCGCGTGCGCACATGCAGCCGCCGGGTGTGGCCGCCGGGGGTGTTCAGGCTGACGTCGGCTTCCTGCGGCGATTGCTCCGCGAAGGTACGGTGCATCAACTCGGCCAGGGGTTGCCAGGTATTTTCGGCGGCCAGGATAAAGGGAGCGCTACGCACGGAATCGCCGGCCGCCAGCAGCCGCCGGGAAGCCGGGTTGGCCGAGCGAACGATCCCGTTGATGTCGACGACCAGCACGCCGTCGGCCAGGGCTTCAATCACGAGTTCGTTCACCTGCGTTTGCATGCGCGCGGCGGACTGGCTGCGTTTGGCCAGCTGCTCTTCCCTGGCCAGGCGCAAGGCCAGGTGGTTGGCGAGCAGCGCCACCAGGAAGAAGCCGGAGCCGCTCAGGCCGGACTGCAGGAAACGCGCGTTGGGGTCCCCGAGCGCTTGCAGCCAGTTCCACCAGGCGTCGGCCAGCAGCAGCAGCGTCACGCTGGCGGCCGTCCCGAAGGCCAGCAAAATCGGCCCGAGTATGGACGACAGCAATACCGGCAGCGCGAACAGCGGTGTGTAATTGATGCCGCCCGACTGCAGGAAATTCAGTGCCGAAAAAGTGATGACGTCCACGCCGATGGTCGACAGCCACTGCGCGTCAAAGGTGCTGCCGGGCGGCCGCGGCTTGGCCCAGAGGCGCACCGCCAGCGTGGCGAACAGGTAGGCGATGCAGACCGCGATGGACCAGCGGTTGGTGATGTTGCCCAGCGCGTAGATAAATGCCTGCAGGATGACCAGCACGGTCGCGATGGCGACCCGCGCCGTCATGAACGCGTGCCACAGGCGGCCGAACGAACCGAGCTCGTGCGAGGTTTCCCAGGTGCTCGAGCCCTTGTCGCCCGTTTCGAACCAGTGGGAAGGCGTGTTCATCTAGCCCCCGGCCTGGCGGCGGTGCGCGTCGCTGCAGTAAATACCCCGGCCGCCGATCAGAGCCTCGGATTTCGGCAAATGCACACCGCAGACGTCGCAGGCCACCATTTCGGTGACGGCGGTTTCGCGTTGCGGCGGTGCCGGCGCGCGAGGCGCGGCGGCATCTCGTTCGGCTTCGCGCTTGTTCCGCCAGACCCAGAACACCACCAGCACCAACCCCATGACCAGCAGGTACTTCATGCGCGCCTCAGGATGACTTCAAGCACAAAGCGTGAACCGGCATAGCCCAGCAGCAGCAGGCCCGAGCCCAGGTACAGCACGTGGACCGCCTTGCGGCCGCGCCAGCCCAGGCGCGCGCGGCCTATCAGCAGCCCGGCAAACGTCAGCCAGGCCAGAACCGAGAACACGGTTTTGTGGTTCCACTTCCAGGCCAGGCCCGGGCCGTAAAGCGTTTCGGCGAACAGCCAGCCGACGAACAGGGTGGCCGACAACAGCACGAAGCCGGCCTCCACGAAACGAAAGGTCAGGCGTTCCAGCGTCATCAGCGGCACGCCGGCGTCGGTCTGCGCGGCCAGCCGGATCGAGCGCTCGGAGCGCGTCATGAGCCAGCCGTGCACCACCGCCGCGGCGAACAGCCCATAGGACGCGATGCCCAGGGCCCAGTGCACGGGCAGCCAGGGCGAGGCGATCGCGTGGTAGGTGGTGCCCGGGAAAACCGCCGCCAGGATGACCGCCACGCTGCCCAGGCCCGCCAGCGCCCAGTGGGCCTGCATTTGCGGGAACAGGCGGCTTTCGATGGCGTACACGGTCAGCACCAGCCAGACGGTCATGGACATCGCGGGCGCAAAACCGAAGCGGGCAGGCTCGCCGAGCAGGCCGTCGGCCAGCGCCAGCGCATGCAGCAGCCAGGCGGCCACCAGCATGCCGCGTATGGTGCCGGCGCCCAGGCGCGGCGTAGCCAGTGCCAGGACGGCATAGGCGATGGCGGCGCCGGCCGCTGCCGCAAGACCCCACCAGTCGCTCAAAGCTAAAATCATGGCTAGAGTTTAGCCTTTACTGCTTTGCCGGCGGCCTTCCTGTCGCCACGCAGCAGCCTTTCGTCCCCTCACCTAACTGCACCACGCCCGTGGCGCCTTCCCATGGCCTCAGCCCTCACCGACAAGTTATCCCGCCTCGTCAAGGAAATGCGCGGCCAGGCCCGCATCACCGAATCCAATGTGCAGGACATGCTGCGCGAGGTGCGCATGGCGCTGCTCGAAGCCGACGTGGCCCTGCCCGTGGTGCGCGACTTCATCGCCCGCGTCAAGGAAAAAGCGCTGGGCCAGGAGGTGATGGGCTCGCTCTCGCCGGGGCAGGCGCTGGTCGGCATCGTCAGCAAGGAACTCGCCGCCACCATGGGCGAAGGCGTGAGCGACATCAACCTGGCGGCCCAGCCGCCGGCCGTCATCCTGATGGCCGGCCTGCAGGGCGCGGGTAAAACCACCACCACGGCCAAGCTGGCCAAGCACCTGATCGAAAAGCGCAAGAAGAAAGTGCTGACGGTCTCGGGCGACGTCTACCGCCCGGCCGCCATCGAGCAGCTCAAGACCGTCACAAAACAGGCCGGCGCCGAATGGTTCCCCAGCACGCCCGACCAGAAGCCGGCCGACATCGCCCGCGCCGCCATCGACTACGCCCGCAGGCATTTCTTTGACGTGCTGCTGGTCGACACGGCCGGCCGCCTGGCCATCGACGAAGCCCTGATGGCGGAAATCAAGGAACTGCATGCCATCCTGAACCCGGTCGAAACCCTGTTCGTCGTCGACGCCATGCAGGGCCAGGACGCGGTCAACACAGCCAAGGCCTTCAAGGAAGCATTGCCGCTGACCGGCATCATCCTGACCAAGACCGACGGCGACTCGCGCGGCGGCGCGGCGCTCAGCGTGCGGCAGATTACCGGCGCGCCCATCAAGTTCTCGGGCACCAGCGAGAAGATCGACGGCCTGGAGGTGTTCGACGCCGAGCGCCACGCCGGCCGCATCCTGGGCATGGGGGACATCGTCGCGCTGGTCGAGCAGGTGGCGGCCGGCGTGGACATGGCCTCCGCCCAGAAACTCGCCGCCAAGATCAAGTCGGGCGACGGCTTTGACCTCAACGACTTCCTGGGCCAGCTGCAGCAGATGAAAAACATGGGCGGGCTGTCCAGCCTGCTCGACAAGCTGCCCGCGCACATGAGCGCCAAGGCCGGCCAGGTCGACATGGACAAGGCCGAGAAAGACATCAAGCGCAAGGAAGGCATCATCCAGAGCATGACGCCGCTGGAGCGCCGCAAACCCGAGCTCATCAAGGCCACCCGCAAGCGCCGCATCGCCGCCGGCTCGGGCGTTCACGTCCAGGAAGTCAACCGCCTGCTCAACGAATTCGAGCAGATGCAGGGCATGATGAAGAAGATGAAGGGCAGCGGCATGATGAAGATGATGAAACGCATGGGTGGCATGAAGGGCATGCCCAAGTTCTGAAGAACCGAAGCCATAAAAAAAGCCGCTTGATCAAGCGGCTTTTTTATTGGGAAGGCAGTTTCAGGCCGCCTTGAGTCCCGGTGCTGCCAGCCGGCTCGCATGCAGCCAGGCGCGGCGCAGCACCGCCGGCGAGCGGGTTTCTTCCGGAATCAGCAAATAGTTTTGCGCGCGCAGGGCGGTGCCAACGCCGACCTTGCTGGTGAGCACCGTCATCGGGATCGCCAGCAGCAGCGGCAGGCCCACCGGGATCAGCCAGACCAGCGCGCGCGCGTCGATCACGGCGATGCCGACGGCCAGCAGCGCGATCACGCCGGACATGGGCGCCAGCTGCACCAGCGCGTGGCGCCAGGGCACGGCGGCGGCTTCGCGCGGGGGCGACTTCCACTCGAGCTTCAGGCCCGTCAGCGCCACCACCACGAACAGCGAGTGCGCCAGCATGCGGATGGGCGCCTGCAGCAGGGCGATCAGGGTTTCCAGCAGCGCGCTGCGCAGCAGGCTGGCGGTGCCGCCGTAGGACTGCTGCTCGCGGTTGATCAGCACGGCGGCGATGCCCAGGATGCGCGGCAGGAACAGCATGCAAAGCGTCCAGGCCCACAGCGACATCAGCTCGCCCGGCAGCAGCGTCCAGTCGGCGATCATGGGCGAGCCCGACAGCCACAGCGCAGTGCCCAGCGTCAGGAAGCACAGCCACAGCGGTGCCGAAAGATAGGCCATGGCGCCGGTGCCGAACATGGAGCGATGCACCGGGTGAATGCCCGGTTCAGCGATCAGGCGCGAGTTTTGCAGGTTGCCCTGGCACCAGCGGCGGTCGCGCTGTAGTTCGGCCAGCAGGTCGGGCGGCTGCTGTTCGTAGCTGCCCACCAGGTCGCCCACCAGCCAGACGTGGAAGCCGGCGCGGCGCATCAGCGCGGCTTCGACAAAATCGTGCGACATGATGCTGCCGGCCATGCCGCCCGTGCCCTTGATGTGGGCCAGCGCGCAATGCTCCATGAAGGGGGCGATGCGGATGATGGCGTTGTGGCCCCAGTAATGGGACTCGCCCATCTGCCAGAACTGCATGCCCAGCGTGAACAGGCGGCCCGTCACGCGCGAGGCGAACTGTTGCGCGCGCGCATGCAGCGTCACATGGCCTATCGCCTGGGTGGCGGTCTGGATGATGCCGGCCTTGGGGTTGGCTTCCATCAGCTTGACCATGGAGACCAGGCAGTCGCCGCTCATCACGCTGTCGGCGTCCAGCACCACCATGTAGCGGTAGTCCTTGCCCCAGCGGCGGCAGAAGTCGGCCACATTGCCGGCCTTGCGGTCGGTGCGGCGCTTGCGCAGGCGGTAGTAGACCTCGATCTGCGGCTGCTCGGGGTGGCCGGCCAACTGGGTGCGCAGGTCTTCCCACGCGGCGCGCTCGGCCTGGATGATGGCCGGGTTGTTGCTGTCGGACAGCACGAACACGTCGAAGCTTTTCACATGGCCGGTCATCGCGACCGACTCGCAGGTGGCGCGCAGGCCGGCGAACACGGTGCGCACGTCCTCGTTGCAGATCGGCATGATGATGGCGGTGCGCGTGGAGGCATGGAGCGGGTAGTGCTGGACTTTCTTCGACGACAGCGCGTGCCTGTCGCCGAAGATCGTGACGTAAAAGCCCATCATCGCGGTCATGAAACCGGTCACCACCCAGGCCGATAGCAGCGCGAACAGCGTGATCTGGCCGTACTGCAGCCAGGCGTTGTCGTAGTCGGGCTGCATGTCGGCAAAGATGCTGGTGGCCAGCACCGTGCTGACCAGCGTGAGCAGCAGGAACACCGCGCGGCGGCGTTTGGCCGCGCGCTGCCAGGGTTCCGGCCGCGCTGCGGGCAGGGGGCGCAGGGGCGTGGCCGGGTTGCCGGCCTTGAACAGCGTCACCATGGGCAACAACAAGGCCGTTGCCATGCTGTTCCAGAAGCCGCGCCAGGGGCGCGGCGCCATGGAGCCGCGGTTCAGCGGCGGCGCCGTGACCGAATTCGGATGACGTTCTTCGCGCAGGGTGCTGCGCGCGCCGGACGGTATCAGGGTGTGATCAGGTTGGTCCATGTTTCGCTTACGGTGTGGTTGTCGTGTTTCAGGAAGGCGCGCAGTTCAACCGGCTGGGCCGGGTTCAGCCGCTGCACGCGCAGCGTCATGCGCCATGCGCCGGTGACGGGGTTTTTGTAGGCAATGCTTTCCAGCACGCGGCCGTTGGCATCGGCGCTGGAAATCGCTTCGACCTTGGCGTCTTCGGCCAGGCCGTCCAGCGCCGGGCCGGCAAAGTCGATGACGAACTGGACCTGGCCCGTGAGGTCGGTTCCGGCCTTCGAATACCCGATGCCGCGGCGTGATTGCGTGACCCAGCCGTTGGGCGGCAGCTGCTGGTTTTTGCCCTGCCAGCTGATTTGCCAGGCGATGTCCAGCGACTGGCCGGGCGCCGGCATTTTTTCGGGCACCCAGTAAGCCGCGACGTTGTCGTGGGTCTCGTCGGGTGTGGTGAATTGCAGCATCTCGACCCGGCCGGGGCCCCAGTCGCCCACGGGCGTGATCCAGGCGCTGGGCCGCAGTTCATAGCGGGCTTCGGTGTCTTCGTAGCTGGCGAAGTTGCGGTCGCGTTGCATCAGGCCGAAGCCCTTGAGCGACTTCATGCTGAAGGAGGTCGTCACCGGGGCCGACGGGTTCTGCAGCGGCCGCCACAGCCACTCGCCACCGCCCTTGCCGTCATCGGTGGCCATCATCAGGCCGTCCGAATCGTGCACCTCGGGGCGGAAGTCGCCGGGCCGGGGCTGGTTTTCACCGGAAAAGAACATGCTGGTCAGCGGTGCGATACCCAGCGTGGCCACCGCCGCGCTGTTGCCGCTGGTGGCGGCCGGGCGCATGAAGATACGCGCCTGCACCTGGGTGGTGGTCTGCTCGCCGGGCGTGATGTCAAAACGGTAGGCGCCCGTCATGCGCTCTGAGTCCATCAGTGCGTAGACGGTCAGCGGCTTCGCATCGCCGGCGGGCTTTTCGAGCCAGAAGTCGGTGAAGCGCGGAAACTCTTCCTTGGCGCCGCCCGAGGTGTCCACGGCCAGGCCGCGCGCCGAGACGCCATAACGCTGGCCCGCGCCCAGGGCGCGGAAATAGGTGGCGCCCGTGAAAACCACCAACTCGTCCTTGTAGGTGGGTGAGTTGAGGTTGCTGAAAAAGCGCGCGCCGCCGTAGCCCAGGTCGCCCCAGGTCTGCGGTGACAATTTGTTTTTTCCGAAATTGAAGCTGGCCGGGTTGTAAGGCAGGTGCTTCACGCCCTCTGTCGTGATTTCGTGAATGCGGACCGAGTCGCCGTGACGGCCGACGTGGAAAAAGTTCGCTTCATAAGGCAGTTGGTCGGCACGCCAAAGCGTGCTGTCGGCGTTGAAACGAATGTCGCGGTAGTCGTCGTACTCCATCCTGGCAAGCTCGACGGGCACGGCGTGGGAGGCCTCGCGCCACGGCGCTTGCGAGCGCTGGCGCGCCATCGCAGCCACATCGTCCAGGCTGAAGGCCTGTGCCTGGCTTGCGGCGAGTGTCAGCGCTGCCAGGCCTGCGCATGCGGCGAAGCGGGCTTGCAGCAGGAAGCCGCTGCGCGGTTTGGCGTCGCTGAAGGAGGCTGAAAAAGGCGGAAAAAAAGCTGGCATGCCATGACTAGGGCAAACCCTGTGCCAGCTTCAAAAAACTGTTCTAAATCAACGAGTTAAACGTGATACCTGACTTATCCAAATGTAATCAGGCTCAAAAGCACCGGGAGAGGCTGTTTTTGTCGCCAGTGAGCGACAAGTTCTGCGGGCGAATGGATTAAGTCGTTTTAAATCAAGGGCTTAAGCCTGTCGCCAGAGAGCGACGGCTCACGGCGGGCGAGGCGACTTCTTCAGGTCGAACCGGGGCTCTCAGCCTTGAAGTGGCCTGGCGTCAACCCGTGCTTTTGCATCAACCGGTAAAACTCCGTGCGGTTGCGGTCCGCCAGCCGGGCCGCATCGGCCACGTTCCCGTCCGTCAATTTGAGCAGGCCGACCAGGTAGTCGCGCTCGAAATGCTGCTTGGCTTCGGCAAACGTGAGCACCTGCACGCTGGGCGAGCGCAGCGCCCGCTGCACCAGGGCCAGCGGCACCAGCGGCGTGGTCGACAGCGCGCAGACCTGCTCCACCACGTTGTAGAGCTGGCGCACATTGCCCGGCCAGGCGGCCGTGGTCAGGGCCTTGATCGCTTCGGGCGCGAAACCGCTCAGGCGCTTGTCGTATTTGGCGGCCAGCTTCAGCAGGAAGTGGTTGGCCAGCAGGGGGATGTCTTCGCGGCGCTCCGACAGCGGCGGCAGGGTCAGCGTGACGACGTTGAGCCGGTAATAGAGGTCGGCGCGGAACTGGCCTTCGGCCATGGCCGCGTCGAGGTCGCGGTGGGTGGCCGAGATGATGCGCACGTCCACCGGGATCGACTGGCTGGAGCCCAGCGGCCGCACCACGCGCTCCTGCAGCACGCGCAGCAGCTTGACCTGCAGCGCGGGCGGCATGTCACCGATTTCGTCGAGCAGCAGCGTGCCGCCGTCGGCCGCCTGGAACAGGCCCTTGTGGTTGGCCACGGCGTCGGTGAAGGCACCCTTGACGTGGCCGAACAGTTCGGATTCGAGCAGGGCTTCGGGAATGGCGCCGCAGTTCACCGCGATGAATGGCTTGCTGGCGCGCGCGCCGGCCTGGTGGATGGCCTGGGCCAGCAGTTCCTTGCCGGTGCCGCTTTCGCCGCGCAGCAGCACGCTCGCGTCGGATTGCGCCACCATGCGCGCCTCGGCCAGCGCTTCGGCCATGCGGCTGGAGCGGCTGATGATCTGGTTTTGCCAGGCTTCGGGGCTGCCGCGTCTGGCGGGGTTAGCGGGTGCGCTCAGGGACAGCGCCTGGGCGATCTTGTCGAGCAGGCCCTTGCCGTCAAAAGGCTTGGTGAGATAAGTGAAGACGCCGCGCTCGGTCGCCTCTACGGCGTCGGGAATGGTGCCGTGGGCGGTCAGCAAAATCACCGGCAGGGACGGGTGCTGCTGGCGGATGTCGTCGAACAGCGCCAGGCCGTCCTTGCCGGGCAGGCGCACGTCGCTGAGCACCAGTTGCGGCCGCTCGATGTGAAGCTGGGTCAGCGCCGCCTCGGCGGAAGTGACCGCGGTGACGCGATAACCCGCCGCCGTGAGCCGCATGGTCAGCAGGCGCAGCATGTCCGCATCGTCGTCCACGACGAGCAGGTGGGGCGAAATGGCGTTGGCGCTGTCGCTCATGGCGCGGCGGGACGGGCCCGGTTGTTCGCGGGGGCCGAGGCCGCTGCCGCGGGCTGGCGGCTCGTCAGGCTGCGTTCTATCGCCTTGAGCGCTTCCAGCCGCTCATTGGTCTGGTCCAGGCGGCGCTGCACGTCGCGCAGTTGCTGGTTCTGCTTTTCAAGTTGTTCTTCCAGGCGGCGCTGCTCGCCGTAGCGCGAGGCCAGCAGCCGCGCCAGCGGGTGCAGCGCCCGGGCCTCGCCGTTGCCGAGCACGCGGGCGAGCAATTCCTGGGCGCGCACCAGCTCGGGCAACTGGCGCAACTGGCTCAGCGCCAATGAAAGCTGCAGTTGCGCGCCGGGGCTGGCGGCATCCCCCAGCCGTGCGATTTCCTGGTTGAGTTCGGGCGGCTGCATCAGGCGCACCCGCTCGGCGTAGGCCAGCATGCGCGCCGTGGTGTCGTCCACGACAGGGGCCGTGATGCTTACCGGCGCCGGCTGGCTGGCGCTGGGGCGCGCCGCTTCGGCGACGGCCGACGCGAGCCGGGCCTGGGCAGCCGCCGTTTCCGCCGCGCGCTGGCTTGACGGGCCCGCGCCGCAGCCCGCCAGCAATGCGATGGTCATGGAGGCGGTCAGGCTGTGGCGAAAAGGCAAGGTCATGCGGGCAGGCGTTCGGGTGGGGTGTGTGAAAAATTCAGTGCTTGGAAACATGGGGGAGTTCTATCCTGAAGTGTGCACCAGGTTGGTCCGGCATGAGGGCAATGCTGCCGCCGTGCGCCGCGATGTATTCATGCACGATGGACAGGCCGATGCCGCTGCCGCGAACCACGTCGACCGGCTGACGTTCACCGCGGTAAAAGGGCTCGAAGATGCGCTCGCGGTCGGCCTGGGCCACACCCACGCCCTGGTCGTGGATGTCGATGCGGACAAAACCCCGCTGCACGCTGAGCTCCAGCCGGATCTGGCCTTTGGCCGGCGAATAGCGGATGGCGTTGGACAGCAGGTTGGCCAGCGCGGTGCCGATTTTCTCGGCATCGATTTCCATCACCAGCGGCTCGCCGGCCACGGTGACCGCCAGCTCGCGCGCGCGCCATTGCAGGCGCTGCGCGTAGACCTGGTCTTCCATGAGCTGCAGCAGGTCGACGCTTTGGCGGTGCAGCTGGCGCGCTTCGAAGGCCGCGGTATTGAAACGCAGCAGGTCTTCGATCTGGCTTTGCAGCACGCCGGTGTTGTGCCTGAGGATCTGCGCGATCTCGCGCTGGTCGTTGCTCAGCGTTCCGGCCACGCCGTCTTCCAGCAGCGACACGCCTTCGCGCAGCGAGGCCAGCGGCGTCTTGAGCTCGTGCGAGATATGGCGCAAAAACCGCGACTTGTCGGCGTCCAGCTCGACCAGGCGCAGGCGCAGCCAGTTCAGCCGCTGCCCGACCAGCGCCAGGTCGGCCGGCCCCTGGATGGCGATCACCTGGTCGAGCCGGTTTTCGCCCAGGCCCACGATGGCGTTCTCCAGGCGCCGCAGCGGCAAGGTGAACCACACGCCGAAGGCCAGCGCCATGGCGACGGCCAGCACGATGGCCCAGGTCACCTGCTGCGTCAGGCGCAGGCGGCTGGCCTCCAGCTTTCCTTCGAGCGACTTGTTGCGCTGCTGGATCGCCTGCTGCACCTGCACCGCGATGGCGGCGTTGACGCCCTCCAGCTCGCGGAATTCCTGCGCCAGCTGGCGTTCCCGGTCCAGCGCGGTATCGGGCGGGCCGGCCAGCAGGCCGGTGATGGCCTGCAAATGCGAGCGCCATTGCCGCGCCCGGGCGGCGGGAATGTCCTCGCGCGCCAGGCCCGCCAGGATGTCGCCGGCTTCGCGCGCTTCCGAAGCGAAGCGTTCCTTGAGCACCCGGTCGTCGAGCACTACCGACTGGCGCGAGGTGCGCTCCATCGAGACGCTGCGCTCGCTGAGCGATTGCGCCGCGCCGCTCAGCTCCAGCGCCCGCTCGGCATTGTCGCGGCTTTGCAGCGAAAGGTCTTCCAGGGTGAACAGCGCCCGCAGCGAGGCGGCGCCCAGCAGGGCGGCGATCAGCAGGAAAGCGATCACCAGCAGTTGCCGGAACGAAAATCGTTGCAGCATGCGTGTCGGGTGCTTGAGCAAGGGCGGCGTCAGGCCGCGACGGCGAGGTCCCGCGTCAGGACTTCGCCCCGCAGGGAGCGCTGCGTGGCCTGGGTGATGCTGATGTCCAGCATCTGGCCGATCAGCCGCGGCTGGCCCTTGAAGTTGACCACGCGGTTGCATTCCGTGCGGCCCATGAGTTCGGTCGGGTCCTTGCGCGACGCGCCCTCGACCAGGATGCGCTGCACCGTTCCCTGGCGGCTGGCGCTGATGGCGCGCACGCTGTCGTCGATGGTGGCTTGCAGGTGCTGCAGGCGCCTGAGCTTGACTTCGTGCGGCGTGTCGTCGTGCAGCGCCGCGGCGGGCGTGCCGGGGCGCGGGCTGTAGATGAAGCTGAAGGAGGTGTCGTAGCCGATCTCGTCGATCAGCTTCATCAGCTTGCCGAAATCGTCCTCGGTCTCGCCGGGGAACCCGACGATGAAATCGCTGCTCATGGCCAGGTCGGGGCGGATGGCGCGCAGCTTGCGCACCGTGCTTTTGTATTCCATGGCGGTGTAGCCGCGCTTCATCGCCATCAGGATGCGGTCGGAACCGTGCTGCACCGGCAGGTGCAGGTGGTTCACCAGCTTGGGCAGCTTGGCGTAGGCGTCGATCAGGCTTTGCGTGAACTCGTTGGGGTGGCTGGTCACGTAGCGGATGCGCTCAATGCCCGGGATGTCGGACACGTATTCGAGCAGCGTCGCGAAATCGGCGATCTCGGCCGTGCCGCCGATGCGCGTGCTCATGGGGCCGCGGTAGGCGTTGACGTTCTGCCCGAGCAGGGTGACTTCCTTGACACCCTGGTCGGCCAGGCCCGCGACCTCGACCAGCACGTCCTCGAAGGGGCGCGAGACCTCTTCGCCGCGGGTGTAGGGCACCACGCAGTAGCTGCAGTATTTGGAGCAGCCTTCCATGATGCTCACGAAGGCGCTGGCGCCCTCGACCCGCGCCGGCGGCAGGTGGTCGAATTTCTCGATCTCGGGGAAACTGATGTCGACCTGCGGTTTGCCCAGCCGGGCGCGGTTGGCCAGCAGCTGCGGCAGGCGGTGCAGGGTCTGCGGGCCGAAAACCACGTCGACGTAAGGCGCGCGCTGGATGATGGCCGCGCCTTCCTGGCTGGCCACGCAGCCGCCCACGCCGATCAGCACGCCTTTTTCCTTCAGGTGCTTGACGCGGCCCAGGTCGCTGAAGACTTTTTCCTGCGCCTTTTCGCGCACCGAGCAGGTGTTGAACAGGATCAGGTCGGCCTGCTCCATGTCCTGCGTGGGTTCGTAGCCTTCGGCCGCGTGCAGCACGTCGGACATCTTGTCCGAGTCGTACTCGTTCATCTGGCAACCAAAGGTTTTGATAAAGACTTTTTTACTCATGATCTGCTGGCTCTGCTGACGGGTGGCCGCTGGACTCGATGTCGAATGGAGAGCTGCCTGGCCCGTGGGAAAGAAAGAAATGCCGATGCAAGCCGGCGAATGTCCGGGGACGGAGGGACTCAGCGCTTGTAGGCGGGCAACTGGTCGTACGGCGTCTTGCCGTTGTCCGCCGGGGCGGGAGTGCTGGGACCGCCGCCGGTGATGAAGTTGAAGAAGGTCGTGCTGTCGCCCGGCCGCTTTTCCTTGGTTTCCTCCGCGTTGAGGATCCAGACTTCATGCACCATGCCGGTGTTGTCGAGCACGTAATTCACCACCAGCTTCTGGTTCAGCAAGGCGCTTGACAGCACAAAATGGTTGTTGACGTCGCGTATGCGCGCGCCCACGGACAGCCGCGCCTGCTTGCCGTTCATGCCGATGACCGGCGGCGCCAGTACCACCATTTCGCCGCGCACGGCCTTGGGTGGGAATTTCCGGACGTTGGGCTTGACTGGTTCGGTGGGGGCGGTGCCCTCGGTGGCCTGGGTGCTCTGGTCGCTTTGGGCCAAGGCGGGCAGGCTCAGCAAGCCGGCGGAGGCGGCCAACGCCACGAGGAAGGGGGTCAGACGGAGGTTGCAGCGGTTCATGGTATGTGTCCAGAGGCTGTTGAATATCAAAAGGATAGCAAAGAATGGCCAAAGTGCGCCATAAAAGGACCCGCAAAGGCCCGGAACACAAAGAACAAAGCCCCAGGGGAGGGGACCCTCTGGGGCTTTGCAAGTATTCTTGGTGGTCGTAGGTGGACTTGAACCACCGACATCAGCATTATGAATGCTGCGCTCTAACCAACTGAGCTATACGACCGACAGCCTAAGATTATAGCTATAAAAACACCTCCGTCCAGGCTCACTGCGTGTAGCCTGTTCCCCCCTCGAGGGGTCGAGGGGCGGCGCCTGCGGTCTGGCAAAGCCAGTCCCGCAGCCCCTGCTGGTTGGGGTTCACCTGTGTTTAAAAACTGGCTTGCGCTTGTTCACAAAGGCATCCATGCCCTCTTTCTGGTCTTCGGTCGCAAACATCGCATGGAACAGGCGCCGCTCGAACATCACGCCGTCGCTGAGCCCGCTTTCAAACGAGCGGTTGACGGCTTCCTTGGCGGCCATGACGCTGATCTGGCCGAAGCCGCAGATCAGCAGGGCGGCGCCCAGCGCCTCGTCCATCAGTTTTTCCAGCGGCACCACGCGGCTGACGAGGCCTGAGCGCTCGGCCTCCTGGGCGTCCATCATGCGGCCGGTCAGGGCCATGTCCATGGCCTTGGACTTGCCCACCGCGCGTGGCAGGCGCTGGGTGCCGCCGGCGCCCGGGATGATGCCCAGCTTGATCTCGGGCTGGCCGAAGCGCGCGTTGTCGGCGGCGATGATGAAGTCGCACATCATGGCCAGCTCGCAGCCTCCGCCCAGGGCAAAGCCGCTGACGGCGGCAATGACCGGCTTGCGCACGCTGCGGATCTGCTCCCAGTTGCGCGTGATGTAGTCCTGGTTGTAGACGTCGGCAAAGCCGTAGCCGGCCATGGCGCCGATGTCGGCGCCGGCGGCGAAAGCCTTTTCGCTGCCGGTCAGGATCATGCAGCCTATGCCCTCGTCGGCATCAAAGGCCTTGAGGGCGGCGCCCAGTTCGTCCATCAGCTGGTCGTTCAGGGCGTTGAGCTGCTTGGGCCGGTTCAGCGTGACGATGCCCACCTTGCGGCCGTCCGGGCCTTCGGTGCGGGTTTCAATGGTTTCGTAGGTCATGAAAGAGGTCCTTGGGGAATGCTGGGGCAATGATGCCACGAGCCGAACGGCCCCCGGGAGGCCGCGCCGCAGGTGCTAGATTCGGGGCAGGAGACCTCGCCCATGCCCACCGCTTCCTTTTCCTCCCCCGACCCCTCTGTCTTGTACGCGACCGAGGGCGCCGTGGCCGTCGTCACGCTCAACCGCCCGCAGGCCCTCAACAGTTTCACGCGGCAGATGCACGGCGAACTGTGGGCCGCGCTCGACCGGGCCGAGGCCGATCCGCAGGTTCGCGCGCTGGTGATCACCGGCGCGGGCCGCGGCTTTTGCGCCGGCGCCGACCTGTCGGAATTTGATTTCTCGCCCGGCCCACGCCTCGTCGAGCGCGCCGACCCGGGCCCGCTGATCGACCAGGCCTTCAACCCCACGGCGCGCCGGCTGTTGGCGCTGCGCATGCCCACGGTCGCGGCCGTCAACGGCGTGGCCGCGGGGGCCGGCGCCTCGCTGGCCATGAGTTGCGACATGGCGGTGGCCGCGCCCGGCGCCAGCTTTATCCAGGCCTTCAGCAAGATTGGCCTGGTACCCGATGCGGGCAGCAGCTGGCTGCTGGTGCAAAAGCTGGGGCTGGCCCGCGCCATGGGCCTGGCGCTCACGGGCGACAAACTGCCGGCGGCGCAGGCCAAGGAGTGGGGCTTGATCTGGGACGTCGCCGACGATCCCGTGGCGGCCGCCATGGCGCTGGCGCAGCGGCTGGCCGCGTTGCCGACGCGCGCTTTGGTGGCGACACGGCAGCTGATGCGCGAGGGCATTACCCGCACGCTGCACCAGCAACTCGATGCGGAGCGCGACATGCAGTCGGCGCTGGGCCGCACGCACGATTATCTGGAGGGAGTGGCCGCTTTCCTGGAAAAACGGCCGGCGGCTTTCAGGGGAGATTAGAGCGAGGCAGGCTCAGGCCTTGGGCCCCAGCCACTGGTCCATCAGCGCGGCATCCTGCACCGCCAGGCGCCAGGTGGTGAGCGCGGGCGGCATGGCCAGCTCCAGCCGCATCAGTCGCTTGTCGCGCGACACCAGCGCGATGACTTTTTTGGCGTTGCCGGCATAGTGTGTCAGGTCGTCGAGCCGGCTCATGCGCCAGCCGCCGTCCATGCCTTGCGCTGCGGTTTTAGTGGCAGGCGCCAGCCCCAGCCATTCATCCCCGGGCGCAAAGCCGGCGCGCTCGGCGGCGCCGCCGCGCAACACATTTTTGATCTGCACCGTACCCTGGTTTTCGGCCGCGCGCAGTCCCAGCCGGTGGGCCAGCTGCGCGGGCTCCTCCGTCACGGCCACGCCGTGCTGCAGCAGCAGCGCCTTGAGCGGCAGTTCGTCGCGGCCGTGCACCCAGCCGGCGAGTTCCGCTGCAAATGATCGATGTCCGGCCGCCGCAAGTTCTTCCGCAAAATCGGCCTCGCGCATGGGTCCGGCCTTGCAGCGCAGCCACAGGGCCCGCATCACGTCGTCCAGCGTGCCGGCCTTTGCGCCGCGGTGGTGTTCCTTGCCCTCGCCGCGCAGCGTGAGGTCAAAGCACAGCGCCACCAACGCGCCCTTGGTGTAGTAGCTCACGGTGGCATTGGGCGTGTTTTCGTCCTGCCGGTAGTACTTCACCCAGGCGTCGAAGCTGGCTTCGGCCACCGACTGCACCAGTCGGCCCGGCGTCTGCATGACCTGGTTGATGGTTTTGTTCAGCAGCTTGAGGTAGCCCGCGTTGTCCAGCAGGCCGGCGCGGCGCAGCAGGAGGTCGTCGTAGTAGCTGGTGAAGCCTTCGAAAAACCACAGCATACGGGTGTAGTTTTCGCCGGTGTAGTCATAGTTTTCAAACTCCGCGGGGCGCAGGCGCTTGACGTTCCAGGTGTGGAAGTACTCGTGGCTGATCAGGCCGCGCAGCGTGGTGTAGCCCTCGCTGGTGCGCGGCTCACCCACGCGCGGCAGGTCCTGGCGCTTGCAGATCAGCGCGGTCGAGTTGCGATGCTCCAGGCCGCCGTAACCGTCGTCCACGGCGTTGAGCATGAACAGGTAGTTCTGGAAGGGCGGTTTTTTGGCGCCATGCCAGAAACGGATCTCGGCTTCACAAATCTTGTGCGTATCGTCCAGCAGCCGCGCGCTGTCGAAGCTGGCCGCCGCGCCCGCGACCACCACGCGATGCGGCACGCCGCGCACCGTGAAGGTGCCGCTCCAGAAGGTGCCCATCTCTACAGGGCAGTCGACCAGTTCGTCATAGTCGGCCGCGGTATAGCTGCCGAAACCCTGCTTGCCGGTTTCGCGCGGCGCCAGGCCCGTGGCCAGCGACCAGCCCTTGACGGCCTTGGGCGCGGGGACCTCGAGCACGTGTTCGGATTTTTCGTGGCCCTGTACTTTCAGGCACAGGCTGGTGCCGTTGAAAAATCCGCGGTGTGCATCCAGCCAGGCGGTGCGCACCGAGTTGTCGTTGGCATACACCTCGTAGCGCAGCACCAGCGGCTTGGCCGGCGAGCATTGGACCTGCCAGGTGCACTTATCCAGCTGTTCCACGGCAAGCGGCGTGCGGCCGGTTTGCCGGGCTTCGAGTTTCTGCAGGTTTTTGGAGAACTCCCGCACCAGGTAGCTGCCGGGAATCCACACGGGCAAGGAAACCCGCTGCAGCGCCTCGGGTTGCGCGATCGTGAGGGTGACGCGAAAGAGATGCGCGTGGAGGTCGCCGATTTCAACGCGGTAGTGGAGAGGGGGAGGGGTATTTCGGGTGGTGCCTGGCATCTTGGCCACAGAATACCCCAGGTCGGTGCTCAGGGGGCTTTTGCGGCGACCAGCATTTTTTCAACCTCTTCCGCGCTGATGGCGCCGGGTGCGCGCGAGCCGTTGGCAAAAATCAGGGTGGGCGTTCCGGTGATGTTGTATTTCTGGCCGAACTCGCGGTTTCGCTTGAGGGCGGCGATGTCGCAATCGGCGTTGGCGGGCGTGGTGTTGCGCAGCATCCAGTCGTTCCAGGCCTTGGGCTTGTCCTTGGCGCACCAGATGTTGCGCGACTTGGCGACGGAGTCCGGGCCGAGCACGGGATACAGGAAGAGGTAGACGGTGACGTTGTTGACGTTGGTCAGGTCGCGTTCGAAGCGTTTGCAGTAACCGCAGTTGGGGTCTTCGAACACCGCCAGCTTGCGCTTGCCGTCGCCGCGTACGATCTTGAACGCGTCGGCCAGGGGCAGCTTGTCGAAGTCCACCTCGCTGAGCTTTTCGACGCGCTCCTCGGTCAGGTTCTTGCGCGCCCTCACGTCCATCAGGCTGCCCTGCAACAGGTAGTTGCCCTGCTCGTCGGTGTAGAAAATGTCAAAACCGACACGCACTTCATACAGGCCGTTCATCGGCGTCTTGCTGACTTCGTCGATTTTCGCGAACGCCGGGAATTTTTCGGACAGGTTTTTACGGATCGCGGCTTCCTGCGCAAAGGCTGGAACCAGGCTGCATGCCAGCAAGCCGAGCACGGCGATTGATCTCAAGAATTTCATGTCGGTTCCAGTGTGTTTCGCTGTCTCAAATTTCTATAAGCCCGCGGCCTGCCGCGTCAGCCAGCTTTTCAGGAAGCCGCTGCGTCCAAAGCCCTTCATGCCCCAGTTGCGCAAAGCCTGCCAGGGCCCGTCGGTCTGCGCAAAAAGCCCGTGCAAACCGTCGGTCACCGCGCCCATGGCCGCCACGTCGGCCTTGCGCGCCCTTTCGTAGCGGCGCAGCAGCTTTTCATCGCCCAGCCCGCGCCAGTATTCGCGCTGCGCCAGCACGCCGGCCAGGCAGGCTGCATCGGCCAAGCCCAGGTTCAGGCCCTGGCCCGCCAGCGGATGCACCGTGTGCGCTGCATCGCCCGCCAAAGCCCAGCCCGGGCCCACCCAGTGCCCGGCGCTTGACAGCGAGAGCTGCCAGCTGGCCCGCTCGCTGGTCAGCCGCAGCGTGCCGGCTTCCTGGCCGCAAACGGCCTCAAGCGTCTTGCAAAATTCTTCGGGCGGCATTTTTTCGAGGATGCCGGCGCGCTCCACAGAGACTGACCACACCAGCGCCGCCAAGTTCCCCTGGGCGCCGGATAAAGGCAGCAGGGCCACAATATCGCCGCCCAGGAACCACTGGCGGGCGATGCCGCCATGGGGTTTTTCGAGTTCCAGCCGCGCGGCGACGGCTTTTTGCGGATAGGGCTTGACGGTCCAGTTGATCGGTCGCGCCTGCCCGAGTTCATCGCGGCTGGGGCTTTTCTGGCCTTCGCAGATGACGGTGAGCGCGGCTTTGACTGGCTCCGTCACGGTTTCGATTTGCGGCTGGTAGCGCACTGCCTGGAGCAATTGCTGCTCCAGCGCGGGCACGTCGACGATCCAGGCCAGTGCCTCCTGGCCCACGCTTTGGGCTGTGAAGTCGAGCTTGCCGCCATCGTCGCCCCAGACCTGCATTTCCGCCACCGGTGTGGCGAAGGCCGGCTCGGGCCAGGCGCGCAGGGCTTCGAGCACGCCGCGCGAGGCGCTGTTCAGCGCGTAGGCGCGCACATCGGCGGACTGCGGCGTCCCTGCGGCTTTTTCAGGCCGGGTCACGAGGGCGACGCGCAAGCGCTCACGCGCCAGCAACAGGGCCAGCGTGCGGCCCACCACACCGTCGCCGCGAATACAGACATCAAAGGTCTTGGTCATGCCCCATTTTAGAAGGCAGTGCAAAATCGGCGTTTCGGGCAAGCCTCTTTGCCACATTCACAAGGATTTGACGACGTGAGCGACTCATTGAACGACACAGCGGCCGGTGCGGCCTTCGACCTGAGCGCGGTGATCTCGCGCCTCTACGTCTATCCGGTGAAATCCTGCGCCGGTGTGCAGGTGCAGGATGTGCTGCTGACCGAGACCGGGCTGGAATTCGACCGCGCCTGGATGGTGGTGGACGCCAAAGGCCGTTTCCTCACGCAGCGCGAGCTCCCGCGCATGGCGCTCATCAAGCCGCAGCTGCGGCACCACGACATGATCCTGCGCGCGCCCGGCATGCTGGCCCTGCACATCGCGCTGGACCAGGTGGAGGAACCGGTGCGCGTGCGGGTATGGAAGGACGAAGTGCAGGCCTACGACATGGGTGCCATCGCGGCCCAGTGGTTCACCGACTTCCTGGGCCAGACGGCGCGCCTGGTGCGCTTCGACCCCGAGCACAAGCGGGTCTGCAATACGGATTGGACCGGCGGCCTGGAGGCGCTCAACCAGTTCAGTGACGGGTATTCGATACTGGTGCTCAGCGAGGCTTCGCTGGCGCAATTCAATGAAAAACTGGCGGCCCTGGGTGTGGCGCCCGTGGGCATGGAACGTTTCCGGCCCAACATCGTGCTGGGCGATGCGGCGGGGGCGGAGGGCCTGGCACCGCATGACGAGGACCGCGTCGACCTGCTGCAGATCACGACCGAACAGGGGCCGGCACAGCTCAAACCGGTCAAGCCCTGCCCGCGCTGCCCGATTCCCAACATCGACCCGGCCACCGCCATCAGCAGCCCGGAGGTGGGCGACATGCTGCAGACCTACCGGCAGGACCCGCGTGTCAACGGCGCGCTGACCTTCGGCATGAACGCTATCGTGCTGGGCGGCATAGACCACCAGCTCAAGGTGGGCCAGCCCGTGGGCGCCAGCTACCGGTTTGAGTGACTTTTGACTGCCCGCAGCGCCGGCGCCTGCACGACGGCGGGCGCTTGCGACGCGGGTGGCGCATGGGGCCCGTGAGGCCCGGATTCGGCGCCGTCAAAACCTGAGTCCGTCGCCAGCGGCATGGGGTGGGTCAGCTCCGGCTCCAGGAAGCGAATCGGGCGGCGCGTGCGGGCCGCCATGCCGTGCAACAGGTCGCCCAGCGCGGTGGAGATGTCCTCGGGGCTGCCCAGGCGTTCGTTCAGCACCACGCCGGCCACGTGAAACTGCAGCACCACCTCCGGCTTGAGCCCCTTGAGCGGCATCAGGCCGGCGGCGATCAATCGGGCCGCGAGTTCGGTGACCGGCGTGCGGGAGGCCACGCCTTCGAGGATCAGGCCGAAGCGGGCTTCGTCGATACGCCCCACGGTATTGACGTCGCGCAGGATGCGGCGCAGCTTGATCACGCTGCGCAGCAGGCTTTGCTCGGCCACCGCCGTGCCCCAGGTTTTCTTGATGTAGCGGTAGTTGACCAGCTCGATGTAGACCACCGCCGCCGGTTCCTTGTAGCGTTGCGCGCGCGCCACCACCTGCTTGAAGCGGTCGTGGAAAAGATGCGCGGCCAGCAGGCCGGTGAGGGCATCCTGGCTGGACATGGCCTGCTCGCGCGCCTCCACCGCGTGGCGCTCGCGCGAGCGCAGGTTCAGCGCCACCAGCAGCAGCGGCACCTCTATCACCAGGCCGGCCATCAGGCCGTACTGGGACAGCCACGAGACCGACAGCAGGCCCAGGATGCTGGTGACGACCAGCAAGGTGGCCAGCGCCAGCGGCGTGAACGCGGCCAGGACCCAGAAGCCCACCACGTCCTGGCGCCGCCAGGTCATGTAGGCACGGCCCACGCCCAGCACCACGACGGCAACCAGGTAAACGCCGATGAGGCGCACACCCAGGCTGCGCTCCAGCATGGTGTAGAGCAGGGCCAGCGGCAGCCCGGCCAGGCCGGTCCAGTAGCCGATGCGTTCAAACCACTTGTGGCGCGTGCCCACCCCGCACAGCTGGTGCACCACCAGCAGGGCCGAGCCGCCGCCCAGGATGCCCAGGCAACCCTGCGCCAGGTTGTTCCAGGCGCTGAAGTTGCTCCACAGCAAATGGCCGGCCACGCCGCTCCAGGCCGCCACCACCACGGCCATGATGGATGCGTAGACGGCATACCAGCCGTAGGCCTTGTCGCGGTACACCCAGCTTTGCACCGCGCAGGCGACGATCAGCAGCACCAGCGCGCCGAACACCACGCCGATGGCCAGGTATTCCAGCTGCAGGCGCTGTGCCTGGCTGCTGCGGGTGCTGACGCGCACCGGAATTCCGACTTCCGTCACGTGCTGGATGCGCACGTAGACGTCGTGCACGCCGTTGTCCGGCAAGTTGAGCTCGAACTGCCCGTAGCGGCCGGGTTCGGGCCAGCTGGAAACCGCGACGGTGTCCCCGGCGGTTTGGGAGGTCCAGGCGCCCGCAGCGCCGCGCTGGTACACCGTCGCCAGGTCCAGCAGGGGCAGGGGAAACGCCAGCAGCCAGTCCTGGCGCGAGCCTGACGACTTGGCAAAACGGTAGTGCAGCCACAGCGCCGCGTGGGGCCCGAGTGAATAAATGGTGTCGGCCGCCGTGGGCGTGAACGCCGGACCGCTCTTGCCGGCGGACACCTGCTCAATGCCGGCCTGGCCGTCGGCATCGATCCATGCGAAAGCGTCGGCATGGACGTCCAGCATGGGATTGACGTCTTTCAAGGCCAGCACGGGCTGGGCCTGCGCGGGGCCGGCCTGCAGCAGCAAAGACCCGCCCAGCAAAAGGGTGGCGAATGCCTGCCACAAAGCCGCCCAGCCCCGGACTGCCGCGCATCGCATACACTTCTCAGCCTGTTTTTGAAGGTTTCTCATGAGTTTGAAGTGCGGCATTGTAGGTTTGCCTAACGTTGGAAAATCCACCCTTTTCAATGCGTTGACCAAAGCGGGGATCGCGGCTGAGAACTACCCCTTTTGCACGATTGAGCCGAACGTCGGCATTGTGGAGGTGCCCGATCCGAGGTTGGCCCAATTGGCGGAAATCGTCAAGCCCGAACGCATTGTTCCGGCCATCGTCGAGTTTGTGGACATCGCAGGCCTGGTGGCGGGCGCCAGCACGGGCGAAGGCCTGGGCAACAAGTTCCTGGCCCACATCCGCGAAACCGACGCCACTGTCAATGTGGTGCGCTGCTTTGAAGACGACAACGTGATCCATGTCGCCGGCAAGGTGGACCCGATCTCCGACATCGAAGTCATCCAGACCGAGCTCTGCCTGGCCGACCTGGCCGCCGTGGAAAAAGCCCTGCACCGGGTGACCAAGACAGCACGCTCCGGCGACAAGGAGTCCATCAAGCTGGTGGCCCTGCTCGAAAAATGCCAGGCCGCGCTCAATGAAGGCAAGCCGGTGCGCACCGTGGACTTCAGCAAGGAAGAGCTGCCGCTGCTCGGGCAGTTCTTCCTGATCACCGCCAAGCCCGCGATGTTCGTGGCCAACGTGGCCGAAGACGGCTTCGAGAACAACCCTTTCCTGGACCGCCTGAAAGCCTACGCCGAAGCCCAGAAGGCGCCGGTGGTGGCGATCTGCGCCAAGATGGAAGCCGAGATGGCCGACATGGAGGAGGAGGACAAAAAGATGTTCCTCGCCGAGATCGGCCAGGACGAGCCGGGCCTGAACCGCCTGATCCTGGCGGCCTACAAGCTGCTGGGCCTGCAGACCTACTTCACCGCAGGCGTCAAGGAAGTGCGCGCCTGGACCATCCACGTCGGCGACACCGGCCCGCAGGCGGCCGGCGTGATTCACACCGACTTTGAAAAAGGCTATATCCGCGCCCAGACCATCGCCTTCGCCGACTTCATCACCTTCAAGGGTGAGCAGGGCGCCAAGGATGCCGGCAAGATGCGCAGCGAAGGCAAGGAATACGTCGTCAAGGACGGCGACGTGATGAACTTCCTGTTCAGCAGCTAGGCTGCGGCGAACCCCGGCTTGCTTCGGGGTGAGTCCGGCGCATCATGGGCAGCGGCTGTTTGAAGCTGTTGAAACCTCGTCCCTGTTAACACACCCGCTTTGAAAGAGAACACCATGACCATCCAGCGCATCGAATCCGGCCCCCGCATGTCCCAGGCCGTCGTCCACAACAAAACCGTGTACCTCGCTGGCCAGGTGGCCGGCGACGACGCCGGCGCCGGCGTGTACGAAGAGACCCGCAGCATCCTGGCCAATATCGACCGTTTGCTCGCCGCCGCCGGCAGCGACAAGTCGCGCCTCCTGAGCGCCACCATCTGGCTGACCGACATGGACAGCTTCGCCGACATGAACCGCGCCTGGGAAGCCTGGGTGGTGCCCGGCGCCACGCCCGCGCGTGCCACGGTCATGAGCCCGCGCCTGGCGTCGCCCAAGTACCACGTGGAAATCGGCGTGGTGGCGGCGCAAAGCTAGTCTCCCCCTCGACGCTCCGCCATGACGGCCCCGCCGCGATGACAGAACCTGTTCGCCTCGCCAAGCGCCTGGCCGAGATGCTGTCCTGCTCGCGCCGCGAGGCCGAGCAGTACATCGAGGGCGGCTGGGTCAGCGTCGACGGTGTCATCGTTGAAGAGCCGCAGTTTCGCGTGCTCGACCAGGCCATCACCCTCGACAGGGACGCCAGCCTGCTCGCGCTCACGCCCGTGACGCTTCTGCTGCACAAGCCCGCGGGCCATGAGGCGGGGCCGGACGGCAATGCGGCGTCCCTGGCGCCCCTGCTGTCGTCCGCCACGCAGTCGCCCGACGACCGATCCGGCATTCGCCCGCTCAAGAAACATTTTTCGTCGGTGGAACTGGTGACGCCGCTGGCCACGCCGGCCAGTGGTCTCGTCGTGCTGACCCAGGACTGGCGCGTGACGCGCAAGCTGCGCGAAGACGCCCGTTTGATGGAGCATGAAGTCGTCGTCGACGTCAGCGGCGACATCAAGCCCGGCGGCCTGGAGCGGCTCAACCGCGTGGACCACGGCTTCACCTACAAGGGCATGCTGTTGCCGCCGGCCAAGGTGAGCTGGCAAAACGAAACCCGCCTGCGCTTTGCGCTCAAGGGCGAGGTGCCGGGGCAGATCGCCTACATGTGCGAAAGCGTGGGCCTCAAGGTCGAAGGCATGAAGCGCCTGCGCATAGGCCGTGTCGCGATGAGCCAGCTGCAGCCCGGCCAGTGGCGCTACCTGCTGCCGCACGAGCGCTTCTGATTTTCCTGCTTGTCTAGCCGGTCACCACGCCGGGGAAGGCCCAGATCAGGCTGCCCGTCATCAAAAAATAACGCGCGAATTTGCCGACCGCCATGTAAGCCAGGCAGGGCCAGAACGGAAACTTGAGCCAGCCCGCTACCGCGCACAGCGGGTCGCCCACTACCGGCAGCCAGGCCAGCAGGCAGGCTTTGGGGCCGAGCTTTTCCAGCCAGCGCACGGCGCGGCCGTGGTGCGAGGAGTGCGGGTATTTGTCCACCACCTTGTGGGCGCCGTAACCCATCCACCAGTCGAGCGCGCCGCCCAGCGTGTTGCCCGCGGTGGCGACCAGCACCGCCGGCCAGAACATTGCCGGATTGAGTTTGACGAGGCCGAAGACCACGGGCTCCGAACCCAGCGGCAACAGCGTGGCTGAAATGAAAGACACCACGAACACCGTGCTCAGGCCGTATTCGGGCAGGGCCAAAAGTTCTATCAAACGGTGAATCCAGGCTTCCATATATGCATTCGAGTATAGGCAGGGCGCGCCGGCCGCCGTGTCAGGAAGACGCTTACAAGTCCGTGTGCAAATTTCAATTGCTGAAATTTTGGGCAGGTACAATCGTGCCTCCTTTTTCAGCAACCCGCACCCTCCATTTCCCATGAACATCGGCCCTTACGCTTTGGCAAACAACCTGTTTGTCGCGCCCATGGCCGGCGTGACGGACAGGCCGTTTCGCCAGCTCAGCAAAAAGCTGGGCGCGGGCTACGCCGTCAGCGAGATGGTGACCTCGCGCAAGGACCTGTGGGACAGCCTGAAGACTTCGCGCCGCGCCAACCACGAAGGCGAGGCCGCGCCGATTGCCGTGCAGATCGCCGGCACCGATGCGCAGATGATGGGTGAGGCCGCGGCCTACAACATCGATCGCGGCGCGCAGATCATCGACATCAACATGGGTTGCCCGGCCAAAAAGGTCTGCAACAAATGGGCGGGCTCGGCCCTGATGCAGGACGAAACCCTGGCGCTGCAGATTGTGGAGGCCGTGGTCGCCGCCTGCGCGCCGCGCAACGTTCCGGTCACGCTCAAGATGCGCACCGGCTGGTGCCAGGCCGAGAAGAACGCCCTCGCGATTGCCCGCGCGGCCGAAGCCGCCGGCGTGCAGATGATCACCGTGCACGGCCGCACGCGCGAGCAGGGCTACAAGGGCGCGGCCGAATACGACACGATTGCCGCCGTCAAGGCCGCGCTGCGCATTCCGGTGGTAGCCAACGGCGATATCAGCAGCCCCGAAAAAGCCCGCGACGTGCTCGCTTACACCGGCGCCGACGCCGTGATGATAGGCCGCGCGGCGCAGGGCCGGCCCTGGATTTTCCGCGAGGTGGCGCATTTCCTGTCCACCGGCACGCATCTTGCGCCGCCTCTGGTGGCCGAGGTCGAGCGCCTGCTGGTCGATCATTTGCGCGACCACTACGATTTGTACGGCGAGTTCACCGGCGTGCGCACGGCGCGCAAGCACATCGGCTGGTACGTGAGGGCCTTGCCCGGCGGCGAGGCCTTTCGCGCGCGGATGAATTTGCTGGAAGACTGCGACGCGCAACTGCGCGCGGTCAGCGGGTTTTTTGAAGGGCTGGGCACGCGGATGGACCGGATTCCGGCCAATGCCGCCGAGTCCGGCATTGAGGGCGTGCCGCTGGCACGGGCGAATAAAGATAAAAATCAGGAAGAAGCTGCGGCATGAGCAAGAAACACATCGAAGAGTGCGTACGCACCAGTCTGGAAGGCTATTTCAAGGACCTGCGCGGCACCGAGCCCGACGGCATGTACGAAATGATGGTCAAAGTGGTGGAAAAACCGCTGCTGGAAGTCGTCATGCAACACGCCGAACAAAACCAGTCGCGCGCCGCCGAATGGCTGGGCCTGAACCGCAACACCCTGCGCAAGAAGCTGGTCGAGCACAAGCTCATCAAATAAAAATTTCCGCCGCCCGGACCTTCCCGGGCATTCGAACCGGCTCCCCTTTTTAGAACACCACCATGAACGCACTGATTTCCGTTTCCGACAAAACCGGCATTCTCGAATTCGCGCAGGCGCTGCACGCCCTGGGCATCAAGCTGCTGTCCACCGGCGGCACGGCCAAGCTGCTGGCCGACGCCGGCCTGCCGGTGACCGAAGTCGCCGACCACACCGGTTTTCCGGAAATGCTGGACGGCCGCGTCAAGACCCTGCACCCCAAGATCCACGGCGGCCTGCTGGCCCGGCGCGATGTGCCCGAGCACATGGCTGCGCTGACGGCCCACGGCATAGACACCATAGACCTGCTGGTGGTGAACCTCTACCCCTTTGAGTCCACCGTGGCCAAGCCCGGCTGCACGCTGGAAGACGCGATCGAGAACATCGACATCGGCGGCCCGGCCATGGTGCGCTCCGCCGCCAAGAACTGGAAGGACGTCGGCGTGCTGACCGACGCCTCGCAGTACGCAGGCGTTCTGGATGAATTGAAAAACGGCGGCAAGCTCAGCGACAAAACCAAGTTCGCCTTGTCGGTGGCCGCGTTCAACCGCATCAGCCAGTACGACGGCGCGATCAGCGACTACCTCTCCGGCATCCAGGCCGACGGCACCCATGGGATGTTTCCCGGCCAGGCCAACGGCCGCTTCATCAAGGTGCAGGACCTGCGCTACGGCGAAAACTCGCACCAGCAGGCGGCGCTCTACCGCGACCTGCATCCCGCGCCCGGTTCCCTGGTGACGGCCAAACAGCTGCAGGGCAAGGAGCTTTCGTACAACAACATCGCCGATGCCGACGCCGCCTGGGAATGCGTCAAAAGCTTCGACTTCATCAAGGACGGCGCCGCCTGCGTGATCGTCAAGCATGCCAATCCCTGCGGCGTGGCTGTCGGCAAGGACGGCCTGGAGGCCTACAGCAAGGCCTTCAAGACCGACCCGACCTCGGCCTTCGGCGGCATCATCGCCCTGAACTGCCCGCTCGACGAGCGCGCCGCGCAGCAGATCTCCAAACAGTTTGTCGAAGTGCTGATGGCGCCCGCCTTCACGCCCGAGGCGCTGGAAGTCTTCAAGAGCAAGGTCAATGTGCGCATCCTGCAGATCGACCTGCCGCCCGGCGGCGACACCGCCTGGAAGCAGGGCCGCAACCTGATGGACGTCAAGCGCGTGGGTTCAGGCCTTTTGATGCAGACCGCCGACAACCACGAACTGGCCATCGGCGACCTCAAGGTGGTCAGCAAGCTGCAGCCCACGCAGGAGCAGCTGCACGACATGCTGTTTGCCTGGAAGGTCGCGAAGTACGTCAAGTCCAACGCCATCGTGTTCTGCGCCGACGGCATGACGCAGGGCGTGGGGGCCGGCCAGATGAGCCGTATCGACTCGGCCCGCATCGCCTCCATCAAGGCCGCCAACGCCGGGCTGAGCCTGCAGGGTTCGGTGGTCGCGAGCGACGCCTTCTTCCCCTTCCGCGACGGCCTTGACGTGGTGGTGGATGCTGGCGCGACCTGCGTGATCCAGCCCGGCGGCAGCATGCGGGATGATGAGGTCATTGCCGCTGCGGATGAACGCGAAGTGGTGATGGTGTTGACGGGCGTTCGGCACTTCCGGCACTGAGTTTTAAAAGCCGCAAGTGGGCCCGGCAATCCGGGCCTGCGGCGCCGCCCGCCGAGGGCGGAACAGCCGGCTCAGCCCGCGGCGAAAAACTTCGCGGCCGCGTCCACGGTGGCTTCAATGTCGGCCGCCGCGTGCGCCGAACTGACGAAGCCCGCTTCATACAGCGCCGGCGCGTAATACACCCCGCTGTCCAGCATCGCGTGAAAGAAGCGGTTGAACGCGGGGCTGTCGGTGGTCATCACCGTGGCGTAGTTCTGCGGCAACTGCCCCAGCAGGAAAAAGCCGAACATGCCGCCTTCGCTGTCGCCGCAAAACGGCACGCCGGCCTTGGCGGCTGCTTGCGTGAGGCCGGCGACCAGGCTGCGGGTGCGTTCGCTTAAAGCTTCGTAAAAACCCGGTTTCGAAATCTCGCGCAGGGTGGCCAGGCCGCAGGCGGTGGCGACCGGGTTGCCGGAGAGCGTGCCGGCCTGGTAGACCGGACCCAGGGGGGCGAGTTGCTCCATCACGGCGCGGGTGCCGCCAAAGGCCGCCAGCGGCATGCCGCCGCCTATGACCTTGCCCATGACCGTCATGTCGGGCTTGAAGCCGGGAATGCTGCGGGCATAAACGCTTTGCGCGCCGCCCAGCGCCACGCGGAATCCGGTCATGACCTCGTCGAAGACCAGCAGCGCGCCGTATTGCGTGCACAGCTCGCGGCAGCGCTTCATGAAGGGCACGCTGGCGCGCACAAAATTCATGTTGCCGGCGATGGGCTCGATGATCAGGCAGGCCAGGTCCTTGCCGTGCAGGGCAAAGGCCTCCTCCAGCTGGGCGATGTGGTTGTATTCGAGCACCAGCGTGTGCTGCACCACCTCGGGCGGCACGCCGGCGCTGGTCGGGTTGCCGAAGGTGGCAAGGCCCGAACCGGCTTTGACCAGCAGGGCGTCGGCATGGCCGTGGTAGCAGCCCTCGAACTTGATGATCTTGTTGCGCCCGGTGGCGCCGCGCGCCAGGCGGATGGCGCTCATGGCCGCTTCCGTGCCCGAGCTGACCAGTCGCACCATTTCGAGTGAAGGCACGAGCCGCACGAGTTCTTCGGCCAGTTCGACCTCACGCTCGGTGGGCGCGCCGTAGGAAAAGCCCTCCAGCGCGGCCTTCTGCACGGCTTCAAGCACGGCGGGGTGGCCGTGGCCCAGGATCATGGGGCCCCAGGAGCCGATGTAGTCGATGTAGCGCTTGCCGTCGGCGTCCCAGAAGTAGGCGCCCTGCGCGCGCTGCACGAAGCGCGGTGTGCCGCCAACGGCCTTGAAGGCCCGGACGGGCGAGTTGACCCCGCCGGGAATCAATTTTTTGGCGCGTTCAAAGAGGGCGTCGTTGCGGGAGGCTGTTTGGGGGGCGGCGGGCTTAGTGTTTGGTTGTTCCATTGGGGGGCAGGTCAAGGGTGGGTTTGGACGTCAGCTCGACGTCGTCATTGGCATCGCCCGTTTCTTCCCCGGGTTCTTCTTCAGGGTCGACATCGGCCTGCGCCCAGAACAGGCGGTCCGGCACGATGTTGCCCATTCCGGGGTGAAAGCCGGCGTCCAGGCTGTGGTCCAGGAAAGTCAGGGCCTCGGCGGTCGCGGCCTGCAGGTCGTGGCCATTGGCCAGCAAGGCGGAAAGGGCGGCGGACAAGGTGTCGCCGGCGCCGGCAAAGACCGCCTCGAAGCGTTCGAATTTCTCGCTGTAGAGCACCGCTTGCGGCGTGGCCAGCACGTTGTCGATGAACTGGTCGGGCATGGGGATGCCGGTGACGAGCGTATAGGGCACGCCCAGGTCGGCGGCCGCCTTGGCGATGTCCCGGGCCGAGGGATTGCGCTCGCCCGGCCAGTCCGGAAGCAGCCAGCGCCACAGGCTGCTGTGGTTGCCGACCAACACTGTGGTCTGGGGCAGCATCAGCTCGCGAAAGGCGTCCAGGTAGCTGTCGATTTCGCTTTCTTCCCACCAGGACAGGTTGGGCATGTAGGCGATCAGCGGCACGTCGGCATAATCCGAGGCGATTTCGGCGATGGTGGAGATGTTCTCGGGGCTGCCGACAAAGCCCACCTTGATGGCTGCAACCGGCATGTCTTCGAGCGCTGAGCGCGCCTGGTCCGTGACGGCTTCTTCATCGAAGGCAAAGTGGTCGAAAATCTCGGCTGTATCGCGCACGTAAGCGCCCGTTACAACTGCCAGCGCATGGGCGCCGGCCGAGGTGATGGAGGCAATATCCGCTGTCAGCCCGCCGGCTCCGCTGGGGTCGTTGGCATTGAATGTCATGACGCAGGCCGGTGACGCGTCGGTGTCCTCGATTTGGAGTTGTCGGCTGTCCAGTTGAGGGGTTTTTGGGTTTGCCATAGGCTGCGATTTTGCCTTGTACGCGAATAAGCAACGCCGCCTCGATACAATTGTTGCATTCTATTCGAAGGCAACTTAAGCTGTGACTCAATCAATGACGTGGATGTGTTTAATTTGTGGGTGGATTTATGACGAAGCTGCCGGCGCGCCCGAGCACGGCATAGCCGCCGGGACGCCATGGGCCCAAGTGCCCATGAACTGGACCTGCCCTGAATGCGGGGCGCGCAAGGAAGACTTTGAAATGGTTCAGATATAAGGGTTCAGGTGTCAGCCTGGACAACCGCAGACCGGCGTACCCGCCGGCGCCTGCAACAAGAGGAGCATAGGCAGTGAGCATTCCCAGTTCCGGACTGAAGGTTTTGGTCATCGATGACAGCAATACCATCCGGCGTAGCGCCGAGATATTCCTGAAGCAGGGAGGGCATGAAGTGTTGCTGGCCGAGGATGGGTTCGATGCCCTCTCCAAGGTCAACGACTACGAGCCCAATCTGATTTTCTGCGACATTTTGATGCCTCGCCTCGACGGCTATCAAACCTGTGCGATTATCAAGCGCAATGTGAAGTTTTCCAACGTTCCCATTGTGATGCTGTCCTCGAAGGACGGCGTATTCGACAAGGCGCGCGGTCGCATGGTGGGTTCGCAAGACTACCTGACCAAGCCTTTTACAAAAGATCAGCTGCTGCAGACCGTTCAGGAGCTCGGCAGCGCCAAACAAGGAGTAGTGTGATGGCAATCAAGAAAATACTGGTAGTTGACGACTCCAAAACCGAATTGATGTTTTTGACCGATCTGCTGGTTAAAAATGGTTTTTCAGTCAAAACTGCTGAAAATGCGGAAGACGCGTTCCGGCGCCTCGCAGAAGACAAACCCGAGCTCATCCTCATGGACGTGGTGATGCCCGGGCAAAACGGTTTCCAGCTCACGCGTGCCATCACGCGCGACCCGCTGTATTCCGACATCCCCATCATGATGTGCACCAGCAAGAACCAGGAAACCGACCGGGTCTGGGGCATGCGCCAAGGTGCCCGCGACTACATCACCAAGCCGGTGGACGCGGACGAGCTGATGGCCAAAATCAAGGCCCTTGGCTGAATACGGCGTAAAACCAAAGCATGGCGAACAGACAAGCCCTTAGAGAGCTCCAAACCCGGCTGGCCGACAGGTTGCAGATTGCGCGGACGCAAGGTGTCGCCGCGTCGTGGCTGGCCGTGGAAGCGGGCGGGAAGAAGTACCTGTTTCCGCTGAGCCAGTCCGGTGAAATTTTCCCCTGGGTCAGCACGCAACCGGTCCCCTACACGCAGGACTGGTTCGCCGGGGTCGCCAACTTGCGGGGCGGCCTTTTCGGCATCGTCGATCTCGCCAGCTACGTCAGCGGCAAGGCGCCGCCTCCCAAAACCGAACTCGCGCGCACCGACTCCCGGCTTGTGGCGCTTAACGCCGCGCTGGAAGTCAACTGCGCGCTGCTGATCGACAAGCTCTCCGGGTTGCGCAACCAGGATGCGTTCAGCGATTTCTCCGAAAAAGCGCCCGACGCCCCGGATTTCTTTGGTAACCAGTATGTAGACCTTAACGGTGCAACCTGGCAGGAAATCAACCTTCAGTTGCTTGCCCAGCAAGCGCATTTTTTGACGATAGGCGCATAGCGCACACTGTTTCTCCCCGGAAGGCTCACCATGTCTGTTATTGAAAATATCCAGAAGCTATTTAAAACCAAGTCCGTCCAGCCCGAGGACAGCATGGACATGGCTTCCGTCGGCACGCCGGATCCGCTGGCAACCGGCGCCATGGATGAAGCTTCCCTGCAGACCGCCACGGCGCGGCGGGCGGATGGCAATGATGATGCTTTTGGCTCCACCCGCATAGCGACGGCCGAGGACTCGGTAGTCGCCACCCCCGAAGTCCTGAGCTTGCCCGTGCTGGGCCGCAGGACCATCGGCCAGCACCAGCGGATCCTGGTGTTTTTCCTGGCTGTTTCGGTGGCGGTTCTGGGTACGGTGACTTTCCTTGCGCTGAGCCAGGCGGACAAAGTGGCTCAGCAGGTGGCGGCAACCGGCCAGTCGCTGATGCAGTCGCAACGCCTTGCGAAATCGGTGTCGCAGGCGCTGGTGGGCAGTGCCCAGGCCTTCCCCGACGTGCGCGAAAGCTCCGACGTGCTGGCCAAGACCGTGCGCGGCCTGAAGTCCGGCGAAGACAGCCTGCGCCTGGCGCCGGTCAGCGAAGACCTGCAGCCCGACGTGGAAAAAGTCACCCCCTTCATGGAACGCGCCGAAAAGAACGCCAAGACCGTGATGGGACAGCAGAACATTCTGACCCAGGTGGGCAACGCGCTGCGCACCATTAACCGCCAGTCTTCGGACCTGCTGGAAATCGCCGAAACCGTGTCCTCGCTCAAGCTGCAGCAGAATGCGGCGCCGGCTGAAATTTCCGCCTCCGGCCAGCTGGTGATGTTGACCCAGCGTATCGGTAAATCCGCCAATGAGTTCCTGACCATGGAAGGCGTGAGCCCTGAAGCCGTGTTCCTGCTGGGCAAGGATTTGAACTCGTTCAAGGAAATCGCCCAGGGCCTGCAGGAAGGCAGCCCCGAGTTGCGCCTGGCCGGCTCCAAGGATCCGCAAACCCGTGAGCGCCTTGATGCGCTGATGGCCCTCTACGAACAGACGCGCGTGCAGGCCGGCGCCATTCTGGGCAACTTGCAGGGCCTGGTGTCCGCGCGTGAAGCGCAATCCTCCATCATTGCCGACAGCGAACCGCTTCGCCGCGGCCTGGAAGACCTGCAGGGCAAGCTGTCCGTGCAAACCGGTTTGAGCGTGACTTCGCTGGGTATTCTGGCCGGTGCCGCCGCTTTTGCGCTGCTCTGCGCGGCCGGCCTGGCCCGTCTGCAGGTGCTGGACAGCCAGCAGCGCCAGGCGGTTGCGGAAACGCAGCGTCAGGAAGCCAAGGGCCAGGAGCAGGACGCCAAGCGCGTCAACGACGCCAACCAGGCCGCCATTTTGCGTTTGATGAATGAGTTGCAGACAGTGGCTGAAGGCGATTTGACGCAGGAAGCGACCGTGACCGAGGACATCACCGGCGCCATCGCCGACTCGGTGAACTACACGGTGGAAGAGTTGCGCCAGCTGGTGGGTAACGTGCAGAACACGGCCACGCGCGTTGCGCAGACGACGGCGCAGGTGGAAAGCACCTCCACCGAACTGCTGGCGGCGTCCACCGAACAGCTGCGCGAGATTCGCGAAACCGGCCAGTCGGTGCTCGACATGGCGTCCCGAATCAATGAAGTGTCCACGCAGGCGCAGGAATCTTCCCAGGTGGCGCGCCAATCGCTGACCGCCGCCGAATCCGGCCTGCAGGCCGTGCAGAACGCCATCGGCGGTATGAACTCCATCCGCGACCAGATCCAGGAAACCTCCAAGCGGATCAAACGGCTGGGCGAATCGTCCCAGGAGATTGGTGAAATTACCGAGCTGATTTCCGACATTACCGAACAGACCAACGTGCTGGCGCTCAATGCGGCCATTCAGGCGGCGTCCGCTGGTGAAGCCGGACGAGGCTTCTCGGTGGTTGCGGAAGAAGTGCAGCGGCTGGCTGAGCGTTCCGCGGATGCGACGCGCCAGATTTCGGCCCTGGTGAAAGCCATTCAGACCGACACGCAGGATGCCGTGGCCGCTATGGAACGCTCCACGCAGGGTGTGGTGGAAGGGGCCAAACTGTCCGATAACGCGGGTACCGCGCTGACCGAGATTGACCAGGTGTCACGCCGCCTCGCTGAACTGATTGAGCAGATTTCCAACTCCGCGTCCCGCGAAGCCGCTTCGGCCAACGTGGTGGCCGGCAACATCCAGCACATTTTCGCGGTGACGGAGCAAACCGGAGAAGGTACCCGTTCCACGGCGCAGCAGGTGCGTGACCTTTCCCGCATGGCTGAAGAACTGCGCCAGTCTGTGTCCCGATTCAAGATCGCCTGATGCCAGCTTGCCCGTCGTGCGCTGACCGCCGCCTTAGCCTCTGACACCGATTCCCGAACCGGCCCGTTATCTATGCAATCCAACGTCACGAACTCAACCGCTGCCGAGCTCGACCTTGCCGTCAATGACCTGGGCCCCCTCGCATGGGTGCTCGATGAGCTTCGCAAGTCGCTGGATGGCGCCGCCAAGGCCCTGAAGCGTTTCGTGCGCGACGCGGAAGCCGCGCGCGGTTCCGACCTCGCGGCCGTCGATGCCAGCCAGCTGCGGATTGCCCGCCAGCAACTGCACCAGGCAGTGGGCGCGCTCGAGATGGTCGGCCTCGCGGGCCCCGCGCTGGTGCTCCGCGCCATGGAAGCGGCGGTGCAGAAATTTGTGCAGCAACCCGAGCAGTGCAACCAGGACGCGGCCGGAAAAATCGAACGGGCCAGCTTTGCGCTGACCGAATACCTCGAAGGCGTGCTGGCCGACAAGCGCGTCTCCGCGGTCTCCCTGTTCCCCCAATACCGCGACGTGCAGGAACTGGTGCGAGCCGACCGCATCCATCCCGCCGACCTGTGGCCTTTCGAGTGGCGCTGGCTGGAGCCGGAACTGCCGTCCGCCGCCGAACCGCGCAATTACGACGACAGCGCGCGTGCCGTGCTGGATCAGTCGGTGCTTCAGATCATGAAGGGCAAGGCGCCGCAAGCCGCCAAAAACCTGAAGGAACTGAGCCTCGGATTTGCCGCCAGGCAGGCCGACCGCCAGCCCAGGATCTTCTGGAAAATCGCCGCGGCATATTTCGAAGCGCTTGCCAACGAACTGCTCGGCTCGGACATCTACGTCAGGCGCGCGGGTTCCCGCATCCTGATGCAGTACGCCTCGCTGGCCAAGGGCGACACCGCCGTCTCGGAACGGCTTGCCCAGGACCTGCTGTTTTTCTGCTCGCAAGCGGTTTCCGCGCGTGCCAGCGACACGCCCGTGCTGTCGGCCGTCCGCTCGGCCTACGGCCTGAACCGCTTCAAGCCGGTTGATTACGAACTCGTCCAGTTCGGGCGTTTCGATCCGGCCCTGCTGGCGCAAGCCCGCAAGCGCATCACCTCGGCCAAGGAAACCTGGTCCTCGCTGTCCGCCGGCGACGCCAACAAATTCAAGTCGGTGGCCGACCAGTTCAGCCTGGTGACCGACTCGCTGCTCAAGCTCCATCCACCGAGCGAACCCCTGGCCCAGGCCCTGACCCGCGCCGTCGACACGACGGTACGCTCGGGCCATGCGCCCGGTATTGAACTGGCCATGGAAGTGGCCACCTCGGTGCTCTACCTGGAAGCTGCTTTCGACGACCTGGACCCCAACGACCCACAGCTGGCGGTGCGTACCGCCAACCTGGCCGAGCGCCTGGAAGGTGTCAGGGCCGGCGGGCAGCCCCAGCCGCTGGAAGGCTGGATGGAAGAGCTCTATCGCCGCGTCAGCGACAAGCAGACCATGGGCAGTGTGGTCGGTGAGTTGCGCATTTCGCTGGGCGAGCTCGAAAAATCGCTGGACGTGTTCTTTCGCAACCCGCAAGACAAGGCGGCACTGCAATCTGTTCCCGGCCAGCTGTCCCAGATGCGCGGTGTGCTGTCCGTGCTGGGGCTGGACCAGGCTTCGCACGCGGTGCTGCGCATGCGCGACAGCGTCGAGCAGATGCTCGTCACCGAAATCGACGAACAAATGGCGCGCGCCGCGGGCACGTTTGAACACCTGGGCAACAACCTGGGTGCCTTGAGTTTCCTGATCGACATGCTGAACTACCAGCCTGCGCTGGCGAAGAAGCTCTTTGTCTACGACGATGAAAAGGGCGAACTCCGACCGCTGATGGGCCGCACGCTCAATGCGTCCAGCGCCGCCTCGGCCGTCTCCGTCAGCAGCGACATGCTCTCCCAGGAAGTCATTTCCGTGGTGCAGGATGCCGGCCACGGCGAAGCCGAAGCAAGCCTCACCGTCAAGCTCGATACCCTGGCGACCCATGCGGCGCTGGCCGAGCAGCCGGCCTTGGCCCAAACCGCGCGCGAGGCATCCGCCGCCGTATCGGGCAGCAATGCCGGTGCGGCCGCCACCGCCTTGACGACGCTGGCCTTCTCCGTGACGCCGGCTCCCGTCGCGCCTGAAAGCCAGGCCGCATCCGACGACTTTGAAGAAGACGACCTGCGCGACATCTTCCTGGAGGAAGCGCGCGAAGTGGTCGGTAACGGCCAGGAAGCCCTGGCCGCGCTGGCCGGCGACCCCGCCGACATCTCGCAGCTCACCGTCTTGCGGCGTGCCTTTCACACGCTCAAGGGCAGCTCACGCATGGTGGGGCTCAATGAGTTTGGCGAAGCCGCCTGGTCGCTGGAGCAAATGCTCAACAGCTGGCTGGCCGACCAGAAGGCCACCACCGATGAATTCAGGGCCTTGTCTAGCGAGGCCATGAACGGCTTCGCGAGCTGGATCGCCGACATTGCCGCGAACCAGGACGGCGCCTGGTCGGCTTCAGCCTTCCGCGTCAGCGCCGACGCCATGCGCACCGAAGGGCGTTACAGCCCCTTGGTTCTGGGCGCCAAGGCGGACGCGGCGGCAAGCCCCTCGCCCGCCGTGGAGCCGCCGGTCGCGGCGGCCGAAACGTTTTCCATGCCCGAGTTCGACCTGGACGCCGGTGCGCCCGAGGTCGTCGGCACCGCAGCGGCTGAAACCCCTGCCGCCCTTACCGACCTGGACTTTGACCTGGTGTTCGAGAACGTGGACGCCACCGCGCAAGCCAAGCCCGCCGAAGCGGTGGGGGAGCCCGCCGTGGAGATCGCCGGCATCGATTTCGGCAGCCTCGCCGGGCTTTCCGCGAACGCCGAGATTACCGTGGCGCCCGTCGCCGCGAGCGATCCCGGCCCGTCGCTGGACCTGGACACCGGGGAATCCATCGAACTGTCCGATGCGGACTTCGACAAGCACTTCCAGGCTGAAGCCACTGAACCGGCCGAGCCCGCCAGGGCCGACTTTGCCGCCGACTTCTCATTCGACGCATCGCCCGCAAGCGCCGCCGAGCCCGCACCGGTTCAACATCTTGAGACCATTGAGGCGCTGGATGCCCTGGACACCGTCGAGGCGAGCGACAGCATGCTGTCCGCCGACGGCAGCGGGGACGAGCAGGTGAAGGTGATAGGCGCATTGCGCATCGGAATCCCGCTGTACAACGTGTACCTCAACGAAGCCGACGAATGGTCGCGCAGGCTGGTGACGGAAGTGGCCGAATGGTCGCTCGAGCGCAACCAGCCGGTCAGCGATTCCACCGTGGCCCTGGCGCACTCCCTGGCCGGCAGCTCCGCCACGGTCGGCTTTGACGCCCTGTCCGAAATGGCCCGCGCGCTGGAGCATGCCTTGCAGCAATCCCGCGCGCACCACAGCAACGGCGCCGTCAAGTACGGCCAGGTGTTTGTGGACGCGGCGGAAGACATCCGCAGGCTGCTGCACCAGTTTGCCGCCGGTTTCCTCAAGGAGCCGGACGCGAGCGTTCTTGACCGCTTGAAGCAGCTTGATTTCTCCGACTCGGTTTTGCCACCGGGCACCGATCTCTCCGACTTTGATTTCGCTCCCGATTCCCTTGAAGCCGACGAGCCTGTTGCCGAAGCAACGCCCCTGCCCGAGCCTGAGGCTGTTCCTGTGCAGGCCGTCAAGCCGGCCCCGGTTGTCGAAGCACCCGCACCCGCGCCGGTAGCACCTGTACAGGCGGCTACGCCTGTGCCGCCGCCTGTAACCCTGGTTGCGCCTCCTATGCGGCTGGTCACGCCGGCTCCCGCACCCGCCGCCCAGAATTTCGGGGATGAGGAAGACGAGGAAATCGATGCGGTCGACGCGATCGACCCCGACCTGTTCCCGATTTTTGAAGAAGAAGGCGCCGAATTGATGCCCCAGCTGGGCGGCGCGCTCAGGCAATGGTCCGCGCGGCCCGACAACAAGGGCGCGCGCATGGAAGTGCTGCGCGCACTCCATACGCTCAAGGGCAGTGCCCGGCTTGCCGGCGCGCTGCGCCTCGGTGAAATGGCGCACAGGATCGAATCCGAAATCGAGTTCCTCGGCTCCGACGCCGCCGCCTCGGCCGAATTCGAACCCCTGATCAACCGTTTTGATGCCATGGAAGCCGCGTTTGAAGCGCTGCGCCATGCCGACGCGGCCGCCGCCGCCGCGCCTGTGCCGCTGGCGCCTCTTGCCGCCGCCGAACCTGTCCTGAAGCCCGTGCCCGTTGAAGAAGCCGCCGCACTGGATGACCAGGATGCCCCGGCGGAAACGGCCGCACCGGTTGCCGCCACCGGCTCCCGCAAACTCACGGTGCCGGCGCCGCAGACCATGGCCATGCAGCCCCTGCGGCAAGCGGCCAACGCGTCGATTCGCGTGCGCTCGCAACTGCTGGACCGCATGGTCAACCAGGCTGGTGAAGTCATGATCACCCGCTCGCGCCTGGAGGCCGAACTCGGCCAGCTGCGCGGCTCGCTGAACGACATGAGCGGTAACTTGAACCGCTTGCGCCAGCAGTTGCGCGACATCGAACTGCAGGCTGAAACCCAGATGCAATCGCGCCTGGCGCAGGCCAAAGAGGCCCAGGCCGGGTTCGATCCGCTCGAGTTTGACCGCTTTACCCGCGTGCAGGAACTGACGCGCATGATGGCCGAATCCGTGAACGACGTGGCGACCGTGCAGCGCACCTTGCAGCGCACGGTGGAAGCCACCGAGGACGACCTGATCGCCCAGGCCCGCCAGACCCGCGAATTGCAGCGCGACCTGCTGCGCACGCGCATGGTGGAGTTCGAAGGCATTTCCGAGCGCCTGTACCGCGTGGTGCGCCAGGCTTCCAAGGACACCGGCAAGCAGGTGAAGCTGGACCTGCTGGGCGGCACCATTGAAATGGACCGCGGCATGCTGGACCGCATGACGCCCGCGTTTGAGCATTTGCTGCGCAATTGCGTGGCGCACGGTATCGAAAGCACCGAGACCCGCACCAACGCCGGCAAGGACCCGGTCGGCCTGATCACCGTCCATTTGCGCCAGGAAGGCAACGACGTTTCGGTCGACTTCAGCGATGACGGCGCCGGCCTGGACCTGCGCCGCATCCGCGAAAAAGCCATCAGCCTCGGCATGATCACGCCGGACCAGCCGCTGGAAGACAGCGACGCCGCCAACCTGATTTTCATGCCCGGCTTCTCCACCGCAGCGCAGGTCACTGAACTGGCCGGCCGCGGCATCGGCATGGACGTGGTCCGCTCCGAGGTCAACTCGCTGGGCGGCCGGATTGAAACGTCCACCGTGACAGGCAAGGGCACCCACTTCAAGCTGGTGCTGCCCTTGACCACGGCCGTGACGCAGGTGGTGATGATCCGCGCCGGCAATCTCTCGGTGGGCGTGCCCGCCAACGTGGTGGAAACCGTGCGCCGCGCTACCGCCAAGGAACTGCAACAGGCCTACAACACCGGCACGCTGGACGTCGCCGGCGAAGCCGTCCCCTTCTTCTGGTCGGGCGCCTTGCTGCAGGCCTCCCACCGCAGCGGCGAGCCCCAGGGCAAGACCACGCCGGTCGTGATTTTCCGAAGCGCCGCACAGCGCATCGCCCTGCACGTCGATGAAGTGCTGGGCAACCAGGAAGTTGTGGTGAAGAATCTCGGGCCGCAGCTGTCGCGCCTGCCGGGCCTGGCGGGTATGTCCGTGCTGGCTTCGGGCGCCGTTGTGCTGATTTACAACCCGGTCGCGCTGGCTTCCGTGTACGGCCAGCAGGCCCGTGCCTGGAGCACGGACAGCGCCGAGCCGCATATGCTGGAAGACGCCGGCGGCGGCAGCACTGCAAAGGCGCCTGTCCTGATGCCGGTGGCGCCGCAGATCCCGCTGATCCTCGTGGTCGACGATTCCATCACGGTGCGCCGCGTCACGCAGCGCCTGCTGCAGCGCGAAGGCTACCGCGTCTCGATGGCGGCCGACGGCCTGCAGGCGCTTGAGCGCCTGCAGGAAGAGCGGCCGGCCGTGGTGCTGTCCGACATCGAAATGCCGCGCATGGACGGCTTCGACCTGGCGCGCAACATCCGCGCCGACGTGCGGCTGAACAACCTGCCCATCATCATGATCACCTCGCGGATCGCTGAAAAGCACCGCGAGCATGCCAAGGAACTCGGCGTCGACCACTACCTGGGCAAGCCTTACTCCGAAGAAGAGCTGATGAGCCTGGTGCGCCACTACTGCGCCGCCGAGACCGCAATCTCCGCTTGAGTTTGCCGGATTCCGCCTGCTGCGCAGGTGGAATCCTCGCAGGCCGCGCGCTCTCCTTGAGATCGCCGGCTCAGGACTTTTTCACCACCGCATAGCGCTGCAGGGTCAAGGCCCGGGCTTCGTCGTGCCGCACGATGGGCAGCGGGTAATCCTTGCCCGGCACCACGCCCGCGGCCGCCAGTTCCAGCGGCGCGGCCAGCCAGGGGCTGTGGATGGCCGATGCGGGCAGCTTCGCCAGCGCGGGCACATATTTACGGATGAAGCCGCCGTCGGCGTCGAATTTCTCGCTCTGGCTGACCGGGTTGAAGATCCGGAAGTAGGGCTGCGCATCGCAGCCCGTGCTGGCCGCCCATTGCCAGCCGCCATTGTTGGCCGACAGGTCGAAGTCATTGAGCTTTTCGGCAAAGTAACGCTCGCCCCGGCGCCAGTCGATGCCCAGGTCTTTCACCAGGAAACTCGCCGTCACCATGCGCAGGCGGTTGTGCATGTAGCCGGTCTGGTTGATCTGCGCCATGGCCGCGTCGACCAGCGGGTAGCCGGTGCGGCCTTCGCACCAGGCCCGGAACAGCGCATCGGCCTTCTCGCCGCTCTCCCATTGGATCGCGTCGTATTCCGGCTTGAACGCGCTGTGCACCGCATGCGGGAAGTTGCTGAGGATCTGCGCATAAAAATCGCGCCAGACCAGTTCGCTGAGCCAGGTCGCCGCGCCCTCGCTGTCCCTGTGTTCGGGGCTCAGCGCCGCCGCGGCCATTTGCCGGATAGACACCGTGCCGAAGCGCAGGTGCACGCCCAGGTAACTCGGCCCCTTGACGGCCGGGTAGTCGCGCGTTGCCTTGTAGTTCGCCATGCGGCCGAGGAAGTCTTCAAAAAGCCGTGCGCCACCCTCGCTGCCGGTCGGTATTTTCAGCGCCGTCAGATTGGTCTTCTCAAACCCGAGTCCGGCCAGTGAGAGGATGGCGCGCTTTTCATCCGGCATGGCCGCCAGCGCCGCCGCGTAGCGGTCAATCGGGTAAGGCTTGAGGTAAAAATCGTCGACCTTTTTGAGCCAGGCGTTTTTGTAAGGCGTGAACACCGTGTAGGGCTTGCCCGCCAACGTCAGCACTTCCTGGCGCTCGAAGATCACGTGGTCCTTGAAGCTGTGCCAGGCCACGCCTTGGGCTTGCAGCGCGGCCTGCACGGCGGCATCGCGCGCCAGGGACTGGGGTTCGTCGTCATGGTTGGCAAAGACGGCGTCGGCGGACAGTTCCGCGGCCAGCCGGGGAAGGGCGTCGCCGGCACGGCCATGCACCACGATGAGGCCCGCGTGCGGGCTGCCGTTCGCGGCGCCGAGTTGGCGCAGCTGGCCATCCAGGCCCAGCACCGATTCGTGGATGAATTCCACGCGCCGGTCGGCGCGGGGCAGGGGGTCCAGGATGTCCCGGTCGAACACAAAGACACAGAACACCTGCTTACAGGCTTTCAATGCGTGGTGCAGCGCGGCGTTGTCCTGGGCCCGCAGGTCGCGCCTGAACCACATCAGGCCAGCCTGGTATTTCTTTTGCATGATGGGATGGTAGCGAAAGCAAAGCCGCGCACGGCGCTTTCCACTGCGCGTAAAATCCGGGAATGGCCACGGATTCCGCATCGATCAACCTCACGCATCACTTCCTCATTGCCATGCCCGGCATGGACGACGAAGCTTTTGCCAAAAGCGTGGTCTATATGTGCGAACACAGCGACAGGGGCGCGCTGGGGCTGGTCATCAACAAGCCCAGCGACATCAGCCTCAAAAACCTGTTCGACAAGGTCGAGCTGCCCTTGCGCCGCGACGACCTGACGCAAACCCCGGTGTTCCAGGGCGGCCCGGTCCAGACCGAACGCGGGTTTGTGCTCCACGAATCCATGATGCCCGGAAGCGAATCGGTCTATGCCTCGACCATGACGATTCCCGGCGGCCTCGAAATGACCACCTCCAAGGACGTGCTGGAAGCCCTCTCCACGGGCGCCGGCCCGCGCCGGGTGTTTGTCTCGCTCGGCTACTCGGCCTGGGGCGAAGGCCAGCTTGAATCGGAAATCTCCGACAACAGCTGGCTCACCGTCGCCGCCGACGTCGGCGTGATCTTCGACACGCCGGTCGAACAGCGCTACGACAAGGCGCTCATGCTGCTGGGCCTCCAAAGCTGGATGCTCTCTCCCGAGGCCGGCCACGCATGAGCCTGGCGGCCATGCCTTCCCCTCAGGCCACTGGCCTTCACACCTTTCTGGCTTTCGACTTCGGTCTCAAGCGCACCGGCGTGGCCACCGGCAATGTGCTTACGCGCACCGCCTCGCCACAGGCCACCATTTCCGCCGAGGGCAGCGACGCCCGCCTCAAGGCCGTCGAGGCGCGCGTCAAGGAATGGCAGCCCGACGCGCTGGTGGTCGGCGTCCCTTTTCATCCCGACGGCGCGAGCCACGACAATACCCTGCGGGCGAAGAAGTTCGCACGCCAGCTTCGCGCCCGCTTCGGCCTGCAGGTCTTCGAGGTCGATGAGCGCTACAGCACCACCGAGGCTCTGGCCGGCGGCGCGGCCGACGCCGACGCTGCCTCGGCCTGCATCATCCTCGAGCAGTTTTTAAGGAGTCTTCCATGAGCAGTCTGACACTGGACGCCGAGGCGCTGTACGGCGACCTGCTGCGCGGCATGCGCCAGCAACTCGCGTCCTATCCCACACCGCCCATGCTGGTCGGCGTGGCCTCGGGCGGCGCCTGGCTGGCGCAGCGCCTGCAAAAAGATTTGGGCCTGGCCGCCGAAGCCGGCATCCTGTCGTCCTCCATGCACCGTGACGATTTTTCGCAGCGCGGCCTGGCCTCCAGCGGGCAGACCCTGCTGCCGTTTGACGTCAACGGCGCCCACCTGATCGTGGTCGACGACGTGCTCTACACCGGCCGCACCATACGCGCGGTGCTCAACGAGTTGTTCGACTACGGTCGGCCCGCCAGCGTCAAGCTGGTGGTGCTGGTGGACCGCGGCGGGCGCGAGCTGCCGGTGCAGCCGGACCTTGCCGTGGCACGTGTGGCCTTGCCGGCCTCGCAGTCGCTGGAGCTGGCGCGCGCCGAAGACGGCAAGTTCAGCTTCCAGGTGCAGGACCACCAGGCCTGACGCTATCCAACCTACGAGACCCATAAGAGAACAAGAGGAGTCCACAACGTGCTGTACCGACGAAACCCGCAACTCAACAAAAACGGCGAGCTGATCCACCTGCTGTCCATCGAAGGCCTGCCCAAGGCCACACTGACGCAAATCCTCGACACCGCCGCCAATTTCGTCAGCGTCAACAACCGCGAAGTCAAAAAAGTCCCGCTGCTGCGCGGCAAGAGCGTTTTCAACCTTTTCTTCGAAAACTCCACGCGCACCCGCACGACCTTCGAGATCGCCGCCACACGGCTGTCGGCCGACGTCATCAACCTGGACATCGCGCGCTCCTCGGCCTCCAAGGGCGAGTCGCTGCTGGACACCATCGCCAACCTGAGCGCCATGGCCGCCGACCTGTTTGTGGTGCGCCACAGCGAATCGGGCGCGCCCTACCTGATCGCCCAGCACGTCGCGCCGCACGTGCACGTGATCAACGCCGGCGACGGCCGCCACGCGCATCCCACGCAGGGCCTGCTGGACATGTACACCATCCGGCACTACAAAAAAGACTTCAGCAACCTGACCGTCGCCATCGTCGGCGACGTGTTGCACTCGCGCGTGGCGCGCTCCGACATCCACGCGCTGACCACGCTGGGCTGCCCCGAGGTGCGCGTGGTCGGCCCCAAGACCCTGGTGCCGGCCGACATGGCGCAGATGGGCGTGCGCGTGTGCAACACGCTCGAAGAAGGCATCAAGGGCGCCGACGTGATCATCATGCTGCGCTTGCAGAACGAACGCATGTCGGGCGCGCTGCTGCCCAGCAGCCAGGAGTTCTTCAAGAGCTTCGGCCTCACCACCGAAAAACTGCAGCTGGCCAAACCCGACGCCATCGTCATGCACCCCGGCCCCATCAACCGCGGCGTCGAGATTGACTCCGCCGTGGTCGACGGCACGCAAAGCGTCATCCTGCCGCAGGTCACCTTCGGCATCGCGGTCCGCATGGCGGTGATGAGCATAGTCGCCGGAAACGAAGCCTGAACGCGCGGAGAAAAAGAATGAAGATACTGATCAAGAACGGCCGCGTCATCGACCCCGGCTCCAACTTCGACGAAACCTGCGACGTGGCGATTGCCGCCGGCCGCATCGTCTCGCTCAAGAACACCCCCGCCGATTTCGCGCCCAACAAGACCATAGACGCCGCCGGCTGCATCGTCGCGCCCGGCCTGGTCGACCTGTCGGCCCGGCTGCGCGAGCCCGGGCATGAGCACGAAGGCATGCTCGAAAGCGAACTGGCGGCGGCCGTCGCCGGCGGCGTGACCAGCCTGGTCTGCCCGCCCGACACCGACCCGGTGCTCGACGAGCCGGGTCTCGTGGAGATGCTCAAGTTTCGCGCCGAAAAACTGCACCAGTCGCGCGTGTTCCCGCTGGGCGCGCTGACCCGCGCGCTCAAGGGCGAGACGCTGACCGAGATGGTCGAGCTGACCGAGGCCGGCTGCGTCGGTTTCAGCCAGGCCGAAGTGCCGCTGGCCAACACGCAGGTCATGATGCGCGCGCTGCAATACGCCTCCACCTTCGGCTACACCGTGTGGCTGCGGCCGCAGGAGCTCTACCTGGGCCAGGGCGTGGCCGCCAGCGGCGCGCTGGCCACGCGCCTGGGCCTGAGCGGCGTGTCCGTCGCGGCCGAGACGATCGCGCTGCACACGATTTTTGAGCTGGTGCGCGCCACCGGCGCGCGCGTGCACCTGTGCCGCATCAGCAGCGCCGCGGGCGTCGCGCTGGTCGCCAGGGCCAAGGCCGAAGGCCTGGCCGTGACCTGCGACGTCAGCATCAACAGCCTGCACCTGACCGACGTGGACATCGGCTACTTCGACAGCCGCATGCGCCTGGACCCGCCGCTGCGCCAGCAGCGCGACCGCGACGCAATCCGCCAGGGCCTGGCTGACGGCACCATTGATGCCCTGGTGTCCGACCACACGCCGGTCGATGAAGATGCCAAAACCCTGCCGTTTGCCGAAGCCGAGCCCGGCGCCACCGGATTGGAATTGCTGCTGGGCCTGGCCTGCAAGTGGGGCAGCGACAGCAACGCCGGGCTGCTGCGCGCGCTGGCGGTATTGACCAGCGAACCCGCGCGCGTGCTCGGCGATGCGCTGGGCACGCTGCAGGGCAGCGCGGGCCGTCTCGTCAAGGGCGGCGTGGCCGACATCTGCGTGTTCGACCCGAAGGGCGAATGGACGGTGGAGCCGGCCGCGCTGCGCAGCCAGGGCAAGCACACGCCCTTCACCGGTCACCAGATGCCGGTGCGCGTGCGCTGGACGGTGGTGGGCGGGCAGCTCGCCTACGAAGCCTCGCACTGAGGCGCGGCCAACCCATGAGATGGCTTCGTTTCTGCTGGACGCTGCTGCGCGCCACCGTGCACGCGGTGCAGGGCTTCTGGACGATCAAAACCCTTTTTCCCAAACTGGAACAGGCCGACAGGGAAGCGCGCGTGCAGGTGTGGGCCGGCGCCATGCTGCGCATCGTCGGCATCGAACTGGTGGTCAAGGGCACGCCGCCCGCCAGCGGCCCCATGCTGCTGGTGGCCAACCATATTTCGTGGCTGGACATCCTGGTGATGCACGCGTCGCGCCATTGCCGCTTTGTCTCCAAGGCGGACGTGCGCGACTGGCCTTTTGTGCGCACGCTGTCCGACGGCGCCGGCTCGCTCTACATCGAGCGCGAGTCGCGCCGCGACGCCCACCGGGTGGTCACGCAGATGGCCGACCGCCTGCAGGCGGGCGACATCCTCGCGGTGTTCCCTGAAGGCACGACGGGCGACGGCATCACGCTCAAACCCTTCCATGCCAACCTGATCCAGGCGGCCATTGAAGCCGCTGTGCCGGTGCAGCCGGTGGCGCTCAAGTTCATCGACGCGGCCAGCGGCGCCACCAGTTTCGCGCCCAGCTACGTGGACGACGAAACCCTGGCCGGCTCGATCTGGCGCACGCTCACGGCGCCGCCCATCAAGGCGGTGGTGGTCTTTGGGGAGCCGCAGGCACCGCAAGGGCAGACGCGGCGGGTCTGGGCGCAGACGCTGCGGGAAGACATCGAACGCCTGCGGCTGCAGGCTTAAGGCGCGACACTTTCTTCGCGGGGAAAAGTCACCACGTGGTCGACCTCGGCGCGTATGCCTATCCACTCGCCCAGCGCGTGGTTGTGGTGCGAAGGCACATGCGCCATCACGGTCTCGCCCGTCTGCAGCTTGAGCGTGTACAAAAACTCCGAGCCGCGAAAGGCCTTGCGCTGGATTTGCGCTTTGACCGGCGCGTTGTCGTCGTGCACGATGTCGTCGGCCCGCAGCAGCACGTCGCACAAGCCGCCGGCGTAGGCGCCCGGCAAGGGGCATTCCAGCATGTCCGTGAGGTCGCCCAGCGCGGTATGCACCACCACCTCCTCGCCGTGCTGCTCGATATGGGCCTGCGCAAACACGCCATGGCCTATGAAGTCGGCGACAAAGCGCGTGGCCGGCCGGTGGTACAGCGCGTAAGCCTCATCCCACTGGTGCAGCCGGCCCTGGTGCATCACGCCTATGCGGTCGCCGATGGCGAAGGCTTCGAGCTGGTCGTGCGTGACGAACAGGGCAGTGGCCCCGGCCGCCTTGAGGATGCCGCGCACCTCGTGCGCCAGGCGCCCGCGCAGGTCCACGTCGAGATTCGAAAAAGGTTCATCCAGCAGCAGCAAGCGCGGCTGCGGCGCCAGCGCCCGCGCCAGCGCCACGCGCTGCTGCTGGCCGCCCGACATGCGGCGCGGATAGCGATCGGCGAAGCCCTTGAGGCCGACCAGTTCCATCGCCTCCTGCGTGCGCCTGTCGCGATCGGACTTGGGCACGTCGCGCATCTCGAGCCCGAAGGCGATGTTCTCCGCCACGGTCATGTGGGGAAAGAGTGCATAGCTCTGGAAGACGATGCCGAGACCGCGCTTGTTGGGCGCGACCGAGACCAGATCGGCGCCGTCGAGCCGGATGCCGCCGTGGTCGACATCGACGAAGCCGGCGATCA
>NZ_CALRNF020000004.1:0-213875 GCF_943369415.1 Polaromonas sp. YR568
TGCGGGTGGCGTTTGCGGTGTGGAAGAGCGGCAAACCGTTCGATGAAGCCCTGATTGCCCGCGCGATGGCTTGACGCGAACCATAGAACCTCAGACAACGCCAGCCCTGATCCGCTTGTCTCTGCGCTCCTCGGCGCATCCACAAGGGGTGGGGAAGGAAGACCAAGCGGCCGAAGACAGAAACCCGAATACCTGAAGAAACAAGGACACGCCACGGCGTGTCCTTGTTTGTATTGGACCCCTCTCCCGGCCTTACAACGCACAGGAACGAAAACCGCAGAACACGTCGTCCCGCTCCGGCAAGGCGAAACCGCGGTGCCTGGGATTTTTCATGCGCGCGCGTGTCGCGAAGGAGGCGCCGCGCAGCACCTTGTGCGTGCCGAAGCGCGGCTGCGAATACGCCTGCCACGGGCCGGGCGCAAAACCCGGATAGGGCCTGAAGGTGGTGCCCACCCACTCCCAGACGTCGCCCCAGTGAAAGCCGCGCCGCGCCGCCGCATGCGCGGCCACTTCCCATTCCACCTCCGCCGGCAGGCGGCGCCCGGCCCAGCGGCACCAGGCGTCGGCCTCCCACCAGCTCAGGTGCATGGCGGGCTGGCTGGCCTGCATGCGGTGCGGCACGCCGAAGCGGTTCTGGATCACCGCGCCGCTGGCGATGCCGATCTGGTCCACATAACGCGGGCCGCGCCGGCCCTCGCCAGCGGCCAGGCCCTGCAACCAGCGCCAGCCGTCGGGTTGCCAGAGTTCCTCGCGGTCGTAGCCGCCGTCGCCGACAAACTCCACGTACTGCGCCCAGCTGACGGGCTGGGCGTCGATCTCGAATTCCGGCACGTTGACGCCGTGCCGCGCGATCTCGTTGTCGAAGGCAAAGCCCGTCCCCTCACCGGCCGCGCTGCCCATTTGCCACGCCGTGGCCGGAATCAGCAGCGGCCCGCGCACCGCCATGGGCGCTGGCGTGAAGGCCGCCTGCAGGCTTTTGCCCAGCGCCAGGCCCAGGGTTTGCGCGTTGCGCACGAGGGCTTCGCCGCGCATGTCTTCGTAGAACAGGCAGAGGCGGTAGAAGTAGAGCGCATCGTCGCTGCCCTCGCCCCTGTGGCCGCCGGGCGCGGTTTTCTCGAGCAGGTCCAGCGTGCCTTCCAGCGTGTCCAGCAAATAGGCGCGGCAGTGGCGCATGTCGGGCAGGTCCAGGTCCCAGCGCGCGCCGCGAGGCCCGGCCTGCGTGCCCCACCAGCGGTCGGCATCCGGCTCGATGGAAGCGAGCCGGGTGTGCGCGGGCTCGCAGCGCGTGCCGAGGGCGCGCTGCATGTTGCGGGCAATCCACCATTCCTGGAACCAGCCCACATGGCCCAGCTCCCACAAAGGCGGGTTGACCGTGGGCGCTTGCGCCAGGGCGAAGCCGCCGGACTCCAGCGCCTGCTGGTATTGCGCGAACAGCTGCAGGGTGTGGTTGCGCGCGTCCATCAGCGCCAGCGACAGGAGTTCCCGGCCCGCGCCGCGCATGGCCGGCGAACGCGTCAAGGCGTCGGCCGCGGCCGGCGATGAGGAGGGTAATGAATTAGGTGTAGCGTCTGAAGCCAAAGCAGCCGTCCTGGCGGGTGCGGTGGCGGTGGATGGAACAAGGCGCCACCACATCCGCGCACGCGTTGAAACCAGAATAGCAGAGACCGGCCGGGCGGGCCCCGGCAACCGGTTCACGGTTTCAACGGGGGTGCATTCAGACCGTGAACAGCTTCTAAGTCAATAGTGTGTATCGGCCGTTCCACACAAACGGGCACCGCCGGACGGCCAATGTCGCCCATTCGCATCTGATTTCCATTTTCCGCTTCGGATTCGGCAAGGACGCGGATAGACTGCGGCGAGCCGCCCCAGATTGAATCGCGGCTGGCGGTGCAGCGTTTGACTCCGGTTCTTTGATTTCATAACCCCGAAATTCGGCCCACAGGCCGGCCATCTATGCAATTACATGATCTGAATTCATCGCCCGCCGAACTCGACCTGACCCTGCTGGACCTTGGGCCGCTGGCCTGGGTGCTGGAAGAATTGCGCAAATCACTGGAAGGCTCGACCAAAGCCCTGAAACGCTTCATGCGCGAAGCCGAGGCCTCTCGCGACTCCGACCTTGCTGCGCTGGATGCGACCCAGTTGCGCACCGCCCGCCAGCAGTTGCACCAGGCGGTGGGCGCGCTGGAAATGGTGGGCATGAGCGCCCCGGCGCTGGTGCTGCGGGCCATGGAAACGGCGGTGCAGAAGTTCATCCAGTCGCCCGCTTTGTGCACCCCCGACGCCGCGTCCAAGATCGAGCTCGCCGGTTTTTCCCTGATCCACTACCTGGAAGACGTGCTGGCGGGCAAGCCGGCCTCGGCCGTCTCGCTGTTTCCCCAGTACCGCGACATCCAGGGCCTGGTCGGCGCGGACCGCATCCACCCGGCCGACCTCTGGGTCTTCGACTGGCGCTGGATTGAGCCCACACTGGCCATCAGCGTCCCGGCCCGGGAATACGGCGGCGAATCCCGGCAACTGCTCGACAAGCTGATGCTGACCCTGATCCGCACCGGCGATGTGGAGGCCGCGCGCAGCCTGAGCGAGGTCTGCCTGGGTTTCGCGCAGGGGCAGACCGGCATAGAGCCGCGCACCTTCTGGAAGATTGCCGCCGGCTTTTTCGAGGCGCTGGCGCAGGGCCTGCTGAACGTCGACCTCTACGTCAAGCGCGCAACCCTGCGCGTGCTGCTGCAATACGTGTGGCTGGACAAGGGCACGGAGGCCTCGGCCAGGCTCGCGGAAGACCTGCTCTTCCTGTGCTCGCAGGCGAAAGTCCAGCGCGCCGGCGACTCGCCCGTGCTGTCGGCGGTGCGCACGGCTTACGGCCTGAAGCGCTTCAAGCCGGTCGACTACGAGTCGCTGCAGTTCGGCCGCTTCGCGCCGGCGCTGATCGCCCAGGCCCGCAAGCGCATCGCCTCGGCCAAGGAAACCTGGTCGGCCGCGACCGCGGGTGACCTCAGTAAATTCAAGACGCTGATCGACCAGTTCAGCCTGGTGACGGATTCGCTGGTCAAGCTGCACCCGCCCAGCGAGTCGCTGGCACGCGCCATGACGCGCGTGATCGACACCACGGTCACTTCCGGCCAGGCGCCCCGCCCCGAACTGGCGCTGGAATTCGCCACCGCCGTGCTTTACCTGGAAGCCGTGTTCGACGATTTCGACCCGAACGACCCCCAGCTGTGGGCGCGCACGGCGCGGCTCGCGGAACGGCTTGAAAGCGTGCGCGGCGGCGGGCAGGCCCAGCCCCTCGAATCGTGGATGGAGCAGCTCTACCAGCGCGTCAACGACAAGCAGACCATGGGCAGCGTGGTGGGCGAGTTGCACGCATCCCTCGCCGCGCTGGAAAAATCGCTGGACCTGTTTTTCCGCACGCCCGAGGACACCCAGCTCCTGGCCGTGGTGCCCAAGCAGCTGTCTCAGATGCAAGGCGTGCTGTCCATGCTGGCGCTGGACCAGGCGGCGCTGGCGGTGACGCACATGCGCGAGCTGGTCGAAAGCCTGCTCAAGCCGGACGCCAACGAACAACAGGCCCGCGCGGACGGCATCTTCGACCGCCTGGGCAACAACCTGGGTGCGCTGAGCTTCCTGATAGACATGCTCAACTACCAGCCCGCGCTGGCCAAGCGGCTGTTTGTCTACGACGCCGCCAAGGGTGAGCTCCGGGCGGACAAGGAGCATTAGGCCGTGGAGCCCCGTGCTTCTACCAGACAGTCAGTGGCGGCGGGCCGTTGTATTGGCTGCTGAACTCAAAGGCATTGCCTTCGAAGTCAAAGCCCGGCACTTGGATGTTGCACCACAGTCCCCAGCTGTAGGGCGCACCGACATCCACCAGGTTCATGGTGATAGTTTCGAGTTCTGCCGCCGAGGGCGCGGCCGGCAACGCCAGCGGCAGGGTGTAGCCGTCGCCGCTGAACGGGCCGGCGGCGCTCTTGATCTGGATCTCCATCCTCTGGTACTCACCGTTGTCGCCGTAGTACAGCAGGAAAACAAAAAAATAGTCTTCACTGGCCTGCCAGCTGAGCCTGACGGGCAATCTGTCGCCGCCCACGGCTTGCGGCGTGACGGGGCCCGGCGTCCACGGCCCCAGCGTCACCAGCACGCCGGCCGGGCTGGCCACCGAGGTCGCGGCATTCAGGTCTGAACTGAAACCACCCTGGTCGTCAAAGGGCAAGGCGTAAGCGCGGCCGCCCGTCATGACGGCGGGGTCGTGCAGGAAGTTCGCGAAGGCGCTCCAGGTGCCGCCGGCGGGATAGAACTGCGAGAAGGTGAGCAGGTCCGGGGTGGTGGGCAGTATGTCCAGCGGCGACGTCACGCTGAAGCTGGCCACCGGCGCGCCGACCGGGATGGACGCCGTCATGGGGATGTTGGCGATCTGGAACGAGGCCATGTCCATCCCGTCCACCAGGCCGGCCGTGGTGGCGCCGGCGCTCAGGCTGACGGTGGCGGTGGTGGCGGGGGTGCCGGGGGTGATGCCGCCCTGCAGGAACTTCCAGGTGTTGGCGTAACCGCGCTCCAGCGCGGTGACGATGACGTTCTCAATCGCGCCCAGCACCGCGCTGCTGTTGTTGGGCGTATAGGGCGGCTGCTGGATGTTGTCGGCGAACACGCCGCTGGCGCCGAACACCATCAGCGAAGGCGGCGCGTAATACATCAAGCCCTTGGACGGCGCCCACCACGCGGGCGGCGGCGGCACGGCGGCGCCAAAAGGCGTGGTCTTGCCGGCAACGGAATTGGTGCTGAAGAACGGGTAGTAGAGGTTGTAGGCCTCGCCGTTGCCGCCGGTGAACTGCAGCACGGTGTAGGTGTTGCTGTTGCCGTTGATGTCGATGATGCCCCCGACCTGCACCACGTTGCCGGTATAGATGTGGTTGCCGTTGTTGTTCTGCTCGACCTGCAGAAGGCCGGGATTCTTCTTGTACCAGGCAAAAAAATTGTCGATGGCCGCGTCGAAGTACGTGGCCAGCGCGGTGGCGGGCAGCGTGATGAAAAACAGTTCCACCGGGCTGGTGCTGGCGGTGAAGGGGTTGTCGGCGGCGGTGCTCGCGCTGGCCATCACCACGGTGCTGCCCGCGGGCGCGTCCGGCAGGCTGCTCACGACGGTGCCGGCCGGGATGAACGGGCCGCTGACCGGCATGCCGGTACTCAGGCCGCCGTTGGTCGGCGCTTGCGTGCCCGGCCCGGTGATGGTGAAGGTGGCCAGCCAGGCGCCGCACACACCCGAGACGGCCAGGGTTCCCTGCAGGCTGGTGGCCAGCAGCTGCCCGCCTATCACGTCGCCGGGATTGAGCAAGCGATAAGGCGAGGACGCATCGACGCCCTGGGGATAGACACAATCGGCAAAAGGCGCGAGCGGACCCACCGCCATGGCCTTGAAATTGCCGAACAGGGTCTGCCGGTCCAGCGTGGGCACCACGCCCGAGCCCTCACTGAAGTTGGGATCCGGTGGCGTGACCTGCAACGTGAGCGGAATGCCCAGCTGGTCCACCTGGGTGGTGTCCACGTTGAGGTTGTCCGGTGCGCTGCCGGGCGGCGCGCCGGGTGTGGTGCAGGTCAGCGCGAGTTCCACGAAGTCGTAAAAGAAACCGGCCGTGCCGGCGGTCGGCCCGCTGACATTGCCGGCCGCCGACAGGCTCACCGCATTCGGCGAGCTGCTGAGATACAGGCGCGCCGAATCGACCTGCACGGAGGCATCCAGCCGGATGGCGCCACCGGCCGCCGCCAGGCCGGCCAGCGTGAACGCAGGCGCCAAAGTGCCCGGCGCGGACATGGGCGTGGCGATGCCGGTGGCGGGGTCCATGCTCCAGGCCAGGTTGATTTTTTCCTGGGTGAAGAACAGGTAGATCGCGTCATCAGCCAGGCCTGAGGCGCTGCCGTTCTTCTGGCTGTTGTTGACGATGCTGAGGGTGACGTAGCTGCTCATGGCGATCCTTGGGCTTGGGGTGGTGGGAGCGGCGAAGTCAGCGATTCAAGGTCGGCCTGCCGGAACCAGTTCTGGTCCACATCGCCGGCCACCCCGGGCACCGGCGTTCCGCCGTTGACGCTGCCGTCGCTGTACTGCCAGCAGGACCATGCCTGCCACGGCGAAGGAACCACCGGATCCGAAACATAGTCGGCCAGCCACAGCGGCCGCGCGGCCAGTGACCGCGCGGCCACCGGCTCGCGAGCCAGGATGGGAACCAGTTTTTGCCAGAAACCATCGTCGGTGTAGACCATGGTCCGGCGCCCGAACAAGGTGTCGGCGGCGGCTGTGAAGTCCAGCACCCACTGCAGCGCATCCTCGGGGCTGCACTGGTTCAGGGTTTCGATATCCAGCACCGGCGGCAAATCATGCGGCCCCAGCGTGCCGACGGCCGAGAAAAATTGCTGTGCCTGGGTTTGCGCATCGGTGCCGGGCCGGCCGAAATGGTAAGCACCCCGCAGCAAGCCGGCGCCCGCGCATCCGGCCCAGTTCTCCTTGAAAAAAGAATCCACGACGTAAATCCCTTCCGTGGCTTTGACGAAGCAAAAAACCACGCCGCTGCCGGCTACCCGGGGCCAGTCGATGGCGCCCTGGTAGTGGCTGACGTCTATGCCTGGAACCAGCATGGCGGGCCCCTCAGACGACGTTGTTGAGCATGTCGACCTGCGCCGTCAGCACGCCGTCCAGCCTGAGCACGGTTTCCAGAGGCAGGTGCTCGTCCCACATCACGCCGCAGTTGTATTGCAGGGCTTGCGGGTTCGTCTGGCTGCCGCTGACTTTCTGCTGCCAGGTGGTGGTCACGCCGTCGGTAGCCTGCACGCCTATGCCCCAGTGGTCCCAGCCGTACCAGCTGCTGGACTTCATGACCATGGTGTAGACCTCCGGGCCGTCGTTGCCCAGCACCGTGTGGCCGTTGAGCTGCGCGGTGATCGTCATCAGCGCCACGCGGCAGGCATCCTGCGCGTCCTCGTCGCCGTTCAGCGCGGCCTCAAGGTTATCGGCCAGCACCTGGTGAAAGGACACCGTCTGCGGAAAGATGATGTCGGTGGTGTTGAAGAAGTCGTCATTGAGTCCGGTCGGCACGCGGTCGTTGTCGAACACAAAAGCGCCTTCGTCGGAGTTGTAGATGGTGGCGGCGGTGTAGGCGTTGTCGGCGCTCTCGTATTCGCCGGTCAGGGCCCAGCCCCAGCAGGCGGCGTAGACGAAAGGCGCCTGGTCCGAGGTGGGCACGGTCTCGCCGTCGCGTGGATGGTCTTCGCCGGCCGGGGCCAGCAGGTTGCGTTGGGCGTTGCTGAGGTAAGGCATGGACTTCTCCGTGAATGGAATCGCTGCGAATGGCGGCCGCCGCCTCGCTGAACAAATTGTCGGCATGGACCCATGCGCTGGCGATTACAGGGCATTACAGGGGCGACTGCACCGCCGCATGCCCGCAAGGCACGCGCTAAGACTTTGAGATTCAAACCGGCCCGCGCGTGATTTCTTCATGCAACGTTTTGACTTACCAGCGATGCGCCGTACAAAAAACAGGCGCAAAAGTTCTGCCGCAAACCGGCAGCAACCCTCTTGAACAGCGCTTCAAATTGCGCCATGCTGTACGCGAAGGCATGGCTCGCATGGAGCGCACGAACACAAGCGGCCATGGATGATTTTCAGCGAGTTCGCATGCCTTGTGAAACGTGAATCCCGGCAATTAATGCCCAAACGGAGTTGTTCTGAAAAATGCCGGCCCCTGCCGCTTGACGACGATGGAGCGTCTCGCGATACTGCGGCCGAACGATACGGTTTTCCGACATTGACAAGATGCTGAGCGCCGCAGAGTGAGGGTTCTTGTCAGGATGCGTGATGGCAAGAAAGAGGGGAAGGCGAGTGGCTATTCTGAGAAATCGCGCCACGCAGCGCAAAATTTACCTGCGGACTCACCACGTGTTCGGGCGAGGCCGTTCGGCCGACACCCTGCTGGAAAACCTGGATGCCTCGCAACTGCACGCGTCAATCCGCTGGACCGGAAAAGCCTGGGAACTGCGCGACCACAGCCGCAACGGCACCCTGTTCGACGGCACGCTGATCCCCAGCACCAGGGGACTGGAGTTGCGGGTGGGCGGCATCATCGCCTTCGGACATGACGGGGATAGCGCCTGGCTGGTGGAGGAGCTGTCACCGCCCTGCAATCTGCTGTGGCCGCTGGGCCATGACGAAGCGCACATCACGCTGGGCCGTTCCAACCTGCTGCCGCAGGGCCCCGCCGCCGAGCTGTCGATTCACCACAGCGAAAAAGGCCAGTGGGTATGCACGACCCCCGGGGGCAGCTGGATCCTGGAAGACGGCGACGAAGTCCGTTTTTCCGGCAAGCTCTGGTGCTTCCTGCCGGTGGCCGAAGTGATCTCCACCATGGACAGCATGGCCGGCGGCCAAACCCTCTTGAAGCGATCGCAGCCGGCCCTTTCGTTCAGGGTAAGCCAGGATGAAGAGCACGCATGGCTGGCACTGGACGACGCCGGCCTTCATCTCGACCTCGGTGAGCGCTCGCACCACTATGCGTTGCTGATCCTGGCACGCTTGCGTCTGGCCGATGCGCAGCGCCAGCTGGCGCCCCACGCCCAGGGCTGGGTCGAGCTCGAGCGCCTGGCCAAGATGCTGGGCCTGGACCCGGGCCACCTGAACATCCAGATCTTCCGCATGCGCAAGCAGCTCGCGCTGGCGCTGCCGCAGGGCGCGCATGTGCCGGAGCTGATAGAGCGCCGCCGCGGATCCTTGCGTTTTGGCAATCTGCGTTTCCGGATCACGCGCGGCGCCGACCAGGAAGCCGACTTCGACCCACTGGCCGAGGGCCGGAGCTACCCTCAAGAATCGCTCGCCGCCTGATCCGGCACCCATCTCCATGACGCCGGTGCCCACGCACGGCTTCCCCGTGGGCGCGCCGGGTTACCAGCCGCTGGGTTTGCTGGGGCAAGGCGCATCAGGCCAGGTGTTCAAGGCCAGGCAGCGCAGCACGGGCCAGCTTGTCGCCATCAAGATTCCCCATCCGGCTTCGGCGCACGACCCCGCGGCGAACCGGCGCGTGCAGCAACGCCTGCACCAGGAGACGCGGGTGCTGGCGATGCTGCAGCACGCCCACGTGGTGAAACTCATCGACAAAGGCTTGGCGGCGGGCGGGCTGCTCTTCGCGGTGCTTGAATTCATTCCGGGGGAGACGCTCAGGGATTTCCTGCAGCGCAACGGCGGCCTGCCGCTGCCGGACGCCATGGCCTTGATGGCGCAACTGCTGGACGCCCTGACCTTTTTGCACCAGCACCAGGTCGTGCACCGCGACCTCAAGCCCGAAAACATCATGGTCGTGTCCACCGGGAGGGCGCTGCACCTCACGCTGCTGGACTTCGGGCTGGCCAGCCACCACGGCGAGCCGCGCTTCATGGCGGGTGCGGAAGGCACACCCGCCTACTGCGCGCCGGAGCAGCTGCGCGGAGAAGCCTGCGTCCCCGCGACGGACATCTATGCCTGGGCGCTGATATTTCTCGAATGCCTGAGCGCCAGGCCTTGCGTCCAGGGTGCGGATGTCAACGAAGTGCTGCATCACCAGCTGGGCGCGGCGCCCTTCGCCCTGCCCGACGAACTGGCCGGCCAGCCGGTTGCGCCGCTGCTGCGGCAGGCCTTGCACAAAGACCTGCGTCGGCGCACGGCCGACGCGGCCGGCCTTTACCTGGACCTGGCGCAATGCCTGGCGCAACTGCGCGGCACGCGCCAGGGCCCGCTGACGCCTGCCGCCCCGGTGGATGCCGTGAAGCAGTTGACGCTGGACAGCATGGACATCGCGGCCCGGCCCTCCAGCGGGGAGCATGCCCTGGGCATCCTGTGTGTGGGCCTGCGCCTGTACCCGGCGAGGAACGCCTCGCTGGCCCTGCCCTACCTGCAGGAAATCCGCGAGCAGCAGATGCGCTGGTGCGCCAACGCCGTGCAGGGCGGCCAGGGCCAGAGCGCCGGGGTGCTGGGCGACTGCATGCTGTTTCATTTCGAGCAGGGCGCGAGCGGCGAGCAGAACCTGCGGCAGGCGGCCGTCGCCGCCATGGACCTGTGCGCACGCGTGCAGCGCCGCAGCCGCTTGCTGGAGATCCAGCACGGCGTGCGGCTGGAAATATCGGGCGCCATCCACAGCGTGACGCCGGACTCGCGCGGCGATGCCTCCAGCCGCAACCGCGGCGCCAACGTCGCGCTGCACCTGAACAGCGTGGCCGGGCCGGGCGCCATCGTGGCCAGCCAGCATGCCCGCCGCGAGCTGGCGGCCAACATGCGCTTTGAAGCCTATGCTGGCGCGGCGGCGCGGCATGAAGAGGAGGACAAAGAGGAAGACAGGGTGTTCAGGCTGATGGAGAGCCACCCTTCCTGAACGACAGGCGCGGCCTCACAGCATCAGTTGCTCGACCTGCTCGACGGGGCAGCTGCGCCAGCGCCGGTTCAGGGTCTCCTTGGGGCTGGTGTTGCGGGCGTGCACGCGGGCCACGTACAAATGCTGGTCGGGATTGACCACGATGCGCTTGTGCTGCGGCGCCCAGACAAAAGCGTTGTCCTCGCCCACGTCGATGTCGGCAAAGGGCGCGCCGCGCCAGAACTCCCTGCGGTAGCAGAGGGTGCCTCCGCATACCCAGGGCGAGCGGCCGTCGTACACGTACTGCCAGGCGCGCCGCCCTTCCGGCGCGTAGAAAAACACCTTGTCCAGCCCGCAGATGTCCGCCCCCTGTGCCAGCAAGGCCCTGGCCTGCGAGCTGAGCCAGCCCGGCGCCATCCAGTCGTCGTCGTCCCAGTGCGCGATCAGCTCGCCGCGGGCCAGCTCGCAGGCGATGTTGCGCTTGGCGCCCAGGGTGGACTTGCGGTCCAGCCGCAGGTAGCGAATGCTTTCGTGTTGCGGAATGAGGTCGGCCACGCTGTCGCGCCCGTCGTCCAGCACGATCAGCTCGCGCGGGCTGTAGTCCTGCGCCAGGAAGTTGCGGATCGCCTGCGGCACGAAGTCGCGCCGGTCGGCGGTGGGCATGATGCAGGACACCAGCGGACGCGGCGGCGCGGCGCCGGCCTGCGCCGCGGCGGCCGGCGGAAAGTAGAAATCGCGGTCGCGCCGCAGGCACTCCGGCTGCGGCATCAGCGTCCAGGCATCCTGCTGCAGGTAGTGGCCTTCCTTGAACTTCCAGGTGTTGCCGTGGTGGCGCACATAGACGCACAGCTCGCGCCCCGGGACGCGGCACAGGCGCGCGCCGCCGCCCAGCACTTTCTGCAGGAAGTCGGCGTCCTCGCGCAGCGAGGTGGCCGGGTAGTGGCCATGCGCCTCCCACAGGCTGCGCCGGTACAGCAAGGTGCCGCCGCTGACGTTCTCGACAAACAGGCGGCGAAACAAGGCGCGGCTGGCGGCCCAGAACTCGGCCTGCGGCCGCGCCATGAAGAGCATGTCGTTGAGCCCGGTGATGTCGGCGATGTTGTGCAGGATGGGCGCGGCCTGCCGGCTCAGGCGCTGCTCGCCGTACCAGTCGTCGTCGTCCCAGTGCGCGATCAGTTCGCCCCGGGCCAGGCGCACCGCCTCATTGCGCTTGGCGCCTATGCTGGTGCCGGGGGCCATGCGGATGCAGCGGATGCGCGCGTCGCCGACGTCGGCGGGCAGGTCGCCGTCGTCCTCGTAAACGATGATGAGCTCCAGCGCCGGATAGTCCTGGCGCTGGAAGTAGCGGATGGACTGCGCGACGAACCCGGGCCGCGCGCGCGTGGGCATCACACAGCTCAGCAGGGGCGGCGCCGTGGCCGGCATCGTGGCCTCGGTGATCGCTTCCGGGGCGGCGGCAAACGGCACGAAGATGCGCATGCGCTCGGGCATGGCGAAGTAGCGGCACTGCTCGCCGGCGCAATGCGCGTGGTAAGGCGCGGGCTGGTGCTGCGCCTCGCCGCGCCAGGCGCAAAAGCGGTCCTGGTAGAGATGTTTGCTGGTTTCCAGCAGGCTGTCCTGCAGCAGCGACTGCCGCGGGCACGGCGGCGCCCGGTGCACAAAAGCGCCCTGGGCCCAGACCCCGCGAAAACCGGCCCGCGCGGCACGGATGTTGTAGTCCATCTCCCAGCACGGCCCCTGGGCGTAGGCCGTGTCGGCGGCGCCTACGGCGGCCACCACCTCATTTTTCACCACGTAGCAAAAGTCGGACAGGCTGTGCAGCGGCTCCAGCGGCGTGTATGCGCTGCCGAATCTTGCCGCCAGCGCATCAGCCTGGTTCCACAGGGCTTCCTGCGTGGCGCTGCCACCCGGTGCCGCGGCCTGCTCGTTCCAGCCGCGGTTGGTCGTCGGGCCGGCCAGGCCGTGGCTGACATCGGCATCCAGCGCGGCCAGCAGCAACTCCAGCCAGCCCGGCGTGACCCGCGCGCCATTCTCGAGAAACACATAGACGTCAGCCGGCACGCCGACCAGCCGGTTGAAGCAGGCGGCCGCGCCTTCGTGCACGGGCCCGATCAGTTGCGCGATGCCCGGGTGGGCCGCGAACCGCGCCTGCAGCGCCCGGGCCTGGTCCTCGCCGGCCGGGTCCGGCAGCAGCCGCAGGCCGAAAGGCATGGGCGTGTTCTCAAACAGGCTGGCCAGGGTGGCGGCCAGCGCCTCGGCATGCGCGGCCACATACACGCCGATCAGGATCTGGCGGTCTTGCGGGGCAGGCATCTACCACGCCTCATGGCTGGCCACCAGGCCCGCGCCCAGCAGCATTTCAAGCTTGCGCCAGGGGCTGCCCGGCGCTTCGTCGCCCCAGTCGCCCACCGCATCCAGCAACTGCGCCAGCGCCACGCCCCGGGCATCCACCGCGCTGTAAAAGCGCGGGTAGCACAGCAGCAACTCCTCCGCGCAGGCGCGGATCAGCGCTTCGCGGCGCGCCGGCTCCGGCGCGTGGAAGGAAACGTACAGCGTGGGCAGGCCCAGTTGGGGCAGGCGCCGCCACAGGCCGGGAATCACGGCGTACTCGCCGCCCTCGATGTCCATCTTGATGAAGTTGCAGTCATCGATGGCATGGAGCGCCAGGAAGCGCTCCAGGTCCATGCCGGGGACCTCGCGGCAGGGCTGGCCGACGGCGCCCGGGGCGGCCAGCATGCCCGACATGCTGTCGCCGAAATGGCTTTGCTCGCCGAAATAAAGGCCGCCGGCATACAGCCGCAGCGGGCCGTTATCGGGGCCGATGCCGCAAGGATGCAAATGGATTTTTCGCCGCAGGGCAGGATTGGCATCGACGTTGGTCGCCAGTTCGGCAAAGGCCACCGGGTCCGGCTCCAGGGCATGCACGCGGCGCGACAGCAACGCGCCGTAAAGCACCGTGGGCCCTATCCAGGCGCCCATGTCGATGTAAGAACGGTCGGGCCGCAGGAAGCGCTGGAACACCTCGAAGGTCTGCGGCTCCCACAGGCCGGCTGCCACGCGGCCCCAGAAGGCCTTGCGCGCATCGCTGGAGCGAACCCGGAAGGCGCGGCGGTGGACGAACACGCTGAGTTCGTGCTGCGCATCCGCGTGGGCGCCGGCATGAAAGCTGTTGGCTTGCACGAGCAGTCCCATACGCCGGCTACCAGACCGTCAAGGGGGGAAGGCCGGACGTGTTGGCGCTGAATTCGAAGGCATTGCCCTCGAAAGTGAAGCCCGGCACGCTGATCTTGCACCAGACCGCGCCCGCGTAGGGGCTGCTGCCCACTGCCAGGCGCATCTGGATACTCACGGCCTGCTTAAGGGAGTCCTGCATTTGCAGCGACAGCGGCAGGTAGTAGTTGTTGCCGTGGAAGTTGGTCTTCCTGCTGCGCGCTTCGCACATCATGGTCACGTAGCTGCCGTTGTCGTCGTAGACCAGCAGGAAGACGAACTGGTAGTCCGCGCTGGCCTGCCAGAAGAGCCGCACGGTGCTTCCCGGGACGGTTTGCCGGGCCGGTATCGCGCGCGCTGGGTAAATGTTGACCACGCCGGGGCCGCTGGCGTACAGGGAGCTGACGGGCACGTCCAGAACCGGCGACGTGCTCTGCAGCGCTATGGGGGCGCCGCTGACCGGCGTGCTGGTGGAAAGCGCCACATTCACCAGCGGCGGCACCTGCTGGGCCAGCGTGGAATGGCGGGCGGCGCGCGAGCCGTCGCAATTGAACACGTAGCCGCCGAACTCGGTGATCACGCTCGGGGCTTGCACACCCATGCCGCAGGAAGGAACCAGCTGCAGCTGGACCAGGTTTTCGCCCGGCAACTGCGGCGACTTCTGCAGGCGGCGCACCGTGCCGAGGTGGTCCAGGCAGACCTCCAGCCCCCAGGTGATGCCGGCCAGCTCGAACACGCCGGCGCCGTCGTAGTTGACCGCCTGCTGTTCACGCCCGGGGCCGCCGGTGGTGGAAGGCGCCAGGTGCTCGACGTCGCCCAGCAGCAGGCCGCCGGGATTGGCCGCCGCGGCGATGAAGTCCACGCCGGACATCAGCTCCTTCATCACCACGCGCGCGCCGGTGTCGCCCTGCACCGCCACACCGCCCAGCTGCACCAGCGCGAAGTTGTAGACCTCCTTGTTGGCCAGCGGGTCGATGTCGTAAGGCGGCGTGTTGAGCGTAGGCGAGGACACCCCCAGGATGGTGCCGAAGACGAACACCCAGTCGAGCCACTGGTCGTCGGCGGCGATGCGCTGCAGCGCCGCGATGGCCAGCTGCACGTCGTCCATCTGGTAGGCGCCCGACGCGCCGCGGAAAAAGAACTCGGGTGCCATGAAGACATTCAGGGTGTCGCCGGGCGGCAGCGGCGGGGACTGCGCCGGCAGCGCATCGCGCGCGGTTGTCATGGCGCGCAGCATCAGGTCGCAGCGCGCCTCGATGTCCTGCTGCGGGTTGTTCAGCCCGAGGTAGGTTTTGGAACCATCGGGGTTCAACTTGGGCGCCGTGTCGATCACGTAGCCCATGAAGCGGACGTTGTTGTAAGCCATGCTGTTTCTCCTGTGAAGATGCTGGGTGGGTCAATCGGAAGTCATCGGATGAAGGGCGCCAGACCGTAGGTGAACTTGATGATGTGGTTGACGTAGACGTTGATCGGGCGCGTTTCGTACTGGCTCACCAGCACCGGGCTGGGCGGGGGCTGGCCGGGAACCGGCTGGCCCGGCACCGGCCCGCCGGTGGTCAGCGCGGTGGTCGTGCTGGGCGCACCGGCGGCAGTGCTGGGGGACGAGGAAGTGGCCGGCGCAGGGACGCTGTTGTAGGTGTGCTCGTGGGTCTCCACGGCGAAGGGCTGGGTCGAGCCCACGCCGCTGCTCTGCCCCTGGCCGCCCGGCGGCACTTTGCGGGTGGCGATGTCGGGGTCGTTCTGCGTGCCGGTGCCGTTGCCGCGCAGGAAAAATCCGCGGTAGTCGGGAATCAGGAACTGGTTGCCGCTGCCGCCGTAGACATAACCGAGCACCGCGAACAGCTCTGGGTAGTCATAGGTGGGCAGCGAGCGGCCGTCGCAAAACATCCAGCCCCAGGCTTCGACAGGGTCGGTGACGTAGTCCTGCGGCGTCACGGTGGTGGCCGCGCCGGCGCTGTCGGGCGCGCCCAGGGTGCCGGCGAAGGCCGTGACGGAGCCGACCGGCAGTTCGCCAAAGCCCGGGCGCACGAAGAAGGGGTTGTTCATGCCCGGCGCCATCATGGTGCGGTGCTCCCGATGGCGGCGGCGGGCACAATGTCCCCGCCCACGCCCGTCCCGGCGCCGGCTTCGTCGAGCACCTGCATGGCGGTCGGCACCACCACTTCCCAGCACGGACCGACGTGCCGCGCGGGATGGCGCGCAGGCCCGGCATGCTTGAGGTCGTTGACCAGGGGAATGTCGCCGGGATTGACGGGCGCCAGGCTGTCACCGGAGGGCCACAGCATGCCGGCCGAATAGAAGTACAGGAAGGCCAGCACGTGCGCGGGCCGCACCGGGAGCAGGACACGCGCCTGGTCGGCCTGCAGGAAGCTGGCGAACAGGGCGTCGTCGTCGGCGTCCAGGCTGCCCAGTTCCGGTTCGGCCTCGCCGGCGCCCAGGCCGGGGCTGGCGTAAAAACTGTAGACCATCTCGTTCCACTCCAGCACCTCGTCAAAGAACTGCAGGTAGCGCGGCTCGTTGACGCTGAATTCCGCGGGCGGCGACAGCGCTGCGCCCTGGGAGGCCATGCCGGTCAGCGCGAGCAGGCGCTCCAGCAGCAGGCGCAGGCAGGCGTTCTTGAGTTCGCGCTGCTCGATCTGCCGGTTCGCCAGCGGCGAGCGGGTGGACATGCCGGCCCGGGCGCCGCCGTCGGCGCGCGCGTTGTAGGCGGCCAGCCACTCCTGGTAGGCGCGCATGATGCCGGCGTAGATGCGGATGCGCCACTCGTCCATGCAGCGCGCCGAAGGGGCGCAGGCGATTTCCACGTTGACCTGCACCTGCGGGTCGACAGGCGGCGACAGGCTGGGCGGGTAGTCCAGCACGGACACCGGCACGCTGTCGTCCTCGCCGAACAGCGTCATCCCGTCCGGATCAGTGGGAGGATTGAACGTCTGCCGTCCCACCAGCACCACGGGCGCGGGCAGGCCGGTGGGCGCGATGACGTAGCTGACATAGGCCTTGGCGGCGCAGTAGCCGCCGGGAATCGCGACCTGTTTTTCTTCCCCCTCGCGCAGGGTCGCCGAGGCGAAGCGCTGCGCCAGGGGCGGCGGCTCCAGGTCCAGCACGCCGTAGTAAGCGCCCAGGCGGGCATAGTTTCGCGGGTTGATGTCTTCAAAGGTGGCAATGTGCAGCCGCAGCGGCGCCACCGGCTTGACGAAGTCCTGGCCGGCCAGGGCCTGTTCACCCGCGATGAAGGCCGCGGCGGGCCTGCAGACCATGAATTCCATCATGAGGCGCTGGCCGTAGTTGACGACGCAGGCCTCATACACCTTGTTGAGCCAGCGGAACACGCCGCGCATGCCGTGGGTGCCGGCCGTGTTGTCGACCAGGCTGACCACCGAGTCCTCGGTCTGGCTCATGGTGCTGCTGGAGCGCGTGAGGCTCACGCTGCGGCTGATGCGGTTGACGGTCTTGTTCAGGATGTCGCGCGCGAAGCGGGTGGTGTCGTCCAGCCCCGGCGCGGCGCCCGGCTGCACGGTCTTGGTCCAGGAGCCGTCCAGCGTGGCCTGGGTGGGCGGGCCGTAACTGCTGGTGAACTTGTTGTACTGGTTGGTTTCGCTGGCCTCGGCCACGGTCTTGCGCGACTCCTCCTGCAGGTTGCTGCGTTCGTCCGCGGCGTCGTTCTGCAGGAGCTGCTGCTCGTCCGTGCTCTGGTGCCGCTCATCGACCTGGCGGTGGGTGCGCTTGTGCGTCACCTCCCGGCGTTCGCCGCGCATCACGTTTTCAATGCGCGCGATCTCGCCGCACTGGTAGCGCAGCAGGCGCTGGCGCACCATCTGCAGGTCGCCGATGGCATAGGGCTCTATCCAGCCAGGCGGCCCCGGCGGCGGGGAGGCATCAGGGGCCCGGGCTTGCGCGGCAGGCAGCGGAAACACCTGCGCGCTGAGCGCGGGCGTGGCATGGAGCAGCTCGGTGATCTGCTGCGCGGTCAGGTGGGACTGCTCCGCCACGACCGATTCAGTTGCCGCAGCTCCCGCGCTTGCGGTGCTTTCAGTGCTTTCGGCGCTTTCGGTCGGTCCGGCAGTCGATGCGCCGGTGACGCTCGCGTAAGGCTGCAGCGCCACCTCGACCAGGTGCGCCATCAGCAATGCGCGGGTCAACTCATCAAGCAGCGCCGTGTCGTATCCCAGGGTGATCACCAGTGCAAAGTAGCTCTGCCAGACGCGGTCCAGCGCTTCGGCATAGGCACTGGAATCAAAGTAGCGCCAGTCCAGCGCGTAGCGCGACAGCAGCCGCGTGACACGTTCGCAGGCCTCGGCCAGCCAGGCTGCCGGCGCGCCGTCCGGTTTGGGCAGGCGCATGAAAACCCGCGAAAACTGGCTGACGGGACCGGCAAGGCTGTCCATGCCGCCGACGAACCCGCCAGGGTAAACATCGCCGTCGATGAAATTCAAGGCCAGTTCCTGCGCGGCCTCGCGCCCTCCCCGCGGCTGGTTGCGCGCATCCACCAGGTCGCCGAAGAAGGCGCTTGAAGGCGGGCTGGCGCCGGCGTACTGGACGAAGCCGTAGAGCAGGTCGCCAGCGCTCACCTTGGGCCAGCGCCGCACGTAGACATAGGGAAACAGCTCGTCGGGATGGGTGGTGACGATGGGAACGGGTTCGACCGGGTCTATGGGAGGATCCGGCTCTATGGGCGGCGGCCCCGGCGGCCAGGGCGGGCCTGGCGGCGGCAGCGGCCCGCGCGCGGGGCAGGCCACCATGATGCCCTCGAAGTGGTGGTCGTCGCTCTGCCCTCTCATGCCGTAATGGATGTCGGCAAAAATGGCGGTGTTGGTCACGCCGTCGATGTGCACCGGCGTTTTTTGCTGCAGGTAGCCCGAGACGTAGCAGCCCGAGCGGAACCTGAATTCAAAAGGCTTGGCCGGCCACAGCCGCGTGATGGTGACCAGCTGGTTTTCGGCCGGACCGGACCTGCAGGACACGCCGGCCATGGACGGAATGTCGTCGCCCGGTTCGCGATTGATGGTGAAGTCGAAGACCAGGCAGCCGTCCATGGCCGACCAGCTTCTTTTGACCATTTCGTTCACTCGGGTGCTCCTGTGGGGGCGGCATGCGGCCCGCATCACCGGCGCGCGGCCCGGGGGCCGCGCGCCGGCGAAGCGGCTTTAGCACATCACGATGTTTTCGAGGTTGAAGGCGAAAGGCGTGGAGTTGGCGCCTGGGCCGCCGCCGGTCATGACGATGTCGGCGCTGGCGATGCCCAGCAGGGACAGCTCGGTGTTGATGTTGGAGATGATCGCCGAGTCCATGACCTGGCCCTGCACGATTTGCGAGGCCACGCCGATCCAGATGGTGGGCTTGAACTCGAACACCGCTTTTTGCTGCGGGGCGATCGAGGTCTTGACCGCCAGCAGTTTTCCGGCCTTGTAGATGCTGGCATTGATGGCGCCCACGGGCAGGCTGTTGAGCACCTGCACTTCCTTGGAGCTGGTGCCGCTGCCGGCCTGCACCAGCCGGTCGCCCGAGGTCGTCAGCGCCATCTGGAACAGCTGGCCGTTCTGCGCATCGAGCTGCGGCGTGTAGTTGCCGTAGCTGTCGCTGGCGCCGACCTGCATGGTCATCGGGAAGGTAAAGGGATGGTTGTCTCCCTGGCCGCAGTAGCGGATGACCTGCCAGGCCACCGCGAGCTCGTCGAAGTTGGTCGCGACGTTCTTCTGGAAGATCACGATCTCCGAGTTGTTCGCGTCATTCGAGTTGTTGATGAAGTTCAGTGCAATATCCATGGTTTTCTCCTGTTGATCCTGTTGATAAAAAATGGCAGCGCACCATGCGTTGCCCGTTTGCCATCGTTGCCCTGCTGCCCCGGCGGCGAACCCTGCGTGTTCAGGCCTGGCTGTCGCCCTCAGGCCTGAACGATGTTCTCGAGATTGAATTCATAGGCGGTCGAGCCCTCGCCCGGCCCGCCGCCGGTCATCACGATGTCGGCGCTGGCGATGCCGATCAGCGAGAGCTCGGTGTTGATGCCCGGCAGCACGGCCGAGTTGATCGGCTCGCCCTGCACCACCTCGGAGCACACGCCTATCCACAGCGCCGGCTGGTACTGGAAGACCGCTTTCTGCCCGGGCGACACGGAGGTCTTCGCGCCCATCAGGCGACCGTCCTTGAAGATGCAGACGTCGACCGCGCCCTGGCCCATGGCGTTGAGCACGTCCAGCTCGGTCGACGCGCCGGCCGGCCCCGTGTACAACAGCCGCCGCGCGCCGGTCGGCGTCGAGATGAGGCTGAGCATCTGACCGTTTTTGGCGCGCAGGCGCGGCGTGAAGTTTCCATACTCGTCGCTGATGGACACCTCGTAGCCGTCGGGATAGACGAAGGGATGCGTGCAATCGCGCCCGCAATAGCGGATCACCTTCCAGGCCACGGACAGCGAAGCCATGGTGGTCAGCACGCTCTTCTGGTAGATCACCACCTCGGATTTGTTGCCGTCGCTGGACTTGTTGACGAATCGCAGTTTGATATCCATGGTGATTCCCTGTGGTGGCTTGTCTGCTGGGGCGGCGGGCTTTGCCGCTTCAGTGGTGCTACTCTAGGGAAGGCACATGGCCAAAGCGATTACAGGCAATTACAGAAAGCGCTAGAAAGCACGGGTGAAAATTACCCTTGCGCCGCGCCCCTAGATGCGATGTGAATGGAGGGACTGCCCACGCCGCGCCGCATGCGGGCGCCGCTTGAGCCGCGTGCGCGGCCTTGCCATAAACTTGGCGCACCTGCGCAGCATCCGGACGTGATGCGCCCCGCCTTGACCCGATTTGAAAGTTGCCCGATGACAAAACCAGACACTCCCAAACCAACTGCCGCACCCCGTCTCACCAGCCTGTCGCACGGCGGCGGCTGCGGCTGCAAGATCGCGCCGGGCGTGCTCAGCGAAATCCTGAAGAACTCGGGCAACCTGCCGGGCCTGAACATTCCGCCGCAATTGCTGGTGGGCATTGAGACCGCCGATGACGCGGCCGTCTACCAGCTCAACGACGAGCAGGCGCTGATCGCCACCACCGACTTCTTCATGCCCATCGTCGACGACCCCTACGACTTCGGGCGCATCGCCGCAACCAACGCCATCAGCGACGTCTACGCCATGGGTGGCACGCCCATCATGGCGCTCGGCCTGGTGGGCATGCCCGTCAACGTGCTGCCGCTGGAAACCATAGGCGCCATCCTGCGCGGCGGCCAGGACGTCTGCCGCGATGCCGGCATCCCCATCGCCGGCGGCCACACGATTGATTCGGTCGAGCCGATTTACGGCCTGGTGGTGATGGGCCTGGTCCACCCCTCGCGCGTCAAGAAAAATTCCGGCGCGCGCGCCGGCGACGTGCTGGTGCTGGGCAAACCGCTGGGCGTGGGCATCCTGTCGGCGGCGCTGAAGAAGGAACAGCTCAATGCCGAGGGTTACGCCCGCATGATCGCGCTCACCACGCAACTCAACAAACCCGGCATTGAACTGGCGCGCATGGAAGGCGTGCACGCGCTGACCGACGTCACCGGTTTCGGCCTGGCCGGCCACGGCCTGGAACTGGCGCGCGGCGCTGGCCTGCAGCTGCGCATCGACTGGCAACGCGTGCCCGTGATCAGCGGCGCGCGCGAACTCGCGGCACAAGGCTGCGTGACCGGCGCCTCCGGGCGCAACTGGGCCAGCTACGGCGCGGAAGTGAATTTGCCGGCGGCCTTTTCCGAGGTGGACAAGGCCTTGCTGAGCGACCCGCAGACCTCGGGGGGCTTGCTGGTGTCCTGCAGCGCGGAGAGCGCCGGGCAAGTGCTGGCGATCTTCCACGCCCAGGGCTTTGGCGAGGCGGCGGTGATCGGGGAAGTTGCTGTGGGCGCGGGCATGGCGGTGCGCTGAGCCAGGCGCACGTTCGTACCGCGCAGCATCAAAACCGCAGGCCAATACGCCCTCAGCCTGAAAAGCCCGCCAAATGGGGCTGAACCGCGTGTTTACCCCTATGTATCCGGGGGCCTACCGTCAAAATGCTGTCAGCTTGCCTTCTATAGTTCTTTATAGAATTTCATTGCTGCAAAGATCCATCCGGACTCACCGCCCAAAGCGGAGACTCCGGATGAATTTTTATGCGGATCCCCTTTACCCCGGAGACAAACAATGCGCGCATTACTGAAATTTTCCAATGGGGTGGACTGGCTCAATACACAGATCGGCAAGCACGTCATCTGGCTGATATTGGCCTCCACCGTCATCAGCGGCCTCAACGCCATCGTCCGCAAGGTGTTCAACGTGAGTTCGAACGCCTACCTGGAAGTGCAGTGGTACCTGTTTGCCGCATCGTTCCTCATCGCGGCGGGCTACACCCTGCTGCAAAACGAACATGTCAAGATTGATGTGGTCTCAAGCCGGCTGTCCAAGCGCGGCCAGATCTGGGTGGACATCATCGGCTTCACGCTGTTCCTCACGCCGGTCTGCGTCGCCCTGCTTTATTACGGCATCCCGTTTTTCCTGCGCGGCCTGCAGTCCGGTGAAGTCTCCGGCAACGCCGGCGGCCTGATCCGCTGGCCGGTCTACGCCATGATCCCGCTGGGCTTCACGCTGCTCCTGCTACAGGGCTGGTCGGAACTGATCAAACGCATCGCGTTTCTCAAGGGCCTGATTGAGGACCCGACCGTCAAGAAGGTCGAGAAGACCGCCGAAGAAGAACTCGCCGAAGCCATCCGCAGGCTTGCTGAAACCAAAACCAACGCTGGCTGACCGGGAGACACATTCATGGCATTCTTCATTCAAAATCTCGCCCCGATCATGTTTCTGGGGCTCATTGTTTTCCTGTTGATGGGTTTTCCGGTCGCCTTCAGCCTGGGTGCTTGCGGCCTGTTTTTCGGCTTCATCGGCGTGGAACTCGGCGTGCTGCCGGAGGCGCTTTTGCAGGCCCTGCCGCTGCGCGTTTTCGGCATCATGCAAAACGACACGCTGCTGGCGATTCCCTTCTTTACCCTGATGGGGCTGATCCTTGAACGAAGCGGCATGGCGGAGGATTTGCTGGACACCATAGGCCAGCTTTTCGGCCCGGTCCGCGGCGGCCTGGCGCTTGCCGTGATCTTTGTGGGTGCGCTGCTGGCGGCCACGACGGGCGTGGTTGCCGCATCGGTGATCTCCATGGGCCTGATCTCGCTGCCCATCATGCTGCGCTACGGCTACGACAGGCGCATCGCCGCCGGTGTGATCGCCGCCTCGGGAACCCTGGCGCAAATCATCCCGCCGTCCCTGGTGCTGATCGTGCTGGCCGACCAGATGGGCCGCAGCGTCGGTGAAATGTACAAGGGCGCGTTCATCCCCGGCTTCGCGCTCACCGGCATGTATGTGCTGTACGTCGTGGGCCTGGCCATCTTCAAGCCGCACTGGGTGCCCGCCCTGCCGGCCGAAGCGCGGACCATCCGCGAAGACAGCGGCAAAAACGGCCTGCTCTCGCTGCTGGTCCTGACGGTTATTTCGACCGGCATCGCCTTCTACTTCGGCGAACACTACGCCGCCGTGCAGAGCTGGGTCACGGGTGTGCCCGTCACCACGGTCGCGACGGATGAAACCATCGTCGTTTCCATGTGCGCGGGCGTCATGCTGGCATTCGTCATCGCCGTGATCAACAAGGTGACCGGGCTGAAGCTGTTGTCGCGCATGGCCGAGCGCGTCACCTTCGTCCTGATCCCGCCCCTGCTGCTGATTTTCCTGGTGCTGGGCACGATCTTCCTGGGCATCGCCACGCCGACGGAAGGCGGTGCCATGGGCGCGCTGGGCGCCTTCATCATGGCCATGGTGCGGCGCAGGCTCAGCTTCTCGCTGCTCAAGCAGGCGCTGGCCACCACGACCAAGCTGTCCTGCTTCGTGGTGTTCATCCTGATCGGCTCCACGATCTTCAGCCTGACCTTCCAGGGCGTTGATGGGCCGAAGTGGGTCGAGCATCTGCTCACCGGCCTTCCGGGCGGCCAGACCGGCTTCCTGATCGTGGTCAATCTTTTGATCTTCTTCCTGGCCTTCTTCCTGGACTTCTTCGAGCTGTCCTTCATCGTGGTGCCGCTGCTGGCGCCCGTCGCGGAAAAGCTCGGCATAGACCTGATCTGGTTCGGCGTGCTGCTGGCCGTGAACATGCAGACCTCGTTCATGCACCCGCCGTTCGGATTCGCGCTCTTCTACCTGCGCAGCGTGGCGCCCATCAAGGCCTATGCCGACAAAGTCAGCAAGAAGATGATCGAGCCGGTGACCACCATGCAGATCTACTGGGGCGCCGTGCCCTTCGTGCTGATCCAGATCATCATGGTCGGCCTGATCATTGCGTTCCCGGGCATTGTCTCCAGCGGCCTGGACAAAAAGCAGGTCTATGACCTGGACAAGGTGCGCATCGAGATGGAAAACAACATGCCTGCCATGGAGCCGGCGACGGATCCGTTCGCGGCCACGCCCGAACCGGCGGCCTCGGACCCTGCGAGCGGCATGCCAGCGCCGGAGGCCGCGCCGGCCGAGATCGACCCAATGAAGGCGCTTGAAGAAGCCACGAAAAAGAAATAGGCGCAGGCCTGTTTCCCCCAAAGCCCCGTTTGCACGGGGCTTTTTTTTGCCTCTTTGCAGGAGATTGGGGGCGGCGAGGGGATGCCGGGCACGCGGGAAAACCGCGCGGGAAAAGCCGGGCAAAAAAAAGCCCCGCCAAGCGGGGCTTTTTGAACGGAACGAATCCGGCTCTTACATCTTGCGCGTTTGCATGAAGGTGTCGAAGCGCGATTCGGCGAAACGGAACCAGAGGATCTGGTCGCGCTGGAAGGCACGGTAGTCGCCGTAGATCTTCTTCCAGTCCGGGTTCTTCGCGGCGATTTCCTCGTACAGGTCCATGGAGGCCTTGAAAGAGGCTTCCAGCACCGGTGCGGGGAAAGGCAGCACCTTGGTGCCGCCGGCCACCAGCTGCTTCAGCGCGCCGGGGTTGCGGGCGTCGTACTTGGCCTGCATGTCGATGTGCGCGTGCGAGGCAGCGGCTTCGACGATGGCCTTGTATTCGGCGGGCAGGGCATCCAGCGCCTTGTTGTTGATGAAGAAGTCGACTTCAGGGCCGCCTTCCCACCAGCCGGGGTAATAGTAGAACGGCGCCACTTTGGCGAAACCGAGCTTCTGGTCGTCATAGGGACCGACCCATTCGGCGGCATCCAGCGTGCCTTTTTCAAGCGCCTGGTAAATTTCGCCGCCCGGCAGGTTTTGCGGAACCACGCCGAGCTTCTCAACCACCTTGCCGGCAAAGCCGCCGATACGGAACTTCAGGCCCTTCAGGTCGGCCACGGTCTTGATTTCCTTGCGGAACCAGCCGCCCATCTGGGTGCCGGTGTTGCCGCCGGGGAAGCTCACGATGTTGTACTTGGCGTAGAACTCGTTCATGAGCTTGCGGCCGTTGCCCTCGAACATCCACGAAGACATCTGGCGCGAGTTCATGCCGAAGGGGATGGCCGCGCCGATGGCGAAGGCCTCGTTCTTGCCGAAATAGTAGTAAGGCACGGTGTGGCACATTTCCACCGTTCCCTGCTGCACGCCGTCGACCACGCCGAAGGCGGGCATCAGTTCGCCGGCCGCGTGCACGCTGATCTGGAACTTGCCGCCGGTCATGTCGCTGACCTTCTTGGCGAAGACTTCAGCGCCGCCGTAAATCGTGTCCAGCGGCTTGGGGAAGCTGGAGGCCAGGCGCCAGCGGATGGCGGCCTGCGCGTGGACTGCGGGAGCGATGCCGGCAGCCAGAACACCGGCGATACCGGCGTTTTTGATAAGTGAGCGACGATCCAAAATACTATCTCCTCAAAGGTTGTCGAATGTGCGGGCCCTGATCGGGGCCCGCCGGACCGCTCAAGCCGGCACGGCCCGTAAAGGCTGCGTTTTCAAGCGTAGGTCAACGGAAGATTCTGTCAGCTTTCATTGGCATTCCACCCCGTTTTTACCCCTAGTGTTTTAAAAATAAAAAAGCCGCCTGCGGGAGGCGGCTTGCTGAAGGCTGACAGGGCCCGAGGCCCTGAAATTCAAAGCTTCTGGGCTTGCATGAACCGGTCGAACGTAGCCTCGGTGTATCGGAACCAGAGGTTTTGCTCGGCGCGGAATTTCGAATAATCGGGGTAGACCTTCTTCCAGTTCTCATTCCTGGCATTGAGCTCTTCGTAGAGTGCCATGGATTCCTTGAAGGCGGCGTTCATGACATCGACGGGGAAAGGCCTCAGTTTGGTGCCCGCGCCCACCAGCTGCTTGAGCGCGCCGGGGTTTTTCGCATCGTATTTGGCCTGCATCTCGCCGTGGGCCTGGGCCGCGGCGGCTTCCACGATGGCCTTGTTCTCGGGCGTGAGGGCGTCGAAGGCCTTGTTGTTGATGAAGAAGTCGAGCTGCGGGCCGCCCTCCCACCAGCCCGGGTAGTAGTAAAAAGGAGCGACCTTGTTGAAGCCCAGCTTCAGGTCGTCATACGGGCCCACCCATTCCGCGGCGTCAATCGTGCCTTTTTCCAGCGCCTGGTAGATCTCGCCGCCGGGAATGTTCTGCGGCACGCCGCCTATGCGCTCGAGCACCTTGCCGCCGAAGCCACCTATGCGCATCTTCAGGCCCTTGATGTCCTGGAGCGACTTGATTTCCTTGCGGTACCAGCCGCCCATTTGCGAGCCGGTGTTGCCGCCCGGAAAATTGATGATGTTGTACTTGGCGTAGAACTCGCGCATGAGCTTCAGGCCGTTGCCTTCATACATCCAGGCGCTCATCTGCCGGCTGTTCAGGCCGAAGGGAATGGCGCAGCCGAGCGCAAAGGTTTCGTCCTTGCCGAAGAAATAATAGGGCGCGGTGTGGCACACCTCGACGGTCCCCTGCTGCACGCCGTCGACCACGCCGAAGGCGGGCATCAGTTCGCCGGCCGGGTGAACCGAGACTTCAAACTTTCCCCCGGTCATCGCCTTGACGGCCTTGGCAAACACCTCGGCCGCACCAAAGATGGTGTCGAGCGACTTCGGAAAGCTGGACGCCAATCGCCATCGGAGCGCCGCCTGCGCATGAACGGCAGGCGCCACGCCGGCGGCCAGTACACCGGCGATGCCGGCATTCTTCATCAATGAGCGACGATCCATAAAACTCTCCTGAAGTTATAAGAAGTTTTCCATAGGCTCCCACCGGGTTTTCCGCAGGTACTGCAATAGTTGCAAAACTTCCGGACGCGCCGGCAAGGCATGGACACTTTGTCACTCTTTTTCACAAAGGCACCCCGTTCTTACCCGTAGACCGCCCATGAAAAAAGCCGCCTGGAAAGGCGGCTTTTGGGGGCGGCATGGGCCGGCTGCGGGCTTACAGCTTCTGGCTTTGCATGAAGCGGTCGAAAGTGGCTTCGGTAAAGCGGAACCACAGGTTCTGGTCGCCGCGGAATTTCGAATAATCCGCGTAGACCTTGCGCCAATTCTCGTTCTTGGCCGACAGCTCTTCGTAGAGCTTCATGGACTCCTTGAAGGCCGCGTTCATGACGTCCGCGGGGAAGGGACGCAGCTTGGCGCCGGCTCCCACCAGTTGCTTCAAGGCCGTCGGGTTCTTGGCGTCGTACTTGGCCTGCATGTCGACGTGGGCGGCCGCGCTGGCGGCTTCCACGATGGCCTTGTACTCGGGCGACAGCGCGTCGTAGGCCTTCTGGTTGATGTAGAGGTCCAGCTGCAGGCCGCCCTCCCACCAGCCGGGGTAGTAGTAGTTGGGGGCGACCTTGTTGAAGCCCAGCTTCTGGTCGTCGTAGGGGCCAATCCATTCGGCGGCGTCGATGGTGCCTTTTTCCAGCGCCTGGTAGATCTCGCCGCCGGGGATGTTTTGCGGCACGCCGCCCAGGCGCTCGATGACCTTGCCGGCAAAGCCGCCGACGCGGAATTTGAGGCCCTTCATGTCGGCCAGCGACTTGATTTCCTTGCGGAACCAGCCGCCCATCTGCGCGCCGGTGTTGCCGCAGGGAAAGCTGATCATGTTGTACTTGGCGTAGAACTCGCGCATGAGTTTCAGGCCGTTGCCCTCGAAGGTCCAGGCGCTCATCTGGCGGCTGTTCAGGCCGAAGGGAATCGCGCCGCCTATGGCGAAGGTTTCATCCTTGCCGAAAAAATAATAAGGCGCCGTGTGCGCGGCCTCTATCGTGCCCTGTTGCACACCGTCGACCACGCTGAAGGCAGGCATCAGTTCCCCGGCGGGGTGCACGGAGATTTCAAACTTGCCGCCGGAGATGGCCCTGACGTGTTTGGCGAAGGTTTCCGCGCCGCCGTAGATCGTGTCCAGCGATTTGGGGAAGCTGGAGGCCAGGCGCCAGCGTACGGCGGCCTGCGCGTGAACGGCAGGCGCAACGCCGGCGGCCAGAACGCCGGCAACGCCCGCGTGCTTGATGAGTGAACGACGATCCATCAGGTTGACTCCGAAGTGTGAAAAATGAAAATTCGCGAGCCGGCGCATGCACCGGCCAGACTGCTTGTGCAGGTCCTGGGGAATTCTAGAAATCAGGGGGGTGGCGGCCGGGCGGGTTTACCCTTGAAGAGCTGACAAGAAGCTGAAGGCCCCCACGCTCCCCCACTTCGTGTGGGTCGCTGCCCACCGAGGGGGCCGCTGCGCCTGCGGTCTGGCAAAGCCAGTCCCGCGGCCCCTGCTGGGTTTAAGAGTCTTGCTCAGGCGACGGACTTGAGCGTTGGCTTGCCGGGCTTCAGCAGCGCGCCGAAACGCGCGGTGACTGCCGCTTCAATGCCGGTGGCATCCAGCCCTTGCATAGCCAGCAGTTTGGCAGGGTCGCCGTGTTCGATGAATTCGTCTTTGAGGCCCAGGTGCAGCACCTGTTTCGCGACGCCGGCGGCTTGCAGGGCTTCGCTGACGGCACTGCCTGCGCCGCCCATGATGGCGCCCTCTTCGACTGTGACCAGAGCCTCATGGCTTGCCGCGACCTTGAGCAGCAGCTCGGTGTCCAGGGGCTTGGCCCAGCGCATGTTGACGACGGTGGCGCCCAGCTTTTCGGCGGCCTGCAGGGCCGGATAGAGCAGCGTGCCGAAAGCCAGGATGGCGATGCCCGCGCCTTCGCGGCGGATTTCGCCTTTGCCGAAGGGCAGTGCCTCGAGCCCGGCGTCGGGTGTGATGCCGGCGCCGGCGCCGCGCGGGTAGCGCACAGCGACAGGGTGGTTTTGTTCAAAGGCCGAGCTCAGCAGCTTGCGGCATTCGTTCTCGTCGGCGGGGCAGGCCACGCTCATGTTGGGAATGCAGCGCAGGAAAGGAATGTCGTAAGCGCCCGCATGCGTGGCGCCGTCGGCGCCGACCAAGCCGGCGCGGTCGAGTGCGAACACGACGGGCAGGTTCTGCAAGGCCACGTCGTGGATCAGTTGGTCATAGCCGCGCTGCAGGAAGGTGGAGTAGATCGCAACCACGGGCTTGAGGCCTTCGCAGGCCATGCCGGCGGCAAAGGTGACCGCGTGTTGCTCGGCGATGCCGACGTCGTGGTAGCGCCCGGGGAAGCGCTTGTGGAACTCGACCATGCCCGAGCCTTCTCGCATGGCCGGCGTGATGGCTACCAGGCGGCTGTCGTGCTCGGCCATGTCGCACAGCCACTGGCCGAAGACCTGGGTGAAGGTCTGTTTGGCCGGCGCGGCCGACTTCTGCAGGCCCATGGCCGGGTCGAACTTGCCGGGACCGTGGTAGGCGATGGGGTCGGCTTCGGCGAGCTTGTAGCCCTGGCCTTTTTTGGTGACCACGTGCAGGAATTGGGGGCCGCCCTGGGTGTCCATCAGGTGCTTGATGTTTTCCAGCGTGGGCACCAGCGACTCGAGGTCATGGCCGTCGATGGGGCCTATGTAGTTGAAGCCGAAGTTCTCAAACAATGTAGCCGGCACCACCATGCCCTTGGCATGCGATTCGAGGCGCTTGGCCAGCTCGAGCAGCGGCGGCGCCACGCGCAGCACCTGCTTGCCCATCTGCCTGGCGGATGCGTAAAAGCGCCCGCTCATGAGTTGCGCCAGGTAACGGTTCAGCGCGCCCACGGGCGGGCTGATGCTCATGTCGTTGTCGTTGAGCACCACCAGCAGCTTGCAGTGGTCGTGCACGCCGGCGTTGTTCAGTGCTTCAAAGGCCATGCCGGCGCTCATGGCGCCGTCGCCGATGATGGCCACCGCATGGCGGTCTTCGCCTTTTTGCTGGGCGGCCAGCGCCATGCCCAGCGCGGCGGAAATCGAGGTCGACGAATGCGCCGTGCCGAAGGTGTCGTACTCGCTTTCGTCGCGGCGCGGAAAACCCGACAGCCCGCCGAACTGGCGCAGGCTGCCCATGCGCTCGCGCCGGCCGGTGAGGATTTTGTGCGGGTAGGTCTGGTGGCCCACGTCCCACACCAGCCGGTCTTCGGGCGTGTTGAAGACGTAGTGCAAGGCCACCGTGAGCTCCACGGTGCCGAGGTTGGAACTCAGGTGCCCGCCGGTTTTGGAGACGCTGTCGAGCACATAGGCGCGCAGTTCGTCGGCCAGGGGTTTCAGGCCGGTGCGCGGCAGTTTGCGCAGGTCGGCGGGGCTGTGGATGGTTTCAAGCAATGGGTACATCGTGGTGTCGTTGTTATGGCGAGGCCGTGTCCTCTGTCCCTGTCTGTCGTGTCGGTCGGTCAGTCAGTTTTGGTCGACTGGCTAGCGGTGGCGGTTGACCAGCATGTCGGCCAGCGCGCGCAAGGCCTCGGTGCGGCCCAGGCCGCTGGCGTCCAGGCCGGCCTGGGCCTTGGCCAGCAGCTGCTGCGCATAGGCTTTGGAGGCATCCAGGCCCATCAGCGAGACGAAGGTGGGCTTGTCCTGGGCGGCGTCCTTGCCGGCGGTCTTGCCCAGCGTGGCGGAGTCGGCCGTGACGTCGAGGATGTCGTCGACCACCTGGAAGGCCAGGCCGACCGCCGCGCCGTAGTCACGCAGGGCCTGCTGCGCGGCTTGTGTCACGGGGCCGCAGGCCGCGCCCATCATCACACTGGCTTCGAGCAGCGCGCCGGTTTTGAGGCGGTGCATTTCGTGCAGTTGCTGCGAGTCCAGCGGCATGCCCACGCTGGCCAGGTCTATGGCCTGGCCGCCGGCCATGCCCTGGAAGCCGGCGGCCTGGGCCAGCATGCGGCACAGGCGCGCCTGGGTGGCGGCATCGACCGAGCCGTCTTCAGGTGTGAGGAATTCAAAGGCCAGTGCCTGCAACGCGTCGCCTGCCAGCAGCGCCTGGGCCTGGCCGAACTTGACGTGCACCGTGGGCTTGCCGCGGCGCAGCACGTCGTTGTCCATGCAGGGCATGTCGTCGTGCACCAGCGAATAAGCGTGAATCAGTTCGACCGCACAGGCGGCGCGCAAGGCGGCTTCGGCATTGCCGCCGACGGCTTCGCAGGCGGCCATGACCAGCAGCGGGCGCAGGCGCTTGCCGCCGTCGAGCACGGCATAACGCATGGCGTCGCCCAGGCCGGCGGGCGCGGGCGCGTCGGTTGGGCAAGCCACCCAGCGGGACAGGGCTTGTTCGACGGTGGCAAGCTGCCTTGCGCTCCAGTCGCTCAGGGTGAACAGGGGCAGTTTTTCAGGGGCGTTCAATCGGGGTCTCTGGTTGTGTCTGGATCAGGTGTCTGGATAGCGGCGGCTGAGCCCGCTATTCCTGCACCCAGGGCTTGAGTTCCGTGCCTTCGAGCACCTTGATCTGGGTTTCCACGGCTTCGAGCTTGTCACGGCAAAACTTCAGCAACTGCGCGCCGCGCTGGTAGCCGGTCAGCAACTGGTCAAGCGGCAGCTGGCCGGACTCCAGGCTGTCCACCAGTTCCTCGAGTTCCTGCAGTGCGGCCTCATAGCTGGCGGGCAATGCGGGAGGAGTGGAAGCGGTAGAGGCAACGGAAGCAGATGAGGAAGAGCTTTTGGCCATGGTTCTTTGGGTGAAGGCCTGATTTTAGGCCGCTGCGGGTGGTTTGCAGGCCCCGGCACGCCGAGGTTGCAATTGCAATATTCACATTATCCGGCGCAGGCGCCCTAAGCCCCTGCTTTTGCCCCGCGCGGGTACAATTGATAACAGTTCTCGATAACAGCGGCGGCGCCGCTGCGGGATACCGGGCCTTGTTTTCATCCGCGGGCTGTCGCTCAGCCTGCTCCCTCGCTTGTCAACTGCCTCCAAGCCTTGCGCGGCGGCATGTTCACCGAAATTTGCATGTCTGATCTCAGCCTTCGTCTCCTGCAGGCCACCAGCCAGCTTCCCATTTCCAGCTACTTTGATGCGGGCCTCTACGAGCGGGAGCAGCAAAAGCTGTTTGTGCGCGGGCCGCGCTACCTGGGCCACGAGCTGGCGGTGCCCAACCTGGGCGATTACTACGCCCTGCCGCACGAGGGCGAAGGGCGCGCGCTGGTGCGCAATGCCGCGGGCATAGAGCTGATCTCCAACGTCTGCCGGCATCGCCAGTCGACCATGCTTCAGGGCCGCGGCAACACCGGCAGCAACATCGTCTGCCCGCTGCACCGCTGGACCTACAACACCTCGGGCGAACTCATAGGCGCGCCGCACTTCGAGATCGACCCCTGCCTGAACCTGAACCGCTACAAGACCACGACCTGGAACGGCCTGGTGTTTGAAGACACCGGCCGCGACGTCGCGGCCGAGATGGCCAAACTGGCCACCCATACCGACCTCGACTTCACCGGCTACCAGCTCGACAAGGTGCACCTGCACGAGTGCAACTACAACTGGAAGACCTTCATCGAGGTCTACCTCGAGGACTACCACGTCGGCCCCTTCCACCCGGGCCTGGGCGGTTTCGTCACGACCGACGACCTGCGCTGGCAGCTCGAGCCCGCCTATTCGGTGCAGACCGTGGGCGTCTCCGACAAGCTGGGCAAGCCCGGCACCGATACCTACAAAAAATGGCACGACGTGGTGCTGCAGTACCGCAAGGGCGTGCCGCCCAAGTACGGCGCGATCTGGCTCACCTACTACCCGCATGTGATGGTCGAGTGGTACCCGCACGTGCTGGTGGTCAGCACCCTGCACCCACAGGGGCCGGACAAGACGCTCAACGTGGTGGAGTTTTTCTATCCCGAGGAAATCTGCGCCTTCGAGCGCGAGTTCATCGAGGCGCAGCAGGCCGCCTATATGGAAACCTGCGTGGAAGACGACGAGATCGCCCTGCGCATGGACGCCGGCCGCAAGGCCCTGATGGTGCGCGGCGACAACGAGTTCGGCCCTTACCAGAGCCCCATGGAAGACGGCATGCAGCACTTTCACGAGTGGTACCGCCGCGAAATGGGCGCCAGCAAAACCACGCAGATGATTTGAGAACCCGCTCCCGGCGTGCACCTCAATGCGCCTGTGCCTATGATGGCTGCGGCTCCGAAAAAAAACGGGGCCGCAGCCATTTTTCACTTCCCCTTTCACGCTCCCTAACCTCCACCGCCCGCCATGCAAGCCGTCTGGATGATTTTTTCCTCGTTCATGTTTGCGACCATGGGGGTCTGCGTCAAGTACGCCTCCGAGCATTTCAACAGCGCCGAGCTGGTGTTCTACCGCGGCATCCTGGGCATTGCCTTCATGGCCGTTTATGCCCGCGCGCGCGGCATCACGCTGGCCACCCGTTACCCGGCCATGCACGCCTGGCGCAGCGTGATCGGCGTGATGTCGCTGTCGGCCTGGTTTTACGCCATCGCCCACTTGCCGCTGGCCACCGCCATGACGCTGAACTACATGAGCAGCGTGTGGATCGCGGCCTTCCTGGTCGGCGGGGCGCTGATGCTGGGCAAGGCCGGCCAGAAAGGCCCCAGCCAGGGGCCGCTGGTGCTGGCCATCCTGGCGAGCTTTACCGGCGTGGTCATGCTGTTGCGCCCGGCCATAGACCAGAACCAGACCTTCGCCGGGCTGGTGGGCCTGCTGTCGGGCATGGGCGCCGCGTTTGCCTATATGCAGGTCATGGCGATCGCGCGCATGGGCGAACCCGAAACCCGAACGGTGTTTTATTTCGCCGTGGGCACGGCCGTGGCAGGCGCGCTGGGCATGCTGGTCATGGGCATCACGCCCTGGAACTGGCAGCACGCGCTGTGGCTGCCGCCCATAGGCATACTGGCGTCACTGGGCCAGCTGGCCATGACCAAGGCTTATTCGATGTCCGAGAACCACGGCGGCACGCTGATGGTGGCCAACCTGCAGTATTCGGGCATCGTGTTCGCCGCCGTCTACAGCCTGATCCTGTTTGGCGACAATATTCCCCTGATCGGCTGGGCCGGCATGGCGCTCATCATCGTGAGCGCGATCGCCGCCACGGTTTTGCGCGCGCGTGCCGCGCCGAATGCACCCGCTGAAGAACATTAAGGAGCTTCCCAATGAGCTACACCACCCTGATTTCCGCAGAGCAGCTGCAAGCCCTGGTCGCATCGGCCAAACCGCTGCGCATCTTCGACTGCACCTTTGACCTGATGAAACCGAACGCGGGCCAGGAGCAGTACCTCGCCGCCCACATCCCGGGCGCCGTCTACGCCAACCTGGACACCGCGCTGAGCGCCAAACACGGCGTGCCGGGCGCGCATGGCGTGATCACGGCCAGCGGCGCCGATACGCCCGCCTCCGGCGGTCGCCACCCGCTGCCCAACCGCGAGAAATTCGCCACCTGGCTTTCCAGCATCGGCTTCGGCAACGACATGCAGGCCGTCGTCTATGACCGCAACGGCGCCAACTACTGCGGGCGCCTCTGGTGGATGCTCAAATGGGCCGGCCATGAGAACGTCGCCATGCTCGACGGTGGGCTGCAGGCCTGGCAAGCCGCGGGCGGCGCGGTGAACAGCGGCGAAGAGCCCGCCCATTTCCAGGCCAATTTCCTTCTCGGGCCCGAAAAAGCCACACTGGTATCGGCGCAAACCGTGGCCGACCAGCTCGGCCGCCCGGCGCAAACCCTGATCGATGCGCGCGCCACGCCACGCTTCAAGGGAGAAGTCGAACCGCTGGACCCGGTGGCGGGCCACATTCCCGGCGCGCTGAACCGGCCCTTCAGCCAGAACATCGGCGCTAATGGCAAGTTCAAGCCCGCCGAACAACTCAAGGCCGAATTTGAAACCCTGCTGGCAGGCCGCAACCCGGCCAGCGTGGTCCATCACTGCGGCAGCGGCGTCAGCGCCATTCCCAACCTGGTGGCCATGGAGATCGCGGGCCTCGGAAGAACCGGCCTGTATGCCGGCAGCTGGAGCGACTGGTGCAGCGATCCGGAACGCCCGGTGGCGCAGGGCTGACGCGCTCCTGCCCCGGCTCACGCCTCACAAGGAAAAACGCCACCCGGCATTCAGCCCGGTGGCGTTTTTTTTGGGCGACTCTTTCAAGAAAGAGCGCCGATAACTCTCTCTGTTACTTGCTGCCGCCGCTGGCCGGCGTGCCGGCTGGCGTCACGCCCGCATTCGCGGCGGCGGCGCTGGCCTCTGGCGTCGGCATGGCGCTGGTACCCGTGGAGGTGCTGGAACTGGAAGAGCCCATTGAGCTGCTGTCACTGGACGAGGTGGAAGGTGTCGATGGAGTGGAAGGCGTCGAAGAAGTCGACGGCGTGGTCGCCGGCGTCGCGCCGGTGTCTTCCACCTTTTTGCCGCAAGCGCCCAGTGCCAGCAAGGCTGCCAGGGCGACGGCCGTTGCGGCAGCGGGTTTGAATTTGGATGCGTGCATGTCTGTTTCCTTTTATGAAATTTAAATGAAGAGTCAATCGATCTGGATGAACTTGGCTGAACACCAGCCAGACTTCAATTTAGCTGGCGCTTGCGGGTTTGCCCCATGAGACGGCGTCCCACAGGGCTGTAGGGGTTTTTCGATGAGTGCATCCCCGATGCCACCACCAAAGCGACGCTTAACGGGCGTGGGCGTGGCCTGTCAACCGTATGCGCTTGTGCGGGTTGTCGCGCCGTGCGCCCGAACTGGGACCTGCGCCGCGGCTGCTTCGGGAGCCGTTGTCCGGCCTGTCCACAACCTGGCCTTTGGACGGGCTGGGCTCGGGTTTGTGGGCGTGAACGGTGGTGTTGCTTTTCATGGAGGTCTCCTTGCCTGCAGGCTGCGGTGTGGAACACCGGTGCGTGATTCCGCATCCCGTCGGGATGCTTATTTAAGTCACTTTAGGAGCCCCGCTAGCCGGCACGTGTAGGCAATGCCTGCGGATTGCGTAGGAGCAGGCCTACAAAGGCTTGGCAAGCGGCGAGCGCACATGCTCGGGCCGCACGCCGACGCCCACCGCATAAGCCGGCACGGCCTGCAGCAAGGGCCAGCGGCGCATCAGCTTGAGGGGCCAGGGCAGCGCCATGGGCGGGGCATCGCTGCCGCGCGCCGCCAGCACCGGGCTGAGCAGCCGGTTCTGGATGGCCACCTGCGCCGACTGCGTCAGGCGGGTCGGCAACAGGCGGCGCTTTTCCACCTGCGCCAGAAAAGGCGTCAGGGCCGCCGTGCCCACATTGGCATCTGCCAGCGGCGCGGCCAGCGCATTGGCCGCCGCCACCGCGTCCTGCACCGCCAGGTTGATGCCGACGCCGCCCACCGGCGACATGGCATGGGCCGCGTCGCCTATGCACAGCAGACCGGGCTTGTACCAGCGCTCCAGCCGGTCCACGGTCACGCTCAGAAGCTTGACGTCGTCCCAGCTCGCCAGCGCATCCATGCGGCCGGCGAACAGCGGCGCCACTTTCACCATGTCTGCCTTGAAGGCCTCCAGGCCGCGCGCGCGCACCTGTTCGATGCCGCCCTTGGGAATCACATAGGCGCACTGCCAGTAACTGCCGCGGTCAATCATGGCCAGGAAGATGCCGGTGGTGATGCGTCCGCCCGTGGTGGACGGGTCGCCCGGCAGCTTGGGCAGGCGCATCCACAGCACGTCTATGGGTGCGCCCAGGTCGCGCACCACCAGCCCCGCGGCGCCGCGCACCGTCGAGCGCCGGCCGTCGGCGCCTATGACCAGGTCCGCCCGCACCCGCAAGGGGCCGTCGGGCGTCGTGACCTGCACGCCCGTCACGGTGCCGGCCTCTTCGCTCACGCCCGTGACTTCGGCGTTCTGGATCAGGTGGAAGTTGGGATACAGCTCGGCTTCGTCGCGCACGAAATCCAGGAACTCCCACTGCGGCATCATCGCGATGAATTTGCAGCGGATGCGCAGGCGCTTGAAGTTGGCCAGCACCAGTTCCGTGCCGCCGACCACCGCGCGCAACTCGCTGACCTCGTCATGCGGGCGCCTCAGGAATTTTTCCAGCAAGCCCAGCTCGTGCATCACTTCCAGGGTGGACGGATGCACGGTGTCGCCGCGAAAGTCGCGCAGGAAGTCGGCATGCTTCTCAAGCACCAACACCTGCACACCGGCGCGCGCCAGCAACAGGCCCAGCATCATGCCGGCCGGGCCGCCGCCGGCGATGCAGCAGCGAACATTCAACACGTCGGCCATGGTGTCTCCCTGTGGAGGGCAAAAAGTCCCCCGACCTTATACAAGCTTGCCGGCCGGCGCAAGCAGTGAAAGGCTAGCCCGGTGGCGCAGGCGCCAGGCCCGGCGTCGGGCTTGCGGCTGACGGCACGTCGGCCGGCGTGCCTGCGTCGTGGTTGTGGCCATCACTCACCTGGTCGGCATGGTGAGGCGTTTTGGGGCTGAACTCGGGGAATGGTTTTACGACCGGCTGGTGCAGCAGTTCGGCGCCCTCGGGGCTGGTGTCTATCGGCATGTCGGTTCTCCTTGATGCAGTCAAACCCTGCAGGAGATCCGTAACAGCGGTGTAGAGCCGTCGCGCAATGTCCTGTTGCCACCTGTGGAATGGCTTTGCGACATTACACCGGTTTTACCTTCATTGCCGGCTGCGCTTTTCCCGCCTATTTCAGCGTCATTGGCATGGGCGTGGTCTGCACTTCGCCCGGCTCGGGCGGCGTGTTCAGAGGCGGCAGCGGCTCGGGCGGCGGAACATTGGGATTGGTGGCCATGCTTATTTTTCTTTCTTTCCTGTTTTGCGCGGTAAATCGCGGATCATCGCTTCGCCTTTTTCATCACGTCCGTCCGAAGGCAAGTCGTCTTCGATCGTCGGTTCAGGCTCTTCATTGCTGGCGCGTTTGTGCGTGGCGTCAGCTTTTCCCGCCGGCGCCCGGGTGATCTGGGTTGGCAACGTGTGCGCCGGCTCGTCGGAGGAACCCGCGCCCAGTGGAACGCCGCCATCCGGCGAATGGCTGCGGCGGGTGCTCATCACAGGCCCACCACCATCAGCGGCATGTCTTGGGTCACCAGCGCTGCGGCGGCCGCCATGCTGGCGAATACGGTAATGAAAAAAGCGATGTAAGCCGCAGCGCGCGGGCGGCGGAAGCTTCGCGGTTTGTGGTGCGTCTGCCTATGCTGTGCCGGTTCACCAGTGCCGAACGCGGTCGAGGGGCGAAAAGCACTGGAAACCGTGGTGGGGTCTGAGTGGAAGTTCATGGCGGGCCTGCCTTTGCACAGTGGAACGAGGTTGAAGAATGCTTGCCCTTATCTTCTTGCCCCACCCCACCCCGGCCTATAGGTCGCCAAGCCCTGTATTTGTCAGGCGCTGTCTGACAGGGTGTGGGGCGAAGCCTGGTACTCAACCGCCCGCGTCAGGCAGCCGCGATACGCCCACCCTGCTTTTCCAGGAATTCACGCACCTGGCGCGCCAGTCCCACCTCTGCGCCGTGTTCATCCAGCAAGGCCTGGCTGCGGCTGCGCACCGTCTCGCGGACATGCTCGATGATGGCTTGCGCCTGGCTCTCGGACAGGCCAAACTGCGAGGCGGCTTGCCGCGCCAGGCCCAGGCTCGACTCGGCCTTTCCGGGCAGTATGGCCAGCAGTTGATAACCCGTATTGCCATTCAGTTGCATCACCAGGTCAAAGGCCGGGGCCAGGCGGTAGCGCCCATTGCCCGACAACAGAACGCCGTGATTTTTCACATGGTCGTCACTGTTTCCCGCCACCAGGTTGAACACCATGCGGCGATACAGTTCATGCAGGTCGGCCTCGGGTTGAAGTGAAATGCGCCTGAGCGCCTGGGCCAGTTCAACATAACTGCCGCCGGCGTTGTCTTCGTAAGCGACGTTCAACAAAGCCGAAGCTGAAAGGTAGTGAAGCCGCCGCTCCTGATCAACGGTCCCTTCCCTGTCAAATCGCTGGAGTACAAGCGCATGGCCCGTGGGCACGGGAAGCAGGAAGAACTCCGGGACGTTGATTCCGCAGGCTTTGGCCAGGCTGAGCGTAGCGGCCTCCAGCACGGCGATGTCATGGGCATCTCCCCGCGCGGGAAATTTGGCGATGTGGCGCCTGCCGCCATGAATAAAAGTGGCCTTGGGCCGCGCGCCGCCCAGGGTTCCGCCTTGCAGCAGCGGTCTCATGTCGGCGGCAGGCTCCAGTCCCATCTCAAGCCGGCGGGCAGCGTTCGCCAGGTCGTCCAGCTTGAACACCGTGGCATCGGGCTGCGCGGGCTCAATGGGCAGGGATGCGCTGAACACCATGGCGCCCACCCGGTCGGCGTTGGTCAGCAACAGGGCGTCCACGTCCGACAGCCCGTGGCCGTATTTGGCCTCCAGCACCTTGCGGCCCCAACTGTCCGGCAAGGCATCGCGGAATGTCAAAGGCATGGCGCCACCGTCACGCAACCGGCGTTCCGGCAACTTGAATATGGCTTCCTGGAGCGGCAGGTGTGTTGGGTTGAAGGCCTCGGCATCCGCGCGGCGCAAATACTGGCGTCCATAGGCAAACTCACCCGACATCACGGCAGCACGCTGAACGAGCTTGAGCACACCCGCAGGCGTGACGTTTGCCGTGGACTCAAAAGCCAGGCCCACATACAGGCTGTGCTCAGAAGTCACGGTCACTTTCGCTGATGGCGCCCGGCCTGCTTGCCGCGGCGCGCCTGCGAACTTTGCGGCCCGCCGTGATGGAAGCCGCAAAGTCACCCGACAGCGCAGCCACGCTGCTGAGAGAGTCAAGTTGCCCCAGCAGCCACAAGGCATGCACCAGGACGCCCATGCTGGTGCCGGGTTTACCGGATTCGAGCGCGCGGCAGGTCGTTGGCGAGCAAAACAGGCGCCCGGACATCTCTTCAATCGTCCATTCCTGTTGCTGCCGGTATGCGCGCAGGCGTTGGCCGAGCTGGACCAGCGCATCCAGCGCTTCGGGGGGCAGGCCCAGCAGAGAATTTGACTTTTTAGACATCAATAAAATGACTATTAAGCATCATAAAAGTCATTATATTGATTAATAAAGACCAAGTCCAGCGCTCCGGACCCCTACACGCCTCAGTGGTGGTGCGCCAGCCCGCTGATCAGCGTGACCAGGCCTATGCCTATGGCCAGCCAGGCGATCTGCGCCACGGTTTCGCGGGCCGTCACGCGTTTTTGCAGCTGCGGGATCAAATCGGCCAGCGCCACGTAGATAAAGCTGCTGGACGCCATGATCAGGAAAAACGGCAGGTAGTCATAGAGCTGGTCGACCAGCGCGTAGCCGATCACGCCGCCCAGCGCTGTCACCGCGCCGGCCAGCGACACCTTGACGAGCGCGGCTCGGCGGTTGTTCGAAGTCTGGCGCAGCACCACCAGGTCGCCCATGTGGTGGGGCACCTCATGCACCAGCACCGCCAGCGAGGCGACCACGCCCAGCCGCAAGTCCGCCATAAAGGCCGAGGCGATCAGGATGCCGTCGCCGAAGGCGTGCACGCTGTCGCCGGCCAGCACGGCCCAGCCGCCGGTCCTGGCCTCGCCGTGGCCATGGCCGTGGTGGTCGTGCGCCGCGTGGACGTGCCCGGTGTGGTCGTGCTGCGCATGCGCCGCCACTTCGGGGCCGTGGTGCTCTCCACCATGGTGCTCATGGCCGTGGTGCCAGAGCTCGGCCTTGTCGAGCAGGAAAAAGAACACCAATCCCACCAGCAAGGTGGTGAACAGCTCCTTGGCGCCGGCCTGGCTTTCAAAGGCCTCGGGCAACAGGTGCATGAAAGCGGTGGCCAGCAGTGCGCCGGCGGCCAGGCTCAGCATGTGCTGGGTGTAGCGGGCCAGCACGCCAAAGCTGAGCAAGGCCGCCAGCCACACGCTGCCGATGCCGGCGGCCAGGGTTCCCATCAAGATTGCTAGCAAAGTCATAGCTGCATATGCCCGTATTGACTGGGCCTGAGCCCAAAATGATTAGCCAACGCCCAGCGTGGCAACCCGGAGGTTACACCACAGACGACAAAACCCCGGGCGCGGCATTCAATGCCAGCGGGCCGGGGTTGTTTTTATCTTATATCGGCTGTCAAGAGGTTAGCCCCCACGCTCCCCCACTTCGAGCCTGCGGCAGGTCCCTGCCCCTTGCACGGGAAAAGGGGCCGCCCGCCCTCCGGCCCGGCAAAGCCGGTTCCGCGGCCCCTGCTGGGTTAAAGAATTCAGTGGGGCGTAACCCGTAGGGGTATTTCATCAGTGGGGGCCGCGGGTCCGGCTTCGCCGGCCCCAGGCGCCGCCCCCTCGAGGGGGGAACAGGCTACACGCAGTGAGCCTGGACGGGGGTGCTTTTTACACCACGCCGTGAGTCTTGAACCAATCCAGTGTGCGCTTGAAGCCGTCTTCCGCCGCTTCCTTGCGGTAGCTCGGACGGTAGTCGGCATGGAAGGCGTGGGGCGCTTGCGGGTAGACCACAAACTCGGAAGCGGCGGCCGCCTTGTTGCCCTTGGCGCCGGCTTCGGCCAGCGCGTCCTTCATCTGGTTGACGGTGGTCAGCGGGATGCCGCCGTCCTGCCCGCCGTACAGGCCCAGCACCGGCGCCTTGAGGTTGGCGGCCAGGTCCAGCGGGTGCTTGGGCGTGAGCGCCGAGGGCTGGCCCACGAAGCGGCCGTACCAGGCGACGCCGGCCTTGACGTTTTTGCTCTGCTCGGCGTACAGCCAGGTGATGCGGCCGCCCCAGCAAAAACCGGTGATGCCGACTTTTTTGGTGTTTCCGCCGTTAGCGGCTGCCCACTTCACGGCGCCGTCCAGGTCGGCCATGACCTGTTCGTCGGGCACTTTGGAAACGACCTCGGCCATCAGCTTGGCCATTTCGTTGTACGTGCTGGGGTCGCCCTGGCGTGCATACAGCTCGGGGGCGATGGCCAGGTAACCGGCCTTGGCGAAGCGCCGCGCCGTGTCGGCGATGTATTCGTGCACGCCGAAGATTTCCTGGATCACCAGGATCACGGGCAAATTGGTCTTGCCGGCCGGCGCCGCAAAAAACGCGGGCACCTTGAAGCCGTTGACCTCATAGGTGGTCTCGCCGGTCTTCAGGCCTTCCGAGGAGGTCTTGATCGCGGTCTGCGCCATGATGGGCATGGCGGTGGCGGCATAGCCGACCCCCAGGGCAGCTTTGAGCGCGGTGCGGCGGCTGGCGCCGGCTTCGGTGGACTGCCCGGCGGGCAACAGTGCGTCGAAGTCTTTTTTCTGGTCGTGTTCAAGCATGGCGGTTCCTCAGTGAGTTGTTGGAGGTAAGAAAGGCGAAAGGAAACAAGCTGTCGGAGTCTATGCGGCTCCGGAAGTTCTTGCCACCGCGGGGCGATGACACGGGTGTTTTCCCTGCCTTCGCCCCGCCCCCTCACGTCAACTCAAACAATCTTGACGCTGAGCTCCGGCAGGCCGTCGATGTGGCATTCGATGACGTCGCCCTTGACCACCGGGCCGACGTTCTCGGGCGTGCCCGAGTAGATGATGTCGCCGGGGAACAGCTCAAACGCTTCGGACAATTTGGAGATCTGCTCGGCCACCGACCAGATCATGTGGTTCAGCGTGGCCTGCTGCTTGACCTGGCCGTTGACCTTGAGCCAGATCGCGCCCTTGGTGTAGTGGCCGGTCTGCGCCACCTTGTGGATGGGGCCTATGGGCGCCGACATGTCGAAGCTCTTGCCGATTTCCCAGGGTTTTTTCTGGTCGCCCATGCCGCGCTGCAGGTCGCGCCGCGTCATGTCCAGGCCCAGCGCATAGCCGTAGACCAGGTCCAGCGCCTTGTCCATGGGGATGTTGCGCCCGCCCTTGGCCATCGCCGCCACGAGTTCGACTTCGTAATGGTAGTTTTTGGTCAGCGTGGGATAGGGATGGTCGGCGACCTTGCCGGGCGGCACCACCTGGATGGCATCGGTCGGCTTCTGGAAGAAAAACGGCGGCTCGCGGCTCGGGTCCGAACCCATCTCGATCGCATGGGCCGCGTAGTTGCGGCCAATGCAGTAGATGCGGCGCACCGGAAACATTTCGGCGCTGCCCGCAATGGGAATGTAGGTCTCGGCCACGGTGAACGGCGTGGCCGGCGCATTGGCCGCCGTGCCGGGCGTGGCGCAGCCAACGATGGCGCCCGTCGCCATCAGGGCGCCTGTCTGCAGTATTCCGCGTTTGCTCATGTCTGGTTTTGTCATGTGTGTCTCCTGAGTTAGGGATGGAAGCTGGAGCGGTTTGTTAGCGTGTTTTTTCTCCAACCATCAAGCTTAGGGCGGGCAGCCCTTGCACAGGCAGACGCAATTACGCATTTACCGGACGATTCAATGCAGCGGTGTTGCGCCGCAGCAGCCCTAGACCGTGCCTGATATCTTCGCGCGCACGCTGTCGCGGTAAGCCTTGGGCGTCTGGCCGAAGCGCTGGCGAAAGCGCCGCGCGAAATAGGCCTCGTCGGCAAAACCCGAGGCATGGGCAATGCTGGCGATGCGCTGGCTGCTGTGCGTGAGCTGCTCCTGCGCGAACTCCAGGCGCCGTTCGGTCACCAGGTCGGTGAAGGTCTTGCCGGTTTCCTTCTTCAACAGGTGCGCGAGGTAATTGGGCGAGAGGAAGGCGGCCGCCGCCGCGTCGGCCAGCGTCACCTCGCCGGCCAGGTGATCGCGGATGTAGCGCACCGCGCGCTGCAGGCTGGCGCGCCGGCTGCCCTGCTGCGCCTGGCTGGCGGAGAAGCGCAGCAGCTCGGCTTCGTATTTTCGGCACACCAGGCTGATCAACTGCAGCATCAGGCCGCGGATCATCTCGATGGAGCCGAAGCGGCGGTGCGCGTTTTCAAATGCGAGCTTTTCCAGCAGCGCTTCGACTTCTGGAAACTCGTCTTCCGAAAAATAAAAATCGGTGTGTTCCTGGAACAAAAACGGCGCCAGTTCGGGCGCGCGGCTCAAGGGCACGTCTTCCAGGTCCAGCGGGTCCACGTCCAGCCCCGGGCGAAGGAACTGCTGCGACATATTGATGATGACGTAGCGCGAGCCCTCAGGGTGCGGGATCACATGCACGCGATAGGGCAGGATAAAACTCAGGTGGCCGCGCCGGAAGGGCCGCACCGTGCCCGCCACGTTCTGCTCGGTGTCGCCCTGCAGGCTGATCTGGATCTGGAAGTATTCGTGCCGGTGCGGGCGCACCAGCGGCGGCCGCACCAGCTGGGACCGGATGTCGAAGTCCAGGTGGTCGGCCCGCTCGGACATGCCGTAGGTCTTGATGTCTGTCATTGCAGGTATTTTCAACGCCCGCGTTTCGGGGCGCATCGGTAGAAAGCCTTCATGCAAGCTCGCCGCCGGTCCTGTTGTTTCTTTTTCATATCTTAGATTTCTGTATTGACAGAAATTTCAGACCGCGTATATTCAAACCCATGGAACTCAGCCCCGTCGCCCGCAAATTCGTTGTCCACTGGGGAGAAATGGGCACCGCCTGGGGTGTCAACCGCACCGTCTCGCAAATCCACGCCCTGCTTTTCTTCCATGGCCGGCCCCTGCACGCCGAGGACATCGCCGACACGCTGGCCGTGGCGCGCTCGAACGTCAGCAACAGCCTCAAGGAATTGCAGAACTGGAACCTGATACGCGCCACCCACGTGCTGGGCGACAGGCGCGACTATTACGAAACCTCGCTGGATGTCTGGGAGTTGTTTCGCACCGTGGTGCGCGAGCGCAAGGAGCGCGAATACGACCCGACGGTGCGCATGCTGCGCGAACTCGTGAAGGATGAAGGCTTTGACGCCGAAGCCGCCGACGCGCAGGACCGCGTGCGTGAAACCCTGAGGCTGATGGAATCGCTGGGCCTGTGGGCCGACGAAATGCTGCGCCTGTCGCCCACCACGCTTGAAAAAGTGCTGCGCATGGGCGCCAGCGTGCAGAAGTTCGTGCGCGGCGACAGCGACGCCAAACCCATGGACCCTTCGGAGTTGTTGCCGCCTACTTTTTAAAAAGGCCGGTCGGCTTTTTTTTGACTATTGATTTCTGTTTGTACTGAAATTTCTAAAGGAGAGAAATATGACTGCAATCCACGACACCGAACGTTCCGGCAACACCCGCTACGACAGCTTCAAGTCCGGCATGGACCCGGCCATTTACCCGCTGACCCTGTACTACGAGTCGGCCTGCCCGCTCTGCAACGCCGAGATGAGCAACCTGATGCTGCGCAACACCGGAGGCCACCTGCGCTTTGCCGACGTCTCGGCGCCCGAGTTTTCCGAGCTGCCCGCAGGCGCGACCATGCAGGACTTGCTGGCGCTGATCCACGCCCGCACGGCCGACGGCCGCGTGCTCAAGGGCGTGGAGGTATTCCGCCTGGCCTACGAAGCCGTCGGCCTGGGCTGGGTCAGCAGCGCGATGCGCTTGCCGCTGCTGCGCCCACTGGCCGAATGGAGTTACCCCGTGCTGGCACGCAACCGGCATCGCATCCCGCGCGGCCTGGTGCGCCTGATGTTTGAAGGCGCCGTGCGCCGCGCCGCCGAACGCTCGGCTGCCGCCCGTTGCGATTCCGCCAGTTGCCCACGCTAAACACATCACGTTCAACAAGGAAAGGAAACACCGCCATGCATGCCAACCTCGATGCCAACCTGTTTTTTGTCTCGCTGCTGATCGCGCTGGCCGGGCCCATCATCGCCATCAGCTACCTCAAGCCCATCCTCTACAAGGTGATGCGCATGCTGTGCGACGCGGAAGGCGGCGCCGAGTTCTGGATACGCTGCGCCTACCTGCTGGCCGTGTCGGGCACCCTGCTGCTGATGCTGAGCTTCGGCGAATTCAGCGATCGCAGCAGCCTGGTCGACGCGGTGCGGCGCTCGCTGTCGCTGGTGATGGCCGGTGTGTTCCTCACCGTGGCCATCATCTCGCGCAACGTCTGGACGCAGGTGCGGCAATGGGTAGCAGCGCGGGACCTGGCCGCCCATGTGCAGAGTGCCCGCATCGCCACGCCGGCCGCAGCCGCCGCGGTCGATGCGCGCTGAGGGGCGCCGGAAATATTCAGGACTGAAAACACTGACGGAGGAAAAAATGCTCACCACAACCCCTTCTGTTCACCACACCGCCACTGCGGCGGCCACGGGCAAGGAAGCACGGCTGGCGGACATCAGGTCCTACTACAACGCCGTGGCCGACGACTACCGCGCCTGGAGCCCCGGTATGAACATGCACTTCGGCTACTGGTCCTGGAAGGTCAACCCCCTGGGACGCGAAGCCATGCTGGAGCGCATGAACCAGGAAGTGCTGCACCGGCTGGCGCTGCCGCGCGACGGCGCCGTGCTGCTGGCCGATCTTGGTTGCGGCGCCGGCGCCACCGCCAGGTCCATCGCCAAACACCGCAAGCACAGCACCGTGGACGCCGTCACGCTGGTGGCGCGGCAAATTGTCCAGGGTGTCGAACTTAACCAGGCCGCTGACTTGCCCAACCAGGTCCGTTTTCACCTGGCCGACTATGTGGACACCGGCCTGCGCACGGGCGCTTATGACGGGGTTTACGCACTGGAAAGCGCCTGCCATGCGCCTGGGGCCGACAAACGAGCTTTGGTGCGCGAGGCGGCCCGCCTGCTGCGGCCCGGCGGCACGCTGGTGATTGCCGACGCCTTGCGGCGCAACACCAAGCCCCTGCCGGGATTCATGGAGCGGATTTACAGGCTGTGGTGCCACCACTGGGCGGTCAATGAACTGGCCGAGAAGGAGGCCCTGCATGTCGCGCTGGCAAGCCAGGGATTCACCGACATACGCTTTCAGGACATCAGCCTGCGCCTGGCGCCCAGCGCCCTGCAGATCCCGCTGTTCGCCACACGCTTTGCCTTGCGTGAGCTCTGGCGGGCCCGCTTTCGCCTGTCTCCGCTGCGCCGCGGCCACATCGTGGCGTCATACGCGGCCTTCCTGCTGGGCGTGTGGTTGCCCGGGTTTGGCTACTACATGGTCACCGCGCGCAAACCCGCCGACGGACAAGCCTCACCCTAAACCTGTTAACACACCCATGACCGCAGAACAAAACAAGCCAGGACCAACGGTTCCCGCCGCGCACGATGGCATCCTCGCGCAGAAAGAAGAATCCGCGTCTTCGGGCGGCCTGCCGTTTTCAGGCTGGACGCCATTTATTGCCGGAGCGCTGAGCGGGCTTCTTCTGCGCCTGATGTTTTCCGGGTCTCCGGGGAGTGCGCTGTCGGCGATGGCGGCCGGCTTTGTCTGGTTCGCACCATTCGCAGTGGGCGCCATCACGGTGTATGCGGCCGAGCGGCAGAAGAGAAGAAGCTTTGCCTACTACCTCTTCGCACCGACGCTGGCGACCTTCGTGTTTGTGCTCGGCAGCCTGGTCATCCTCATAGAGGGGCTGATCTGCGCCATCGTCATCCTGCCGATGTTCAGCCTTCTCGGCATGCTCGGCGGCCTGGTCATGGGGCTTGTTTGCCGGCTGACCAATTGGCCAAAGCAGGCGGTCTACAGCATTGCCGCGTTGCCGCTGCTGGTGGCGATGGCATTTCCGCAAAACCAGGTGCAGCGCATGGGCAGCGTGGAACGCAGTGTGCTCATACAAGCCACACCCGCGGAAGTGTGGCGCCAGATCAACGATGCCCGTGGGATCAAGCCTGCTGAGGTGCAGCATGCCTGGGCATACCGCATCGGCGTTCCGCTTCCGGTCAGCGGCATCACAACCCACACGGCCGAGGGCCCGATACGCAAAAGCACCTGGGGCAAGGGCGTTCATTTCGACGAGGTGATACGCCAGTGGGAGCCGCAGCGGCATGTGCGATGGACCTACCGTTTCGCGGAAGATTCATTCCCCGCAGGCGCGCTGGACGACCACGTGAAAGTGGGCGGCACCTATTTCGACCTGCGCGACACTTCCTACACGCTGACACCCGAAGAAGGCGGGACACGCCTGCATATTCGCGTGAGCTATCGCATCAGTACGGATTTCGACGCGTATGCGAACTGGGTGGCCCAGCGCCTGCTGGGTAATTTTTCTGAAGTGATCCTGGACATGTACAAGGCACGCAGCGAACACACTGGGGACGCGGCGCTGTCTTGACGCCGACGCGCCGCCGAGTCAGTGCGCCTTGTCCCAGTTAGGCCCAATACCAATTTCGGCAAGCAGCGGCACCTTCAAATCCGCCACGCCGGCCATCAGGCGCGGGATTTCAGTGCGTACCCATTCGACCTCGGCTTCAGGCACTTCGAACACCAGTTCATCGTGCACCTGCATGATCATCTTGGTGCCGCGCTTCTCCTCGTCGAGCACCTGCTGCACCTTGTTCATGCTGAGCTTGATCAGGTCGGCCGCCGTGCCCTGCATGGGCGCGTTGATGGCCTGCCGTTCGGCCGCCTTTTTGCGCGGGCCGTTGCCGCCGTTGATTTCCGACAGGTAGAGGCGCCGGCCAAAGACGGTTTCGACAAAGTGGTTCTCCTGGGCGAACACCACGGTCTGGTCCATGTAGTTCTTGACGCCGGGATAACGCTGAAAGTATTTGTCGATGTAGGCTGCGGCGGCCTTGGTTTCAATGCCGAGGTTGCGCGCCAGGCCGAAGCTGCTCATGCCGTAGATCAGGCCGAAGTTGATGACCTTGGCATAACGGCGCTGCTCGCTGCTGACCTGCTCCAGCGCCACGCCGAACACCTCAGCGGCCGTGGCGCGGTGCACGTCCAGGCCGTTGGTGAAGGCGCTGAGCAGCGCTTCGTCGCCGCTGATGTGGGCCATGATGCGCAACTCGATCTGCGAATAGTCGGCGCTGGCGATCACGCTGCCCGCGGGCGCGATGAAGGCCTCGCGCACACGCCGGCCTTCCACGGTGCGGATGGGGATGTTCTGCAGGTTGGGGTCGTTGCTGGACAGCCGCCCGGTGACCGCGACAGCCTGCGCGTAGTGGGTGTGCACGCGGCCCGTGCGCGGCAGCGCCAGCTGCGCGAGCTTGTCGGTGTAGGTGCCCTTGAGCTTGCTGAGCGAGCGGTGCTCCAGCAGCTTGGCCGGCAGCGGGTAGTCTTCGGCGAGCTTTTCCAGCACTTCCTCGTCGGTGCTGCGCGCGCCGCTGGGGGTTTTCTTGATGACCGGCATGCCGAGTTTGTCGAAGAAAATTTCGCCGAGCTGCTTGGGGCTGCCCAGGTTGAAGGGCTGGCCGGCGATCTCGTACGCCTCGGTTTCGAGCTGGATGATGCGCTGGCCCAGTTCGTGGCTTTGCGCGGCCAGCGTGGGCGCGTCGATCATCACGCCGTTGCGTTCGATGCGGTACAGCGTTTCGCTGCTCTGGATCTCCAGCTCGTAGATGAAGCGCAGCTTGTCGTTGGCCTGGATCTGCGGCCACAGCACGCGGTGCACGTCCAGCGTCTGGTCGGAGTCTTCGCACGAATACTCGGCGGCCTTGGCGATGTCGACCTGGTTGAACTTGATCTGGTGCGCGCCCTTGCCGCACAGGTCTTCGTAATTGATGCCGCTGCGGCCCACGTGCCGCTCGGCCAGGCTGGCCAGGCCGTGCGGCTTGGTCGCTTCCAGCACATAGCTTTGCAGCATGGTGTCGTGCGCATAGCCCTGCACTTCAACGCCGTGGTTGGCGAACACGTGGCGGTCGTATTTGACGTGCTGGCCCAGCTTGGCCCTGGCGGGGTTTTCGAGCCAGGGTTTGAGGCGCGCCAGCACCTCGTCTCGCGGCAGCTGCGCGGGCGCGTCGGGGTAGTCGTGAGTCAGCGGGATATAGGCCGCCTCGCCGGGCGTGACGCTGAAGCTCAGGCCGACGATTTCGGCCAGCATTTCGTCGAGCGAGGTGGTTTCGGTGTCCAGCGCGACGAGTTCGGCCGCTTCGATCTTTGCCAGCCAGCGGTCAAACGCTTCCCAGGTCAGCACCGTGTCGTAGTTCAGGTTGCTGGCGCGTTCGGCTTGCGGCGTGTCGGTCAGCGGCGCCTCGTCGAACAGGCCCGGTGAATCGGACCGGCCGCCCGAACCGCCCGCGGGTGGAGGCTTGTGCCGGCCGTCGGGGCCGCCTATCAGTTCGGGCGGCGTGCTTTCGATCTCGATCTGCTTGACCAGACCCTTGAAGCCGTACTTCTCGTAAAACGCCTTCAAGGCTTCGGTCTGCTGCGGGCCTATGGCAATCGCATCCAGGGCCGGCAGGCCGGCGATGTATTCGTCCAGCTCGCAGTCTTTCTTGATGGTCAGCAGTTCCCGGCCCTTGGGCAGCCAGTCCAGCGACTGGCGCAGGTTCTCGCCGACCACGCCCTTGATCTCGCCGGCGCGGGCCACCAGCGCGTCCAGCGAGCCGTATTCAAGCAGCCACTTCACAGCAGTCTTCGGGCCGACCTTGGGCACGCCGGGCACATTGTCGACCGCGTCACCCACCAGCGCCTGGTAATCCACCATCAGGCGCGGCGGCACGCCGAATTCGGCCTCGACCCCGGCCATGTCGCGGCGGCGGTCGTTCATGGTGTCGATGATGGTGATGTTTTCGTCGACCAGCTGGCTCAAATCCTTGTCGCCGCTGGAGATGATGACTTCAATGCCCTGGCGGGATGCGGTGCAGGCCAGCGTGCCGATCACGTCGTCGGCTTCCACGCCGGGCACGTCCAGCACCTTCCAGCCCAGGAGGCGCACCACCTCGTGGATGGGCTCGACCTGGCTGCGCAGGTCGTCGGGCATGGGCGAGCGTTGCGCTTTGTACTCAGGATAAAGGGCATCCCGAAAGGTCGGCCCCTTGGCGTCGAACACGCAGACGGCGAAATCGGCGCGAACGTCCTTGCGCAGCTTCTGCATCATGTTGACCATACCGCGTATGGCGCCCGTGGCCGGGCTGGCCGGGTCGCCCGGGTTGGCGCGCAGGTCGGGCATGGCGTGGAAGGCGCGATACAGGTAGCTGGAGCCATCCACCAGCAGCAGCGTTTTTTTGTCGGTACTCATGGGGCCTGATTGTCGGGGATATCGGCGCCGGCCTGCAGGGGGCGGCACAAGTGCCGGAAACCGGTCCGCACAGGGGCTTTTCGCCTACACCGGCAAACCCCTTATTACGACAGATGGGGCTTTGTAGCCCCTCCTCGCAGGCCTACAATGCAGGCATGAAACACGCTCTCCGCCTCCTTGTCGCTGCAGCCGCAGCGTTGCCGCTGGCCGCGGCCATGGCCCAGGCACCTGCGCAGGACGCAGCGCCCCCCGCCAGGGTGGAGGCGCCCGCGCCGTCCCAGTCGGGCCGTCCCGACCAGGCCATCCAGCGCATACGCACCGAAGACGCGGGCACCCGCATCGACGAATTGCGCGTAGGCGGCGAGACCCAGCAGATCACCGTGCAACCCAAAACCGGCGGCGCGGCCTATGAAGTCAAGCCGGCCGAGGGCGCCCGGGGCACCGCGCCTGCATCGACAAGCAACGACACCAACGGCTCACGCGTCTGGAACGTTCTGAAGTTCTGATCTCGCGCGTTTCAAGACATACTTCTCCAAGAATTCCAGGGTTCAGTTTCAGGCATGGCCGTATACACCGAAGTCTCGTTTGACGAGGCTGCAGCGTTCTTGAACGCCCTGAACCTGGGGCAGCTGCAAAACATCAAGGGTGCCGCCGGCGGCATCGAAAACACCAACTACTTTGTCGACACCGACCAGGGCCAGTACGTGCTGACCCTGTTCGAGCGCCTGAGCTTTGAGCAGTTGCCCTTCTACCTGCACCTGATGCGACACCTGGCGGCGCACGGCATTCCCGTGCCCGACCCGGCGGCCGACGCCAAGGGCAACATCCTGCACCAGCTCAAGGGCAAGCCCGCCTCGGTTGTCAGCAAGCTGCGCGGCCACAGCGAACTCGCGCCCACGGCCGCGCACTGCGCCGGCGTGGGCGAGGCGCTGGCGCGTATGCACCTGGCGGGGCTGGACTACCCCCGGCGCCAGCCCAACCTGCGCGGCCTGGAATGGTGGAACGAAACCGTGCCGGTGGTGCAGCCCTACATCACGCCCGAACAAAGCAGCCTCATCCTGGGCGAGCTGGCCTATCAGAACCATGTGGCGGAGTCCTCTGCCTGCCGCAGCCTGCCGCGCGGCGTGGTGCATGCCGACCTGTTCCGCGACAACGTGATGTTCGAGGACGGCAAGCTCACCGGCTTTTTTGATTTCTACTTCGCCGGCTGCGACAGCTTTCTGTTCGACGTCGCGGTCTGCCTCAACGACTGGTGCATAGATCTCGCCACGGGCGCCAAGGACGACGAGCGTTCGGCGGCTTTCATCGCGGCTTACCAGTCGGTGCGCCCCCTGACCGCGCAGGAACGCCAGCTGCTGCCGGCCATGCAGCGCGCCGGCGCCCTGCGTTTCTGGCTGTCGCGCCTCTGGGACTTTCACCTGCCGCGCGAAGCCGCCGTGCTCAAGGCGCACGACCCCAGCCATTTCGAGCGTGTGCTGCGCGAGCGGCTTGCGCACCCTTACGTTCTGTAGCCCCATGGACCCGGCGGGGTGCGTCCGCATCCCCGGCCGGGCCGGATACACAGTCTTGCCGCATTGGCTGCCGCTTTAAGGCACACTGCCCCTGCAAACCCCGGCCGGCTCACCCCCGGCCGCCCTTTTCCGCGAAGTCCCCGAAGACCATGAAACTCAACATCGTTCCCGCGAGCACCGGCATCACCTGGGTCAAGCTGGGCGTCAAAACTTTTCTGCAGCAACCGCTGGCCATGTCGGGCCTGTTCTTCCTCTACATGGCGGTGGGGACGCTGCTGTCCCTGCTGCCGGTGCTGGGGCTGATCCTCGCCTTCATGATCGTGCCGGCCGCCACGCTGGGGCTGATGGCCGCCACGCAGGAAGCCATCAAAGGCAAATTCCCCATGCCCACCGTACTGATCAGCGCCTTTCGCGCCGGCCGCCAGCGCATGCGCGCCATGCTGGTGCTGGGCGCCCTGTATGCCGCGGCCTGCCTGCTCATCGTGATGGTCGTGCCTTTCCTGGTGGATGCGCCGACCGTGCCGGCCCTTGCCCCCGCAGCGGCTGAAGCCGGCCGCGACGGCATGCTGGCGCCGCAGTTCCAGCTGACCATGCTGGTCACCATGGCGCTGTACCTGCCGATATCGCTGCTGTTCTGGCACGCGCCGGCGCTGGTGCACTGGCACGGCATTTCGCCGGTCAAGAGCCTGTTTTTCAGCTTTGTCGCCTGCATCCGCAACGCCGGGGCGTTTTTGATGTACGGCCTGGGCTGGTTCGGCGTGTTCCTCGGCATCGGCATCGTGCTCAGCGTGCTCACGGGACTGACGGGCAGCACCACTTTCATGGCGGCGGCCATCATGCCGCTGGCCCTGTTGATGGCGGCGATGTTTTCCACCTCGATTTACTTCACATTTCGTGATAGCTTCGTGGCCACGCCACCCGACGACTCGCCGGGGAGCGTTGAGGACGCCCACAACACCGACGACCCCACCGTTACTCCAGGAGATCCTTCATGACCCAGCACCAGTTGCAAGGCCGTAGCGAAAAAGAGATTTTGTGGTTCCAGAGGCGTGACACGCTCAAGGCCGCGGCGGCCTGGGTCGCCATGGGCGGGCTGCCCGCCGCCATGGCCCAGCAGCGCAGCAACATCGTCGAGTTGCGGGGCGACGCCCTGCTCAACGGCAGCCGGCTGCAAAACGGCCAGACCATCATGACGGGTGACCAGATCCAGACCGGGCCGGGCTCCAACCTGATGTTCGTCATCGGCAACTCGGCCTTCCAGGTGCGCGAAAACTCGGTGATGACGGTGGAGCGCGGCACCACGCTGAACACCGTGAGCCTGCTGCGCCTGCTCACAGGCGCCGTGGCCAGCGTCTGGGGCAAGGGCAGTAGCCGCTCCATCATCATGCCCACCCTGACGGCCGGCATACGCGGCACCGGCGTGTACGCCGAGGTGTTCCCGTCCCAAGGCAACCGCAGTTATTTCTGCAACTGCTACGGCACGGTCGACATGGAGTCGAACGGCGAGCGGGCCCTGTCGCAATCGAGCTATCACCAGTCCTTCTGGGGCGAAGTGGCGCCCAGGGACGGCCGCCTGCTGACCCCGGCCAACGCGATCAACCACACCGATGAGGAACTCGAGTTCCTGGCCGGCCTGATAGGCCAGCAGACCGCGTGGCAGATTGCCGGCAGGAAAGGCATCAAGGACGGCCGGGGCTATATGGACCCACCACAGCCGGGCCAGATGCACCCTGCGCAGATGCCGGTGCAGCGATAAGGCCTAAACGACCGTCAGTTTCGCCACGCTCAGGGCCAGCCACTTCACGCCGTGCCGCGTGAAATTGATCTGCGCGCGGGCATCGTCGCCGCTGCCTTCGAGCATCATCACCTTGCCTTCGCCGAACTTGGCGTGGAACACCTCCATGCCGGTCCTGAGCCCATGCGAAGGCGCGCTTTTTTGCGGCGGCACCGGCGGGTTGGCAAAACGCTCGGAAGCGCCGGCCTTGGATGAAAACACGCTGCTGGCCCAGTCCTTGCGCCCGCCACCCGCATTTCCACCGCCGCCGCCCCACGCGCCCGAGCCCATGCCTGAGGCAAAACCCTGGTTTTTCGGCGTGATCCATTTGAGTGCGGCTTCAGGCAGCTCGTCAAAAAACCGGCTCTTGAGGTTGTAGCGCGTCTGGCCGTGCAGCATGCGGGTTTGCGAATGGCTGAGGTAGAGCCGCTTGCGCGCGCGCGTGATGGCGACGTACATCAGGCGGCGTTCTTCTTCCAGCCCGTCGCGGTCGCTCATGGAGTTTTCGTGCGGGAAGATGCCGTCTTCCAGGCCGGTGATGAACACGCAGTCGAATTCCAGGCCCTTGGAAGAATGCACCGTCATCAGCTGCACCGCGTCCTGGCCGGCCTGCGCCTGGTTGTCGCCCGATTCAAGCGCCGCATGCGTGAGGAAAGCCGCCAGCGGCGAGAGCGTTTCACCGGTCTCGCTATCGGGCACCAGGGCCTCGGGCAGGGGTTCGTCCACCAGCGGCGCGGACCCGTCCAGTCCCTGGCTGGCCGGCGACTGCGTGAGGCGCCCGCCCAGCTCATCGACCGGCAGCGCCACCGCATCGCGGCCGAAGCCTTCCTGGCTCACGAAAGACTCGGCGGCGTTGACCAGTTCGGCCAGATTCTCCAGCCGGTCCTGGCCTTCTTTTTCGGTCTTGTAGTGTTCCTCAAGGCCGCTGTGCTGCAGCACAAATTCGATGATCTCGCGCAGGCTCAGGCCGCTGGTCTGCTCGCGCATCACATCGATCTTGGCCACGAAGGCGCCCAGGTTGGCGCCGGCCTTGCCGGCGACGGCGCTCACGCCGTCATAGAGCGAGCAGCCCGCGGCGCGCGCGGTGTCCTGCAGCAGCTCGATGCTGCGCGCGCCTATGCCGCGCGGCGGGAAGTTGACGACGCGCATGAAACTGGTGTCGTCGCGCGGGTTCTCCAGCAGGCGCAGGTAAGCGAGCGCATGCTTGATTTCGGCGCGCTCGAAAAAGCGCAGGCCGCCGTAGACGCGGTAAGGCACGCCGGCGTTGAAGAGCGCCGTTTCCATCACGCGGCTTTGCGCATTGCTGCGGTAGAGCAGCGCGATCTCCTTGCGCTCGGTGCCGTCGCGCACCAGCTGCTTCACTTCATCGACGAACCATTGCGCCTCGGCGAAATCGCTGGTCGATTCATAGACGCGCACCGGCTCGCCGGGGCCGGCCTCGGTGCGCAGGTTTTTGCCCAGGCGCTTGCTGTTGTGGCTGATCAGCTCGTTGGCCGAGTCAAGAATGTTGCCGAAGCTGCGGTAGTTGCGCTCCAGCTTGATCTGGTGCTGCACCTCGAACTCGCGCACGAAGTCGGCCATATTTCCCACGCGCGCGCCGCGAAAGGCGTAAATGCTCTGGTCGTCGTCGCCCACGGCGATCACCGAACCGCCCGGCATGGCGCCCGCCCCCTGGATGGCGTCAGGCCCCTGCCCCGCCAGCATCTTGATCCAGGCGTACTGCAGCTTGTTGGTGTCCTGGAACTCATCGATCAGGATGTGGCGGAAACGCCGCTGGTAGTGCTCACGCACCGGCTGGTTGTCGCGCAGCAGTTCGTAGCTGCGCAGCATGAGCTCGCCGAAGTCGACCACGCCTTCGCGCTGGCACTGCTCTTCATAGAGCGCGTAGATCTCGACCTTCTTGCGGCCTTCTTCGTCGCGCACCTGCACATCCTTGGCGCGCAGGCCGTCTTCCTTGTTGCCGGCAATGAACCACATCAGCTGCTTGGGCGGAAAGCGCTCGTCGTCGATGTTGAACTGCTTGCACAGGCGCTTGATGGCCGACAGCTGGTCCTGCGTGTCCAGGATCTGGAAGCTTTGCGGCAGGTTGGCCAGCTTGTAGTGGGCGCGCAAAAAGCGGTTGCACAGGCCGTGGAAGGTGCCTATCCACATGCCGCGCACGTTCACCGGCAGCATGGCCGACAGGCGCGCCAGCATTTCCTTGGCCGCCTTGTTGGTGAAGGTCACCGCCAGGATGCCGCCTGGCGAGACCTGGCCGGTCTGCAGCAGCCAGGCGATGCGTGTCGTCAGCACCCGGGTCTTGCCGGAGCCGGCACCAGCCAGGATCAGCGCATGCGTGTTGGGCAGCGTGACCGCTGCGAGTTGCTCCGGGTTAAGGTTTTGCAGGAGAGGGGAGCTGGGGACTTCTGGGAACATCCCCCCATTGTAGAAAGAACATCAGCCCCGCCGCGGCGCGTGGGGCGAAGGCCCCTGCGCGTTGCCGGCTAGCTGCCGTCCGCCTTCAGGATGGTCTCGCCCTTGAGCGCTCCTACGTCGCGAATGGCCATGCGATGTCGCTTCCAGCCAGCCCAGGTACGGCGCAAGTTCGCCAGCGAAATGCCGTAATAGATGGCCTTGAACATCCGCAGGCGGCCCCAAAAAGGCGTCTTGCCGAAAATGTCCCCGGCCAGCAGTGACAGCAGCGCTTCCTTGACGCGCAGCGGATTGGCCGGATGCATGAACATTTCGCGGATGGTCGGGTTGGTCACACGGTAGATGAACCACGAATACTCGCTCGGGCCCTTGCGCATCATGGCCTCGAAGCTTTTGCGCACAGCGGGCAACCCGGCCGGCTGGTCAAGCGCGGTTGCCACCAATTCGGCGCCGTCAAATGCACTGTGCATCGCGAGGTACACGCCTGACGAGAACATCGGGTCGATGAAGGTAAACGCATCGCCCAGCATCAGGTAGCGGTCGCCGGTGGCGTGTGTGCTGCTGTACGAAAAATTTCCGGTGGCGTGCACCGCATCGTCGACCAGCGTGGCGTTGGCAAGGCGCCGTTTCAGCTCCGGCGCCAGGGCGATGGTGTCCATAAAAAACTCGCGCAGCGGCTTTTCGCGCGACTTCAGGTAATACGGCCAGCACACCGCGCCGACGCTGGTGGTGCCGTCGGCCAGCGGAATAAACCAGAACCAGCCATGAGGAAACCAGCAAATGCTGATGTTGCCTTCGCGCTTGCCCTGCAGCCGCTCGACGTTGGTGAAATGGCCAAACAGCGCCGTGCTGTTGTGTTCCTTGCTTTTGGCTTTGGAACGCAGCTTGTTCGCCAACAGCGTGTCGCGCCCTGATGCGTCCACCACGAAGCGGGCCCGCCAGCTGCGCTTTGCCCCGTCGTCCAGCTCGGCCTGAACAGTGGCGCCTTCCGCGTCAAAAACCACATCGCGCACGGTACAGCCTTCCAGCGTTTTCGCTCCGCGCGTTGCTGCGTTGCGAAAGAGCAGCTCATCCAGCTCGGAGCGCCGCACCTGCCAGGCCGAAGGCATCGATTTGTCCCATGCATCGGCGAATTCGATGTAACTGCAGTGCGCGTGTTCCGGTGAAACAAATTCAATGCCCCATTTGGGCATGCCAATGCGGTCAACCTGATCACGCACTCCCAGGCGTTCGAAAAGCTCCACATTGGCGGGAAGCAGCGATTCACCGATGTGAAATCGCGGGTGATGCGCTTTTTCGAGCAAAACCACGTCGCGCCCCTGGGCCGCCAGCAATGCGGCAATGGTGGAACCAGCCGGGCCTCCGCCCACGATAAGGACGTCGCAAGTGGAGGTAAAAGCAGAAGCGGGAATTTCGTTCATGACAGTCATTGGCAAAACCCGGGTTTGCGCAACGGCGTACGAGGCAGGCGGTTGCAATTGAGAAAGGCTGCGTTCAGGGTAACACCGCTGGCGCAGCAGTTTCCACCTTGCTTCTTCACAAATTGCAGGAATCGGTTCCTTCTGCCGGACGCCGGTTGCGCCTGCCCCGCACGAAAGCCCGTAAATTCCCACCCGCCTGCCGCTTCTGCGAACATAGCCGTATTTTTTGGGGGTCTCATGACTACAGGTTTGAGCCAAACAGGGCCTGCATGGCTGGCCACCTGCCTTTTGGCGGCCGGTCTCGGTTTTTCCGGCATTGCGCATGCGCAGTCGTCCTGCTCCAGCGACGGCCAAAGCCGGCCGTTGCTGCTGCTGGAACGTTTTATCAACGCCAACTGTGACACCTGCTGGGCGGACCCGGCCACACCCAATGCCGGCGCCAACGCGTTGGCCATTGATTGGGTGTTGCCCGGCAGCAAGGGCGAGGACGCACCGCTGTCGGCCGTGGCCACCCGCGAATCGCTGGACCGCCTGGCAACGCTGCGCCAAAGCCCGCCCGCGCAAATCTTTGCCCATACATCTCTCGTCACCGTGCTCAAAGGCGCCACCCTGCGCGTCGCGCATGGCCTCCCTCTGAGCGGCTACCTTGGCGCCTCGATTGAACTCAAGCCCGTTCCGGCCGCCGCCAAAGGCCGTCAGTGGACGGCGTGGCTCGCTTTGGTCGAAACCTTGCCAGCGGGCACCGAAAATTCGCCGGTAGAGCGAAATTTGATAAGAAACGTGCTCCAGGCCAATTGGAACGGTCGCAAGTCGCTATCAAAAGGTGAGCAAAACCGCTTTTTTGACCAACGCTCCATGAGCATCGCCGAAGGTGCCAACCCCGAGCGCATGCGGGTGGTGGGCTGGGTAGAAAACGAAAAAGGCCAGGTGGTGGCCGCAGCACAGTCGCGTTGCGCTCCTGAAAAATAATTGGCGGCATTTAACCCCGTTGCGCCGCGCGCCCCGTTTAAGGGTGCATCGCCAACAACCAAGGGGTTTTTATGCCAAACGGCTTTCGCGTCTTTAGCGACTTCAACGCGCTGACTGCCCTCCGCTTCCTTCAGGCCACCGCCGCGGTCTGCTTCAGCCTCCAGGCGCTGGCGCTCAGCCCGCCGCCTCCCATCGCCTCCGGCAAATTCGCGCCGCCGTCCGACTGGCGGCCGCCGGTGATCGCCCTCAACAACGCTTCGGGCCAGCCCATAGCGCTGCGCGCGGCATCTGTGGAGGTCGACCTTTTCGGCGACCAGGCGCAAACCCGCGTGGAACTGCGCCTCTTCAACCCCAATCCCCGCATGCTGGAAGGCGAACTGCAGTTTCCCCTGCAAGAGGGCCAGGTGGTCACAGGTTTCGCGCTGGATGTGAACGGCCGCCTGCGCGACGCCGCATCGGTGCCCAAGGCCAGGGGGCAGGAAATCTTTGAAGACATCCGCCGCCGGCGCGTGGACCCCGGGCTGCTGGAAGCCACAGCCGGTAACCAGTACAAGCTGCGCGTCTACCCCATCCCCGCGCAGGGGGAGCGCCGCGTCGTCATCACCATCCACGAAACCCTGCCGCGCCAGCGCGATGCCGGCGTGCTGCGTGTGCCGCTGGCGTTTGCGTCGGTGGTGGGGCAACTGCAGGTGAGCGTGCGTGCCCATGGCGCGGCGCGGCAGGACGTGCAGCTGATTCAAGCCCCCGCAGATGCGCAGCTCAACGCCAGCGCTGGCGGCATGGTGCTTTCCCTGCAGAAAACCCAGTGGCTGGCGCCCCAAGGCCCGGCCGGTTGGCTGCAGTTGGCGGTGCGCCGCACTGGCAAGCCGCAAGTCATGGTGGGTGAATCCGGCGGCAAACCGTTTTTTGCCGCGCAGATGGACTTTCGTGATGAGCTGGTCAAGCGCCCCGCCCCATCGCACATCGCACTGGTGTGGGACGCATCGGCCTCGGCCGCAGCGCAAGCCCGCGTGCTGCCGGTGCTGGAGGCTTACTTTCGCAAGCTGGATAAAACCGTCAAGGTGAGCCTGCTGGTCATGCGCAACAAGGCCGAGCCGGTGCGCAGCTTGACGGTGGCGCCCGGCCGCTTTGGTGAGCTGGCCGATGCCTTGCGCGCAGAGCCGTTTGACGGCTCCAGCAACTTTGACAATTTGCCCATCCCCGCCGACGCAGACATGACAGTGATGGTGACGGACGGCCTGATGACGGACGGTAAAAAGAGCATCCACTACCTGCACACAGCGCCCGTCATGGTGATCAATGGCGCGGCGGCCGCAGACACCGCACGCCTGGCGCGGCTGGCCGACCGCACGGGCGGCGCGCTGGTGGACGCCACACTGCTGACGGCCGAGGGCGGCGCGCAGGCCATGCTGATGCACGGCTGGCGCATTGAGCGGCTGTCCAGCTTGTCCGCAGAAAAACTCGTGGCGCCTACGACCAGCGTGCACCAGGGCCGCATCGCCGTCGCGGGCGAGCTGCTCGACACACAAGCCCGGATCGACATTGCGCTGGTACACCCGGATGGACGCAAACGCACACTGGCACTGGACGTGAACACCAAGGCCACCGCAGGCCGCTGGCCCGGCCAGCAATGGGCCCAGTGGCGCAGCGCCGAGCTGGCGGAAAACGCCGGGCTGCACAGCGGCGAGCTTCAGCGCATTGCGGCAGCGCACGGCATCGTGGGACCCAACAGCTCACTGATCGTGCTGGAGCTGGCAAGCGACTACGCGAACTACAAACTCCCTGCCCCGCCCGAGCTGGCCGATGAAATGGCGCGGATCAGCCAGCAGCTGATGGCGCAGGCCACGCAGACGCGGCAGGCGCATATCGAGGCCATGGTGAAACAGTTCGACAACAAACGGCGCTGGTGGGACAAGGACTTTCCCAAAGACGCACTCAAACGCGCTGAGCCCAAGACGGAGGTGCACGGCGGGATCGCTGCGATGGGCGGAACTTCGCGGGCGCGTGAGCAGGTCGGAGCCGATCTCATGGCCCGCAAGGACCAGGCATTCGCAGGTGCACCCATGGCCGCACCCGCGCAGGTCGCCCCCGTCGCGGCGGCTGCCGCACCCGCTGCGCCTGCTGCGCGGATGGCCCAAGCGGAAAACCGCCAGCCGAAAACCTCGTCCGCTGCGGCGCCACCTTCCGCCATCCCCACCATCGCGCTGCAAGCCTGGGTGCCCGACGCACCCTACATGAAGCGCCTGCAAGATGCCGCCAAGGATGATCTCTACCGCGTCTACCTCGACGAGCGCGCCGCTTACCTCAGCAGCAGTTCCTTCTACATGGATGCGGCCGGCGTGTTCTTCGACCGCGGCCTGGCCGAGCTGGGCCTGCGCGTGCTGTCCAACCTGGCGGAAATGAACCTGGAAAACCGCCAGCTGCTGCGCCTGTATGCCTACCGCCTGGTGCAGGCGCGACGCAACGACCTGGCCGTGCCGGTGTTTGAACGCATCAGCGAACTGGCGCCCAACGAGCCGCAATCCTGGCGCGACCTGGGCCTGGCGCTTGCCGAGAGCGGCCAGCCGCAACGCGCCGTCAACGCCTTGTGGGAAGTGGTGTCGCAGCCCTGGAACGGGCGCTTCGCCGGCATCAACATGATCGCGCTGGCCGAACTCAACGCGGTTGCCGCACAAGCGGCTTCCAGCGGCCAGCCGGCGCTGGACCTGGGCCGGGTGGACACGCGCCTGCGCCGCAACCTGCCGCTGGCCCTGCGTGTGGTGATGGCCTGGGATACGGACGACACGGACATCGACATGTGGGTGACCGACCCGAACGGCGAAAGAGCCAGCTATGCCAACCGGCTGACGTACCAAGGCGGCGCCATGAGCCCCGACGCCACGGGCGGCTACGGACCCGAGGAGTTCTCGCTCAAGGCGGCCAAGGCCGGCAAATACAGCGTGGAGGCGCAGTTCTACGGCCAGCGCCAGCAGGTGCTGTCGGCCGGCACCACGGTGATGGTGCGCGTGACCACCGGCTTCGGCACGCCGCAGGCACACGACGAGTGGACCACCTTGCGGCTCACGCGCGGCCAGGAGACCGTGCGTGTGGCCGAGGTGGAGGTGCGTTGATGCGCGCGCCTGACAAGATGGCACTATGCATATAAAGGCTATACCGCTTTGGCGGGTGCCGCCCGCATGAGAGGCGCATAGAATCAATCACCGGGCCCAAGCAATTGCGCCCGGTTTTTTTGTTTCGGCCTTGCCTTCGCGCCAGCGCCCGCAAACAAAACCGGTCCAGTCCAAGCGCCTTCTGTTCTTCAACAGTTTTTTCTAAGGCTTGGGAATCATGGAAATCTTCGACTACGACAACATCCTGCTGCTGCCGCGCAAATGCCGCGTGGAAAGCCGCTCGGAATGCGACGCCAGCGCGACGCTGGGCGGGCGCAGCTTCCGCATCCCGGTGGTGCCGGCCAACATGAAGACGGTGATCAACGAGGAGATCTGCGCCTGGATGGCGAAAAACGGCTACTTCTACGTGATGCACCGCTTCGACCTGGACAACGTCCGGTTCGTGAAAGACATGAAGGCCCAGGGCGCCTATGCGTCCATCTCGCTGGGCGTGAAGAAGCCCGACTACGACACCGTGGACCGCCTGGCCGCCGAGGGCCTGGTGCCCGACTACATCACCATCGACATCGCGCACGGCCACGCCGACACGGTGCAGAAGATGATCGCCTACCTCAAGCAGAAGCTGCCGGCCTCCTTCGTGATCGCCGGCAACGTGGGCACGCCCGAAGCGGTCATCGACCTGGAAAACTGGGGCGCCGACGCGACCAAGGTCGGCATAGGCCCGGGCAAGGTCTGCATCACCAAGATGAAAACCGGTTTCGGCACCGGCGGCTGGCAGCTGTCGGCGCTCAAGTGGTGCGCGCGCGTGGCGACCAAGCCCATCATTGCCGATGGCGGCATCCGCGAGCACGGCGACATCGCCAAATCCGTGCGCTTCGGCGCGACCATGGTGATGATAGGTTCCATGCTGGCAGGGCTGGAAGAAAGCCCGGGCAAGACCGTCGAGGTCGACGGCAAGCTCTTCAAGGAATACTACGGCAGCGCCTCGGACTTCAACAAGGGCGAGTACAAGCACGTCGAAGGCAAGCGCATCCTGGAGCCGGTCAAGGGCACGCTGGCCGACACGCTGCGCGAGATGGAAGAAGACATCCAGAGCTCCATCAGCTATTCCGGCGGCACCAAACTGCTGGACATCCGCAAGGTCAACTACGTCACGCTGGGCGGCGACAACGCGGGTGAGCACCTGCTGATGTAAGCGCCTGCTATGTGCGGGTAGCGCCCAGCCCCAGCAAGTCCAGCGCCAGGCTGTGCAGCCGGTGCTCGGTCTCCGCCAGTGCGTCCAGTGCGCTGAAATGGTTGCGGCGCAAATGCGATTCGCACACCGGCACGACACCCTCGCCCCAGGCCTCCTGGATCAGCAGGTTCTGGCGCAGGAACTCGGCGCTTTCGTCCGCACCCGCCACGCTGTAAAGCGTGCCGCGGCGCGGGGCCGGCAGCAGGGCCGGGCTGGCCTTGGCGACCTGTTCGGGCGTGAGCTTGAGCGAGTCCTTGAGGAAGGGCGTGTGGCGCATGGGCTCCAGGTCGTACAGGCCTGAAATCGACAGCGCATTCTTCAGCAGGTCCGCCGGCAGGTCGTTCGCATAGGCCTTCCAGTCGCACAGCAGCAGCATGGCCGCCAGGTGTCCGCCGGCCGAATGCCCGGCCACCGTGATGCGGCCGGGGTCGCCGCCGTAGCGGGCGATATGGCGCCAGGTCCAGGCCAGGGCCTTGACCATCTGCATCGTGATGTCGGGAATCGTCACCGCGGGGCACAGGGCGTAGTTGGGCACCACCACGCAGGCGCCGGCCTCGGTGAAGGGCGGCACGATGAAGGAGTGGTCGGACTTGTCCAGGGAGCGCCAGTAACCGCCGTGGATGAAGACCAGCACCGGCGCGCCCTTGCCCGGCTTGACGCCTTGCGTGCCGAAGCCGCCGGCCGGAAACACATCCAGCATTTCGCCGGCGCGGTCGCCGTAAGGCACGTCGATCTGGCACGGCAGGCGCTTGCGAACGGATTGCGAGTTCTCCGCCCAGCGCGCGAAATAAGCCGGGTGGTCCGGCACCAGGGCGCGGTTGTTGTACATGCGGTCCAGCCAGGCGGGATCAAAGGGGTTCATTGTTGTTCTCCTGAAAAGGGAAAAAGGCATCCAGTGGCCGCCATCTTGGCACAGCCGGGCCCCTGTGTTGCCGCATACGGGTAAACCCGGGATCAATGATCATCGGATCAGCGTATTCTGTATACAGAGTACAAAGATGACATCCCAACTGATCAAAATCGAATCCACCCCCGACCTGGTTGACCAGGTCTACCGCAGCCTGCTGGACGCCATCAGCGACGGTTCGCTGGCGCCGGGCGCGCGCATCACACAGGAAGAGATTGCCGCGCAGCTCGCGGTATCGCGCCAGCCGGTGCTGCAGGCTTTGCGCCTGCTCAAAAAAGACGGTTTTGTGCTGGACGCCCCCGGCCGCGGCGTGCTGGTTGCGCCGCTGGACGAAGCCTCGCTGGTGCAGATTTACCAGGTGCGCAGCGCCCTCGATGCACTCGCCGCCCGGCTGGCCGCCGACGCCCGCGCCCGGCTGGACCCGCAGCTGATCAGCCAGGGGCGCAAGGCCGCGCGCGGCAGCGACGTCAAGGCCATGATGGCGGCCGACGCGCGCTTTCATACGGCGATTTATGAAGCCTCGGGCAACCCGCTGATCGCCCAGAGCGCGCAGCTGCACTGGCACCACATACGCCGCGCCATGGGCGCGGTGCTGCAGGTGTCGACCATGCGCGAATCGATCTGGGACGAACACGAAGCGATCGCCCAGGCCATCGCCGCCGGCGACGCGGACAAGGCCGAGGCGCTGATACGCGAGCACGGCGAGGAAGCCGGCCACAACCTGGCGAAGCTGCTGTCCAGCGCGCTGGCCGTGCCCGCCACTTCCACCGCCCCCTGAAGCGCCCCGAACAACTACCGAAGGAGACATGCGATGAGACTGAGCCCCGAACAACTTGCCCAATTCGACCGCGACGGTTACCTGTTTTTCCCCGGCATGTTCACGCCGGAAGAAACCCGCGCGCTCAACGACGCCGTGCCCGAGCTCTACGAGCGGCGCGAGGACTACAACATCCGCGAAAAAGGCAAGGACGCGGTGCGCACCAACTTCGCGGCCCACATGTACAGCGAGCCCTTCGCTAAACTCGCGCGGCATCCGCGCATGATCGAGCCGGTGGAAGACCTGCTGGGCGAGCAGCTCTACATGCACCAGTTCAAGATCAACGGCAAGATGGCGTTCGAAGGCGACGTCTGGCAGTGGCACCAGGACTACGGCACCTGGCTCAATGACGACATGATGCCGACCGAGCGCGCGATGAACGTGGCCATCTTCCTGGACGACGTGACCGAGCACAACGGGCCGCTGATGTTCATCCCCGGCAGCCACAAAAAAGGCGTGGTCGATGCGAAGCACGACCTCACCACCACCAGCTACCCGCTGTGGACGGTGGACAACGACCTGATACGCCAGCTGGTGCAGCGCGCCGGCGGCAAAGAGGGCGGCATCGTCAGCCCCAAGGGCCCGGCCGGCTCGATGATTTTGTTCCACTCATGCCTGGTGCACGCCTCGGGCAGCAACCTCTCGCCCTTCAACCGGGTCAGCGTCTACCTGAGCCTGTGCGCCGTCAGCAACCACATCCGCCGCCACAAGCGCCCCGAGTACATCGCCCACCGCGACTTCACGCCCATCAGCTGCCTGCCCGACGACTGCCTGCTCAAGGACTACCCGGTGGACCTGCCCTGGAAGGACGGCGTGCCGGCCACGGCGCTGCAGACCTCGATGGAGGAGATTGCGCCTGAGCGCAAGGCAGCCTAGACAAATCCCGGCTTTGGGTGCTTCCGGAAATTCAGAATTTCGGGATGAAGTGCAAGGCGCCCGGAGCACAGCAACCGGAATGTACTTCCGGTACATGAGGATTGCGAGCAACGCGCAACGACGCGATTCGCCCGAAAAATGAATTTACGGAAGTACCCATGAATCTTTATTCCAAACTCCAGCAACGCGCAGCCGAGAACAAACCGGTGCGCATAGGCCTGATAGGCGCCGGCAAATTCGGCTCCATGTATCTCGCGCAAATCCCGCGCACGCCGGGCGTGCACCTGGTGGCGATTGCCGACCTGTCGCCCGACGCGGCGCGCACCAACCTCGCCCGCGTGGGCTGGATGCCCGAAATGGCGAATGCCGCTTCGGCGCAGGCGGCGATCAAGACGGGCACGACCTGGATCACCGACGACTGGAAAGCGGTGGTCACGCATCCGCAGATCGACATCATCGTGGAGTGCACCGGCAACCCGATCGCGGCGGTGGAGCATTGCCTGCAGGCCTTCGCGCACGGCAAGCACGTGGTCAACGTCACCGTCGAGGCCGACGCTTTTTGCGGCCCGCTGCTGGCGCGCAAGGCGGCCGATGCCGGCGTGGTGTATTCACTGGCCTTCGGCGACCAGCCGGCGCTGATCTGCGACCTGGTGGACTGGGCGCGCACCTGCGGCTTCCCGGTGGTGGCGGCGGGCCGCGGCCACAAGTGGCTGCCGCATTTTTGCGAGTCGACGCCGGAGACGGTCTGGGGCAACTACGGCCTCACGCCCGAGCAGGCCGCGCGCGGCGGGTTGAACCCGAAGATGTTCAACAGCTTTCTCGACGGCTCCAAACCTTCCATCGAATCCACCGCGGTAGCCAACGCCACCGGCCTCACGGTGCCCAGCAACGGCCTGCTCTACCCGCCGGCCAGTGTGGAAGACATTCCCTACGTCACGCGACCTATTCAAGAGGGCGGTGTGCTCGAACGCAAAGGCATGGTGGAGGTCATCTCTTCGCTGGAAGCCAACGGCCGCAAGATTCCCTACGACATCCGCATGGGCGTGTGGGTCACCGTCGAAGCCGAGACCGACTACATCAAGAACTGCTTTGAGGAATACAACGCCCACACCGACCCGAGCGGGCGCTACTTCACGCTGTACAAACGCTGGCACCTGATAGGCCTGGAGGTCGGCGTCTCGGTCGCCAGCGTTGCGTTGCGCGGTGAACCCACCGGTGTGGCGACCTGCTGGAACGCCGACGTGGTGGCCACGGCCAAGCGCGACCTGCAGCCCGGCGACATGCTGGACGGCGAAGGCGGCTACACCGTCTGGGGCAAGCTGCTGCCGGCCGACACCTCGATGAAGATGGGCGGGCTGCCGCTGGGCCTGGCGCACCAGGTCAAGGTCGTGCGCGCGGTGAAGAAGGGCCAGAGCCTGAGCTGGAACGACGTGGCGATGGACACCTCCACCCCGGCCTACAAAGTGCGGCAGGAGATGGAGGCCATGTTCGCGCCGGCCCTGAAAAAAGCCGCGTAAAAAGCCGTATAAAAGCCGACCCGAAAGCTCGCTGACAGCCTTCTCGCGCGGGGTGCTTCATGATGGCTCAAGCCACCAAGCACGAGGACACTGAATGACCACCGCCAGCGAAACATCCTTTCCCGCCATCGCATTTCTGGGCACGGGCATCATGGGCCTTCCCATGGCCCTGCGCCTGTGCGAGGCCGGCTACGCGCCGCAGGTGTGGAACCGCACGGCGCGCAAAGCCGCCCCGCTGGCCGCGCTGGGGGCCGCGGTCCATGAGTACGCGGACGTCGCGGTAGCCTCGGCCGACATCGTCATCAGCATGCTTGAAAGCGGTCCGGCGGTGAAGGACGTGCTGTTCGCGCATGGCGTGGCTACCGCGATGAAACCGGGCGCCCTTTTTCTCGACATGGCCTCCATCCAGCCGCGCGAGTCGCGCGACCATGCGGCGCGCCTGGGCGCGCTGGGCATCGCCCACCTTGACGCGCCCGTGTCGGGCGGCCCCGGCGGCGCGGAAAGCGGCACGCTGGCCATCATGGCCGGCGGCAAGGCGGACGATTTCGCGCGGGCGCTGCCGGTGCTCAACCACTTCGGCCGCGCGACCCACGTGGGCCCGCACGGCAGCGGCCAGCTCGCCAAGCTGGCCAACCAGATGATTGTGGGCATCACCATAGGCGCGGTGGCCGAAGCGCTGCTGTTCACCTCGCGCGGCGGCGCCGACATGGCCAAAGTCAGGGAAGCCATCACCGGCGGCTTTGCCGACAGCCGTGTGCTGCAGCTGCACGGCCAGCGCATGCTGGAGCGCGACTTCGCGCCGCGCGCGCGCATGGACATCCAGCTCAAGGACATGCGCAACGCGCTGGCAACCGCGCAGGAGATAGGTTTTGAAGCGCCCATCACGGCGCTGTTCGAGCAGCTCTATGCCGAGGGTGTGGACCACGGCCTGACCGACCTGGACCAGTCGGCGCTGTTTGTCGAACTGGCCAGCCGCAACGGCATGAGCTGAGGCCGCGCCTCTTTCAGCAAGCGCTCAGGAACCCAGCATGTTGACGCGCACGTGCAGCAGGTGGCCCACGCAGAGTTCCCTGGCGCGCGCCGCGTCGCGTTGCTGAAGCGCCTCCACCAGGTTGCGGTGTTCGCGCTGGTAGTCCAGCCGGCGCTCGGGCGTGGCGCTGCGGCGCTTGAGCATGCCCCACTCGGCGTCCGAGCGTGCCTGGTTCATCAGGCGAAAGACGCTGGAGATAAAGCTGTTGTGCGCGGCGTCGGCGATGACTTCATGCAGCAGGCTGTCCCAGCGCTCGAAGTCTTCCAGCGTGGTGGCCGCTTCGGCCTTGCTGCAGCATTCGTGCATGCGCTCGAAGTCGGCTGAATTGGCATTGCCTATCACCATGTCGATGATGGCCGGCTCCAGCGCGAGCCGCGCGCTCATGAGTTCGGCCGGACTGGCCGAACGCGGCGGCGCGCCTTCTGGCGTGGCGGCCAGCGCCTCGGAAATGTTGGCGCTGACGTAGGTGCCGCTGCCCACCGTCTGCGTGATCAGGCCGCGCTCCTTCAAACCGGCCAGCACGCGGCGCACCGCCGCGCGGCTCAGGCCGCTTTGCTCGCTGAAGCTGCGCTCGGTCGGGATGCGATGGCCCGCGCGCCATTTGCGCGACTTCAGGTTGTCGAGGATGGCTTCCTGCAAGGCTGCGGCGCTGTCCATAAAGGTGGGCAAGGTGGTGTGGGCGGGAGAAATTGGGAACCGGACCGATGATAGCGGGCCTTGCGGGATGGGCGAATGATTCGGTAAATTGGTTTTAATTGGTTTCATCACATCTTCCTGTCAATCACCGGTACGAGATAGGTGTTTTCCCGGGAAATTGCGCCATTCACATCTCCACTGGTTGCACATTGGTATAAGTTGGTTCTACGATGGACGCCAGATCAAAAAAGGCCTTGAGGCCCGCAACAGGAGACAAGATTTGCGCATCGCGACTTTCCAATACCAGGGCCGGCGGCATGTCGGCCTCGTTTCGAGTGACGGCCAGAGCGTCACGCCCTTTGACCTGACGCCCGGGCAGGCGCGCACCGGCGCGCTGCCGCTCATAGAAGCCGGTGGCGCCCCCGCGCAACCCGCCCTGAAGGGCAGCGCCATCGACATCACTGCCATCAAGCTGGAGGCGCCGTTGCCAGTGCCGCGCCGCAATATTTTTTGCGTGGGCCGCAACTACCACGCCCATGCCAAAGAGCTGTCGGCCTCGGTTTTCAAGAACAACAACGCCAACCCCGAGTCCTGGCCCATCGTCTTCACCAAGGTGCCCGAGTGCGTGGTCGGGCCGCATGACGACGTGGTGCTGCCGGTGGGTTTGTCGGAGCAGATCGACTATGAATCCGAACTCGCCGTTGTCATCGGCAAGGGCGGCCGCAACATTTCGCGCGCGGAGGCGATGGGGCATGTGTTCGGCTACACCATCGTCAACGACGTGACCGCGCGCGACGTGCAGATGCGCCACCAGCAATGGGACCTGGGCAAGTCTTTCGACACCTTCTGCCCCATGGGCCCGTGGATCGTCACGGCCGACGAACTTGACGGCACGCGCACCCGCGTGCGCGGCTGGGTCAACGGCGAGCTGCGCCAGGACGGGCAGACGACGGATCTGATCTTCGACATCGCGACGCTGATCGAGACCTGCTCGCGCGGCATCACCCTCTACCCCGGCGACGTGATCGCCACCGGCACGCCGGCCGGCGTGGGCATGGGCATGACGCCGCCGCGCTACCTCAAGGCGGGCGACGTGGTGCGGGTCGAGATCGACGGCATAGGCGCGATCAAAAACCGTTTTGTGTGAATTGAGTTTTTAGTTGAGTTTTGAACAAGGCGCCGCAAGGCGCGACAACAGGAGACATTGATGAGCGACGTGAAGGTGACGTGGACGGGCGGCGTGGAACACTGGACGCACAAGAAGACGCCCGAGGGCGATATCAAACTTTTCCTCTGGGAGAAAAAGGCCTCACCCAAGGTACCGCATGCGGGCACGATCTTTTTTGTGCACGGGTCCTCGATGGCCTCGCAGCCGACCTTTGACCTGCATGTGCCGGGCCGGCCGCATTCGTCGGCCATGGACTGGTTCACCGAGCACGGCTTTGACACCTGGACCATGGACAACGAGGGCTACGGCCGCTCGGACAAGCACCGCAACATCAACTTCGACATCAGCAACGGCGCCGACGACCTGGCCGCCGGCACCGAATACGCGATGAAGGTCTCGGGCGCCAAGTCGCTGCTGATGTACGGCATTTCATCGGGCGCGCTCAAGGCGGGCCTGTTCACCGAGCGGCACCCGGAGCGCATCGCCAAGGTGGCGCTTGACGCCTTTGTGTGGACCGGCGAAGGCAGCCACACGCTGGAACAGCGCAAGAAAAAACTGCCGGAGTTCCTGGCCAAGAACCGCCGCCCGATTGACCGCCCTTTCGTGCACAGCATCTTCCAGCGCGACCATCCCGACACCGTGGAGCAACGGGTGGTCGAGGCTTTTGCCGATGCCATCCTGACGCTGGACGACTCCATGCCCACCGGCACTTACGTCGACATGTGCTCCAGGCTGCCGCTGCTGGACCCGAAGAAGCTGACCGTGCCCACCATCATCCTGCGCGGCGAGTACGACGGCATCGCGGGCATGGACGACCTGATCGACTACTTCAAGCTGCTGCCCAACATGAACAAGCAGTTCAGCGTGATGCGCGGCATCTCGCACGCGAGCTTCCAGCAGAAAAACTACATGATGGTCTACCAGATCCTGCACAGCTTTTTCACCATGCCCGAGCCTTCCTACAAAGGGTAGCGCCATGAAAACTCTCCACAAATCCGCCTTGCTGGGTGTCGCCTTGTCGCTGGCCGTGGGCATGGCTTCGGCGCAGGGTTACCCTAACAAGCCGGTGCGGCTCATCGTCCCCTTCGCGCCCGGCGGCTTCACCGACGTGGTGGCACGCATCCTGGGGCAGAAGCTGTCCGTCGCCATGGGCCAGCAGTTCGTCGTCGAGAACAAGGCCGGCGCGGGCTCCACCATAGGCACGGACTTCGTCGCCAAGTCCGCGCCCGACGGCTACACGCTGGTGATGATTTCCACGACGCACGTGATCAGCCCGTGGATCTACAAGACCATGCCGTATGACCCGATCAAGAGCTTCACGGTGGTCTCCAAGCTGGTCGATTCGCCTTACGTGCTGCTGGTCAACCCCAAGGTGCCGGCCAACAACGTGAAGGAACTGGTGGCGCTGGCCAAGTCCGCGCCCGAGACGATTCACTATGCGTCGTCGGGCAACGGCAGTTCGCAGCACCTGATGGGCGGGCTGTTCGTGTCGATGACGGGCGCGCCGCTCAAGCACGTGCCCTACCGCGGCAGCAGCGGCGCGGCGACCGACCTAGTGGCGGGCGTGGTGGAAACCAGCTTCGCGGGCGTACCGAACGCGCTGTCGCAGGTGCCGCAGGGCCGGCTCAAGGCCTTTGCCGTCACCACCGCCAAGCGCATTCCGCAGTTGCCCGACGTGCCGACCATGCAGGAAGCGGGCGTCCCGGGTTACGAGGCTTCGGTCTGGCTGGCATTGCTGGCCCCTGCCGGCACGCCGAAAGACATCGTGAACAAGCTCAACTCGGAAATCGTCAAGTTGATGAACACGCCGGACGCCAAAAAGGCCTTGTACGACGCCGGGGTGGAGCCGACGCCGTCGACGCCTGAAGCAATGTCCGATTACATGGTCAAGGAGATGGAGCGCTGGGGTAAGGTCGTCAAGGAGATCGGCATCAAAGTCGAGTAAACGCCACTCAAAAAACCCTCCTGGCGTTGTTGCGCCGCCTTGCCGTGCTGGTGCACTGTCTGCAGCGACGCGCCTAGCCAGGACCGCTTCGCTGGGTTTTTTGAGCGGCTCAATCCAGACGGCTTATGAAAAAAGCCGCTGCAGACAATGTCTGCAGCGGCTTTTTATTTGCCGTGCGGGTTGACCTGACGATCAGTCGCGCGCTGGCTTGGAGAACTTGCCACCGGCCTTCTTGGCGGCATCGCGGGGCACGAAGACCTTGCCGGCCGGCTTGGCGAAACCAGGCTTGCGGTTGGCGAAGTCAGGGCGCGGTGCGAAACCTTCGTTGCGCGCGCCAAAGTTGCGGTCGTCACGCGGGGCGAAGCCGCCGCCGTTGCCGTTGTTGTTACCGCCGCCAAAGCCGGCGTTATTGCCGCCGCTGAAGCCACGGTCGTCCTGGCGGCGCGGGCCGCGGTCGTTGAAACCGGAACGGTCTGCGTAGTTGCCTTGCGGCGCGGGAGCCCGGCCCTGGAAGGAGCCGCCGCGGTCGTCGCGCTCATGGCTGCGGGGAGCGCCGAAGCCGCCACCGCCACCACCAGCACCGCCGCCGAAACCACCACCTGCCGGCTTGCGGCCGGCGTAGCCGCCGCGATCACCACCGCCGCCGCCGAAGCTGCGGCCGCCGCGGTCACCGCCGAAGTTGCCGCGAGGGCGCTCGGAGGTCGGTGCGAAACGCTGCTGCGGCTCGAGGCCGGCGATCACGCTGGGCTTGAGGTTTTGCTGGGTGTAGTGCTCGATGTCCTGGATCTTGCGGCGATCGCGGAACTCGGCGATCGTGACAGCCTTGCCTTCGCGGCCTGCACGGCCGGTGCGGCCGATACGGTGCACATAGTCTTCGGCTTTCATCGGCAGGCCGTAGTTGATCACGTGGGTGATGGTGGGCACGTCCAGGCCGCGGGCGGCCACGTCGGTTGCCACCAGGATCTGCACGCGGCCGTCGCGGAAAGCCATCAGGCGGCGGTTGCGCAGGCCTTGGCCCAGCGCGCCGTGCAGCGCCACGGCGCTGAAGCCTTCCTGGACCAGGTCGTTGGCCAGGCCGTCGCATTCAACCTGGGTGCTCGCAAACACGATGGCCTGGTTGATGGTGGTGTCGCGCAGCATGTGGTCCAGCAGCTTGCGCTTGTGGGTCATGTTGTCGGCCCACAGCAGCGACTGCGTGATGGACGTGTGCTTTTCGTGCGGCGAGTCGATCTCGACGCGCTGCGGCGTGCGCATGACGCGGGTGGCCAGTTGCATGATGCGGGGCGCGAAGGTGGCGCTGAACATCATGGTCTGCTTGCGTTCGATCGTCAGCTGGTTGACTTCGGTCAGGTCGTCGGCAAAGCCGAGGTCCAGCATGCGGTCGGCTTCGTCGACGACGAGGAACTGCACCTGGTCCAGCTTGATCTGCATGCTGCGCTGCAGGTCGAGCAGGCGGCCGGGCGTGGCGACCACGAGGTTGGCGTTCTGCAGTTTGGCGATCTGCAGTTGGTAAGGAATGCCGCCAACGACGTTGGCGATGCGCAGGCCGCGGCAATGGCGCACCAGGTCGATCGCGTCGGCGCAGACCTGCTGGGCCAGCTCGCGCGTGGGGCACAGGATCAGCGCGCCGGGCGTGGCGGCCTTGAAGTTGCGGGCGTTGGTCGGGTCTTTGCGCTTGGGCTTTTTCAGCGGCGCTTCGCCGCGGGCGACGGCCTCGGCGCTCTGGCGTTCGAATTCGGCGCGTTCATTGCGCTCGGCTTCTTCCTGTTGCATGAGCAGCGTGTGCAGCACGGGCAGCAGGAAAGCGGCGGTCTTGCCGCTGCCGGTCTGGCTGGAGACCAGCAGGTCGGTGAACTTGGTCGCCTTGGGGTCGGCATCCAGGGCCTGCATGGCCTTGGGGATGGTGGCCATCTGCACGGCGGTGGGCTTGGTGAAGCCCATGTCGGCGACGGCCTGCAGCAGTTCCTTGGCCAGGCCAAGCGCTACAAAACCATTGGGTTCCGCGACGATCGCGTCGAGCGAAGTGGAGGCCTCAGGCGCATCGGAAAAATCCGGAACGGCGTTGAAAGCGGTGTCGTTGTTGTCGTTGGCAATGGCTTCAGGCAAAAAGTCGCCACGAGCCTCAAAAGAGTCAGTCATGTTTTTTCTCACTAATCACCTGTTCGCGGCGCTTTTGGCGAAGGAACAGGAAACTTCACCTCCCGCGATGCGGAAGGCTTCGTTCATGGTTAATAAAACATCAACCATCAAACGAATATGCGGCTCAGGCGGCAGAAATGTGCCCGAAGCGGTGACTCCGTTGTGGAGTCCAAAAGTGTGAGGTAGATGTACAAATGCAGCGCACCCAGTGCAACTGCAAGCCCATGAGTATAGCGTGCTTTACGGGTTTCTACCAGTCCCCCTGTTGATTAACGGATATTGGCCCTGCGGTCGCTCTCATTTCAGGAGCAGCCTGCCCACGTCCAGCCTCGTAAATCACCCTGAACGCCAGCCAAATTACTTCAGGAAGTGTTCCCGGTAATGCTCCAGCTCGTCGATGGATTCATGCACGTCGGCCAGGGCCGTGTGGCTTTGGCGCTTCTTGAAAGCGCTGTAAACCTCGGGGCGCCAGCGCTTGGCGAGTTCCTTGAAGGTGCTCACGTCGACGTTGCGGTAGTGCAAAAAGGCTTCCAGTTTGGGCATGTACTTGACCAGGAAGCGCCTGTCCTGGCTGATGGTGTTGCCGCACAAGGGCGAGACGCCCTTGGGAACGTATTGGGCCAGGAAGGCCAGGATCTGCGCTTCGGCGTCCGCCTCGCTCACGGTGCTGGCCTTGACCTTGTCGATCAGCCCGCTGCGCCCGTGGGTGCCTTTGTTCCAGTTGTCCATCTGGTCCAGCAGTTCGTCGGTCTGGTGGATCGCCAGGACCGGGCCTTCGATGCGCGGCGTGAGCTGCGGGCCGGTGACGATGACGGCGATTTCAATGAGGCGCTCTTTTTCCGGGTCCAGCCCGGTCATTTCGCAGTCCAGCCAGACGAGGTTCTGGTCTGATTTTTTGAGTGTGGTTTCAATTTCGGGCATGCTCCGATTCTCGCTGATCGCCTAAACTGCCCGCTATGACCGACTATTCGCTTGTTTTCACCGCGGTGTTCTCGGCCGCGCTGGTGCTGGGCCTGCTCGCCAGGTTTTACCTGGCCACACGGCAGATACGCCACGTGGCGCGCCACCGCGGCGCCGTGCCGCCGGCTTTCGCCGGCACCATCTCGCTCGAAGCGCACCAGAAGGCCGCCGACTACACCGTCACCAAGGCACGCTTCGGCATGCTGGAGATGGCCTTCGGCGCCGCCGTGCTGCTGGGCTGGACCCTGCTGGGCGGCATTGACGCGCTCAACCAGGCGCTGGCCGGCTCCGGCCTGGCCGCCTGGGGCGGCCTGGCGCCGCAACTGGCCCTGCTGGCCGCCTTCGGCATCATCAGCGGTGCGCTGGACTTGCCCTTTACCCTGTACAGCACCTTCCGCATTGAAGAGCGTTTCGGCTTCAACAAGATGACCTTCAAGCTCTGGCTGGCCGACCTCGTGAAATCCACGCTGGTGGGCCTGGTCATAGGCCTGCCCATCGTGGCGCTGATCCTCTGGCTGATGGGCAGTGCGGGCAGCCTCTGGTGGCTCTGGGCCTGGGGCGCGTGGATGGGCTTCAACCTGCTGGTGCTGGTGCTCTACCCCACCGTCATCGCGCCCATGTTCAACAAATTCAAGCCACTGGAAGACGAAGCACTGAAGGCGCGCGTGACGGCCCTGATGCAGCGCTGCGGCTTCGCGGCCAAGGGCCTGTTCGTCATGGACGGCAGCAAACGCTCGGCCCATGCGAACGCCTACTTCACCGGTTTCGGCGCCGCCAAGCGTGTGGTGTTCTATGACACCTTGCTCAAGCAGCTGAGCCCCGGCGAGGTCGACGCCGTGCTGGCGCATGAGCTGGGCCACTTCAAGCACAAGCACATCATCAAGCGCATCGTCTCGATGTTCGCCATGAGCCTGGCCGGCTTCGCGCTACTGGGCTGGCTGTCGTCGCAGGTGTGGTTTTATACCGGCCTGGGCGTGCGGCCGAATCTGAATGGCGCCAACGACGCGCTGGCACTGCTGCTGTTTTTGCTGGTGGTTCCGCTCTTCAGCTTCTTCATTTCGCCGCTGTTTGCGCAGTTCTCGCGCAAGCACGAGTTCGAGGCCGACGCCTATGCCGTCGCCCAGACCGACGGCCGGGATTTGCAAAGCGCGCTGCTCAAGCTCTACCAGGACAATGCCAGCACGCTGACGCCTGACCCGGTGTTCGTGAAGTTCTACTACTCGCACCCGCCGGCCTCAGAGCGTCTGGGCCGCATGACCCCTTCCCCTGAAAGCGCCGCGACATGAGCAACCCCATCCACCAGAACCGGCGCGCCCTGAGCGCCACCGAAATCGTGACGCAGCTGAGCAAGCTCAACGGCGAGCAGGCCCTGGGCTGGCGCCTGATCGACGGTTCGCTGGAAAAAACCTACAGCTTCAAGAACTACTACGAGACCATCGCCTTCGTGAACGCGCTGGCCTTCATCGCCAATGCCGAAGACCACCACCCCGACCTCTCGGTGAGCTACGGCAAATGCACGGTGCGCTTCAACACGCACGATGTGAACGGCATCTCCGTCAGCGACTTTTTCTGCGCGTCGAAGGTAGACGCCTTGCTGGCTTGAGCAAACCCGCGCGCCCCGCCGCGGCCCCCATGGCGGGCACGCAACCGGGGCTGGTGGTGGCGGGCTTCGGCCGCCACGTGCTGGTGGAAACCGACGCCGGCGAGCGCCTGATCTGCCACCCGCGCGGCAAAAAAAGCCAGGCCGTGGTCGGCGACCGCATCCGCTGGCTGCCTTCGGAAGACGAAGGCACCATCGAAAAGATCGAGGAGCGCCGCAACCTGTTTTACCGCCAGGACGAGATGCGCACCAAGTCCTTCGCGGCCAACCTGGACCAGGTGCTGATCCTGATCGCCGCCGAGCCTGAGTTCTCGGAAAGCCAGCTGACGCGCGCCCTGATTGCCGCCGAGGCCGAAGGCATCACGCCCGTCATCGCGCTGAACAAAAGCGACCTGGGCGAACCCTTCACCCGGGCCTGGGCCAAGCTGGCGCCATACCGGGTCATGGGCTACCGCATGCTTTCGCTCGCGATCAAGCCAAAAACCGAAGCCTCCAGGCCGGCAAATACACAGGCGGCGGAATTGCAGGAACTGGTCGAGTTGCTGCGCGGCAAAAAAACCCTGGTGCTGGGCCCCTCAGGCGCCGGCAAAAGCAGCCTGACCAACCTGCTGGTGCCGGACGCGCGCGTGCTGACGGCGGAGATCTCTCAAGCCCTCAACTCAGGCAAGCACACCACCACCAGCACCACGCTGTACTGGGTGGACACCGGAGAGGGGAACACGCGGACGACCGCGCTGATCGATTCGCCAGGCTTCCAGGAATTCGGCCTGCACCACATCGAGCCAATGCGGCTGGCCGGCTACATGCCCGACCTCAAGATCCATGCGCAGGAATGCAAGTTCTACAACTGCACGCACCTGCATGAACCGGGCTGCGGCGTGATTGCCGAGGTCAACGCCACCGACCATCCCAGCAGCATCAGCGCGAACCGCTACCGCCTGTACAGCGAGCTGTTCGCGGAGCTGTCGCAATCGCGCTATTGACGCAGCCAGTTGATGCGGATCGCCTCAGGCCTTGAGTAACTCTCGGCAGGCCTGCACCAGTGCGCCACATTGTTCTGGCGTACCCACACTGATACGCAAATGCTGATCGATGCGCGGCTGCCTGAAATGCCGCACCAGGACGTTTTTTTCCCGCAATCCGGCCGCCAGGGCCGCGGCGTCAAATCCAGGATGGCGGACCAGCAGGAAGTTGGCTCGCGAGGGCAAAACCTCAAAGCCCAGGCCCTGCAGCTGCCGGCATAACCACTCGCGGCTTTCGATCACTGCCGCACAGGTCGCCTCGAAGTAAGCCCTGTCCTCATAAGAGGCCACAGCACCGGCGATGGCCAGGCGGTCCAACGGATAGGAATTGAAGCTGTCTTTGACCCGCTCAAGGGCTTCGATCAGATGGCGCTGACCGGCGGCAAACCCAACGCGCAGACCGGCCAACGAACGCGACTTGGACAGCGTATGTACCACGAGCAGATTGGGATAACGCGCAATCAGACCGATGGAGGTCTCGCCGCCGAAATCCACATAGGCCTCATCCACCAGCACAACCCGCTCCGGCTGTTGCTGCAGCAGCTGTTCGATGTGCGCGAGCGGCAGGCCGGTGCCGGTGGGCGCGTTCGGATTGGCAATGACCACGCCTGCACACGGCGCGGTGTAGTTCGCCACGTCGATGCGCAGAGACGCATCCAGCGGCACCAGCCCGGCTTCAATGTCGTAGAGCCCGCAATAAACCTTGTAAAAGCTGTAGCTGACGTCCGGCATCAAGAGGGGCTGGCTATGGCGAAAAAATGCGTGGAAAGCATGCGCCAGCACTTCATCCGAGCCATTGCCGGCAAACACCTGGCCGGCATCTATACCGTGGCAGCCGGCAATCGACCGCCTGAGCGCACCGGCTTGCGGGTCCGGATAGAGCTGCAGTCCGTTTTGCGCCGCCGCAGTGATGGCCGCAACGGCGCGGGGCGAAGGAGGGTAAGGATTCTCGTTGGTATTGAGCTTGACCAGATCCGCAATGCTAGGCTGCTCACCCGGCACGTACGGCACAAGACCGCGGACTGCGGGGCTCCAGAATGACTGCCCGAAAGGCAAGGGCGAAGCCGAAGGCGGCGGACCGCTCATCCCAGCAGGCGTGCCAGTGTCAGCAAGGCCAGCAGCACCATCCAGAGCACGACGGAGCGCCACACCAGGCCCACGATGCTGCGCAGGTGCCCGATTTCAGGTTCACGGCCCGGCGTGGCCTCGGTGGCCATGCCGTCTTCCGCATCAAGCCCGCCGGCCTGAAAGCCCTGCGAGCTGTCCGGCGAAAAGGTGGTCTTGAGCGTCTCGCCGCCCAGGCGCACATTCACGGCGCCTGAGGTGGCGGCCAGGATGATGCCGTCGTTGCGGTTCTCGGTGGCCGCCGGCGCGTTGGCCGGAAAACGCTGCGTGTAATTGCGCCAGGCGTCGATCGCGTCCTCAAAACTGCCGACAACCGCAAAGCCCAGCGAGGTGACACGGGCCGGCACGTAGTCGATCACGCCCCAGGCGCGGCTGGCGGCGAGTTGCAGCGCCATGCTGGCGCCCTCACCCGCCGCGGCGGCGGTTTTGCGTTTATAGGCCCAGTAGCGCGAGACGAATTCGCTCATGCGGTAGAGCACCGCGCCCGCAGGCCCCAGGCCCAGCGCGGCCAGCACCGAGAACCAGCCCAGCACGCCGAACACGTGGCGATGGGCGGCCAGCACCGAGTATTCAATGACGTGGCGCACGATTTCGCTGCGGGGCAACTCGCTTGCATCCACCTGGCGCCACTGCGCCAGCAACTCGCGCGCCGTATTTTCATCGCCGTCGTCCAGCGCATCGCGTATGTCGGTGAAGTAGTGGCTGAATTGCCGGAAGCCCAGCGTGACGTAAAGGATCGCCACGCTCCAGGCAAAGGCCAGCACGATGTTGATGCTCCAGAGCAGCCAGTGGATCAACATGGTGACCAGCGCCGGCACGATAACGGCGACCGTCCAGGCGATCCAGCCGTGATGAGGTTTGCCGGCGTCCAGGCTGCGGTTGGTCCAGCGCGCCCACCCGCGAAAGCCCGCATGGATCCAGTTGCCGCGGGCCAATGGCCGGGCCTGTTCGATGATGAGGGCAAACAAAACGGCAAAAAAGCTCATGCACGAATCATAGCGGCCCCCACGGTGAGGCGGGCCCCCACGCTTTTCACTTCGTGTAATGCGCTGCCCCCCGAGGGGGCCGCTGCGCCTGCGGCCCGGCGAAGCCGGTTCCGCGGTCCCTGCTGGCCTGAAGAATTATGTGGGCAGCGCGACCAGTAGGGGGCCTTTCCCCAGGGGGGGCCGCGGGTCCGGCTTCGCCGGCCCCAGGCGCCGCCCCCTTGAGGGGGGAACAGGCTACACGCAGTGAGCCTGGACGGGGGTGCGCCTATTCAAGCGCTCAGGAAGCGGTAGAGATTGCGCAGCATACCGGCGGTTGCGCCCCAGATGTAGCGCTCGCGGGCTTCGCTGCTCTCGCCTTCGGCCGCCGGGTCGGAGTACGGCATGGACAGCCATTGGCGCACGACGCCGTCGAACTCGACTTCGTGGCGGCGATGGTGGGCGGGGTTCATCAGGTAGCCGAGCGGTACCTCGAACACGTCGGCAACCTCACCGGGGTTGGGCTGCAACGCGAAGCCGGGGGTCACCAGCGCCACGACCGGCGTGATGATGAAGGCCGTGCCGGTCACATACGTGGGCAAGGTGCCCAGCACTTCCACGTGATCGCGCGGCAGGCCGACTTCCTCGTGGGCTTCCCGCAGGGCGGTGTCCACCGCATCGCGGTCGGTGTCGTCCGTGCGGCCGCCCGGCAAGGCGACCTGGCCCGAATGGGTGGAGAGGTTGGTGGTGCGCTCGGTCAGCAGCAGCATCAACTCCTCGCGCATGACCAGCGGCAGCAGCACGGCCGCCAGCGCCGGCGTGCGGTCGGTGAATTTTTTTTCGACGCTGTGCTCGGGTGTCCAGACCGGCGGGTGCCGGAAGCGCTCGCGCAGCGCCTGCGGGGTGAGCCGCTCCAGCGCCACGCCTGCGAGATGGTCGTCAATCCCCAGCACCGGGATGCTGCGGGGATCAAACTTCGGCAGGGTCTTGGTGGAGTTCATGAAAAGAGAAAGAGGAGCACAGCGTAACAGGCACAAAAAAGCCGCTCATCGAGAGCGGCTTTTTCAGGGGCCACGCTGCTTTTACGCAGCCTTGGCGCCCAGCTTTTCCTTGATACGTGCGGATTTGCCGCTGCGGCTACGCAGGTAGTACAGCTTGGCGCGACGCACATCACCGCGGCGCTTGACTTCAATCTTGGCGATCAGCGGGCTGTACACCTGGAAGGTGCGCTCGACGCCTTCGCCATTGGAGATCTTGCGGACGATGAAGCTGGAATTGAGGCCGCGATTGCGCTTGGCAATCACAACGCCTTCAAAAGCCTGCACACGCTTGCGGGTGCCTTCAACCACGTTCACGCTGACAATGACGGTGTCGCCAGGTGCGTAAACGGGAATGGTTTTGTTGAGACGGGAAATTTCTTCCTGCTCAAGGGTCTGGATCAGATTCATGATTTTTCCATCTAACTTTTTCGTTCATGCACGCGCTACGCTAAAGACCGCAAATCCATGGATTCATCCGGAGATGGTTCAGATGGTTGCGATGGCCGCCAGAGGATCGAAAAGCCTTTGATTATAGCAAGCCAGGGCTTTTCTCAAGCGTCCTTGTCCGGGTTTTCGACCAGATCGGCCAGAAAAGCCTCGTCGCTTTCGCTTAAATGGCCACGTTCCCGCGCTTTTTGCACCAATTCCGGGCGCTGGCGTTGCGTCAGGGCCAGCCGCTGTTCACGCCGCCAGCGCTCGATGTGGGCGTGGTTTCCGGACATCAGGGTGGCCGGCACAGACTGGCCGCGCCAACTTTCAGGACGCGTGTAATGGGGGCAGTCGAGAAGGCCGTCGAGCGCCGGGTTGAAGCTGTCGAACTGGTGGCTGCCCTCATCGTTGAGCACGCCGGGCTGCAGCCGGGCCACCGCATCCAGCAGAGCCATGGCGGCGATTTCGCCGCCCGACAGCACAAAGTCGCCCAGGCTGATCTGCAGGTCGACGTGGGCCTGGATGAAACGCTGGTCCAGCCCCTCGTAGCGGCCGCAAATCAGCACCGCGCCGGCACTGGCCGACCAGCTTTCGACGCCGGCATGGTCCAGCGCCTTGCCGATGGGAGAAAACAGCACCGTGGGAACCTTGGGCGCCGCAACGGCGGCGCGATCGGCATGTATGGCTTCAAGGCACAGCGTGAGCGGCTCGGCCATCATCACCATGCCGGGGCCGCCGCCGAAAGGCCGGTCGTCCACACGGCGGTAATTGCCGTCGGCAAATTCGCGGGGGTTCCAGAGCTTGACCTCGACCAGGCCCGACTCATAGGCACGGCGGGTGACCCCGCTGGCCAGGAAAGGCGCGAAGAGCTCGGGAAACAGGGTGATGACGTCAAAGCGCATGGGAAGGCCATTGTGCGCGAGCCGGGCGCCGGGGAGCAATGGCCCCGGAAAAACGGCAGGCGTCAGTAGTCGGGCTGCCAGTCCACGGTGATGCACTTGCCGGCGATATCAACGGCATCGACATAGACCGAGACAAAGGGAATCATGCGTTCGGCGGTGGTGCTGCTGCCGTCTTCCTGCTGGGCGGTGTATTCCACGCACAGCACGGAATGCGGGCCGGTGGCCATCAGGTCGCGCACCAGTCCCAGGTCAACGCCTTCGCGATTGACGACCTTCAGGCCGATTAAATCAACCCAGTAGTACTCGTCCTTGGAGGCGGCGGGAAAGCTGCTGCGCGGCAAAAAGATGCGCGCGCCGCGCAAGGCCTCGGCGGCATTGCGGTCGTCCAGGCCAACGAATTTGGCGACGACGGTATCGGAGTGGACTTTGGCCTCATCCACGCTGAGCGTAACGGTGCCGGAAAACAAGGTGAACCCTGGACGGAACTTGGCGTCAGGCGCCTGCAGAAACCAGGATTTGGCCGCAAAAAGGGCCTCCGGATCGGTGCTGTGCGGCAGGATTTTCACCCAGCCCTTGACGCCCCAGGCATCCAGGATGCGCCCGACTTCGATGGCATCGTCCGGCAGGCTTGAAGGTATCAAGCCTGCGGACGGCTGAAGGCCGGGCTGCATCAAACTTCTAAAGCTCAGGCCGTTTTGGCAGCAGCCGCAGCGCCTTGCTTGACCAGGCGCTCGACGGTCGGGGACGGCTGTGCGCCGACGCCGATCCAGTGGGTCAGGCGGTCTTGCGCAATGCGCAGGCCTTCTTCGCCACCTTTGGCAATCGGGTTGTAAAAACCGATGCGCTCGATGAAACGGCCGTCGCGGCGAACGCGTTTGTCAGCCACAACGATATTGAAAAAAGGACGGTGCTTGGAACCGCCGCGTGCAAGTCGGATGACGACCATAATTAATCCTTCGGGTGGGGGGCTTACCGGTAAAGTAGATACCCCAATGTTCTGCAGCGCTTGAGACACACGACATGGCCACCCGGCCAGCGAATTGCTGCAAAGCCTGAGATTATAGCCTGCGGAACGGTTTTACCGGAAATTCGCCCTTCTTCGGTTCGCTTTCACAGCGTTTTGCCTCCCGTTCAACCCTCCCCAACCTCCTTTGCCACCGACATGCCCCTCATACGCCCGAGCCGCGACGAAGACATTCCCGCCATCACCGCCATCTACAGCCACCACGTGCTGCACGGCACCGGAACCTTTGAAACCGAGCCGCCCAGCGTGGCCGACATGACCGCCCGGCGTGCCGATGTGCTGTCCAAAGGATTGCCTTACCTGGTTGCCGAACAGGACGGCAAGATCGCCGGCTTCGCCTACGGCAACTGGTTCAAGCCGCGCCCGGCCTACCGCTTTTCGGTGGAAGATTCGATTTACCTGGCGCCCGACCAGCACCGCAAGGGCCTGGGCCGCGCCCTGCTGGCCGAGCTGCTGGCGCGGTTTGAAGCCGTGGGCATTCGCAAGGCCATGGCGGTGATTGGTGATTCAGCCAATGCCGGATCGGTGGGCGTGCACCGCTCGCTGGGCTTCACCGAGGTCGGCACCGTCCGCTCCTGCGGCTGGAAGTTCGGCGCCTGGCGCGACATCGTCATCATGGAAAAAACCCTGGGCGCGGGCGACACGCAAGCGCCGCCCGGGCAGCCCGCCGCATAATCACCGCATGCAGACCGCCACCGCCCCCTCCCCCATAGTCCCCAAAGCCCCCAAAAACAAAACCCTGGCCGCCTGGCTGGCCTTCATCACCGGCCAGCTTGGCGTTCATCGCCTCTACCTGTTCGGCCTGGGCGACGTCTGGGCCTGGCTGCATCCTATCGCCGCCGCGCTGGGCTGGTGGGGCGTGGAACGTGTGCGGTTGTACGGCCAGGACGACCACCTCGCCTGGGTGCTGATTCCGCTGCTGGGCTTCACGCTGGCCGGCACGGCGCTGACCGCTATTTATTACGGCCTGATGCCGACGGAAAAATGGAATGCGCTGCACAACGCCGGCACACCGGCCACCCAGGCCGGCAACACCAACTGGCTGACCATAGGCGCGGTGGTGTTCGCGCTGCTGTTCGGCACGATTTCACTGATGTCCAGCATCGTCTTCAGCTTCCAGCGCTACTTCGAATATCAAGTTGAAGAAGCCAAGAAGATATCCCAGTAATCAGAACACCTGCAGGCTGACCCAGTAGGCGATCGCGGCCACGAACGCTGAAGCGGGGATCGTGAAAATCCAGGCCCAGACAATGTTGCCCGCCACGCCCCAGCGCACTGCGGAGGCTCGCTGCGTGGAACCCACGCCTACGATGGCACCGGTGATGGTGTGCGTGGTGGAAACGGGAATGCCCAGCGCGGTTGCCAGGAACAGCGTCAGCGCGCCGCCGGTTTCGGCGCAGAAGCCGCCCACGGGTTTGAGCTTGGTGATTCTCTGGCCCATGGTTTTCACGATGCGCCAGCCGCCGAACATGGTGCCGAAGCCGATGGCGATGTAGCAGACGATGACCACCCAGATCGGCAGGTGCTCGGTGGTCGCCATCATCCAGACCGGCAGACCCTGCACGTTGCTGGTGGTCGCGGCGATCAGCAGCAGCCAGATGATGCCGGCGGTTTTCTGCGCGTCATTGCCGCCATGGCCCAGGCTGTAGGCGCCCGCGGACACCAGCTGCAGCCGGCGAAACCATCGGTCGGCCTTCGACGGGGTCGTCCTGCGACACACCCAGGCCACGGCCACCATCATCAGCGAGCCCAGCAAAAACCCCAGCAGGGGCGACACGAAGATAAAAGCCACCACCTTGAACACGCCCGAGGCGATCAGCGCGCTGGCGCCGGCCTTGGCGATCACCGCGCCCACGATGCCGCCTATCAGCGCATGCGAGGAGCTGCTCGGGATGCCGTAGAACCAGGTGACGATGTTCCAGGTGATGGCGCCCATCAATGCGCCGAACACCACGTGGGTGTCGACGACACCCGGCATCACGATGCCCTTGCCGATAGTCGCCGCCACGCTCAGGTGGAAGATGAAATAGGCCAGGAAGTTGAAGAAGGCGGCGAACAGCACCGCCTGCCCCGGCTTGAGCACGCCCGTCGACACCACCGTGGCGATCGAGTTGGCCGCGTCATGAAAGCCGTTCATGAAGTCGAAGGCGATGGCCAGGAAGACCAGCAGGAACACCACCCACAGGGCGGCCTGTACGGTTTGCATATTTATCTCAATGAGTTGGCTAGGGAAACGAATGCGCCGGGCCGCAGCGCCGGGCCGCCCCAAGCAAGGCCAGCCCCCTCGGGGGGCAGCGAACTACGCGAAGCGAGGAGCGTGGGGGCTGCCATCTTCAGGAGTTTTCGAGGACGATGCCCTCGATCAGGTTGGCCACGTCCTCGCACTTGTCGGTGATGGTTTCGAGCAGTTCGTAGACGGCCTTGAGCTTGATGACCTCGCGCACGTCGGGCTCCTCGCGGAACAGCCGGCTCATGGCCGAGCGCATCACGCGGTCGGCGTCGGATTCGAGCTTGTCGATTTCCTCGCAGGTCTTGAGCGCAGCTTCGGCCGTCGCGGCATCGCTGACTTTTTCGATCAGCGCCACGGCTTCCTGCAGGCGTTCACAGCATTTGACGCTGAGGTCGGTCAGCCGCACGATGTCGTCCGTCATGTGGCGCACGTCGTAAAGCGCCATGGTTTCGGCCGAATCCTGGATCAGGTCGGCGACGTCGTCCATGGTGTTGATGAGCTTGTGGATCTGCTCGCGGTCTATCGGTGTGATGAAGGTCTTGTGCAGCGCGCGGTTGACCTCATGCGTGATGCGGTCGGCGGCGCGCTCGGCATGGTCGACTTCGCGGTTGAAGGACTCACGCTTTTCCACGTCGCTGTAATTGGCAACCAGGTTGGAAAAGGCATGGGCCGCCTCCACGATCCGTTCGGCATGCTGGTTGAACATCTCGAAAAAATTGCCTTCGCGCGGCAGCAATTTGCCAAACAGCATGAGAACTCCTGGGGGAATGCGTCAGAAATATGACGGTTTTATGACAACCGGGAAGTTTACCTTGCCCCCACGGTCGCTCACTGCGTGTAGCTTCCTGCCCCCCCGAGGGGGCCGCTGCGCCTGCGGTCTGGCGAAGCCAGTCCCGCGGCCCTGGCTGGTTTAAAACCCCTATCCGTGAAGGATTGGGTCAGGCGGAGCGGAAAATGAAATACACCGCGCCCACCATGCAAAGCGCAGCCCACAGGTAATCAAGCTTGAGCGGCTCGTTCAGGTAGAACACGGCGAAGGGCACGAACACGGTGAGGGTGATGACCTCCTGCATGATCTTGAGCTGGCCCACGCTGAACTGGGTGAAGCCGATGCGGTTGCCGGGCACCTGCAGCAGGTATTCAAACAGGGCGATGCCCCAGCTGATCAGCGCCGCGACGTACCAGGGCGAGGTCGCCAGGTTCTTCAGGTGCCCATACCAGGCAAAGGTCATGAACACATTGGACAGCAGCAGCAGGCCTATGGTTTGCGCCGACACCGGCAGGGATTGGAGGAATTGCATCAGAAGGACTCCGGTGTAAACATCAGCCGAAATGGCCGACCAGCAACAGCACCACGGTCAGCGTCACCATGGCCAGCGCGGTGGAGACCACCACGCTGGCGGTGATCAGCTCTTCGGCCACCTTGTAGCGCTGCGAAAACAAAAACACGTTGGCGCCGATAGGCAGGGCCGAGGCCACCACCATCACCGCCATGGGCACGCCGCTCACGCCCAGCAGCCGGCACAGGCCGAACACCAGCAGCGGGTGCAGCAGATTCTTCACGCCGGCCAGCGCCAGCGCCTGGCGCCAGTGTTGGCCCACGCGCGTGTTGGCCAGGGTGACGCCCACCATCACCAGGGCCAGCGGGCCGAAGGCGTTGGCGAGCAGCTCCAGCGGCTTGTCGACCACTGCGGGAATCGCCAGGCCCGTCTGCGCGAACAGCAGGCCGGCGATGATGGGCAGCGGCACCGGGTGCAGCAGCGCGTTCTTCACGGCCATCATCACGGTGGCCACCGGATGCCGCGGCGCGGAGGTCACCTCGTCGTTCGTGCCCAGCTTTTGCTCATGGGCCACCGCGAGCTCCAGCACCACCGTGGCGCTGGTCAGCAGCACCAGCGAATGCACCGAGACCAGCGTGAACAGCGTCACCAGCCCTTCGGGTCCGTACATCAGGCCTATCAGCGCGATGCCTATCATGACGGTGTTGGAAAAAGTATTGGCCAGCGCCAGCACTGCGGCGCGGCGGTTGAAGCCCTGCAGCAGCAGGGTGCCGCCGAAGAGGATGATGACGGCCAGGAAGTAAGCCAGCACCGGCTTGAAGTCCAGTTGCTCGATGCGCACCCGGCTCATGGTGCGAAACAGCAGCGCCGGTGTGAGCAGCAAAAAAATCAGGTTCGAGAGGTCCTTGACGGCATCGGCCCTGATCCACTGGGCCCGGCCCGCCGCGTAACCCGCGGCAATCAACAGCACAACCGGAAACAGGGACTCAAAGACAAGCTGGTTCATGCGCGCAATCTTAGCTTGCGGTCCCCGCCGCCCTGCTCCCGGCATTGCTTAAAACGCGAGCTGCATGCCCACTTTCAGGCTGCGTCCCGGCAGCGGCGCCTTGGGGAATGCCGTGGTGGTCAGCACCGAGGCCGCGCTGTAGGCCAGCTGGTTGGTCAGGTTGTCCAGCTTCGCGTACCAGAGGACGTTGCTGACCCCGGCCTTCATGCGGTAGGTGGCCGCGAGGTTCCACAGCGTATAGGCGAACGTCGCGCGCTGGCCGGCGGCCACGCGGTTTTGCGCCATCGAGTGGTCAAAGCCCAAGCTGCCGCCCCAGGGCCCGTTGGCCCAGATCAGGCTGGCGCCCAGGCGCGCCGGCGCGATACGCGGCAGCGGCTGGCCGTTGCTGAGGTTGGTGGCGCGCACGACATCGCCGCGCAGGGCAAGGTCCAGGCTTGAAGCGCCCTCAATCAGCCGTATGTTGCCGCTGGCTTCCATGCCCACAAAGCGCGCGCGCACCCCGGTGTAGGCGAACTCCGGCAGCAGCTTGTTGTCCGGGTCCTTGTCGTCCGCGCCGTCGCCGTCCAGGTCGGCCGGGTTGAGCGCGCCGTCCTCCTGCCCGTAGTTGTTGCCCGTGGCCAGCAGGCCGATGTAGTTCTTGAAGCGGTGCACATAGGCATTGGCGCTGAAGCTGTTGGCGCCGGACTTCCAGCTGGCGCCCACGTCCAGGCTGGTGGATTTCTCCTTGCCCAGCGTGGCGTCGCCGGTTTCCCAGGCTTTGGTCGCCACGTGCGGCCCCTGGGCGAAAAGCTCGTAGTCCTTGGGCGCACGTTCGGTGTAGGCCAGGTTGCTGGTGAGCTGCCAGCCCGGCGCCGCATTCCACAAGGCGCCCAGCGCATAGCTGTGCGGCGTGAAGTCGCGCGTCAGCGGTGCGAAGCGTGCCACCAGCGGATTCCCCAGCGATTCCACCTTGACCGACTCCAGACGGCCGCCAAAGCTCAGCTTGCCCCAGTCGGTGGCGTATTCCTCATAGGCGAACACGGCGTTCTGCGAGGTCTTGCTGTAGGGTGCAAAGGCCTCGGCGCCGTCGGCCGAGAAGCGGTTGTTCTCGGCCTGGAAGCCGAGCAGGCCGTCCAGCTTGCCGATACGGGCGTGGCGCGCCTCCAGCCGGAAATCGCTGCCCTTGTTCTTGAACACGGTGCCAGGATTGGGGCCTTCAAATTCGGTGTGCTGGTAGTCGGTGTGGCTCAGCTGGCCCTTCACGCTCTGGATAAAGCCACCCAGGTCGCGCACCTCACCCTCCAGCGCCACACGATTCGATTTCATGTCTATCGTCACGTCGTCTTCGGCCACCGTGCCGTAGTTGCTGCGGTAGGTGCTGATGGCGGCGCCCAGGTAGCCATGGTCGAAAAAAACCGAGCCGCCGGCCGCGCCGCCGTGCACCTTGCTGTCCGAATTGCAGATGCGGTTGGTGAAGGTGTTGATGCCGCCCTTGCCGCAGGCGAGGTCCGTGGGCACCTTCACGTCACCAGTCTCGCGGTTGAACACGTCCACATGCAGGGCATAGCGGTTGTTGCCGCCTTCAAGCAGCACGCCGCTGCTTTTTTCGCGGTTGCCGGTGGCAAGGCCCAGGTCCACCTTGCCGCCCACACCGCCTTTTTCATCGAACAGCGGCTCGCGCGGGATGCGGTTGTCGATGACGTTGACCACTCCGCCCACGGCGCTGCCGCCGTAGAGCAAGGCGCCGGGGCCGCGCAGCACCTCGATGCGCTCGATGCTGATCGGGTCGCTGGTGACCGCATGGTCGTAGCTCAGGCTGGAGGCGTCCAGCGTCGCGCCGCCGTTGCCCAGGATGCGGATGCGGTCGCCGTCCAGGCCGCGGATGATGGGCCGGCTCGCGTTGGGGCCGAAGTAGGTGCTGCTCACGCCCGGCACGCCGTCCAGTGTTTCGCCCAGCGTGGTTTTGGCGCGCAGCAGCAGCCCGGTGCCCAAATACTGCGCGGCCGGCGCGATCAGGTCTGTGGCGCCCAGGGGGTTGCCGGTGATGGTGACTTCCTTGAGGGTGCTTGCAGGCGCGGCGGTTTGCGCGTGGGCGATAGCGCACGAAAGCGCCAGCAGCAGAACGGCATGCGGGACGGCGCCGCGCAGGAAAGGGGCAGCGCGCAGTGCGCTGTTTGGAGGAGGTGGTTTCATGGAGACTCGCTGAATCGGAGAAAGCAAAAGGGCATGGCTGCGCCTGGCCAGGGTGGCCGCACGAAGCAACTGGAGGGATCTCAGCGAGTGGAAGGCGGGCCGCGCGCGTCGAAGAGCGCGGCCCAGCGGGCGAGTGCTTCGCCGCGGGAAATGTCAAACGCCACGGTGCAAAGCACCAGCGGCAAACTCAGCATGGGCAAGGTGGGCGCCGCCTGGCCGTGGCTGGCCTGGTCGAACAGGCGGCAGTCCGAATCGCCGTCATGCGAAGAGAACAGCGCGGCCAGCCAGCTGCCCTCACCCTCACCCGCCTCTCCGGCATGCGCAAGCGCGGCGTGTTCCTGGTGATGGCCGCCGTGATGCGCATGTGAATGCGAATGCATGTGCGCCTGCGGGCCATGCACCACGCCGTGCATCAGCCCCAGCAATTGCGCGAGCAGCAGCGAAGCGGCCAGCAGCCAAAGCAAGGCCCTGGCGTGACTCACGCCCCGGCGTTCACTTGACGCTGGTGGCATCCGTGATCCGGTAGTAGAGGCCGTAAGAGTCGTCATTGAGGACGAGGAAGCGCCCCTCCACCACCACCGGCTCCATGCTGTATTTGACCGGCGTTTTGGTCTTGACCTCGACCATGCTCTCGGGCCCGCCCGGCAGGCAGAAAGCGCAGGTCAGCGGCACCGACGAGAGCAGGAAGTGCTTTTGTTTTTCGCCCGGGTCCAGCGGCATCATGAAGCCCTGGATGCGCTGGGTCTTCTGGTTCAGCGCCATCTGGTCCAGGTTGAAGACCGGCAGGATGCGGTTCTTCTCGTTTTTGGTCTTCACCGCCGTCAGCACCGACCAGGGCACCACGTCGCCGCGGGCCGCGAGCGGCGGGAACGGGCTGTTGGCGCCGTGCACGCCGGCGCCCTGGCCCACCGGCAAGTCAAAGCCCGGCGCCGGCGCGGCCGGCTTGGCGCCCGCCACCGGCGAAGACAGCGTCTGCGCGCCTGCGACCATGACGGACAGGCCGCAGGCCAGCGCGGCGGCCTGGCTCAGGCAATTGCGAAGGATAGGGTTCATGCGGGACTCCTGCAGGTGTGGCGCGGGCTCTGGCCTGGACGGTTCGCCAGGCTCAGTGAACGTGCTTCATGCCGCAGTATTTGCCGACCGCCAGACCTTTGCAAGCGGCTTGCAGTTCTTTTTCGCAGACTTCGTCTTTTTTACCCGACTCCAGGCATCTGGCCGCGCCTTCGTGGGCGGCGGCCATGGCGCGGTGGCGCTGGATGTCTTCCTTGGTTTCCTTGCTGTCCTTGTCGTTGTGCTGCGCATGGGCGACGGAGAAGCTGACGCTGAGCGCCACCGCGGCAATGGCGGCGAGGATGGGGGAGACGGTGAGGAATGTCTTGATGGAACGAAGGTTTGTCATGAGAAAGTTACCTTGATTGGAGAAGTTCAAACACACTGACCCGGTAGGCTTCCCAGGCGGGCAGCAGCGCGGACGCCAGCGCCACCCCCAAGGCCAATACCGGCACACTGACCAGTTCGACCGGCCATGCCATGGCGCCGATCAACACGGAATTTTCCAGCTGCAGCGCCCAGGCCAGCAAGGCCGTCAGGCCCTGCCCCGCCAGCACGCCCAGCACGGTGGCGAGCAGCGCCAGCCACAGCGCCTCGCACAGCAGCAGGCCGGCCACCTTGCCCGGCGGCGCGCCCAGCATGCGCAGCAGCGCCAGGTCGGCCCGGCGCTCGCGCACCGCGCCCCACAGCGCGATAAACACACTGAGGCCGGCGGTGAGCAGCAGCACGCCGGCCAACGCGCGCAGCACGTCGGTGCCCACGCCCACCATGCTGAGCAGGCGCGTGATCTCCAGCGCCGGCGCGGCGGCCTGCATCTCGGTGCTGCTGTTGATGTAGCGCGGGAAGGTCACCGCCGCCAGCGGCGTTTTGTACTGGATCAGCGCCAGCGTGATTTCGCGGTCTTCTTCCAGCACCTTGCGGTCGTCGTCGTCCAGCGCGGTATCGGTCTCGTGCACCTGCCAGACCGATTCGGTGGCCGTGAGCACCAGGCGGTTCAGCACCGTGCGGCTGGTCGCCAGCACGCCGGAGACCACATAGGGGCTCAGCTTGTGTTCCTCGCCCCCGCCGCCCAGGCCGTGCGTGCCGGTAAAGCTGTCGCCCACCTTGAGGCCGCTCTGCTGCGCGACCTGCGCGCCTATCACCGCCTGCATGGGTTTGGCCCACAGCGTGCCTTGCGCCAGTTGCGCGTCGTAATGGCTGATGTACTCGGGCGTGGTGCCCACGATGCGAAAGCCGCGAAAGCTGTCGCCCAGGCTGATGGGAATGATTTTGGCAACCTGCGGGTGTTTTTCGAGTTCCTTCACCGCGGCCAGCGGCACGTTGCCTGTCGGCACGTCGAGGTGGAACACGCCCGAGAGGATCAGTTGCATGGGGCTGCCCTTGGCGCCCACCACCACATCGATGCCGGCCAGGTCGCGGTCAAAAGCCTGGTTGATCTGGTGGCCGACCAGCAGCAAAAAAGTGATGGAAGCCAGCCCCAGCGTGAGCAGCAACAGGTTGAGCGCCGCGGCCAGCGGGCGCGACCACAGGTAACGCCAGGCGAATGCGATGGTCTTCATGGCCGGCTTCGCCCGAGTTGCAAGGCCTTGAAGCCTTTTTCGTCTTTGAAAAATTCCGCCACGCGGGCATCGTGCGTGGCAATCACCAGCGTCGCGCCCTGCTGCCGCGCCGTCGCCCGCAGCAAGTCCAGCGAAGCCGCCGCGGCCTCGTCGTCCAGGCTGGCCGTGGGCTCGTCCGCCAGGATCACCTGCGGCTTGAGCAACACTGCGCGTGCCAGCGCCACGCGTTGCGCCTGGCCGCCCGAAAGTTGGGCCGGCTTGCGCTGCGCCAGCGCCTGAACGTCCAGCGCGGCCAGTGCTTCGCTGATGCGGCCCTCATCGGCCGGCCGGCCCGCGGCCCACTGCGCCATCGCCAGGTTGCCGTGCACCGTGAGCGCCGCACTCAGATGCAGCTTTTGCGGCAGAAAGCCGATGGTGGCGGCACGCCACGCATCACTTGCAAGCTTGCCCAATGTCTTCAATGATTGCCCCGCCACGGTGATGTCGCCTTCAGCCGGCGCCAGCAAACCGGCGGCCAGCGCCAGCCAGGTCGACTTGCCCGAACCCGAAGCGCCGCGCAGCAGCAGCACGCCGCCCTGCGCCACGTCCACATCCTCGAAGCGAAGTTCAGGACCCTTTGCGTAGCGGTACGCGAGCTGGCGCGTGCTGATCATGAGGAGGCCGCACCGGTCGCGCAGTCTGCACAGACGCCGCGCACGGCGAAGTCCATGCTCATGCCCTGGTAGCCCAGGGCCTTCAAAGCCTCCAGCGCGGTCTGCGCGGCACGCTCCAGGTCTTTGGCGCTGGCCTTCAAGGCCCCCGAACGCGCGCCCGAAAGCGCCCCGGACAAAGGGCTGTCGCGGTGGCAGCTCTGGCATTCAAAGTGCGGGATCGCATGCACGCTGCTGGGCATGGCCTGGTAGCGCCGCACGCGCTTGGCATCGACCCGGCACAGCAGCAAACCGACCTGCGTGAGCCGGTCAATCAGCCGGTACAAGGTGACCCGGTCCAGCGCCACCTCGGCATCGTCGTCAGCGAGCGCCGCCTGCAGCTGCGCATGCGTGTAGCTGGTGTCCGGATGCGCCAGCAGCCAGCCCAGCACGCGGCGCGCCGCCGCCGTACGGCGCAGGCCGTGGGCAGACAGCAGCGTGTCTATGGGGTCGGCCGCGTGGCCGCTTGGGGGAATGGATGAGGCCATGGGTCTTTGGGTTTTCCGTCTGCCAAATACGCGCAATAAATCATGCGATACGTCAGGCCATAGAAATAACGCAACACAGTTGCACTAAACTATACTGCAATCGAGTTGCATTATCGCGTTGATTCTGCGATTTTTTTGCACACCCTCCAGGCTGAATTTGTAAAGACGGGATATCACTTGCCGCCCTCACCGACACCCTTCCCCTTGATGAGCAAAAAACATCCCGCACGCAGCGTGCTGGCCTGGCCCGCCTGGCTGCGTGTACTGGCCGTCGTGCCTGCCGTGGCACTGCTGTGGCTGGCGGTCAGCTGGGCCAGCCTGGAGTCCGCGCCGTGGTGACACTGGAAGGCCTCAGCGTCAGCTACCGCCGGCACCCGGCGCTTCATCACATCAGCGGCCGCTTTGCGCGGGGTTCGCTCACCGCGGTAATCGGGCCCAACGGCTCCGGAAAAAGTACGCTGCTCAAAAGCATCGCCGGGTTGCTGCCGGCCACGGCCGGGCGGGTGGCCGTATCCGTGCCGCGCGCGCGCATCGCTTACCTGCCGCAACTCGCCGAAATTGACCGCGGCTTTCCGATCGACGTGCGCGACTGCGTGCTGCTGGGTTGCTGGCCCACCCAAGGCGCGTGGGGCGGCGTGCAAGGCGTACAACTGGCGCGCGTCGATGCCGCCCTGCATGCCGTGGGACTGGAGGGGTTTGAACGCCGGCCCCTCGGCGCCCTCTCCAGCGGCCAGTTGCAACGGGTGCTGTTTGCCCGCTTGCTGGTCCAGGACGCCGACCTGATTCTGCTGGACGAGCCCTTCAGCGCCATGGACGGCAAAACCACCTCGGCGCTGCTTGCGCTGGTCACGCAGTGGCACCGGCAGCAGCGCACCGTGATCGCCGTGCTGCACGACGATGCGCAAGTGCGCCGCCACTTTCCGCAGGCCTTGCTGCTGGCCCGTGAGCTGGTGGCCTGGGGGCCTAGCGCTCAGGTGTTGACCGAAGCCAATCTTGCGCGGTCCCGTAGCATGGCCGAAGCATGGGACGAAACCGCCGGGGGTTTCGGGATCATTCCCCCGCAGCCGGTAGCGCACATGCAAGAGGCCGCGGCCTGATGGACAGCACGCTGAATATTCACCATGGCCTGACCCTGGACATGTGGAACCTGCTGGTGGCGCCCTTTGCCGAATTCGCCTTCATGCGCCGGGCCCTGGTGGCCACGCTGGCACTGTCGCTGAGTGCCGCGCCGCTCGGCGTTTTCCTGAGCCTGCGGCGCATGAGCCTGCTGGGAGACGCGCTCAGCCACGCCATCCTGCCCGGCGTCGCGATCGGCTTCATGCTGTGCGGCCTGTCTCTCACCGCCATGGCGGCGGGCGGCGTCATCGCCGGCATGCTGGTGGCCGCGCTCGCCGGGTTTGTCAGCCGCTCCACCGTGCTGAAGGAAGACGCCAGCCTGGCCGCCATCTACCTGGTGGCCCTGGCGCTGGGCGTCACATTGATCTCCGGCCACGGCACGCAGCTCGACCTGCTGCACATCCTCTTCGGCAGCGCGCTGGGGGTCGACACGTCCGGCTTGTTGCTGGTGGCCACGGTGGCGAGCGTGAGCGTGCTGGCGCTGGCCGCCGCTTACCGCGGCCTGGTGCTGGAGAGTTTTGACCCGGTGTTTTTAAGCGCCGTCGGCCGCCGGGGTTTGAGGCCCTGGGTGTGGCAACAGGGCTTTTTGATGCTGGTGGTCGTCAACCTGGTGGCGGGGTTCCAGACCCTGGGCACGCTGATGGCCGTGGGCCTGATGATGCTGCCCGCCGTCTCCAGCAGGCTCTGGCACAACACCCTGCCCGCGCAACTCGTCAACGCCGGCCTGCAAGCCATGCTGGCCGGCTACCTTGGGTTGCTGCTGTCTTACCACCTCGACACACCCTCCGGCCCCACCATCATTGGCTGCGCGGGCGCGCTGTACTTCGCCTCCCTGCTGCTGGCGCCCGGCGGCTGGCTGCCGCGTGCGCTCCATCGCTGGCAGCGCACCGCGTGAATCTTTTCCCTGTTTCTTTCGTCACTCCAAGGCACCTCATGAAAATCCCTCTCCGAAAATTGATCACCCAGCTGGCGGCGCTCGCGCTTTTCGCCGTGGCCGCCACCAGCCATGCCGCCGACAAATTGCCGGTGCTCGCCAGCTTCAGCATCCTTGGCGACCTGGTGCGCGTGGTCGGCGGCGACCGGGTGTCCGTCACCACCCTGGTAGGCCCTGATGAGGACGCCCATGTGTTCGAACCCAAACCGCAGGACGCCAAAAACATCCTGCAAACCAGGCTGCTGGTGACCAACGGCCTGGACTTTGAGCCCTGGGCACAAAAGCTGGTCCAATCCGCCGGCTACAAAGGCCGGAGCGTCGTCGCGTCGCAGGGGGTCAAGCCCCGCACCCTGCCCGCCGAAAAAGGCCACAGCCACGCGGAAACCGACCCCCACGCCTGGCAGGACCCGACCCTGGTCATGGTCTATGTGCGCAACATCGCCGCGGCATTGGGCCAACTCGATCCGGCCAACGCCTCAAGCTACCAGGCAAACAGCGAGGCATACGTCAAAGAACTGCAGGCGCTGGACGCATGGGCCAAAGAACAGTTCGCGGCCATCCCGTCCGCCAAACGCAAGGTGATCACCTCGCACGACGCCTTCGGCTATTTCGGCGCCCACTACCAGGTCGGCTTCCTCGCGCCCCAGGGCCTTTCAACCGAAGCCGAGCCCAGCGCCAAGGAAGTTGCCCTGCTCATCCGGCAGATCCGGCGCGAAAAAATCAGGGCCGTGTTTGTGGAAAACATGAGCAACCCCAAGCTGCTGGCCCAATTGAGCAAGGACGCCGGCGTGACGGTGGGGCCCGAGCTGTATGTCGATGCCCTGTCGGCTCAGGGCGGTCCGGCCGATACCTACCTCAGGCTGATGCGGCACAACGTGACGCAGCTGCTGTCGGGAATGCAACAGAACTGAGGTGGCCTTTAGCTGCGGTAGGGCTTGTCGCTCCTGGGGGCCAGGGGCAATTGTTCGTCGAGCGATTGCCGGTAGTGCAGGCAGCCGCGCAGGAACTGCGGCCAGTCGGGCACCACGGGAAGCGGGTCGGATTTCTCCGGCAGCAGCGCCCACAGCGCGGGATGATGCCAGCACAGCTCATGGCCCGTGCTGTCGCGGTGCCCGCGAATGCCTTGCCGCAGCTTCTTCACTTCAGCGATGAGTTGTTCACGCGACAAGCCGTCAAGGTCAGCGTCCATGATGCCTCCGTATCTGAAAAACACGGTACCCATGATAGGCCGGCAGACCTTGCAGGACCGCGGGCCTCACGAGTTGTTTCAGTTGTCAGGCAAGGGCGAACACGCCCTCAGGTTTCAGGACGCGTATCCGGCCATGCCGGCATTTTTTTCGGCGCCGGCTTATTGCCCCCGGCTGCCGCCAGCCCGCCAAAGACCAGCGTCAAGACCAGCCAGGCCAACAGCACATCCCACAAATGCTTGACCAGCAGATAAGGCGCCAGCAGCGTGGTGAACCAGTAGCTCAGCGGCCCGAAACGCTCGCTGACCGCGCCGCCACCGCCGTGGTTGCAGCGGATGGCCGGCGTGTCAAAACCGGCCGATGAACAGCCGGCCCATGCCAGCACCTTGGCCGAGGTGAACATGCTCAGCACGGGTGTGCCGAAGGCGAGGATGAAGAGCACAAAACCGGTGAGCAGCACCAGGAAGAGGGTTTTGCAAGCTGTGTGCATACCGGCGGGCCTTTCGTGTGCGTGTTCCGTGCTGTGTGCTGCGCTGCGGCATGACCGCGATGCAGGCTAATGTATACCGGGGATTCCGCGCACCCATGCGCGGCTGCGCTATAACGTCACATGGGCGCGACGTCACCCGACGCCATCAAGCCCCCCCCTACCCCGCATTCACCATGACCACCCAACACCCTACCCACCTGCGCGCCCACACCTACCACGGCCTGGCCCCGGGCCCGCGCCTGCTGGTCACCGGCGCCGTGCACGGCAACGAGACCTGCGGCACGCGGGCCATCACACAGTTGCTGGAAGAGATCGACGGCGGCGCGCTGGCGATTGAGCGCGGCACCGTGACCTTTGTGCCGGTGACCAACCCGCTGGCCTACAGCCTCAAGCAGCGCATGGGCGAGCGCAACCTCAACCGCAACATGGCGCCCAGCGCGATCCCGCAGGACTTTGAAGACCGCGTCGCCAACGTGCTGTGCCCGCTGCTGGACGCGCACGACGTGCTGCTGGATTTGCATTCCTTCCACACGGGCGGCGCGCCCTTTGTGATGATAGGCCCGCAGAACAACCAGGGCGCGCTGGAGCCCTTCGCCCACGCACCCGAGGAAATGCAGCTGGCGCTGCACACCGGGCCGCACCGCATCGTCGAAGGCTGGCTGGAGACTTATGCGCGCGGCGTGAAGCGGCGCACGGCCCTGGCCGAGGCGAGCGGCGCCGGCCGCGCGCAAAGCCTGGTGACGGACCCGAACTATGGCGTGGGCACGACCGAGTACATGCGCTCGCGCGGCGGCTACGGCGTGACGCTGGAATGCGGCCAGCATGAAGACCCGCAGGCCGTGCAGGTGGCGCGTTATGCCATCCTGCAGACGTTGGGCTTGCTGGGCCTGATTGCGCAGCCGGCCGCACCGGTTCCCATGGAGCGTGAAATCCTGCGCCTGGTCGACGTGATGGACCGCGAGCACGCGGGCGACACCTTCACCCGCGAGTGGCGCAGCTTTGACGCGGTGAAGGCCGGCGAAGCGATAGGCACGCGGCACGGCGGCGAAGCCATCACCGCGCCGGCCGATGGCTTTGTGGTGTTTCCCAACCCGCGCGGCGAGGTGGGCCAGGAATGGTTTTACTTCGCGCAGCGGCGGGTGTAAGACCTACCGTGGTTTGAATCCGCGCTCGCCTGCGTAATCCGCGGACGAACAGCGCCGGGGTTCACTCCTTCACGCGCGAGGCAAAGGTCTTGCGGAATTTCTCGACCTTGGGGCCGACTACAAACGCGCAGTAACCCTGATTGGGGTTGTTCTCGAAGTAATCCTGGTGGTAGGCCTCGGCCGGCCAGTAGTTCTCGACCGGCAGCACTTCGGTGACGATGGGCTTGTCGAAAGTCTTGTCCTGGCTGACGTCGCGAATGAAACCGTCGATGACTTCCTTTTGCTCCGGCGTCGAGTAATAAATGCCGCTGCGGTATTGCGTGCCGGCGTCGTTGCCCTGGCGGTTCAGGCTGGTCGGGTCGTGGATGACGAAGAAAATCTCCAGGATTTCCTTGAGCGTGATCTGGTCCGGGTCGTAAGTGAGCTTGACCACCTCGTTGCTGCCGGTGCGGCCGGTGCAGACTTCTTCATAGCTGGGCCGCTCGGCCTGGCCGTTGCTGTAGCCGGACTCGACGTCGGTGACGCCGCGCACCTTGACGTAAACCGCTTCGGTGCACCAGAAGCAGCCGCCGCCCAGGGTGATGGTTTGGGGGGATGAGGACATGGCAATCTCCGCTTGAATCCGTTGGTCGGGAAGTGAGCGGAGATCTTACGCCGCGGGCCGCGCAGCTGCCGTGGCGGGTGCGCTTGCCCTTGCCGGGCAACGGTTCAATCCGGCTCAATCGCGGCGGCGCGGGGCCTTGCTGCGATGCATGGGGCCGACCGCGCGTTGCATGAGCCGCAACAGAACCAGGGCAATCACCCCACCCGCCACGGCCATGCCTACGGTGCCCATGCTGAGCCCCTTGTCGGCCGCAGCGCCGTGCTTGAACATGGCGGCCACGAAGTCGCCGCCTATGAAAGTGCCGAACACGCCGACGCCCAGGTTCTCGATAACGAGGATTTTGTCGCGGATGCCAGAGAGCAGGCAAGCCACCCCGCCGAGGACGACACCCACCACACACCAGATATACGGGTTGATGCCGTTCTCCTTGAAAACTATGAACTGCCCCATGGTGACAGCTTTAGGCCCCGTGCGCGGGACATACTTTTTCAAAGGCCTTTAGGGGCTTTCGCCGGGGGGCGCGATGGCGCGCACCGCTTTCACAAAAGCGGTCAGCGACTGCTGGTCGCGCGCAGTCTTCCAGAGGCAGTGTGTGTCGTATGGCGTGGTGGCCGCATCCAGCGGCACAAAGGCCGCACCGGCCATGGCCGATTGCCGCAGCGCGGCCGGCACCAGGGCCACGCCCATGCCTTGCGACACCAGCGACACCACGCTGAGCCAATGCCGCAGTTCGTAGCGCATCTCGGGGTAAAAACCGGCTTCGGTGCAAATCGCCAGGATACGCTCGTGGTAGTCGGGCGACACCGCGCGCGACACGACAGCAAAAGGCTCGCCCTGCAGGGCTGAAAGCGACAGCGAACGCTTGCGCGCCAGCGCATGGCCGGCCGGCAGGCAGCAGATAAAGGCCTGGCTGGACACGAGGATTTGCGAGAGCTCGGGCGGCACGCGCGTGGTGTGGACAAAACCCAGGTCCAGCCGGTCGTGCGCCAGCTCCACCAGCTGCTCGCTGGAACTAAGTTCTTTCAGCGTCAGGCGCAGCAGCGGGTGCTCGGCCTGGAAGCGCTCCAGGATGTTGGGCAGGCCGCTGTAAAGCATGGTGCCCGAAAAACCGATCGCCAGGCTGCCGGCCATGCCCTGCCCCACGTCGCGCGCATGGCCGGCCGCCTGCGCGGCCTGGTCCAGCAGGGCGCGCGCCGCCGGCACAAAGGCCAGGCCCGCGGCGGTGAGTTGCACGGACTTGCTGTTGCGCGTGAACAGCCTGGCGCCTATGGAGGCTTCCAGCTGCTGGATGTTCAGCGACAGCGGCGGCTGCGAGATCGACAGCCGCCGGGCCGCGCGGCCGAAGTGCAATTCTTCGGCCAGGACCAGGAAATAGCGGAGGTGGCGGAATTCCATGTATATAAAAATAATATCGTTGAATCGTTATTTGATATTAGACAACTATTCATGCTTGTCAAACAATCACCCAATGGCCGCAGCCGCCTTGTGCCGCGCCCCCTACACTGCAAGCAAGCACCCTTCCCTTTTTCGGAGACAAGACCCATGAAAACCACCTTCAACTGGCAAGACCCGTTTTTCCTGATGGAACAACTGAGCGACGATGAGCGCGCCATTGCCGACGCCGCCCACGCCTTCTGCCAGGAAAAGCTGCAGCCGCGCGTGCTGATGGCCGCGCGCCACGAAAAATTCGACCGCGAGATCATGAACGAAGCCGGCGCCATGGGTTTCCTGGGCTCCACGATCGAAGGCTACGGCTGCGCCGGCCTCAATTACGTGAGCTACGGCCTGGTGGCGCGCGAGGTCGAGCGTGTCGACAGCGGCTACCGCAGCGCCATCAGCGTGCAAAGCTCGCTGGTCATGCACCCCATCAATGCCTACGGCAGCGAAGCGCAAAAGCAGAAATACCTGCCCAGGCTGGCCACCGGCGAATGGGTGGGCTGCTTCGGCCTGACCGAGCCCAACCACGGCTCCGACCCGGCCAGCATGCTGACGCGCGCCAAGCCCGTGGACGGCGGCTTCATCCTCAAGGGCGCCAAGATGTGGATCACCAACAGCCCCATCGCCGACGTCTTCGTCGTCTGGGCCAAGCTGCAAGACCCGGACGGCAAGGTCGGCGGCCAGGAAAGCATCCGCGGCTTTGTGCTGGAAAAAGGCATGAAGGGCCTTTCCGCCCCCAAGATCGAAGGCAAGATGAGCTTGCGCGCCTCCATCACCGGCGAAATCGTCATGGACGACGTGTTTGTGCCTGAAGAAAACCTGCTGCCCAACGTGAGCGGCCTCAAGGGCCCCTTCGGCTGCCTCAACAAGGCGCGCTACGGCATCGCCTGGGGCGCCCTGGGCGCGGCCGAGGACTGCTGGTTTCGCGCGCGCCAGTACACCATGGACCGCCAGCAGTTCGGCCGCCCGCTGGCGCAGAACCAGCTGATCCAGAAAAAACTGGCCGACATGCAGACCGAAATCACGCTGGGCCTGCAGGCCTGCCTGCGCGTGGGCCGGCTGATGGACGAAGACAGGGCCGTGCCGGAAATGATCTCGCTGATCAAGCGCAACAGCTGCGGCAAGTCGCTGGACATCGCCCGCATGGCGCGCGACATGCACGGCGGCAACGGCATCCATGACGAATACCACGTGATCCGCCACATGATCAACCTGGAAACCGTCAACACCTACGAAGGCACGCACGACGTGCATGCGCTGATCCTGGGCCGCGCGCAGACCGGCCTGCAGGCCTTCTATTAATCAGCGCTCCTTCCCCGGCCGGCCATGGAATTAGGCGCACTCAAGCCCGTGCTGGCCGGCCTGGCATTGCCGCCGGTCTCGCTGCTGGTGCTGGCCTTGCTGGGCCTGGTGCTGGCGTGGTTCAACAGGAAAAGAAGCGGGCTCGCGCTGGCGACGGTTTCCGTGCTGCTGCTGGCCGTGCTCAGCTGCCACGGCACCGCGGTGTGGCTGGCCCGCGCGGCCTTGCCGCAATTCGCACCGCTGAACCTGGCCGACCTCAAGGCCCGCAAGGTGCAAGCCATCGTCATCCTGGGCGGCGACGTGCTGCCCGCGGCGCCCGAATACGGCCGCAGCCAGCCGGCTGCGGCCACCGCGGCGCGGCTACGCTACGGCGCCTGGCTGGCCCGGCAATCCGGCCTGCCGCTGGCCTTCACGGGCGGCCTGGGCTGGGCGGCCCATGGCTCGCAAAAAGAATCAGAAGCCGAAGTCGCGGCCCGCAGCTTGCAGCAGGACTACGGCCTGGCGCTGCGCTGGAGCGAATCCCAGTCGCGCGACACGGCCGGCAACGCGCGCCTGCTGGCGCCGCTGCTGCGGCAAGGCGGCGTGCAGCGCATTGCGCTGGTGACCCATGCCTGGCACATGCCGCGCGCCGTCCTGGCTTTTGAGCAGGCCGGCCTGGCCGTCACGCCCGCCCCTACGGGCTATGTGCTGCCGGCGCAGAGCGAGTTGCTGGAATGGCTGCCCTCCGCGCAGGGCCTGCAGGCGTCCCGGCAGGTGCTGAGGGAGTGGCTGGCCCTCGCCCTTGGCCGCTTCCTGCCGGCGTAAGCGCCGTCCACAGGCCCTGTCGCGCAAAGCAGCGTCCGCCGGGCTTTACCGACGGTTTACGTTGCCGGGCAAGGTGCCCTGATGGCCCCGGTGTAGCCTATGCGGTTTGGGTTGACGGTCGGAAGGTAAGCAGATATATTACTAACCAGTCAGTCAGTAACTATGTCTCTTTCCAAACTCTTCAGCGACAAAACCGCGGTCGCCGCCAAACGCGAACGCCGCAAGCAAGCACGTCCGGGCGAACTCCTTGATGCCGCACTCGACCTTTTCGTCGAAAAAGGCTTTGCCGCCACGCGTGCCGAGGAAGTCGCGGCCCGCGCCGGGGTCTCCAAAGGCACGCTGTTTCTCTATTTCCAGAGCAAGGAAGAGCTGTTCAAGGCCGTGGTGCGCGAAAACATCTCGGGCCGCTTCACCGAGTGGCGCGCCGAGCTCGACGTTTTTGAAGGCACCACCCCCGAATTGCTGGCTTACTGCATGAACAGCTGGTGGGAACGCGTGGGCTTGACGCGCGCCTCGGGCCTGACCAAGCTGATGATGAGCGAGGCCAAGAACTTCCCCGACATCGCGGCCTTCTACCAGCAGGAAGTCATCATGCCCGGCCAGGCGCTGATCCGCAGCATCCTGCAGCGCGGCATGGACCGCGGCGAATTCCGTCCCATGGACCTGGACTACGCCGTCTACCTGGTGGTCGCGCCCATGATTTTCCTGATCCTCTCCAGGCACTCCGCCGGCGTGTGCGTCAGCAGCGACCGGGAGCTGGACCCCAAAAAATACATCGCCTTCCAGGTGGACACCATCCTGAACGGCATCTCCGCGCCGGTGGTTGCAGCCGTGCGGGCCCACAGGAAAGCCGCGGCATGAAGCGCTGGGTCAAGTGGGCGGTCGCCGGGCTGATCGTGCTGCTCATCGCGGTGGGCGTGCTGCGCGCGCTGTCCGCGCGAAAAGTCCAGCAGCTGGCGCTGGCCGATAGCAGCGCGGCCAAGGACATGGGCCTGGTCGAACTGGCCGCCACCGACGTGGTCAAGGCGCAGATGCGTGAAGTCGTCCAGGGCTTGCCCGTCTCGGGTTCGCTCAAGGCCGTCAATTCCGCCGTCATCAAGGCCCGCGTTCCCGGCGAACTGCAAGGCCTGGCCGTGCGGGAAGGCGACGTGGTCAAGGCCGGCCAGGTGATCGCGCGCATAGACGCCGCCGAATACCAGTCGCGCGTGCGCCAGGCGCGCGAGCAGGCCGAGTCCGCCAAGGCGCAGGTCGACGTGGTGCAGCGCCAGTACGACAACAACAAGGCGCTGGTCGACCAGGGCTTTATCTCCAAGACCGCACTGGACACCTCGCTGGCCAACCTCAACGCCGCGAAGTCCACCCACAAGGCCGCGCTGGCCGCGACCGACGTCGCCGGCAAGTCGCTGGACGACACCGTGCTGAAGGCGCCGATTTCCGGCCAGGTGTCGCAGCGCCTGGCGCAGCCCGGCGAGCGCGTGAGCATCGATACCAAAATCGTCGAAATCGTGGACCTCAGCAAACTCGAGCTCGAAGCCACGCTGAGCGCCGGCGACTCCATGGACGTGCGCGTGGGCCAGAGCGCCCAGTTGCAGATCGAAGGCAGCCGCCAGCCCGTGACCGCCGTGGTCGCGCGCATCAACCCCAGCGCGCAGGCCGGCAGCCGCAGCGTGCTGGCCTACCTGACCATTGACAACCCCGGCGCCGCCGGCGACGCCAGCGCCCCGCCGCTGCGCCAGGGCCTGTTCGCCCAGGGCACGCTGGGCACGGCGCGCGCCTCGCTGCTGTCGGTGCCCGTCAGCGCGGTGCGCACCGACAAGCCCGCGCCCTATGTGCAAGCCGTTGAAAACGGCGTGGTGGTGCACAAGACCGTGGAGCTGGGCGTGCGCGGCGCCGCGGGCGGCGACACCGTGGTGGCGGTCAAGGGCCTGGAAGACGGCGCGCTCGTCGTTCGCGGCGACATCGGCGCGCTGCGCGAAGGCACCAAAGTCCGCTTCACGCAGTTGACCGCTGCCGGCTCCGCGCAGCCCGCGGCGAGCGCGCCGGCCAAGACGGCCCCCTGAGGCTTCACGCGCATGTGGTTCACGCAGGTCAGCCTCAAGAATCCCGTGTTCGCCACCATGGTCATGCTGGCCATCGTGGTGCTGGGGCTGTTCTCCTACCAGCGCATGCAGGTGGACCAGTTCCCCAACATCGACTTCCCGGTGGTGGTGATTACCGCCGAATACCCGGGCGCCTCGCCCGAAATCGTCGAGAGCGAAGTCACCAAGAAGATTGAGGAAGGCGTCAACTCGATTGCCGGCATCAATGCGCTGACCTCGCGCAGTTACGAAGGCCAGGCCGTCGTCATCATGGAGTTCCAGCTCTACATCGACGGGCGCCGGGCCGCCGAGGACGTGCGCGAGAAAATCGCGGCCATACGTCCCAGCTTCCGCGACGAAGTCAAGGAGCCGCGCGTGCTGCGCTTCGACCCGGCCAGCCGTGCCATCTGGTCGGTGGCGGTGTTGCCCAACGCCGGCAAGGGCAAACCCATGGACGCCGTTGAATTGACCAACTGGGCCGACCAGGTGCTCAAAAAAAGGCTGGAAAACGTGCGCGGCGCGGGCTCGGTCACCCTGGTGGGCGGCACCAAGCGCGAGATCAACGTCTACCTCAACCCGCAGGCCATGGAGTCGCTGGGCATCAGCGCCGACCAGGTGGTCAATGCCGTGCGCAACGAAAACCAGGACCTGCCGGTGGGCGCGATCCGTTCGCTGCAGCAGGAGCGCGTCGTCAAGATCGACGCGCGCATGAAACGGCCCGAAGACTTCGGCAAGATCATCGTGGCGCGCAAAAGCACGGCCGGCGGTGCGGCCGCGGCGGTCACCGTCGACCAGGTGGCGCGCATCTCCGACGGCGCGCAGGAGCTCGACAGCCTGGCGCTCTACAACGGCCAGCGCACGCTGCTGCTGTCGGTGCAAAAAGCGCAGGACGAAAACACCATTGCCGTGGTCGACGGCCTCAACAAGGCCGTGGCCGAGCTGCAGCCGCTGCTGCCCCCCGGCGCGCGGCTGGAGCTTATCACCGACGGCTCGCGCCCCATACGCGTGGCGGTCGAGAACGTGCGCCGCACGCTGATCGAGGGCGCGCTGCTGACGGTGCTCATCGTCTTCCTCTTCCTCAATTCCTGGCGCTCCACCGTCATCACCGGCTTGACGCTGCCGATCTCCATCATCGGCACCTTCCTGTTCATGAACCTGTTCGGCTTCACCATCAACATGATCACGCTGATGGCGCTGTCGCTGTGCGTGGGCCTGCTGATCGACGACGCCATCGTGGTGCGCGAAAACATCGTGCGACACGTGCAGATGGGCAAGGACCCCTACCGCGCCTCGCTCGACGGCACACAGGAAATCGGCCTGGCCGTGCTGGCCACCACTTTCTCCATCGTCGCCGTGTTCCTGCCCATTGGTTTCATGGGCGGCATCATCGGCAAGTTCTTCCATGAGTTCGGCGTGACCATCGTGGCGGCGGTGCTGATCTCGATGTTCGTGAGCTTCACGCTGGACCCCATGCTCTCCAGCATCTGGCACGACCCGGCGATTGAATCCCACGGCCGGAAGGGCCCGCCCGTCACCTTCTATGACAAAACCATAGGCCGCGTGACCGGCTGGTTCGACCGCGCCACCGAATCCCTGAGCGACAGCTACCAGGGCATCCTGCGCTGGTCGCTGGGCCACAAGCTGGCCACGCTGGCGCTGGCCGCAGTGATTTTTGCGGCCAGCATCTTCATGGTGCCGCTGCTGGGCACCGAGTTCGTGCCCAAGGCCGACTTCTCGGAGACCTCGCTCAACTTCTACACGCCGGTGGGCTCCTCGCTGGAAAACACCGAGGCCAAGGCCCGCCAGGTCGAGGCCATCGTGCGCGAATTCCCGGAAGTGAAATACACGCTCGCCACACTCAACACCGGCAATGCCCAGGGCAAGATGTACGCCAGCCTTTACGTGCGCCTGGTCGACCGCAAGGCGCGCGCGCGCAGCGTCGACGAGATGTCGGGCGTGCTGCGCGAACGGCTCAAGCAGGTGCCCGGCATCACGGTGACGCACGTCGGCCTGCTCGACGCGGTGGGCGGCAACAAGCAGGTGGAGTTTTCGCTGCAAGGCACCGACCTCAAGGAACTCGAGCGCCTCACGCGCGCCGTCAGCGACAAGATACGCGGCATTCCCGGCCTGGTGGACCTGGACTCCAGCGTCAAGGCCGACAAGCCGGTGATCGAGGTCGACGTGCGGCGCGACGCCGCCTCCGACCTGGGCCTGTCGGTGTCGCAGATCGCCGCCTCCCTGCGCACCCTGGTGGCCGGGCAGACTGTCGGCAACTGGCGCGCGCCCGACGACCAGACCTACGACGTCAACGTGCGCCTGGCGCCCGGCGCCCGCACCGCGCCGCAGGACCTGGAGCGCCTGCCCTTCATGAGCAGCAGCATGGGCAGCAACGCCGACGGCAGCTCGCGCATCGTCCGGCTCAACCAGGTGGCGACGGTGAAGGAAAGCACCGGCCCCAACCAGATCAACCGCCGCGACATGGCCCGCGAAGTCGCGATCAACGCCAACGTCTACAACCGCTCGGCCGGCGAGGTGTCCAACGACATCAAGGCCGTGCTGGACAACTTCAACTTCCCGCCGGGCTACCGTTACCAGTTCAGCGGCTCCACCAAGAACATGGCCGAGTCCTTCGGCTATGCGGTGTCGGCGCTGGTGATGGCGATCCTGTTCATCTACATGATCCTGGCCAGCCAGTTCAAGAGCTTTCTGCAGCCCATGGCGCTGATGACCTCGCTGCCGCTGACGCTGATCGGCGTGGTGCTGGCGCTGCTGCTGTTCCGCTCCACGCTGTCGATGTTCTCCATCATCGGGGTGGTGATGCTGATGGGCCTGGTCACCAAGAACGCCATTTTGCTGGTCGATTTCGCCATCCGCATGCGCGCCGACCAGGTGGACGTGGACGGCCACCGCGTGCCCGGCATGGAGCGCGGCGAAGCCCTGCTGCATGCCGCCAAGGTCCGGCTGCGCCCCATCCTGATGACCACGCTGGCGATGATCTTCGGCATGGTGCCGCTGGCCTTTGCCCTGACGGAAGGCTCGGAGCAGCGCGCCCCCATGGGCCAGGCGGTCATAGGCGGCGTGATCACCTCCTCGCTGCTGACGCTGGTGGTGGTGCCGGTGACTTATTGCTACCTGGACGACCTGGCGCAGTGGTTCAAGCGCAAGTTCGGCCCCAAAAACCGGCCGGCCGTCCCTGCCGCGACCGTCATGGGCGACCGCTAAAATCAAAGGTTGATCTCGTGAACACCCTCTTCACCCCTCTTTCTCCCCTTATTTCTTCCCCTATCCCGCCAACCCACAGGTCCGCCATGAACTACGAACAAGCCCGTTTCAACATGATTGAGCAGCAAATCCGCCCCTGGGAAGTGCTGGACAACCAGGTCCTTTCCCTGCTCGCCGTGGTCAAGCGCGAAGATTTCGTCCCCGCCGCCCACAAGGCGCTGGCCTTTGTGGACATGGAAATCCCGCTGCCGCCCCAGGCCAACCCCAGCCAGTGCATGCTGGCGCCCAAGGTCGAAGCCCGCATCCTGCAGGAGCTGGCCGTGCAAAAGCACGAAAAAGTCCTCGAAATCGGCGCCGGCTCCGGCTACATGGCCGCCCTGCTGGCGCACCGCGGGCAACAGGTGATCTCGCTCGAGATCGATCCCACGCTGGCGCAGACCGCGCGCGACAACCTGCAGCGCGCCGGCGTCTACAACGCCGAAGTGCGCACCGGCGACGGCGCGGCCAAGCTGGCGCAAGCGGTCTCCAGCAACGACCCGCTGCGCGGCCCTTTCGACGTGATCGTGCTTAGCGGCTCGGTCGCCGAGGTGCCGGCTTCGCTGCTGTCCCTGCTCAAGGTGGGCGGCCGCCTGAGCGCCATCGTGGGCTTTGAACCCATGATGCGCGCCACCCTGGTCACGCGCGTGGGCGAAGACGCCTGGCGCACCACCCAGGCCTGGGACACCGTGGCCCCGCGCCTGTTGAACTTCCCTGAACCCTCGGCTTTCAGCTTCTAAACCGCAAGCCTGCGACAAATCCCGAAAGTGCCGCCCATGATTCCCCAGCTCAACCCCGCCGATTTCGCCGCCTGGCGCGACAACGCCGGTGAGGGCGCGCCCGCCCTGCCCGTGGTGCTCGACGTGCGCGAACCCTGGGAACTGCAGACGGCATCGGTCAAGGAAGACGGTTTCAGGCTGGTCCATATCCCGATGCGTGAAATCCCGGCGCGCCTGGCCGAGTTGCAGGAAGCCGGCGCCGGCCAGCCGATTGCCTGCCTGTGCCACCACGGCATGCGCAGCCTGCAGGTGGCCAACTATTTGACGCAAAGCGGCTTCACCGAAGTCGTCAACCTGCAGGGCGGCATAGATGCCTGGTCGCAGCAGGTGGACCGCTCCGTGCCGCTTTACTGACTTCCTGTTTTTTTATTCGCCGATTCATTCGATTCATTCATTTCTTCAGGACCCTTTATGACAACGCCCAAGAAACCGCCGGCCCGCCCGGTGATGTTGCCCTTGTCGATTGCGGCCGCCGTGGCACTGCTGGCCATGGCGCCCCTGGCCCGGGCCCAGAGTCTCGTTGAGCTGTATGAATCGGCGCGCGCCTTCGACGCCGCCTACCAGTCGGCCAAGCTGCAATACGACGCCAACCTCGCCAGGGCCGACCAGGCCAAGGCCGGCATCCTGCCGACGGCAGGCATCTCGGCCGGCGTGACGCGCACCGGGTTTGAAAACACGGCGCCCGTCATAGACCGCAGCTTCAACACCCAAAACGCCGCGCTGAACCTTTCGCAGCCCCTGTACCGCCCCGCCAACTGGGCCACCTACCAGCAGGCCTCCCGGCAGGTGGAACTGGCCCAGGCGCAGCTGCAAGCCGCCGACCAGGACCTGGTCGTGCGCACCAGCCAGGCTTACTTCGACGTGCTGGCCGCGCAGGACACGCTGACCTTTGTGCGCGCCCAGAAAGCCGCGGTCGCCGAGCAGCTCGCCTCGGCCAAGCGCAACTTCGAAGTCGGCACCTCCACCATCACCGACACGCGTGAAGCGCAGGCGCGCTACGACCTGGTGATCGCCCAGGAGCTCGCCGCCGAGAACGACCTGCGCGTCAAAAAAATCGCACTGGACACCCTGGTCGGCAAAACCGAAACCCAGCCCAAGCCCCTGGCCACGCCCGTCGGCCTGCCGGTCATCACACCCGCCGACGTCAACACCTGGGTCGAGCAATCCGAACTGGTGCACCCCAATATCCGCCAGGCGCAGAGCAACGTGGAGATCGCGGAGCTTGAAGTGAACAAGGCCGAAGCCGGCCACAAGCCCACGGTGGACCTGCAGGCCAGCTACAACGTCTCGCGCAATCCCTCGGGCACGGCTACCACCATCCCGCCGTTTGCCTTCCGCACCAACACCACCAACGTCGGCGTGCTGCTCAACGTGCCGCTGTTCGCCGGCTTCGCCACGCAAAACCGCGTGCGCGAAACCCTGTGGCTGCGCGACAAGGCCAAAAGCGACCTGGAAGGCGCGCGGCGCACCGTGGCCCAGGCCACGCGTACCGCCTACTTCGGCGTGCAGTCCGGCCAGGGCCAGGTCAAGGCGCTGGAAGCGGCCGAGCTGTCCAGCCAGAGCGCGCTGGACGCCAACAAGCTGGGCTACCAGGTCGGCGTGCGCATCAACATCGACGTGCTCAACTCGCAAAGCCAGCTGTTCCAGACCAAGCGCGACCTGGCCAAGGCGCGCTACGACGTGCTGCTGGGCGACCTGAAGCTGCGCCAGGCCAACGGCACGCTGACGCCCGAGGATTTGCAGAAAATCAACGCGCTGCTGGCCCCCTGAACCTCTCCGTTTCCGCCACGGCTCACACCCCTAACAAAGGCCCACCCGGGCCAGAATCGCCATGTTGATGCCCGCAAACAATCCCCTGCCCTTGCCGATTGAAGCCGAACGCGTGACCGGCGCGCCGCTACACGCGCCCAAAGGCCCCAGCTTCGAGCTGATCGAGGAAACCACCTGGGAAGAACTCAAGCGCGCGGGCCGCCGGCCGCCGTTTGACAAACCCGTGCTGGTCAAGGGCGGCATCCACCACTGGCCGGCATGGAAAAAATGGTCGTTTGAATTCCTCGCCGACGTCTGTGCCGGCAAGGGCGCCGAAGTACCGGTCAAGTTCACCGACGGCCTGGTCGAACAGGGCGTGACCAAGGGCCGCCCTTTCCTTCCGGTCGCGCCCTACCTGCGGGAACTCGGCAAGGCGGCGCAGCGCGCGCCGGACCCCATGGCCGGCCTGCTGCCCAAGCCGGTGCGGGACGGCTACAAACCCGGCGAGCGCTTTCACCTGAACTGGGCCCACATGCAGTCGTTCAAGCCGACCACCTTGTACCTGGCGCAGTGGGACATCCTGGAAAAATACCCCGAGTTGCGCCGCGACCTGCTCATCAAGAGCCTGTGGCCCGGCCGCATGACCTGGGAATACGTCTTCATGGGCCCGGCCAACACCGTGACCGGCCTGCACAACGATTTCCCGCACAACTGGTTTGTGCAGCTGCAGGGCGTCAAGGAATTCATCCTTTTTTCACCCGACCAGCGCCAGCACATGTGCCCGGCCGCCAAGTACGACTGGGGCGCCACGCTCAGCGACATCAACGTCTCGCGCCTGCCCGAACAGGCCCGTGAGCTTGCGTCCTTCGAAAAAGCCCACGGCTACCACGCCCGCGTTGAAGCCGGCGACGCCCTGTTCATTCCAAAGCGCACCTGGCATTCGGTGGTCTCGGCGGAGCCCTCCATCAGCCTGGGCATGTTCGGCCTCACGCCCTGGGAAGTTGCCACCGGCGGCGCCTGGGCTACGCTGCGCGATTGGGCGCATCACCTGCATCTCTACGCCTGGGGTAACTGCACCTGCCATCAGGTGCTTCCCAAGCGCAGCTAACGCAGCCGCCTCCCCGCTCAGGGCAGCGTCGCGATGACGTAGGCGCCGAAGCCGGCCAGACAGGCCGCCATAAAAAGCAGCATCCAGAACCAGACTGGAACACGGCGTTTCTTCGGGCCACCTTCGGGTGAGTTTTCAGAGTTCTGGAAGTTTTTGGGCATGGCCTAGGCTGCTTTGTCCGGCGCCAGAAAAGTTTGCAAGGCATTGACCGTGCGCTCCGTGGCGCCACGGTTGCGGTCGGCAAAGGCCAGCCCCGCCGCCACCGCCGCGGCATGGGCGTCGGGCCTGTCCATCCACTTTCGCGCGACGCGCACGCCCTGCTCCATGTCGACCACGCGCCGGGCGGCGCCGGCTTCCACCGCCAGCTCGGCGGCTTCGGTGAAATTGAAAGTGTGGGGGCCCATCACCACCGGGCAGCCGCAGGCGGCCGCCTCGATCAGGTTCTGCCCGCCCAGGGGTGCAAAGCTGCCGCCCAGCAGCGCGACGTCGCTCATCGCGAAATACAGCGCCATTTCGCCCAGCGAGTCCCCGAGCCACACGTCGGCAAGCTGCGCCTCGTCGCCGGCCGGGCCGCCTGCGGCATCGTCCCAGCCTGAGCGCCGTGAAACGCGCAGGCCATGCCGCACCACCAGCGCCTCGACCTCATTGACACGCTGCGGATGGCGCGGCACCAGCAGTACCTTGAAGCGGCTTCCCATGCCTTCAGCCTGCGCTTGCGGCTCAGGTTCGGGCCGGACGTCGATCGCTGCATTTTTGCCGGCGCCTTGCTGGTTTTCCGATTGGGCTACGGCACTGATCTGCTTCAGGAACATTTCTTCCTCGCCCTCACGCGAGCTGGCGAACATCAGCACCGGTTGCGCCAGCGTGCGGCGCCAGGACTTGCCTTTTTCCTGCTGGGCATCGTCGGGCGAGGCATCGAATTTGAGGGTGCCAAATACACCGCTCACCACGGCGCCCGCCTGGCGAAAGCGCCGCGCGTCGTCGTCGGTCTGCGCGTACACCGCCGACAGCGCGGCATAAGCCGGGAAGGACAGCGGCGACATCTTGAGCGCCTGCTGCAGGGATTTTTCGGACAGCCTGCCGTTGACCAGCACCAGTGGCATGGCGCGCGCCTGCGCGCCGGCCACCAGGTTGGGCCAGATCTCGGTTTCCATCAACAACCCCAGCCGCGGCTTGAAGTGATGGAAAAACCGGGCGACCGCGCCCGGGCTGTCCCACGGCTGCCACACCTGCACATCGCCGGGTTGCAGCAGCGCCACGCCCTCGGCGCGCCCGGTGGCGGTGCCGTGCGTCAGCAAGATGCGCAGGCCCGGATTGCGCGCGCGCAGGGCCTTGAGCAGCAGCGCCGCCGTGCGGGTTTCGCCGAGCGAGACGGCATGCACCCAGACCAGCTCGGACACCGCCTCGGCCGGCTGCGTGTAGCGTCCGAAACGCTCCTCGACCGCCTCCAGGTAGCCGGGCTCCTGCTGTGCGCGGCGCGCCAGCTTGCGGCGCAGCAAGGGTTGGCCCAGCCACATCAGCAGCGAATAGAGTTTCAGGACCAGGGCGCTCATGCGTTCACCTCCGCGCCGCACGCCAGCCAGGCCTGCCAGACGGCATCGACACCCGGCGCGGGCTGCGCAAACACGCTGGTTTGCCGGCCGCCAAGGCCCAGCGCATCAGGCCCGGTGCGCCAGGCGGTGTCGAAGTTGTAGATCTGCACATGCGGCAGGTCCAGCGCCACGGCGATGTGGCTCACACCGCTGTCGACACCGATCACCCCGGCGCATTGCGCGATTTCCTCGGCCATCGCATCCAGCGGCAGCAAGGGCAGCAGCATCGCGGAATCCGGCGCCGTGCCGTTGAGTGCTTCGGCAATCGTCTGGCTGGTGCGCAGCTCGGCGGCATTGCCGTGCGGCAGCAGCACCTGGTAGCCGGCCGTGTTCAGGCGTTGCCCCAACGCGACCCAGTGGCTCAGCGGCCATTCCTTGTCGACGCGCGAGGTGCCATGCACAAACGCGATATAGCCCTTGGGGAAGTGTTCATGGGTCTTCGCGGGCCTGGCGGGCACTTTCAGTCCAAAGTGCGTTGCGGCCGCAGGGGTGTAGCCCAGCGCACGCGCCGCCAGTTCACGCGAGCGGCGCACCGCGTGGATGTGCGGCTCAACCGCAATCGCCACGTCGGCCACCCAGCGTGTGGGCGCCTCGTAGCCCGAGCCATCGGTCTGGTTGGCCAGGGCATAACGCTTTCCGCCAGGCGCCAGCCTGGCCAGTCGCGCCACCAGCGCGGACTTGGTCAGGCCCTGCAGGTCGATGACGGCGTCATAAGCGTCCTGCTGCAATTGCGCCCTGAAAGCGCCCCATTCCTGCCGCGTCGCGCCTGTCCAGAAGGATTTGCGCCAGCGCCGGATCTCACAGGGAACGACGCGGTGCAAGCCTTCGCTGCGCGCCAGCAGGGGCGCAAAAGCCTTTTCCACCACCCAGTCGATTAGCGCCCCAGGGAACGCGGCGCGTATGTCCTGCACCACGGGCAGGGTATGCACCACGTCGCCCAGGGACGACAGCTTGACCAGGAGAATTTTCATGAACGGCCATTCTATGGCCCCCACGGTCGCTCACTTCGTGTAGCTCCCTGCCCCCCGAGGGGGCCGCCCGCCTGTGGCCCGGCAAAGCCGGTTCCACGGCTCATGCTGGGTTTAAGAGTTCGAGGAGAAAAACCAGTAGGGGCCGCGGGACTGGCTTTGCCAGACCGCAGGCGCCGCCCCCTTGAGGGGGGAACGGCTACACGAAGTGAGCCCGGACGGGGGTGGGCCTAATGCGCCGCAGCCGCGAAGCTCGCGTCGGGCTTGACGCTACGCAGCAGGGCCAGCATGTCAGCCTCGATGCGTTCCATCGCCTGCTGGGTATGGCCTTCAAAGCGCAGCACCAGCACCGGCGTGGTGTTGGACGCGCGTATCAGGCCAAAGCCGTCGGGCCAGTCCACACGCACGCCGTCAATCGTGGAGATTTTCGCGGGCGCCGCGAATTTCGCCGATTTGATCAAGGCCTCCACCACGGTATGCGGCTCGCCTTCCTTGCAGGCCACATTGAGTTCGGGCGTGCTGAAACTGGTCGGCAAGGCGTTGAGCACGATGCCTGCGTCGGGCGCGCGGCTCAGGATTTCCAGCAGGCGGGCGCCGGCATAAGTGCCGTCGTCAAAACCGTACCAGCGTTCCTTGAAGAAGATATGGCCGCTCATCTCACCGCCCAGCGGCGAATCGACTTCCTTCATCTTCGCCTTGATCAGCGAATGCCCGGTCTTGTACATCATGGGCACGCCGCCGGCGGCTTCGATCTCGGGCGCCAGGCGCTGCGAGCATTTCACGTCGAACAGGATCGTTCCGCCCGGCACGCGCGACAGCACGTCGCGGGCAAACAGCATCATCTGCCGGTCGGGGTAGATGTTCTGGCCGTCCTTGGTGACGATGCCCAGGCGGTCGCCGTCGCCGTCAAAGGCCAGGCCCAGTTCCGCGTCGCCGCTTTGCAGGGCCTTGATCAGGTCCTGCAGGTTCTCGGGCTTGCTGGGGTCGGGATGGTGGTTGGGAAAGTTGCCGTCCACTTCGCTGAAGAGTTCTGTCACTTCGCAGCCCAGCGCGCGAAAGATGGCGGGCGCCGAAGCGCCGGCAATGCCGTTGCCGGAATCAATCACAATTTTCAGCGGGCGTTCAAGCTTGATCCCGGACACGATGCGGTCGCGGTAGGCCGTGCCCACATCGACCTGGCGGATGGTCCCGCCTTGCGATGGCAACGCCCATTTGTCGCCCTCGATGACGCGGCGCAGGCCCTGGATTTCCTCGCCGTAGATCGCGCGGCCGGCCAGCACCATCTTGAAGCCGTTGTAGTCCTTGGGGTTGTGGCTGCCCGTGACCTGAATGCCCGAACCGGCCAGCGTGCTGGCGGCGAAGTAGAGCATGGGGGTGGTCACCATGCCTACATCGATCACGTCTATGCCGGTGGCGGCCAGGCCGCGCATCAGCGCCGCGCTCAGCGAAGGCCCGCTGAGCCGGCCGTCGCGGCCTACGGCCACGGCTTTTTCACCTTCCGCCAGCGCTGCCATGCCAAAGGCTTTGCCCAGGGCCTCGGCCATCTCTTCATGGATGGTGGACGGCACAACGCCGCGTATGTCATAGGCCTTGAAGATGGACGGGTTGATTTGCATCGGGTGAGGTTCCTGGGGAGTACGGAGGACTGCTGGAAGTGAGTGAATTTGATTGTAGGTGGCGCCCCGGCCATCCCCTGTAGGCGGCAACCGTTTCCGGGCAGTCCGTTCAGACTATTGCGCCACCCGGAATTCGCCGAAATGGCCGCCTCCCAGGGGCTCAGGGACATGTCCGAAAACGGCTAGTCTTGAACGGCCCGCGGCGTATCATTTCCCCCATGGACCGCGAAAACACCCCTCTTGCCGACAACGACTGCTACCTCGCCCTGAAGGCGCGGGACGCGCGTTTCGACGGCAGCTTTTTCACCGGCGTGACCTCCACCGGCATTTATTGCCGGCCGGTCTGCAGCGTGAAAACCCCGAAGCGCGAAAACTGCCGCTTCTTCCACCATGCGGCGCAGGCCGAAAACGCCGGCTTTCGCCCCTGCCTGCGCTGCCGGCCCGAACTGGCGCCGCATTCGGTGGTGTGGTCCATCCAGGATGCTTCCTACATCCTGGCCCACCAGGCGGCGCGCCTGCTGGATGAGCCCGAGGTGTGGGCAGAAGAAGGCCCCTCGGTCGAAAAACTCGCCGCGCGGCTGGGCGTGAGCGACCGCCACGTGCGGCGCATCTTCGAGGCGCAGTTCGGCGTCTCGCCCATGCAGTACTTGCAGACGCACAGGCTGCACACCGCCAAGCAGCTGCTGGCCGACACCAACCTGCCCATCACACAGATTGCGCTGATCAGCGGTTTTGCCAGCGTGCGCCGCTTCAATGCCGCCTTCGTCGAGCACTACAAGCTCAACCCCACGCAGCTGCGGCGCCAGGGCCCCGAGCGCACCGGCAAGGTCGGCGAAGGCGCGACCATACGGCTGGGCTACCGACCTCCCTATGACGTTCAGGCCATGCTGGCGTTCTTCAGCAAGCGCTGCATCAGCGCCATCGAGTTCATTGACGCCGACGCCGCGCAGCCCTGCCTGGGCCGGACCTTCAGCATCGAATCGGGCGGCAAGCTGCACACAGGCTGGCTGCTGGCGAGTTTTGAAGAAGAGCGGTCGCGCCTGGTGCTGCGCGTGAGCGATTCGCTGCGCGAAGTGCTGCCGCTGGTGATACGCCGCGTGCGCACCACCTTCGACCTGGACGCCGACCCGGCCGCCATCAACGGCGTGCTGCACGACGCTTTTCCCGAAGGCGACGGCCTGCGCGTGCCGGGCGCGCTGGACGGTTATGAGCTCGCGGTGCGCGCCGTGCTGGGCCAGCAGATCACCGTGGCCGCCGCACGCACGCTGGCGCAGCGCATGGTGGACCGTTTCGGCGAGTCCGTGGAAACACCCTGGCCCCAGCTGACACGCCTCTTTCCCGCGCCCGCCGTGCTGGCAGCCGCCAGCGGCGACGCGCTGGGGCAGTTGGGCATCGTCAAGCAGCGGCAGGCCGCGATCGTCGGCATCGCGCAGGCCGTGGCCGACAAGCGCCTGCAGCTGCACAGCGGCGCCGACGTCAATGCCACGCGGGCCGCGCTGAAGGCTCTGCCCGGCATAGGCGACTGGACCGCGCAGTACATCGCGATGCGCGCGCTGCGCTGGCCCGACGCATTTCCGGCGGGCGACGTGGCGCTGCACAAGGCCCTGGGCGTGCAGGGCACGAAGAACCCGGCGCGCGAGGCCGAAGCGGCATCGCACGCCTGGAAACCCTGGCGCAGCTACGCGGTGATACGCGCCTGGAGCGGCACGCTGGAGCGCCCCGGCTGACGGCGATTCATGCGTGGGCGGAATGAATGCCTCGCCTCGATTTCATTGGACGGTTCAGCGCCCAGGCGCGAACATGGCCGGTGAATGATCGAGCCAGCTTTTGCCCGCCACAAGAGACAAGCGACAAGCAGCCTGGACAGGACTGAAAAAGACCTGGTACGGCAGAAACTCGAAACCATTCAAGAGGTGAACAAGATGAAATACGACAACTCCATCGTCCAGACAACCTTCCACAGCCCCCTGGGCGAAATGATCATTGCCGCGACCGACAAAGGCCTGGCCGGCACCTGGTTCGCGGGCCAGCGCCACCTGCCGCCGCAGCTCGTGAAGCCTTACGTGTGGCGGGAAGACCCGGAGCATCCGGTGCTGAAACAAACCATCGCGCAACTGGCCGAATACTATGCCGGCACGCGCACGACTTTCGACCTGCCGCTGGACCTGGGCCACGGAACGGCCTTCCAGCAATCGGTGTGGCAGGCGCTGCTGGCCATTCCGCAAGGCGGCACCCTGAGCTACGGCCAGATCAGCCAGAACATCGGCAAACCCGCGGCCGTGCGCGCCGTGGGCGCGGCGATCGGGCGCAACCCGGTCAGCGTGATCGTGCCCTGCCACCGGGTGCTGGGCTCCGACGGCTCGCTCACGGGCTACGCCGGCGGCCTGCACCGCAAAACCGCCTTGCTGAAACTCGAAGGCGCACTTCAGGAGACCATGCTGTGAGTTCCAGTCCTTCAGGCATCGCCGCGCCACTGGGCGCGGCCCTCGCCAAGCCCAAAAGCTGGGTCGCCGATTTTGTGATGCTGGCCGCGATCTGGGGTTCTTCATTCCTGTTCATGCGCATCAGCACGGTGGAGTTCGGCCCGCTGCCGACGGCCGCCGTGCGCGTGGGCATCGCCGCGCTGTTTTTGCTGCCCATCGTGTGGCTACGCGGGCTGTTGCCCGAGCTGAAGAAACACTGGAAAAAGATTTTCTTCATCGGCGTGCTGAACTCGGGCATCCCGTTCGCCTGCTTTTCATTCGCGCTGCTGTCCATCACCACAGGCCTCTCGGCCATCCTCAACGCCACGGTGCCCATGTTCGGCGCGCTGATCGCCTGGCTGTGGCTCAAGGACAAACCCAATGCCTCGCGCATCCTGGGCCTCATCGTCGGTTTTGCCGGCGTCGCCATGCTGGCCTGGGACAAGGCCACCTTCAAGCCCGACGCCTCGGGCGTGGCGCCCGGTTGGGCCGTACTGGCCTGCCTGCTGGCCTGCGTCTGCTACGGCATCTCGGCCAGCTACACCAAACGCTACCTCTCAGGCATGCCGCCGCTGGTGACCGCGGCCGGCAGCCAGATTGGCGCGACGCTGGGCCTGGCCCTGCCGGCCGCCTGGCTGTGGCCCGCGCAAATGCCGGGCGCGCATGCGTGGCTGGCGCTGCTGGCGGTGGGCGTGGTCTGCACCGGCGTGGCTTACATCCTGTTTTTCCGCCTGATTGAAAACGCCGGCCCGCCGCGCGCGCTGTCGGTCACCTTCCTGGTGCCGGTGTTCGCGGTGCTCTATGGCGTGCTCTTCCTCGGCGAACACGTGACGGCCTGGATGGTGATCTGCGCCGTGGTAATTGTGATTGGCACGGCGCTGTCGACGGGGCTGCTCAAGCTGGGCCGCAAGAGCTGAAGCAACGCTGACTTCCGCCCGCAAGACCAAACTCAAGCTGACCGCGCCCAAGCCGCGCAACCCGATGGTGGCGCCGGCGGCGCAGCGCAAGGCCGGCTCGCACCGCAAGTCCGAAGCCAGCCAGCGCAAGAAAGAAAAGATGGCGCTGAAGAAACAGCTGTTTCAGCTGTAATACGCCGTCATACGAACATCGCCCACACTGGGTGAGAATCACGGTTCTCGTTCATCTGACTCACACAAGGGCGATTCACATGTTGCAGCTTCACGCCTTCGGTCAAACGACCGGGCGCCGTACCACACCACTCACTTCAACAGCGGCCTTGCGCACCCTGCTCCCGGGCATCTGCCTGCTGGCCTGCCTGGGCAGCGCACGGGCTCAAGCCTCGCTGGACGCGATGGTGACGCAAGAAGCACGGCAGGCCGGCTTCCCCGCGCTGGCCGCCGCGGTGGTGAGCAAGGGCAAGCTGATGGCCGCGGGTACGGGCGGCACACGCCGCATCGGCACCACCATCCCCGTCACGCACCAGGACCGCTTTCACATCGGTTCCGACACCAAGGCCATGACGGCGCTGCTGGCCGCCATGATGGTCGAGAGCGGCAAGCTTCAGTGGGACAGCACGCTGGCCCAGGTCTTTCCCGAACTGGCCGCCGGCATGGATGCCGGCGTGAGCCGCGTCACCCTGACCCAGCTGCTGTCGCACACCAGCGGCTTTCCTTCCGACAACGAAGACTTCGACGTGCTGCTGGCCAATACCATGCGGCAACCGGGAAACCTCAACGAACAGCGCTACTGGATGCTGCAACAGGTGGCCACCAAACCCTTGGCGCGCGAACCCGGCACAGGCTTTGCCTACTCCAACCTGGGCTACACCCTGGTGGGCGCCATGATCGAGCGCGTCGGCGAAAAATCCTGGGAAGAGCTGATCACGGAGCGCGTGTTCACGCCCCTCAAGCTGACCAGCGCCGGTATAGGCCCGCAGGCCACGCTGGGCCGCATGGACGCGCCACTGGGCCACGCCCTGGTCGACGGCAAACTCAAGCCCATGCTGGGCGGCCCCGAGGCCGACAACCCGCTCGTCATCAGCCCGGCCGGCACCGCCCACATGTCGGTGCTCGACTTCGCGCGCTGGGGCAGCTGGATGGCGGGCCAAGGCAAACGCGCACCCTTCCTGGTCAAGCCCGAGACCCTGAAAAAACTCGTGACACCGGTAGTCTCCATGTCGACGGCCTCGACCGCATCCACCACGGTAGCGGGCGCCGCGCAATACGCCCTGGGCTGGGCCTCCACCAAGATGGACTGGACAGCCTACCCCGTGGCCTTCCACGGCGGCTCCAACAACATGAACAAGGCTTATATCTGGGTCGACACCGAGCGCGACGCGGCCATCGTCGTCATGACCAATGTGGCGACGCCGAATACCGACGATGTGATGCAGAAGCTGGCCGGGAAGCTCTACGCCCGTTACGTGGTCACCGCGAAATAACAGGACCGGCGGGCGCCTACTGCAACGCTCCAGCCACCACATTGATGCTGAGCGCCAGCACCAGCATGTTGAAGCCGAAGGACAGCACGCTGTGCACCAATGTGAGCCGGCGCATCTCGCGCGAGGTGACCTGCACGTCGGAGACCTGCGAGGTCATGCCCACCACGTGGGAGTAATACAGAAAGTCGAAATAGTCCGGGTCCAGCCCGCCGGGGAAACACAGGCCGGGCCCGTCCGGCTCGTTGAGTTTTTCTTCCTGGTAGTAGCGGTGGGCATAACGGAAGGCGTAAATCGTCTGGATGAACAGCCATGAAGCGGCCAGCGCCGCGACGGACAGCAGGATGTGCAGCGTGCGCTCCATGCCCGACAGGTCCTTGGCCTCCTGCATCACGACCGTGATGGCCGCGACGCAGGCCATGGTGGCCAGCAACATCAGCAAGAACAGCACGACACTGGGTTCATCCTGGGCCTGCGCGCGTTCGCGTGTGCGTTTGGCGTCAAAGCGCACGCACAGCCACCAGGCCAGCCCCAGGTAAACGGCTATGCCGGCGCACCAGCCCAGCAGGCCGCAGAACTGCCAGCCCAGGGGCAGCGGCAAGGCCGCCACGACCAGCCCGGAAGCGAGGCCCAGGGTAAGCCGCTGAAGGCCCGTGGTTTCGGAAAGATGTTTGACCATGGTTGCGATTGTGCCGCCTGGACTGACTCCATGGGGCCGGATTTGTAAGGCTTGAGTCATGCGTTATCACACTGTCGAAAACCGCCTACAAACACGGCGGCGGGCCGTGACTAGGATGCAAGGGCGAACTCACAACGCAAGACAACATACAACAACAGGCGGCTCTGCCGCCAGAAAAGTTCAGCGATGCCTATCGATAATGCCCGGCGCGGATTTCTACGCAAATCCATTGCCATCGTCCCTGTCGCGGCCCTGGCAGGCGCAGGGTGTACACCCGATAGCCCCGCGACATCCGCCGCAAGCCCGCAAGCGGCATCCGTCCCCTACCAGCCGGCCTACTTCAATCCCGGCGAATGGGCGTTTGTGCAGGCCGCCGTGGCGCGACTCATACCCGCCGATGCCACAGGCCCCGGCGCGCTGGAAGTGGGTGTTCCCGAATTCATCGACCGGCAAATGGATGCGGCCTTCGGCCATGCGGCAACCTGGTACATGCAGGGGCCGTTTGTCGAGTCGGCACCCGAGTTCGGCTATCAGGGCAAGCTGGCGCCGCGCGACGTGTACCGCGCCGGCATTGAAGCGACCGATGCCCATTCCAAGAAGAACTTTGGCGGCAAGACCTTTGCGCAGCTCGATGCCGGCCAACAGGACCAGTTGCTCAAGGGGCTGGAATCGGGTGAAGTGAAGTTCGACACCTTGTCGTCCCAGACCTTCTTCGGATTTTTGTTGCAGAACACCAAAGAGGGCTATCTGAGCGACCCGATGCACGGCGGAAACAGAAACGCTGCATCGTGGAAGATGATCGGCTTTCCCGGCGCGCGCGCCGACTTCACCGACTGGGTCGGCAAGCCGGTGCAGTATCCGCTGCCGCCCGTCAGCATCAACGGACCGCAAGGTTAAGGAGCGCACATGGCTGCGATCAAAAAACCTTCGGTGGATGCCGTGCTGGTCGGCTTTGGCTGGACCGGCGCCATCATGGGCATGGAACTCACCGCCGCCGGCCTCAATGTGCTGGCACTGGAGCGCGGCGAGAACCGCGACACCAACCCTGACTTTGCTTACCCGCGCATCACCGACGAGCTGAGCTACGGCGTGCGCGGCAAGCTCTTCCAGAACCTGGCCAGGGAAACCGTCACCGTGCGCCACGCGCCGGGCGACATCGCCGTGCCATACCGCCAGCTCGGATCGTTTCTGCCCGGTGACGGTGTGGGCGGCGCGGGCGTGCACTGGAACGGCCAGCAATGGCGTGCGCTACCTGATGACCTGCGCATACGCAGCCGCTACGAAGAGCGCTATGGCAAAAAATCCATCCCCGCGGATATGCATCTGCAGGACTGGGGCGTGAGCTACGACGAACTTGAGCCCCACTTCGACCACTTTGAAAAAATCTGCGGTGTCTCGGGCAAGGCCGGCAACCTGCGCGGCCAGGTACAGGCCGGCGGCAACCCATTTGAAGGCGCGCGGTCCGACGAATACCCGTTGCCGCCGCTGGCCTACCAGAACAGCGCCATGCTTTTTGAGAAAGCCACACGCGAGCTGGGTTACCACCCTTTTCCACAGGCTGCAGCCAATGCCTCGCGTGCATACACCAACCCGCACGGCGCGCAACTCGGGCCCTGCAACTTCTGCGGTTTCTGTGAACGCTACGGTTGCTACATGTATTCCAAGGCATCGCCGCAAACCACCTTGCTGCCGACCTTGATGGCACGACCCAATTTCGAATTGCGTACCCGCTCCCATGTCATTCGCGTGAACATGGCGGCGGACGGCAAACGCGCCACCGGCGTTACCTACATCGATGCCGCCGGCAACGAGACAGAGCAACCCGCCGACCTGGTGGTGCTGTGCGCCTACCAGTTCCACAATGTGCGCCTGTTGCTGCTGTCCAACATCGGCAAGAAGTACGACCCGGCCACCGGCCAGGGCGTGGTGGGGCGCAACTACGCGTACCAGATGAACGGTGGTGTCTCGCTGTTCTTCAATTCGGACAAGCCGATGAACCCTTTCGCCGGCGCGGGCGCCAGCGGCGCGGTGATCGATGATTTTGACGGTGACAACTTCGACCATGGTGGCCTCGGTTTTGTCGGCGGTGCATCCATCTCGTGCGTCGTCACCGGCGGGCGGCCCATCCAGCAGATGAGTGTGCCGCCCGGCACGCCGGCCTGGGGTGCCGGCTGGAAAAAAGCCATCAAGGACAACTACCGCTACGCCATCAGCATCGGCAGCCAGGGTTCGGTCATGTCTTACCGCAACAACTACCTCGACCTGGACCCGACCTACAAGGACGTGTATGGGCAGCCGCTGCTGCGCATGACCTTCGATTGGAAGGCCAACGACATTGCGATGACGCAATTCATCAAGGGCAAGATGGAAGGCATTGCGAAGGCCATGGGGCCGCGGCAGATGGCGTCCAACTTCAAGAAGCCCGGCGACCACTACGACCTGCGGGCCTACCAGTCCACCCACAACACCGGCGGTGCACCCATGGGCACCGACCCCTCCACCAGTGCCGTTAACCGCTACCTGCAGGCCTGGGACGTACCCAACGTATTTGTGATGGGCGCCAGCGCCTTTCCGCAGAACTTCGGCTACAACCCGACCGGCATCGTGGGGGCGCTGGCTTACTGGTCGGCGAAACACATTCGTGAGCGCTACCTCAAGAGCCCGGGAGCACTGGCATGAAAGGAGACCGCACGACGGAAACCCTCAAGCCGGGTGTGCTGGCGGCCCTCGCCGCCGTGGCGCTGCTGGTCGCACTGGCCACGCCGGCGCTGGTGAAGGCACAAGACAAGCCAGCTGCGCCGGTCGCGGCCACGCCCGCAGCCGTCACTGCGCCGGCCACGCCGCCACGCGATCCGCAGGTGGTGCGCGGTGAATACCTCGCGCGCGCCGGTGACTGCATCAGCTGCCACTCTCGTCCCAACGGCAAGCCCTTTGCCGGCGGCCTGCCGATGGCCACCCCTTTCGGCACCATCGTCTCGACCAACATCACGCCTGACCCCGAGCAGGGCATCGGCCGGTACACCCAGGACGACTTCAACCGCGCCCTGCGTGAAGGCAAGCGCAAGGACGGCAAACACCTGTACCCGGCCATGCCGTATACCAACTTCTCCCGGCTGACGGATGCCGACCTGCAAGCCCTGTATGCCTATTTCACCAAAGGCGTGCAGCCGGCGAAACAGGACAACGCCAAAACCGACCTGCCCTGGCCTTTCAGCATGCGCCGGCTGATGGCCGGCTGGAACATGCTGTATTTGCCCGGCAAGGTGTACGCCCCGGAGGCCGCACAAAACGCCGAGTGGAACCGCGGCGCCTACCTCGTGCAGGGCCTGGGCCATTGCGGCGCCTGCCACACGGCACGCGGTATCACCGGGGCCGAGAAAGCCACCACCCACAGCGAGGGTGAACGCTTTTTGGCCGGTGCTGTCATTGATGGCTGGTATGCCCAGCCGCTGCGCAACACCGCCACACCGGGTCTGGCCACCTGGACCAACCAGGAAATCGTCGATTACCTGAAAACCGGCCGTACGGCACATACAGCGGCATTTGGCGCGATGACGGAGGTGGTGAGCAATAGCACGCAGCACCTTTCACGCGAGGACCTGGGCGCGATCGCGACCTACCTCAAATCACTCGGTGGCGGTGATGCAGTGCGGCCGCCTGCGGCTGCGGCATCGGCCAGCGCCGCTGCCATCGCCTTGCGCAACGGCGATGTCGGCCGCGTGGGCGCCATGGTCTATATGAACAACTGCAACGCCTGCCACCGCTCTGACGGACAGGGCGCGCAAAAAACATTCCCCACCCTGGCGCACAACAGCGCCGTGGCGGCGAAAGACCCGACTTCGCTCATCCGCGTCGTGCTGGAAGGCTCCGCGATGGCACACACCATGGAAGCGCCGTCGCGGATCGCCATGCCGGCACTGGGTTGGCGCCTGACCGACGCGAACGTGGCCGATGTTTTGAGTTTTGTGCGCAGTTCGTGGGGCAACGCGGCTGCAGCGGTGAGCGCATCCGACGTGAAAAAGGTGCGCGACAGCCTGGCAAAGACGGCGAAGGCAGCCGGCAAGTAGTTGCAGCTTGATGGACCCGGCCACGCAAACAGCGAGGCCGGTAACGGCAAGCGCCTGCCGACAGCGCCAGAAACAGTCAAAACCGATCAGCCATGAAAAAAGCCCCATCGCTGGGGCTTTTTTGATCTTGGGCAGGCCGAATGGCTGCACAAAATCCAATACTGGCGGAGTGGACGGGACTCGAACCCGCGACCCCCGGCGTGACAGGCCGGTATTCTAACCAACTGAACTACCACTCCTGGTAGTGACAACATTCGCTCTTTCGAGCCAAGTCGCTGAACCTTGCGGGACTGCGGTTGTCAACTTGCGCCTTGGACATCACACGAGGTGATGAATGCTGGCGACCCTAAGGGGATTCGAACCCCTGTAGCCACCGTGAAAGGGTGGTGTCCTAGGCCTCTAGACGATAGGGTCAAAACCTTGGAACTTCCGGACGGGCTTTTGTGGTGACACAAAGTCCCGGCTAACTTCAAATTCTTCGCGACAAACTTTGGTGGAGGTAAGCGGGATCGAACCGCTGACCTCTTGCATGCCATGCAAGCGCTCTCCCAGCTGAGCTATACCCCCTTCAAGCTATTGCAAGTTGCCCTGCAATTGTGTCGAGCCTTGAATTATAGCCCGAAAATTTGATCTTTTTAAAACCCTCAAACAAGCTTGAGCCGGGAGACCACATCTTCGCGCCTCATGAGCTCCAGAATCGCGTCCAGCGAGGGGGTTTGCGGCGTGCCCAGAACCAGCACGCGCACCGGCATGGCGAGCTGCGGCATCTTCAGGCCGGTGTCGGCCAGCACCTGCTTGATGGCGGCGGAAATCGCGGCCTTGCTCCACTCGGCGGCGCCCAGGGCGTCGGCGAGCCTGGCGAGCGCGGGGCGCACGGCGTCGGTCACGTGCGTGGCCAGGTCTTCCGCGGCGGGCTGGCCGCCGGTGACCAGGCGCTGCAGCCAGCCGGCCAGCTCCACCAGCGTGCTGCAGCGGTCCTTGAACAGGCCGCAACCGCGCGCGATCCATGCGGCGTCCTGGCCCGTGACGCCCTGCGCCGCGAGGAATGGCATGACCGCCTCGGCGAGCTTGTCGTCGGCCATGGCCTTGAGGTGCTGGGCATTGACCCAGCGCAGCTTGGCTTCGTCGAACTGCGCGGCGCTCTTGCCGAGGTGGTCCAGGTTGAACCAGGCGATGAACTGCTCGCGGCTGAAGATCTCGTCGTCGCCATGGCTCCAGCCCAGGCGTGCCAGGTAGTTGACCATGGCGTCGGGCAGATAGCCTTCGGCGGCGTACTGCGTCACCGGCTTGGCACCGTTGCGCTTGCTGAGCTTTTCGCCCTGCTCGTTGAGCACGGTCGGCAGGTGGGCATACACCGGCGGCTCTTTGCCCAGGGCCTTGAAGATGTTGATCTGGCGCGGCGTGTTGTTCACGTGGTCGTCGCCGCGAATCACGTGCGTCATGGCCATGTCGATGTCGTCGACCACCACGCAGAAGTTGTAGGTCGGCGTGCCGTCGGGCCGGGCAATCACCAGGTCGTCGAGCTCGTCGTTGCTGATCTCGATGCGGCCCTTGACCTTGTCGTCCCAGACCACGCTGCCGCCTTGCGGGTTCATGAAGCGCAGCACCGGCTGCACGCCTGCGGGCACGGGCGGCAATGTCTTGCCGGGCGCGGGGCGCCAGGTGCCGTCGTAGCGCGGTTTTTCCTTGGCAGCCATCTGCTTTTCGCGCAGGGCGTCGAGCTCGGCCACGCTCATGTAGCAGGGGTAGACCAGGCCATCCTTCTGCATCTGCGCGAGCACGGCCTTGTAACGGTCCATGCGCTGCATCTGGAAGAACGGGCCTTCATCGTGGTTCAGGCCCAGCCAGCGCATGCCTTCGATGATCACGTCGACGGCTTCCTGGCTGGAGCGCTCCACGTCGGTGTCTTCGATGCGCAGGATGAAGTCGCCGCCGGTCGCGCGGGCAAAGGCCCACGGGTAGAGCGCGGAGCGGATGTTGCCGAGGTGGATGAATCCGGTCGGCGAAGGGGCGAAGCGGGTGCGGGTCTTTGTTGTCATGGGGGCAGTCATGCGATGCTGTTCAGGCCGCGCGAAAGATCGGCCTTGATGTCGTCCACGTGGTCCAGCCCGACGGCCAGGCGTATCAGGCCCTGGCCTATGCCGGCGGCCTGGCGCTGCTCTTCGCTGAGGCGCCCGTGCGAGGTGGTGGCGGAATGGCTGATGATGGTTTTGGTGTCGCCCAGGTTGGTGGCGATGCTGAGCACCTGCGTGCTGTTGATGACCTGGAAGGCATTGGCGCGCGCCACGTCGGGTGTGCCGCCGCGCACGTCGAAGGACAGCACCGCGCCGCCCACGCCCGACTGCTGGCGCATGGCCAGCGCGTGCTGCGGATGCGACGGCAGGCCGGGGTAGTACACACGCGCCACGGCGGGCTGGGTTTCCAGCCACTGCGCGACGGCCAGCGCATTGGCGCTCTGGGCCTGCATGCGGATGCTCAGGGTTTCAAGACCCTTGAGCACGACCCAGGCGTTGAAAGGCGCCAGCGTCATGCCGGCGGTGCGCACAATCGGGCCGAACACGTCGACGATGTATTTGGACGGGCCGCAGATCGCGCCGGCCATGACACGTCCCTGGCCGTCCAGGTACTTGGTGCCGGAATGGATGATGAGGTCGGCGCCGAACTCCGCCGGCCGCTGCAGGGCCGGCGAGCAAAAGCAGTTGTCGACCGCGAGCAAGGCGCCCACGCTGTGCGCCAGGTCGGCCAGCGCGGCGATGTCGCAGACCTCGGTCAGCGGGTTGGTCGGTGTTTCGGCAAACAGCAGCTTGGTGGTCGGGCGCAGCGCGGCCTTCCATTCGCCTACGTCAGTCTGCGACACAAACGTGGTTTCAACGCCGAACTTGCCGAACTCGCGGCCAATGAGGGCGATCGTCGAGCCGAACATGGAGCGCGAGCAGATCACATGGTCGCCGGCCTTGAGGAGGCCCATGCACATCATCAGGATGGCGCCCATGCCGGTGGAGGCGCCTATGGCCGCTTCCGTGCCCTCGAGCGCGGCGAGGCGGCGCTCAAAGCTGGTGACCGTGGGGTTGGAGGTGCGGCCGTAGGTGTAGCCCTCCGTCGTGTCGGCAAAACGCCGCGCCGAGGTTTCGGCGTCGGGCTGCACAAAGCCGCTGGTCAGGTACAGCGCTTCGGAGTTTTCGCCGTGCTGGCTGGGCTCCAGCGCCACGCGCACGGCCAGCGTGTCGCGATGCAGGTTGTCGGGCAGTTTTCTTTTTGGGCTGGTCATGCTCAGGCTTCCTGCGGGTTGGGCAGTGCCAGGCGGGACACGTCGACGTCGCTGTCTTCGCCGATTTTTTCGGCGGTGTCGGCGCGCTGCGAGTTCATCGCGGCAATGGTTTCGGCCGTGACGTCGCCGGTGATGTAGACACCGTCAAAGCAGGAAGCGTCAAAGCCGTCGAGCTTGGTGTTGAGCGAGCCGATGGCGCGCTTCATGCCGTCCACGTCCTGGTAGATCAGCGCGTCGCAGCCTATCACTTCGCGGATCTCTTCGATGGTGCGGCCGTGGGCCACGAGTTCGCCCGGCGTGGGCATGTCGATGCCGTAGACATTGGGGAAACGCACGGGCGGCGCGGCGCTGGCCAGGTAGACCTTCTTGGCGCCGGCGTCGCGCGCCATCTGCACGATCTCGCGGCTGGTGGTGCCGCGCACGATGGAGTCGTCGACCAGCAGCACATTGCGGCCCTTGAACTCGCTGGCGATCACGTTGAGCTTCTGGCGCACGGATTTCTTGCGCACGCCCTGCCCCGGCATGATGAAGGTGCGGCCCACGTAGCGGTTCTTGACGAAGCCTTCGCGATAGGGAATGCCCAGCAGGTGCGCCAGCTGCGTGGCGCTGGGGCGGCTGGATTCGGGAATGGGGATGATCACGTCGATCTCGCTGGGCGGCACGGTGGAGACCACGCGCTTGGCCAGCGTCTCGCCCAGGTTCAGGCGGGCCTGGTAGACCGAGATGCCGTCCAGCACCGAGTCGGGGCGCGCCAGGTAGACGAATTCGAAAATGCAGGGATTGAGTTTTGCATTGGGCGCGCACTGCTCGGCGTGCACCACGCCTTCCATGTCTACAAACACGCCCTCGCCCGGCGCGATGTCGCGCTCGAACTGGTGCGAAGTGCCTTCCAGCGCCACCGATTCGCTGGCCACCATGACGGTCGCGCCGCCCTCGTTCTGGCCGCGGCCTATGCACAGCGGGCGGATGCCGAAGGGGTCGCGAAAGGCCAGCAGGCCGTGGCCGGCGATCAGCGCGACGACGGCATAGGAGCCCTTCACGCGCTTGTGCACACCGCGCACGGCGGCGAACACGTCGATGGGCTTGAGCGGCAGGCCGCGCGTGGTTTTTTCGAGCTCATGCGCCAGCACGTTGAGCAGCACTTCAGAGTCGCTGTCCGTGTTGATGTGGCGGTGGTCGGTGTTGAAGAGCTCGGCCTTGAGTTCGGCCGCGTTGGTCAGGTTGCCGTTGTGCGACAGCACCAGGCCGAAGGGCGCATTGACGTAGAAGGGCTGCGCCTCATCCTCGCTGTAGGCGTTGCCGGCCGTGGGATAGCGCACCTGGCCCAGGCCCACCGTGCCCGGCAGCGCGCGCATGTTGCGCGTGCGGAACACGTCGCGCACCATGCCCTTGGCCTTGTGCATGTAGAACTTGCGCCCCTGCTGCGTGACGATGCCCGCCGCATCCTGGCCGCGATGCTGCAGCAGCAGCAGGCCGTCATAGATGAGTTGGTTGACCGGGGCTTTGCTGACGACGCCGACTATCCCGCACATGGTGTTCCGATCATGATGAGTTGACTCTTCAAAGTTAGGTTAAATATTTCGCAAATTTCTCGGGCAGCACCGGCTTCAGGGCCTTGAGCGTGGCAGCCAGCACAGGCGCGCCCTTCGATTCCTGCCACCAGCTGCTGGTTTTCAGCGCCGTCATGTCGATCACGACGGTCGCGGCCAGCAGCAAAATCACTCCGCGCAACACGCCGAAGGCGGCGCCCAGCACACGGTCCACAGGGGCAAGGCCGATGGCGGCGACCAGCTTCTTGAAGATAAAAGCCAGCAGCCCCGCCGCGAACACCGTGGCGATAAAAATCAGCACAAACGCCGCCGCGTAGCGAATCGGATCGGACGCGGACTGCACGGGCAATCGGGTGGCCAGGTCGGGCGCAAACCATTGCGCCACAAAAAACGACACCACCCAGCCCAGCACCGACAACACCTCGTACACCAGCCCGCGCCATGCGCCCAGCAGCATGGAAAACACCAGCACCCCCAGCAAAACCCAGTCAACAGCCGTCACGAATCAGCCAGTTGTTACTTACAAGGTCAGGATGGCGGCGGGCAAATCAAGGGCCTTGATTTTTCCGGCCGCTTTTTCCGCCTCGGCCTTGGTGGCAAACGGCCCCACGCGGACCCGTATGCGCTTGCCGTCCTTGGTTTCCGCGACCTGTGTATAGGTCTTCATGCCGGCTTTTTCGAGTTTCAGGCGCGCCTCGCGCGCCTTCGCGACGTCGGCAAAGGCGCCTACCTGCACCACCAGCCGGCCTTCGGCCTCGGCGGCCGTTGCGGGCGGCGGCGTGGTGCCGTTGAGCAGCGCGCTGGCACGGGCCGCGTCGGCACTGGCAGCGGCGGGTTTGGCGGCCGGCTTCGGTTCAGGCTTCGGTTCGGGCTTGGCCACGGGCTTCGCTTCAGGCTTGGCCTCTGGCTTCACTTCGTTTTTGACGGCTGCCGGCGCGGGAACGGCAACGGCAGGCCTGGACGGCAGGATTTCTTCCCTGGGCGCCAGGCTGGCGTTGGCGGCGACTTTTTCGGCCGGCGTTGGGCTTGGTGCCGGGGCGGGCGTTGCCACAGGTGCCGTGGCCGTCGGCGCAGCCGGCACCACCAGCGGCTTGACCGTGCTCTTGCCGGGGATTTCGATGGGGATGTCGACCGGGATGGGCCGGGGCTGGGTGTCGAACAGCAGCGGGAAACCCACCACGCCTATCAGCACCAGCACGGCCGAGCCGATCAGGCGGTGCTTGGCGCGCTTGCGCATGACTTCCACGCTTTCCGGTTGAGCGGCTGACCCGGCGTTGGGAGCAGCATTGGAGCCGCCCCGGCGGAAGTTGAAAAACGACATGGTGTGGCTTGAATCCGATAAGGGTGACGTTAGCGGTGAACGTGGGCTCCAGGCCCTCCGGGAGCGCTGGGCTGGGCCGGTCCGTCCGGCTTCAATTGGCCAGGTGCGGCGCCAAAAGACGCGGCACGCCGTCCTTCAGGATGCCGCCCACCGTGTAGAAGGAGCCGAACACGACAATTCTATCAGCGGGGGTCGCAACCCCTACCGCCGCCTGCAGCGCCGCTTCGGGGGACGGGTGGGTGCTGGAGGTGGCGTCGGGCCGGGTATTGGCCGCCATCCAGCGCGCCTGCAAATCGGCGGCCGTCGCGGCCCGTGGCGTCGGCAGATCGGTGAAATACCACTTGTCGACCAGCGGCGCGACCCGCGCCAGCATGGGGGCGAGGTCTTTGTCCGCCATGGCGCCGAACACCGCGTGGGTGCAGGGGTAAAAGCCCATGGCATCGAGGTTTTCGGCCAGCGCCGCCACCGAATGCGGGTTGTGCGCCACGTCCAGCACCAGCGTGGGCTGGCCCGGCACGATCTGGAAGCGCCCGGGCAACTCGACCATGGACAGGCCGTTGCGCACCGCCTGGGCCGTCACCGGAATGCGGTCGCGCAAGGCCGTCAGCGCCGCCAGCACGCCGGAGGCATTGACCAGCTGGTTGGCGCCGCGCAGTGCGGGGTAAGCGAGTCCGGCATAGCGCCGGCCGCGCCCGGCCCAGCCCCACTGCTGCTTGTCGCCCGAGAAATTGAAATCGGTGCCGAAGCGCCACAAGTCGGCGCCCACTGCGGCGGCGTGGTCAACCACGCTTTGCGGCGGCACCGGGTCGCTCACGATGACCGGCTTGCCGGCGCGCATGATGCCGGCTTTTTCGCGGCCTATGCTTTCGCGGTCCGGGCCCAGGTATTCCATGTGGTCCAGGTCTATGCTGGTGATCACCGCGCAGTCGGCGTCCAGCATGTTGACGGCGTCCAGCCGGCCGCCCAGGCCGACTTCCAGGATCACCACATCCAGTTTGGCGTCGGCCAGCAACTGCAGGATGGCCAGCGTGGTGAATTCGAAATAGGTCAGCGAGATCACCTCGCCCTGTGTGCGGGCCGCCTCGACGCGCTCGAACCGGGTGACCAGGTCGGCCGCCTTCACAATGTCGCCGCGCACGCGGCAACGCTCTTCAAAATGCACCAGGTGCGGCGAGGTGAACACACCGGTGCGGTAGCCGGCCTCCAGCAGAATGGCTTCCAGCATGGCGCAGGTCGAGCCCTTGCCGTTGGTGCCGGCCACCGTGATGATGGGGCAGTCGAAGGCCAGGCCCATGCGTCTGGCGACGGCGCTGATGCGCGTCAGGCCCATGTCTATGCCCACGGGGTGCAGGTGCTCGCAGTAGGCCAGCCAGTCGTCGAGTGTTTTGAGTTGCGCTTGTTCCATACAGGCCAGCATTGTCGCAAAGCTGGAATACCCCTGTTGGCGCTCACTGCGTGTAGCGCCCTCCCCCCTTGCAGGGGGCGGCGCCTGCGGCCTGGCAAAGCCAGTTCCGCGGCCCCTGTTGATGAGGGAAGAAACGTCAGACAGCGAAGCGGTCGGTGGCGGCAACCAGCCGCTTCAGGATGCCGGGCTCGTTAAAGGCATGGCCGGCATCGGCGACCAGCTGGAAGTCCGCTTCAGGCCAGGCGCGGTGCAAATCCCAGGCGGTTTTGGCCGGCGTGGCGATGTCGTAGCGGCCCTGCACGATCACGCCGGGAATCCCGGCCAGCTTGTGCGCGTCACGTATCAGCTGGCCTTCTTCGAGCCAGCCGGCGTGCACGAAAAAATGGTTTTCGATGCGCGCGAAGGCCAGCGCGAACTCATCGCCGCCGTGCAGCGCGGCAAAGGCCGGGTCCGGCAGCAGTGTGATGGTCTGGCCTTCCCAGAGGCTCCAGGCGCGCGCGGCCGCCAGTTGCGCCGCCCTGTCGGTGCCGACCAGGCGTTTGCGGTAGGCGGCCATCAGGTCGCCGCGTTCGGCTTCGGGAATGGGCGCGAGAAAACCTTCCCACAGGTCGGGAAACAGCCAGGACGCCCCCTCCTGGTAGTACCACAGCACCTCGGCGCGGCGCAGCGCGAAGATGCCGCGCAGGATCAGTTCGGACACCCGGGCCGGATGCGTCTGCGCATAGGCCAGCGCCAGCGTGCTGCCCCAGGAGCCGCCGAACACCAGCCAGCGCTCCACGCCCAGCAGGCTGCGCAGGCGCTCGATGTCGGCCACGAGGTCCCAGGTCGTGTTGTTGTCCAGCGACGCGCTGGGGCGCGAACGGCCGCAGCCGCGCTGGTCGAACAGCAGCACGCAGTAGCGCTCGGGGTCGAACAGGCGGCGGTGCTCGGGCGAGCAGCCCGCACCGGGGCCGCCGTGCAGGAACACCGCCGGCTTGCCCTCGGGGTTGCCGCACAGCTCCCAGTACACCGAATGGCCGTCGCCGGTTTCCAGGACGCCGGTGCGGAAAGGTTCAAGAGGCGGATACAGGACGGTTTCGGGAGAAGCGGTGGGTGTGGCCGAAGCAGCGGTCATGAATAGGCAATCCGTGAAGTGTTGAGGCGAACGATGCGCGGGGCGTCCCGGCATCTGACAGAATCATCGCATGATCATTCTTTACGGCATCCCCAATTGCGACACGGTCAAAAAGGCCCGCACCTGGCTCACCGAACACGGCGTCGACTACCAGTTCCACGATTTCAAAAAGCAGGGCGTCCCGCCCGAACAACTCAAGCGCTGGGCACAGGCCGCCGGCTGGGAAACGCTGCTCAACCGCAAGGGCACGACCTGGCGCAAGCTGGACCCGGCAACGCAGGCCGGCGCACAGGACAGCGCCGGCGCCCAGGCCTTGATGCTGGCCAACCCCAGCGTCATCAAGCGCCCCGTGGTCGACTGGGGCAAGGACATGACGGTCGGGTTCGATGCCGCGGCCTGGGCCGCGCGGGTTTGACCCCCATTAAAACGCGTGCTTTTTCACGTTTTTTGCCCTACGGAGCCGTGCTTTAAAGCTTTACCGTCGATTTACCGAACTCGAAGCCCCAAAACGACTCTGACTTACTAAAATCGTCTTAGCCGCCTGAGCCGCCGCCCGCACCCCGGGCAGGCCTGACGGGCGGCGCAACTTCAGCCATTTGCTGAAAAGGGTTTGAACCATGAAAAAAGCACTCGTCCTCTCCACCCTCGCCGCAGCAGCGGGCTTTGCCGCCGTGCCGGCTTCCGCCATGGACATCCTGGCGCGCGTGATTTCCAGCACACCGGTGGTGCAACAGGTCGCCGTGCCGCGCCAGGTGTGCAGCAACCAGCCGGTCATCACGCAGTCCCCCAACTCGGGCGCAGGTGCCTTGATGGGCGCCCTGGCCGGCGGCGCAGCCGGCAACGCCATCGGCAACGGCGGCGGCCGTGCGGTGGCCACCGTGATCGGCCTGGTCGGCGGCGCCATGATCGGCGACCGCATCGAGGGCTCGAACAACCAGGTCCAGAACATGCAGCAATGCACGACGCAGACCTATTACGAAAACCGCCCCAGCCACTTCAACGTGGTCTACGAATACCAGGGCACGCAGTACACCACCCAGATGGCCACCGACCCCGGCCAGTATGTGCGCCTGCAGGTCTCGCCGGTCGGCGCCATGACGCCCGCACCCCAGACCTTCCAGTCCGCACCGCAGCCCCAGGCCTACAACCAGACGGTTCCGGTGCAACCGGGCTACGTCGTCGAGCAAGGCACGACCTATGTGCAGCCGGCCTATGCACAGCCGGTGTATGTACAGCCCGCGGTGTACCCGGCCTACTATCCCCGGCCTTACTACGCACCGTATTACCCGCCCATCGGCGTGTCGCTGAACTTCGGCTACAGCCGGGGCTACGGCCACGGCCACTGGCGCTAACACCACCTTTCACCGCCTTTCGGCTGAATCCAAAAAGGGGCGTCACTGACGCCCCTTTTTGTTGCCCGCTCGTTACGGCCCTAGCCTTATTTAGGCGTCTCGATGAGCGCACCCTTGAACAGGATAGGCCCGGTCGGCCCGCTGCCCGGCGGCACGCCGCCCCTGGGCTCCAGCGAGATCGCCAGTGCCGGAACCTGCCGCATGTCTGTGCCTGCGGCGGTCAGGCGAATCACCGGGTCCGCACCCAGCACACCCAGGGATTTGGGCGCCGCGCCGGGCGGCAGGGCCCACAGTTCCAGTGACTTGTCGGGCTGCTCGCGGAACCCGCCCACGCGCTTGAGCACCAGGGTTTTGTTCTTGGGGTCAAAGGTCACCAGCAGCGACGCCGACGCTTTGTCATCCGTCAGCACGGCCACGTATTCGATCTCCGGCGTGGCCGTCAGCCTCGCCGACAGTTCGCTCACCTGCCCGCCCAGCCGCGAATTCACATTGAGGCCGACGACCACGGCGGCCACCGCCGCCAGGGCGCCCGCAGCGCTGGCGCCGCGCCACAGGCCCAGGCTGGCCCACCAGCCGGCTGCAGCCGGCGCAACATTGCTAGCTGCCTGCATGGCGCGCGCCTCCTTGTCGGCCCGGACCAGGTTTTCAATGCGTTTCCAGACCGCTGGACTGGGCGCCACCTGCGGCTGCAACTCGGCCACCGATGCCAGCCGGCTTTGCCAGACCAGCGCCGCCGCGCGCAGCGTGGCGTTGTCACGCGCCAGCGTCTCGAAGCGCCTGCGCGCGCCGCCGCGCAAGGTGCCCAGCGCGTAGCTGGCCGCCAGTTGGTCCATGAGGGAGGGGTTGTTCTGGATATTCATAAATTTTCCGCCGGGCCGCCCCAAGGAGAATTAGCCCCAAAACTCAAGGAAAGGGGCAGCGAACCGCCGCAGGAACACGAAGTGACGAACGTGGGGGCCATATTCATGCGAACCTCGCCATGCAGCCGCGCAGCTGCTCCAGGCCTCGACGTATCCAGGTCTTGACCGTGCCCAGCGGCAGTTTCAATTGTTCGGCCAGTTCGCCATGGCTCAGGTCGCGCAGATAGGCCAGGCTCACGACTTCCCGCTGCTTGTGTTCGAGCCGGCCCAGGCACTGGTGCAAGGCCCAGGCCTGTTCGCTGGCCTGGGTGGTGTCCATGGGGTTGGGCGAGTCGCCCGCCACGGTGTCGGACACCACATCGTCGAGTTCCTGCGCCACGTCGGCGCGGTCCGACGCGCGGCGGCGCAGGAAGTCCAGGCCCCGGCTCCTGACGATCAGCCCCATCCAGGCCATGGGCGGCGAAAGGCTGGCCTTGTAGTCGCCGGCGATCCGCCAGATGGTCAAAAAGGCCTCCTGCAACACGTCTTCAGCCCATTCGCGGTTCACCACGACGCGTAGCGCGACGCCGTAAAGCTTGGACGAAGTCAGGTCGTACAGCTCCCGCAGGGCTATTTCATCGGCGTGGGCTACGCGGTCAATCAGTGCAATCAACTGAATATCCGGGCTTTCTGGTTTCATGGGCACATTCTCAGGTATCGATGACAGGAATACGCGGCGAACGGACCAACGGATTCAAGCCGGGCCCGGCCGGGGCGCCGGGGTGCCCTAAAATCGGTGGTTTTTGGCGCCGGGCGGCCCGGCTGCGGCGGGCAGCGTTTTCCCTGGTCCCGCGCACTTTCTTGGCCCTCCTCGTCTTTTCCCACCTTTCCAGCCCTTTTCATGCCCACCCAAAAAATCGACAACGTCAGCGTCAGCACCCAGGCCAATGTGTACTTTGACGGCAAATGCGTGAGCCACGGCATCACCTTCGCCGACGGCAGCAAAAAATCGGTGGGCGTGATCCTGCCGGCCACCCTCACCTTCAGCACCGGCGCGCCCGAGGTCATGGAATGCGTGGCCGGCGCCTGCGAATACAAACTGGCCGGCAGCGACAACTGGGTCAAGTCCTCGGCCGGCGAGAAATTCAGCGTCCCCGGCAACGCCAAATTCGAGATCCGCGTCGCCGCCGGCGAAGCGGCCTATCACTACATCTGCCACTTCGGCTGATCTGACTGATCCCTCTTTTCACGCATCTCCGCACCTATCCTCCAGGAACCCTCCATGGCCACCATCCTCCAGAACCTCCCCGCCGGCCAGAAAGTCGGCATCGCCTTTTCCGGCGGCCTCGACACCAGCGCCGCACTGCACTGGATGAAGCTCAAGGGCGCGATCCCTTACGCCTACACCGCCAACCTGGGCCAGCCCGATGAGCCCGACTACGACGAAATCCCGCGCAAGGCCATGCAGTACGGCGCCGAAAAAGCCCGCCTGATCGACTGCCGCAACCAGCTGGCGGCCGAAGGCATTGCCGCCCTGCAAAGCGGCGCCTTCCACATCACCACCGCCGGCGTCACCTACTTCAACACCACGCCGCTGGGCCGCGCCGTCACCGGCACCATGCTGGTGTCGGCGATGAAAGACGACAAGGTCAACATCTGGGGCGACGGCAGCACCTTCAAGGGCAACGACATCGAGCGCTTTTACCGCTACGGCCTGCTGACCAACCCCGACCTGAAGATTTACAAGCCCTGGCTGGACCAGCTTTTCATCGACGAGCTGGGCGGGCGCTCCGAGATGTCGGCCTTCATGACCCAGGCCGGCTTCGGCTACAAGATGTCGGCCGAAAAAGCCTATTCGACCGACTCCAACATGCTGGGCGCCACGCACGAGGCCAAGGACCTGGAACACCTCGCCACCGGCATGAAGATCGTCAACCCCATCATGGGCGTGGCCTTCTGGAAAGACGAGGTCGAAGTCAAGCGCGAGGAAGTCACGGTGCGCTTTGAAGAAGGCCGGCCCGTCGCGCTGAACGGCAAGACCTTCAGCAGCCTGGTCGAACTGATCCTCGAAGCCAACCGCATAGGCGGGCGCCACGGCCTGGGCATGAGCGACCAGATCGAAAACCGCATCATCGAAGCCAAGAGCCGCGGCATCTACGAGGCCCCGGGCCTGGCGCTGCTGTTCATCGCCTACGAGCGCCTGGTCACCGGCATCCACAACGAAGACACCATCGAGCAGTACCGCGACAACGGCCGCAAGCTCGGCCGCCTGCTCTACCAGGGCCGCTGGTTCGACCCGCAAGCCATCATGCTGCGCGAAACCGCCCAACGCTGGGTGGCCAGCGCCGTCACCGGCGAAGTCACGGTGGAACTGCGCCGCGGCAACGACTACTCCATCCTGAACACGGTCTCCAGCAACCTGACCTACAAGCCCGAGCGCCTGAGCATGGAAAAAGTCGAGGACGCGCCCTTCTCGCCGGCCGACCGCATCGGCCAGCTGACCATGCGCAACTTGGATATTGTCGACACGCGCGACAAGCTGGGGATTTATTCCAATGCGGGACTGCTGGAATTGGGCAAGGGGGATGATTTCTTGAAGCTGGGTAAGTAAGCTGAGATAGGCCCAATAATGAAGCCCGCGAACGCGGGCTTTTTTTATCATCAGAATTGATCCAGACTGGGATCCCACCGATCGGATCGCACCGAGCATATTCACCACTAGTGCCGCACCAATGAACGCCGTAGAAATCGAACAAGCCATTTCAGAACTGGCTCTGCAACCCTTTGACGCAGCGGAGTTCCCGTTCACGTTTCTGGCTGCCTTCGGCAACAAGGACACCACACTCAAGCGCCTGCGAACGGGTAACAACAATGCCTCGGACGTGGCCGGCGGCGTGCTGCTGCGCAATAACATCCACCTCGCAGTGTGCGCGGCGGGCACTGTGGGCGACACGCTCAAGGCCCTGCGCGTCAGCCTGGCCACGACGAAGGCAAAGGCCAAGTTCATCCTCGCAACAGATGGCCAGACGCTGGAGGCCGAAGAGCTGGCCAGCGGCGAGACCGTGGCCTGCGACTATGCGGACTTCCCCAATCACTTCGGCTTTTTGTTGCCCCTCGCCGGCATCTCCACGATCAAGGAGATCAAAGACAACCCGATTGATGTTCGCGCCACCGGGCGGCTGAACAAGCTCTACGTCGAACTTCTCCGCGAAAACCCGGATTGGGCCAGCAACGAGCGCCGGCCCGACATGAACCACTTCATGGCGCGTCTGGTGTTCTGCTTTTTTGCAGAAGACACCGACATCTTCAACGGCGCAGGACTGTTCACTCGAATGGTCGACCAGATGAGCGACCGCGATGGCGGCAATACCCACGCGGTCCTTTCCGAAATCTTTCGGGCCATGAACATGAAGGTGGCCGACCGCCCCACCGCCTTGCCGCGCCTACCAGGCTGGATCAACGGGTTTCCCTACGTGAATGGTGGCCTATTCTCTGGCAGTACCGAGGTACCACGCTTTACCCGCATGGCGCGAACCTATCTGCTGCATGCGGGCGCGTTGAAGTGGCGCGAGATCAACCCTGACATTTTCGGCAGCATGATCCAGGCGGTGGCCGACGACGAAGAGCGCAGCGCCCTGGGCATGCATTACACCAGCGTGCCCAACATTCTGAAGGTGTTGAACCCCCTGTTTCTGGACGACCTGCGCACAGCGTTGGCCGAGGCCGATGAAAACGAGCGCAAGTTGCTAAACCTGCGCAAGCGTATGTCGCGGATCAGGGTGTTCGACCCAGCCTGCGGCTCGGGCAACTTCCTGGTCATTGCCTACAAGCAGATGCGCGAGATTGAGGCGGAGGTTAACCGCCGCCGGGGTGAGACCGACCTGAAGTCAGAAATACCGCTGACCAATTTCCGCGGTATTGAACTACGTGACTTTCCGGCGGAGATCGCGCGGTTGGCGTTAATCATTGCCGAGTTCCAGTCTGACGTGATGTATCGCGGACAGAAAGACGCCCTAGCAGAGTTTCTTCCTCTGGATGCTCAGAACTGGATTGTTTGTGGCAATGCGTTGCAGTTGGACTGGACGAGTGTGTGCCGGCCCACCGGCACCAGTGTCAAGCTGCTCGCGGATGATCTGTTTGGCACGCCGCTGAATCAGGCCGAAATTGACTTTGAGAATGAGGGTGGGGAGACGTATATCTGCGGAAATCCGCCCTACTTGGGAAATAAACTGCAGACCCCAGAGCAGAAGGCAGACCTTGAAGGTATTTTTTCGGGTTTGACGTCCAGCTGGAAATCTCTCGACTATGTGGCGGGATGGTTTATGAAGGCGGCCAATTACGGGCAACAAAGTAAGGGTGCGACGGCATTCGTAAGTACGAATTCGGTTTGTCAGGGACAGCAGGTCCCCATTCTTTGGCCCCTTGTTTTCGAGCGAAATCAACAAATTACATTCGCGCACACCTCGTTTAAGTGGTCTAACCTTGCCAGCAACAACGCGGGAGTAATCGTCTCGATCATTGGTATCTCCCAAAATCCTGGCAAAACCCGACGACTTTTTTCGTTTTCTGAGAATGGCGGCATTACTTCGAGGGACGTTGAATTCATTAATGCTTATCTGACACCGGGCCCAAACCTTGTGGTTGAAGCGGTGGCTGCGCCGATCAATGGTCTTCCTCAAATGATGTTCGGCAACATGCCTCGAGACGGTGGCCGTCTTCTGATGACCACTGACGAACGTAAAGCGCTCGTTGCCAAAGACGGGAGGGCAGCGAAGTACCTCAGGGATTTTATCGGCTCAGAAGACGCGATACACGGCGGCAAACGCGTCTGCGTCTGGGTAAGCGAGTCGGACTACGAGAAAGCATCTCAAATTCCCGCGCTTGACGAGCGATTTAAAGAGGTGGCTCGAGAAAGATTGGCGATGAAGGCGCCATCTACACAGTCTTTCGCCAAAAAACCCTACCGATTTGTTCAGATTCAGGGCGTGGCGAAGTCGCATTTATTCTTGGTGCCGCGTCATTCATCCGAATCCAGGCCTTACCTTCCCATTGTGCTTTTCGATAGCTCTACGATTGTCGCCGACAGCGCTTTTGCTATTTACGACGCGCCATTATGGAGTCTGGCTTTGTTTAGTTCGCGCCTTCATTTGATGTGGGTCGCGACAGTCTGCGGAAAGATAAAAAGTGATTTCAGATACTCCAACACCATCGGTTGGAACACCTTTCCCGTTCCACTTTTGACTGAAAGAAATAAAGTCGAGCTGAATCATTGTGCCGAGGAAATTCTTTTGGCGCGTGAGGCGCATTTCCCGAAAACGATTGCTGATCTTTACGATCCCGAGTCGATGCCCGAGAATTTGCGGCGAGCACATGAGCGCAATGATGAAGTACTTGAGCGCATCTATATCGGGCGAATTTTCCGCAATGATACGGAACGGATCGAGAAGTTGTTTGGACTATATGCAAGCCTAGAAACTAACTCTTCAGCTGTCCCGAAGACGTCCTCAAACACCCGGAAGCCTGCATGAGTCAATCTGACCACATTATTCAGCCCAGCACTCGCACCACTCTGGATGCGCTTCAAACTATTTTACAAACCGGAGGGGTGGAGCGGATAGACGCGGCCGTCGCGTACATCACGAGCGGTGGGGCACTCGATTTTGTCAAGCGGGCAGAGGTCGCTTTGGGGGGGGCTTGGGCGACCATGCCCAAGAGGTGGATTACTTCGTTCGACTACTGTCGAACCGAGCCCGTAGCACTCAACTACTTGAACTCTGTTCCGAACTTATCGATTCGGATTCACAATGCCGAGTTTTGCCTTCAGCATGATTGCGCGCCTAAGGTCCCATTTCACCCCAAGACGTTTTTGATTCGGACTGCCCAGCGCGATTTTGCACTTGTTGGCTCTGGAAATATGTCCAGATCGGGACTCTCACGAGGTATCGAAGCGGGTCTTGTCTTGAGCGTGGCTCGCGTGGTTCCAGGCGAGCCTACCGCTGTGGCGTCGATGAGCGCTATGAGGACGTGGTTTCGCGGTATCTGGCACGATGCCGAGCCTTTGACCACGTCGCTCTTAGATCGTTACAGCGAAATATTTGAGCGCAATGACAACTTGAGGTCTCCTATCCCGACCGAAGATGATGTTGCAAGCCCCGACGCTGGGACCGGTAGCCTGTCAAGCAAGGAATTGCAGAAGCTGAGGGTGTGCAGGAATTTTTGGATTGAGGCGGGAAACATTACCAAGAATCGAGGTCCGCATCTCCCGGGGAATCAGCTAATGATGAAACGCCTTTCTCGAGTGTTTTTCGGATTCCCCCCTGATGATCTCCCGAAGAATTCGCATATTGGAGATGTTCAATTGAAATTTGCAGGCGGGCATAGTGGTGAATTTTCCATGACCTATAGTGATAACAAAATGGAAAAGCTGGTTTTACCAGTGCCCGGCCCAGGCGCACCTTCTGCTTACGACAATGAATATTTGCTATTTCGAAGGTGGAAGCCAGGAGTTTTTGAATTATCTATCGGCACTAAAGCACAGAAGAATCAATGGCTCAAGCAAAGCTTGACTATTCAAGGGGCCTTCAAGATGTCGAGCGGACGTCAGTGGGGTGTATTTTGAGTGCGTCATCTGAGGGGCAGTCTTTGCGCGCGGATGTCACTGCGTGGTCTTTCGATGTGCCTGAAGCGAATGTCTCGCAAGGGAGGAGGTCATGAGCGATCAATCCGGTAATTCGACTAACGCCTACACGGTGCCGTCGGTTTCAATCGCCACGGCTCGCACTGGCGCATCCAGCAAGGCCAACGAGCTTGGCATGCGCGCCATGCAGGAGCGCGCTTATGCCAAGCGCGGCGAGCAATACCTGCTGATCAAGTCGCCACCGGCCTCCGGTAAGTCCCGGGCGCTGATGTTCATCGCACTAGACAAACTGCACAACCAGGGCCTGAAGCAGGCCATCGTGGTGGTGCCTGAGCGGTCCATCGGTGGCAGTTTCGCCGACGAATCCCTGACCCGGTTCGGCTTTTACTGGGACTGGCAGGTTGCCCCGCAGTGGAACCTGTGCAATGCGCCCGGTGGTGATGAGCCCCGCGCGGCCAAGTCAAAGGTGGATGCCGTACGCCAGTTCCTGGCCAGCAGCGACAAGGTGCTGGTTTGCACACATGCGACCTTCCGTTTTGCGGTGGAAGCGATGGGGATAGAGGCCTTCGATGACTGCCTGATCGCAATCGATGAGTTTCACCACGTCTCAAGCAACCCGGACAACGTGTTGGGCAAGCAGTTGGGCGCCTTTATCGCTCGCGACAAAGTGCACCTGGTGGCCATGACGGGCTCCTACTTCCGTGGCGACAGCGAGGCTGTGTTGGGCCCTGCGGACGAATCCCGCTTCGAAACCATCACCTACACCTACTATGAGCAGCTCAACGGCTACCAGTGGCTCAAGTCGCTGGACATCGGCTACTTCTTCTACACCGGGCCGTATGTTGATGCAGTGACCAAGGTGCTGGACCCGGCGCTGAAGACCATCGTCCACATCCCGAACGTCAACGCGCGCGAGAGCCTGAAGGACAAGCAGCGCGAGGTGGATGAGATCATGCACGGCATGGGCACCTGGACCGGCGTTGACCCTGCCACGGGCTTTCATCTGGTTCAAACCAAAGAGGGTCGCGTGCTGAAGGTGGCCGATCTGGTGGACGATAGCGACGCAGCAAAGCGCACGCGAGTTCTTGGTGCGCTGAAAGACCCAGCGCAAAAGGAAAACCGCGACCACGTGGACGTGATCATCGCCTTGGGCATGGCCAAGGAAGGCTTCGACTGGATCTGGTGCGAACACGCGCTGACCATCGGCTACCGCAGCAGCCTGACCGAGATCGTGCAAATCATTGGCCGTGCCACGCGTGACGCCAAAGGCAAGGAACGCTCGCGCTTCACCAATTTGATTGCCGAGCCCACGGCCGAGCAGTCCGCCGTAACCGAGGCGGTGAACGACATGCTCAAGGCCATCTCGGCCAGCCTGTTGATGGAACAGGTGCTGGCGCCGCGCTATGAGTTCACACCCAAGAATGCGGGTGCCCAAGATGGCTTTGTCTACAACGAAGGGCAGGGCTACCAGGAAGGTGGCGCCAACGTCGGCGTGAACGAGGCCACCGGCCAATACCACGTCGAGATCAACGGCTTGGCCAAGCCAGAGACTCCCGAGGCCACCCGCATCTGCAAGGAAGACTTGAACGAGGTAGTGACCAGCTTCCTGCAAGACAAGATCGCGCTAGAGCGCGGCCTGTTCGACAAGGAAAATACCGTGCCCGAAGAGCTGACTCAGTTACGAATGGGCAAGATCGTGCGCGAGCGTTACCCGGAGCTGAGCGAGGGCGACCAGGAAGCGATTCGGCAGCACGCTATCGCCGCCATGAACATCACCCAGCAGGCCAAGTTAGCCTTGGCCCAGGCCGACGCTGGTGGCAGTAGCGCGGTACAGGGCAACACGGCGTTACTGGACGGTGTGCGCAAGTTCGTCAATGTGCGCGACCTGGACATCGACCTGATCGACAGCATCAACCCTTTCGACGCTGCCTATTCGGTGCTGGCCAAAGCGATGGATGAGAAGTCGCTGCGCCAGGTGCAGGCCGCCATTGCAGCGAAGAAGGTAAGCATCCCCGAGGACGAAGCGCGCGACCTCTCAAAGCGTGCCTTGCAGTTCAAGAACGAGCGAGGCCGCCTGCCCGACATCAATTCGAGCGATGCTTGGGAAAAACGGATGGCTGAAGGCGTGGCCGCCTTCGCGCGCTACCGCGCGCAGGCCAAGGCGGCGTTGGCTCAAGGGGAATCCAGCAATGGCTGACCTGGATGACGACGAACTGCTGGACGCCCTGGGGGTCGACGCGACGCCAATAAAGGCCTCCAGTCGCACCCCACGCGAGGAACGAATCATCGCAGGCTTTGAGGACATCCTTCGCTTCCACCAGACGCACGGTCGAGCACCCCAGCATGGCGAAGGGGGTGACATCTTCGAGCGACTCTATGCTGTGAGGCTGGATCAGTTGCGCAAGCTGCCGGAGGCACACGCCCTTCTGGCAGGGCTGGATGCCCCAGGGCTGCTGGCAGGCGCTTCAGTCGCAAGCACTGATGTCGATGCATTGGACGAAGATGCCCTGCTGGCTGAACTTGGCGTGGACGTGCCCAGCGTCGACGGACAAGATATCCGGGTTTTGAAGCACGTTCGGTCCATTGCAGAAAAACGCTTAGCCGAAGAGATCGCCAATCGAGAAAAATGCGTGGACTTCGCGCAGTTCGAACCCTTGTTCGATGCGGTACGTAGCGAGCTCAAATCAGGAATTCGGCAAGGTCGCAGCTTCCAGTCCAAAGAAAAGGCATTGGACGATATTGTGCTGGGGGCTTACTTCATCATTGGTGGGCAGATTGCCTACATTGCCGAGGTGGGCGAGGAATTCACCACCGAATACGGACGCCGCGACAGCCGCTTGCGGGTCGTATTTGACAATGGCACCGAGGCCAGTGTTCTGATGCGCTCGCTACAGCGCTCACTTCATCGGGACGATGGAGCCCGGCTGATTTCAGACCCTGAAGCTGGCCCACTGTTTGGAGGCCCCCCCGAAGAGGGAGACATCGCGAGCGGGACCATCTATGTACTTCGAAGCCTATCGAATCTTCCCTTCGTCGCCGAACATCGCCAGCTGATCCACAAGATCGGCGTAACAGGAGGGAAGGTCGAAAGCCGCATCGCAGCCGCAAAAAATGATGCCACCTATCTCCTCTCAGATGTCGAGGTGGTAGCGACCTACAAACTACACAACATGAATCGCGTTAAGCTGGAAAACATCTTCCACCGCCTGTTCGGGGCCGCTCGGCTGGACTTGACGATTGAGGATCGCTTTGGCCAACCCGTAAAGCCCCAAGAATGGTTCTTGGTCCGGTTGGACGTCATTGACGAAGCAGTACAACGAATTCAGGACGGTTCAATCACAAGGATGCACTATGACGTCGCAAGCGGGCGACTTGTTGAATAGATCTGGGGAACGCCCGCCGTCAAATTGCGCAAATTTGATGAGCACGCTCCCTCCCCTCGAATTTCTTATTCAGCCAGCAGTGCAATGTACGCCGTGTAACTGTAGCTGCGATTCTTCTTCTGCCCGGTCAGCTCAGTAACGATGCCCAAATCCTCCAGCACCTTGACCGCCGCGGTGGCGGTGGGGAAGCTGGTGGCCAGCTTCTGGCGCACCTGGTCGATCGTGAAGCGCGGCATCATGGGCAGCATTTCAAACAAACGGTAGCTGCTGGGCCCTGCCTTGGGCGAAGCCAGCAAACTGCGGCGGTCGGTCGCCAGCAGCGTGGCGACGGCCACGATGTTGCGCTCGGCATCCTGCGCGGCCACGGCCACGCCTTCCAGGAAAAACGCCACCCAGCCTTCCCAGTCACCCTCGGTGCGGACGTTGGAAAGGCGGCGGTAGTACTCGGCCTGATGTTGCTTCAGGTAGCCGCTGAGGTACATCAATGGCTCCGGCAACAAACGCCAATGCTCCAGCAGCGCGGCAATCAGCAGGCGTCCGATGCGGCCGTTGCCATCGAGGAAGGGGTGAATCGTCTCAAACTGCGAATGAATCAGCGCGGTCTTCACCAGCGGCGGCAGGGGTTGCGCCGCGTCATGGATGAATCGTTCCAGGTCGGCCAGCAGTGCGGGCACCCGCTCGGGCGGTGGCGGCACAAACACCGCGTTGCCGGGCCGGGTGCCACCAATCCAGTTTTGGGAACGACGCAACTCGCCTGGCTGTTTGCCGTTGCCGCGGGCACCATCCAGCAAGAGCCGGTGTGCATCGCACAGCAAACGCACGCTCAATGGGAGCCCGGCAGGGTCACGCAGTTGCGACTGCACCAGCCGGAAGGCGCGCAGGTAGTTGGTGACCTCTTCCACGTCGTCGGTGTTGCTCACCGCAAAGCCGGCTTCTTCGTCAAACAGGTCGTCCAGCGTGGCCTGGGTGCCTTCAATCTGTGAGGTCAGCAGCGCCTCTTTGCGGATGGCGCTGTACAGCAGCCAATCCACCGACGGCACCAGCCCGGCCACGCCGGACAAGCGGGCCAGCGCCAGCTCGGCCATCCGGTTGGCTTCCACATAGCACTCGGGCGCCAGCGCGGGCTTTGCGGGCGGCAGCTTGTGCGGCACAAACGCCTGCACGGACTCGCCGCTGGTGGTGGAGCCAAGGTAAGTGCCGGTGCTGCGCATGGTGCAAAAGAAGTCTTTAATGGAGCCGAATCACATTAAACCAATCTTTAATACGAAGCGCAAGTATGAAAGCAGGCTTGAACAGGGCGCAGATGCCAGAAGAAGGTGCCAATACCCGGTGAAACCCAGCTAGTCGCCGCCTCCGCCGCAACCGGAGCCACATCCGCTGCTACCGTCCCCATCCCCGCTGCTGCCGCAGCCGCCGTTGGAAGACGAGGTGTGGCTGCCGCCAAACCCGTCAGCGTCGCCGCTGTAGCTGCCGTCCGAAAAGCTTTCCCCGCAATAGGCTTGTGCCTGCGCCTGCTCGCCGTCACGGCGCACGCCGCGGCAATCGGCGAGGTACACAAAGCCGCCGGGAATCGCGAACTTGGCATCGAGTGCGAACAGCAGCGGCAGACGGCTGGGCTGTTTGGGGTTGATGGATTCGTCGCGGCAGGCCCAGAACCAGGCGCGGCGCAGGCCGTCGTTGGTCGAGGCTTTGCGGCCCAGCACCTCGGCCGGCACATGGTCGATGAAGCGCCCTATCACGAGGTCGCACCACTCGCGGTAAGCCGAGGTGTGCAGGATGAATTCATGCCACATGCTGTCGACGACCTGCGAGGGCATGGCGACGAAGCGCTTGTTGCTGCGCTGGCAGGCGATGAAAAACTGGCGCAAGCCGCGCTCGACCAGCTCGGCGTCCCTGAGGTTCAGGTGCGGGTAACTCGCGAGCAGCTTCTGCCTGAGGAATTTCGGCAGCGGCGCCTCGCGGACCAGCCGGCTGCGCTCACGGGTGGCCCAGATGCCGGCCGCGAGCATGAGCACGAACAGCACGAAAACGCCTGTCATCACCCAGCCCGGCACGCGCCAGCCCGCAAACATCATGGCGCACAGCAGACAGACCCAGGTGAAAGCCAGGGTCCCGGCGGTGGAACGTGAATGCCGGAGCACCAGCCGGCGCCACGGCGATACCTGCGGCCCCCTGTAAACCTTGCCCAGCCGCGCCACGCCTCAGACCACCACCGGCTCGGGCTCCAGCAGGATGCCGAAGCGTTCATACACGCTGGTCTGTATGGACTTGGCCAGGGTCATGACCTCGCCGCCGGTGACGGGGTCGGCCGTGCCGCCGCGGTTGACCAGCACCAGCGCCTGTTTTTCATAGACGCCGGCGTTGCCGATGGACTTGCCTTTCCAGCCGCAGGCGTCTATCAGCCAGCCCGCGGCCAGCTTCACCGAGCCGTCGGCCAGGTGGTAATGGACGATTTTGGGTTCGCGCTGGATGATGTCGGCGCACTGCTCGGGCGACACCGTGGGGTTCTTGAAGAAGCTGCCGGCGTTGCCTATGACCTTGGGGTCGGGCAGCTTGGCCTTGCGGATTTCGCAGATCCATTCGTAAATCTGCAAGGCGCTCGGCGCCTGCACACCCAACTGCTGCATCTTTTTTTCGATGTCGGCATAACCGAGCACGGCTTTCCAGGCCTTGGGCAAGGCAAAGCGCACGCGGGTGATCAAGGCCTTGTCCGCCAGGCCGAAGCCGTGGCCGGCCGGGCCGGGCACGGCGCTGCTGTGCTTGAACACCGAATCGCGGTAGCCGAAGGCGCATTGCGCGGCATGGAGGGTGAAAGCCTGGCCCGTCGTCAGGTCCACGGCGTCCAGCGATTCGAAGCGGTCCTGGAGTTCCACGCCGTAGGCGCCTATGTTCTGCACCGGCGAGGCACCGACCGTGCCCGGGATCAGCGCCAGGTTTTCCAGCCCTGGGTAGCCGTTTTGCAGGGTCCAGGTGACCAGGTCGTGCCAGTTTTCGCCGGCGCCCGCCTCCACGATCCAGGCCTTGGCGGTTTCGCCGACCAGGCGCTTTCCCATGATTTCGACCTTGAGCACCAGCGGCTTGACGTCGCCGGTCAGCACGATGTTGCTGCCGCCGCCCAGCACGAACTTGGGCGCGGCTTTCAGGGCCGGGTCCTGCAGCACGGCGGCGATATCGGCCTCATCGGCCACGCGGATCAGGCTCAGGGCCTTGGCCACGATGCCAAAGCTGTTGGAATGCTGGAGCGGAACGTTTTTCTCGACTAACATCCGGGTGATTGTCTCACTCCAACACCCGTAATAAAGACTTGCATCATGCCCTCTTTCGACACCGTTCTTGAAGCCGATCTGGTCAAGGTCAAAAACGCCGTGGAAAACACCGGCAAGGAAATCGGCACGCGCTTCGACTTCAAGGGCACCTCCGCCTCCATCGAGCTCAAGGAAAAAGACATCACGCTGATCGGCGACAGCGACTTCCAGCTCGACCAGATGAACGACATCCTGCGCAACAAGCTCACCAAGGCGGGTGTCGACATCCGTTTCCTCGACATCGGCAAGTCCGAAAAAATCGGCGGCGACAAGGTCAAGCAGGTGTCCAAGGTGCGCAACGGCATCGAGGCCGAGCAGGCCAAGAAAATCCAGCAACTCATCAAGGGCAGCAAGGTCAAGGTGCAGGCCTCCATCCAGGGCGACGCGGTGCGCGTGACCGGCGCCAAGCGCGACGACCTGCAGGCCGCCATGGCCATGATCCGCACCGAGATCAGCGACTTTCCGCTGAGCTTCAACAACTTCCGCGACTAGCCATGAAGTCCCTGGCATGGACACCGGGTTGCGCAACGCGTGCGCTGGCGTTTCTGCTGCTTGGGGCTTCGGCCCTGCTGCACAGCGCGGCCCAGGCCCAATCGGTCAAGCTGGCCGGCATGCTGGGAAACAAGGCCTTGCTGGTGGTTGACGGCGGCGCCCCCAAAACGGTGGCCCCCGGCGAGACGCACCAGGGCGTCAAGGTGGTTTCCACCTCGGGCGACCAGGCAGTGGTCGAACTCTCCGGCAAGCGCCACGCATTGCGGGTGGGCGAAGCGCCCGTGAGCAGCGGCGCAGGCGGCGGCGCGGCCACACAGGCGGGACAGGGCAACAGGATCGTGCTCATGGCTGGCAGCGACGGGCACTTCATGACACGCGGCCAGATCAACGGCAAGACCACCCAGTTCCTGGTCGACACGGGCGCCAGCGTCATTTCCATGTCGGCGGCCGACGCCGACCGCATGGGCGTCGACTACAAAGCGGGCCGTCCTGTCCAGTTGGGCACCGCCAACGGCACGACGGTGGGCTGGCAGGTCAACCTCGGCTCCGTGCGCGTGGGCGATGTGGAAGTCTTCAACGTGCCCGCCGTGGTGGCCTCGCGCGACATGCCCTTCGTCCTGCTGGGCAACAGCTTCCTCACGCGCTTCCAGATGAACCGCACCAACGAAGAAATGGTGCTGACGCGCCGCTTCTGATCACAGCGGGCAGCGGCAACCCGCCGTGACGGCTTCTCAGCGTTTCTTGCCGCCGCCCAGCTTCGACTCCGTCCCCTTGAGCAGCTTGCTGATGTTCTCGCGGTGGCGGTACACCAGCAGCGCGCTGATGGCAAACATCACCAGCAGGATGGCCTTGTCGACGTACCAGGCCTCGCGGTCGCCGAACAGGTAATACAGGGGCGCGAAAACCGCGGCGACCAGGGACGCCAGCGAGGAGTAGCGCGAAAAGAAGGCCACGATCACCCAGGTCAGCAGCGTGGCCAGTCCCAGTATCCAGCTCACGCCCAACAGCACGCCCGCCGCCGTCGCCACGCCCTTGCCGCCCTTGAACTGGAAAAACACCGGGTACAAATGCCCGAGGAAGGCCGCAAGCCCGACGGCGGCCACCGTGCCGTCGCCCAGGCCGTAGTCGGCACCAAACCATTTGACCAGCACCACCGGCAGCCAGCCCTTGAGGGCGTCCAGCAGCAGCGTCGCCACGGCGGCCGGTTTGCTGCCCGAGCGCAGCACGTTGGTGGCGCCCGGGTTTTTGCTGCCGTAGCTGCGCGGGTCGCTCAGGCCCATGAGCTTGCTGACGATCACCGCGAACGACAGTGAACCAAGCAGGTAAGCCAGCAGCGTGGCGCCGATTGAGTATGCGTAAATCATGGGTCTCCCTCTTTATGTAGTGGCCGCCGGCCCCGGCCGGAGTTCAGCCGTAGCCCGCGGCATTGTCCAGGCTGAGCGCACAGTTCACCGATTTTGCACCGAGCAATGTGACGCAGACCTGCGGGTCAATCCCGATGAGGTAGCCGCGCCGCCCGCCGTTGATGGCGATTTTAGGCAAGGCCAGGATGCTTTCCTCGATATAGACCGGCATCGCCTTGCGCGTGCCGAAGGGCGAGGTGCCGCCGACCAGGTAGCCGCTGTGGCGGTTCGCGACTTCGGGCTTGCAGGGTTCCACCGACTTGGCGCCTATTTGCCGCGCCAGGTTTTTGGTCGACACCTTGCGGTTGCCGTGCATCAACACCAGCAGGGGTTTGGCGTCCTGGTCCTGCATGACCAGGGTCTTGACGACGGTAAAGGGGTCAAAGCCCAGCACCTCGGCGCTGTGCTGGGCGCCGCCGTGCTCCAGGTATTCGTAGGGGTGCTCGGTGAATGCAACCTTGTTGGCCTTCAGCAGCTGCGTGGCCGGCGTTTCACTGACGTGCCGTTTCATAAGCTAAGAGGGCTTGAAGCCCTCACCACAAGAGTCCAGTACCGGCTTTCCCCTGAAACCTTGAAAGGAAACCTCTACTCCTTTTCGATTCCCGGTATCAGCCAATCTTGGCGACAGGCCACCCGCCCGATTGATGCCGACAAAAAGAAGTTTTCTGGGTATGCCGATTTCTTCCAGTGCAGCAGCCACTTTCGAGGCTCTTGCCCATGCCAACGCATCGGCATCGCGCTCGGAATCCTCAGCATCCCCCACCACGACGATGGGTTCAATCGAAACCCCATCCGCCTGCGCCGCGCACAGGTGTCTTTTCAATGCCGCGATGGAGCGCTGATCAAACAAGTACTCGTTGGTCCTGAAATTGATGATCCGTTCCCCCGTGAATTTCGACAAGGCGACGCTCAGGGAGCCAGCGGCAAGCAAGCTAAAAAAGATTGCAGACCGCGTGAGCCTTTTCACAATGCCGGATCCCGCGCTTCCCAGCGGATTTTGTCGATCTCAGCGAGCACTTCGGGGCTCAGTTTGGTGCTAAAGGCGTCCAGGTCCTCATCGAGTTGCGCGACCGAGGTCACGCCGATGATGGTGCTGGCGACCTGCCACTTGGTGTAGCAGAAGGCCAGCGCGAGTTGCGTCGGCGTGAGGCCGTTGGCGCGCGCCAGCGCGTTGTAGCGCCGCGCGGCGGCCAGCGCCTCGGGGCGTCCCCAGCGCTGCTTGCGCGTGGACTCGAACTTGGCGATGCGCGCTTCCTTGGGCGCATTCGGGCCTTCGGTGCCCGATTCATCGTACTTGCCGGTCAGCAGGCCGAAGCCCAGCGGTGAATAGGCCAGCAGCGAGACGCCCAGGCGGTGCATGGTTTCGTCCAGGCCGTTTTCCACGGTGCGGTTGATCAGGCAGTACGGGTTCTGCACCGCGGCCACGCGCGGCAGGCCGTGCTGCTCGGCCAGGCGCACGAACTCGTGCACGCCGTAGGGCGTTTCGTTCGAGAGACCAATGGCGCGCACCTTGCCCGCCTTCACCAGGCCGGCCAGCGCTTCGAGCTGCTCATGGATGGGGGTGGCGGAGCGCTCCTGCGCCGGGTTGTAATACAGCGCGCCGAAGGCCGGAACGTGGCGCTCGGGCCAGTGGATCTGGTACAGGTCGATCACCTCGGTCTGCAGGCGCTTGAGGCTGGCGTCGCAGGAAGCCACGATGTCTTGGGCCGTCATGCCACCGCCTTCGCGCACCCAGGGCATGCCGCGCGAGGGGCCGGCCACCTTGGTGGCCAGCACCAGTTTGGCGCGGGCCGACGGGTTTTTGGCGAACCAGTTGCCGATGATGGTTTCGGTCGAACCGCAGGTTTCGGCGCGCGCCGGCACCGAATACATCTCGGCCGTGTCGATGAAATTGACGCCGCGTTCCAGCGAACGGTCCAGGATGGCATGCGAGGTTTTTTCATCCACCTGTTCGCCGAAGGTCATGGTGCCCAGGCAAATAGGGGTCACGTGCAGGTCGCTGGAGCCGAGTTGAACTTTATTCATGGGAGTTTCGGTTGAAAGAAGATGGAAATGGACGGTATTGGCGCTTGCGTCACCGGGAATACGGCGCGGCGAAGTTCACAAAGCGGCTAGTTTACGGGCTTAACCCGCGGCTTGCTGGAAGCCCAATTCGCGCCCTTGTCTTACAACTCTTCACCAATTGCCTGCCTAGTATTCACACACCAACGATTTAATCCGTTCGGGCTGAATCCTGAATCCATCAAGACAGCTTCACAACGGCATCGTCCAATCTTCCCGAGGAGCATTTACATGAACAAACTGACCATCACTTCCCTGACCTGCGCGGTCCTGGCCGCTTTCACCCTTTCCGGTTGCGCCAACATGACTGAAACCCAGTCGGGCACGGCCAAGGGCGCCGGCATTGGCGCGGTTGCGGGTGCGCTGCTGGGCGCGGCCACCGGCGGCTCCAAGGGTGCGGCTACGGGCGCAGTCCTGGGCGGCGCAGTCGGCGCGGGCGGCGGCTACATCTGGTCCAAGAAAATGCAGGATCAGAAGGCCGCGATGGAACAGGCCACCGTGGGCACCGGCGTGGCCGTGAGCCAGACCACCGACAACCGCCTGAAGCTCGACATCCCCAGCGACGTGTCGTTTGACGTGGGCCGCTCGGCCATCAAGTCCAACTTCGCGCCCATCCTGAACCAGTTCGCCACCAGCCTGAACCAGAACCCGGTCACGACGGTCACCATCATCGGCCACACCGACAACACCGGCTCCGACGCCATCAACAACCCGCTGTCGATAGACCGTGCCGACTCGGCCCGCGACTACCTGGTCAGCCGCGGCGTGGCCCGCACCCGCATCGTGACGGACGGCCGCGGTTCGCGTGAGCCGGTTGCGGACAACGCCACGCAGCAAGGCCGTGACAAGAATCGCCGCGTTGAAATCTATGTGGCTGAACAAGTTGCTGCACGCTGAGCACCGGTTTCACTTATAAAAAAAGCACCTTCGGGTGCTTTTTTTATGTCTGCCTCAGGGCTATGACTGCGCCTTGAAACGTTCTTCCTCCTGCAATCGCAACACGCGTCGCTGCACTTTTCCAGTCGTCGTCATGGGCAGCGCGTCAATAAACTCAATCTCCTTCGGGTACTCATAAGGCGCCAGCATGTTTTTGACATGGGCCTGCAGCTTCGCGGTGAGTTCCTCCTCAAAGCGCGCCGCGCCGCCCGGATGGCCCGCGCGGGCCGCCACCTGGTCAGGCGCAATCACCACATAAGCCTTGACGACAGCGCCACGCTCGCGATCGGGCTTGGGCACCACGGCGGCATTGGCGACGGCCGCGTGCTTGACCAGGCAGTTCTCGATTTCGCCGGGGCCTATGCGGTAGCCGGCGGCCTTGAACACGTCGTCGGCGCGGCCTTCGTACCAGAGATAGCCTTCGGCGTCGCGGCGCGCCAGGTCGCCGGTGCGGCACCAGTCCCCGGTGAACTTGCCCTGGGTGGCCGCGTCTTTCTTCCAGTAACCCAGAAAGAAAATCGGGTCCGGGTCGCCGTGCACGTCGTAGCGGTTCACCGATACGTCGCCGGGCACACCGACAGCGCATTCATTGCCTTCATCGTCGATCACCGCCACGCGGTGGCCCGGGTAGCCCTTGCCCATGCTGCCGGGGCGCGCAGGCCACAGGCGGCTGCAGTTGCCGACCACATAGTTCATCTCGGTCTGGCCGAACATCTCGTTGACGGTCACGCCGAGTTGCTCGCGGCAGTAGCTGAACACGGCGTCGCCCACGGCCTCCCCGGCGCTCATCATGGCCTGCAGCGTCATCCTGAAATGCTGGCTCGGCCTGGGATAGGCCTTCATCATGGCCTTGAGGGCCGTCGGAAACAAAAAGGTATGCGTCACGCCCTGCTCCGCCATCAGGCTGAAGGCCAGTTCGGGGCTGAAGCGGCCGTTGAAGGCGACGATGGGCCGGCCGAAATACAGGCTGGGCAGCAGCGCATCCATCAAGCCGCCGGTCCAGGCCCAGTCCGCCGGAGACCAGAACACGGCATCGGATTTTTTGTTGCTCTTGCCGTCAAAGCCAAACCAGTTGTGGCTGCAGACAAACCCCGGCAGGTTGCCGATCAGCGCGCGGTGCGGCAGCAGCGCGCCTTTGGGCGGGCCGGTGGTGCCGCTGGTGTAGATCAGGATCGCGCCTTCTTCGGCCTTGGTCTTGACCGCCGTGAATGCGCCCTTGTGCGCCGCCAATGCGCTTTCATAGTCCAGGTCGCCCTGGCCCCGCGCCGCGCCTGCGGCAATCACCGTGCGCAGCGCCGGGCAGTTGCCGCGAATGGCCTTGAGGCTGTCCATCGAACTTTCATCGCAGATGGCCACCACGGCATCGCTGTCCTGCAGCCGGTATTCCAGCGCCTCAGGCCCGAACAGCATGGACAGCGGCATGGCAACCCCACCCATCTGGAACACCGCCATATAAGCCACCGCGGTTTCCAGGCGCTGCGGCATCACGATGGCGACACGGTCGCCGCGCTTGACCCCGAGGCCCGTCAACACGTGGCTGAGCGCATCGGCCGCCTTCTGCAGTTCCTGGTAGCTGTGCAGCACGGTTTTTGCGCCCGGCTTGTGCACGCGTATGGCGGTCCGGGGCTGGGACCGTGCCCAGCGGCCGCAGCAGGCCTCGGCGATGTTGAAATAGTCATCGACCTGCCAGTGAAAGCCGGCGTGCAGCGCCGCGTAGTGATCAGGCTGTGTGCCGGCCGGCTTGTCCCTCTTTTGACTGCGCTTGGCTTCGTGTCTCTTTATCATGGTATTCAATGTACAAAGAAAAACGATCTTCCCGCAGCGAGTTTGTCCCTATACGCGGCCTCAACTACCATGTCCGGATCTGGGACAGCGCAGTTGAAACGAACCCTGCGCTGCCCCCGCTGGTACTGGTTCACGGCTGGATGGACGTCGCCGCGTCCTACCAGTTCATGGTCGACGCGCTCTCCGACGCCTTCGCGCAGGGCCGCACCATCATCGCGCCCGACTGGCGCGGCTTCGGGCTGACGGGCTCCGGCCCCGAAGGCAGCCCTGCCGACAATTACTGGTTCGCCGACTACCTCGCCGACCTCGATTTCCTGCTCGACCACTATGCGGGCGAGCGTCCCGTGGACCTGGTCGGCCACAGCATGGGCGGCAACGTCGCCATGCTGTATGCCGGCGTGCGGCCCGCGCGCATACGCAGGCTCGTCAACCTCGAAGGCTTCGGCCTGCCGCCCAGCCAGGCCGAGCAGGCCCCGGGCCGCTATGCCAAATGGATGGATGAACTCAAAAGCCTGCAGCGCGGCACGCTGGCGCTCAAGGCCTATGACAGCGTGGACGGTGTGGCGCGCCGCCTGATGAGGACCAACCCCCGCCTGTCGGCCGACAAGGCCGGCTGGCTGGCCAGCCACTGGGCGCGGCCGGACGCGGCCGGCCGATGGCAGATCCTGGGCGAAGCCGCGCACAAGATCACCAGCGCCCAGCTGTACCGCGTCGATGAAGCGCTCGCGATTTACCGCCAGATCACGGCCCCGGTGCTGGCCGTCGAGGCGTCCGACGACTCCCTGGCCACCTGGTGGCAGGGCAAGTACTCACTTGCCGAGTACCACGAGCGGATCAAACAGGTGCCCGACGCCCGTGTCGCGGTGGTGCAGGACGCGGGCCACATGCTGCACCACGACCAGCCTGAAGCGCTGGCCGGGCTGATCGAAAACTTCGCAAGCTGAGGCTTCCGCCTACAAGGAAATCGGCCTGCCTGGGGCACACTTGACGCTTTTTGCGGTGTAACAAGCTGAAAGCAAAGACAAGCATGACCGGGACAGCCAGCATCGACCAGGACAAATTTCGCAGCATCCTGACGCGCAACATCACCCTGCCCCTGGGCATGGGCGCGCTCAGCGCCGCGCTGTTCGTCGGCCTGATCTTTTTCCTTCTCTCGTCCCTGAACTGGGTCGAGCACACCGAACGGGTGATAGGCAACGCCAACGAGATCAGCAAGCTCAGCATCGACATGGAAACCGGCATGCGCGGTTACCTGATCACCGGCGACGAAACCTTTTTGCAGCCCTACGACATCGCCAAGTCGCGCATCGGCAGTGAAATCGCGGCGCTGTCGACGCTGGTGGGCGACAACCCCCAGCAGGTGGACCGGCTGCGACGCATCTCCTCGCTGCAGGCCCAATGGAACGAATTCGGGCAAAACGCCATCGAGTTGCGCCGCCAGCAGGGCAACTACCAGGATGTCGTTCGCGCGGGCCGAGGCAAGGTCATCACCGACGAGATGCGCCGCGAGTTCCAAGCCTTCGTCGCCATGGAAAGGCGGCTGCTGCAGGACCGCAATGAAGACGCCAAGACCATCACGCTGTGGAGCGTGCTGTTCTACCTCGTCTTTACCGTGAGCGTGAGCGGCCTGCTGGCCTTTTTCGGCCGTCGCGAGCTGGTTCGCCTGTCCGACTCCTACGCCGTGGCGCTGCGCCAGCAGGCCGCCGACGCCGCCGTGGTGCAGGAGCAGGCCTGGCTGCGCACCGGCCAGACACAGCTCGCCGAGCACATGATCGGCCAGCAGGTGCTGGGCAACCTGGGCCGCAGCGTGCTGGATTTCCTGGCGGGCTACCTGCGTTTTGAAGTCGGCGCCGCCTACCTGCGCGAAGACGACGGCGGCCTGCGCCGCATCGCGAGCTACGGCTTCAGCCGGCAGGCCGATGAGGCCGGGCACACCTTCGCCGGCAACGAAAGCCTGGTGGCCCAGGCGGCACTCGAAAACCGCGTGCTGCAACTGGACGACCTGCCGGCCGGCTACCTCAAGGTCAGCTCCGGCCTGGGCGAGGCCGCGCCGCGCCATGTGCTGATCGTGCCGGTGGCGCATGAAGGACTGGTCAACGGCGTGGTCGAGTTCGGTTTCCTGCGCGAACTCAGCCCGCGCGACATCGAGTTCGTCAAGCTCATAGGCGGCAGCATAGGCACCTCCATCCACAGCGCGCTGTACCGCCAGCGGCTGCAGGACCTGCTGGCCGAAACCCAGCAGCTCAATGAAGAGCTGCAGGTGCAGCAGGAAGAGCTGCGCACCGCCAACGAGGAACTCGAGGAACAGTCGCGCGTGCTCAAGGAGTCGCAGGCCAACCTGGAAAACCAGCAGGCCGAACTCGAGCAGACCAATGTGCAGCTCGGCGAGCAGGCCGTGTCGCTGGACCAGAAAAACGAGGCCCTGAGCCTGGCGCAGACGCAGCTGGAGCTGCGCGCCGAGGAGCTCACGCGCGCCAGCCGCTACAAGTCGGAGTTCCTGGCCAACATGTCGCACGAGCTGCGCACGCCGCTCAACAGCTCGCTGATCCTGGCCAAGCTGCTGGCCGACAACCCCAAGGGCAACCTGAGCGAGGAACAGATCAAGTTCGCCCGCTCCATCTATTCGGCCGGCAACGACCTGCTCAACCTGATCAACGACATCCTGGACATCTCCAAGGTGGAGGCCGGCAAGCTCGAACTCTCGCCCGAGGACGTCCAGGTCGGCAAGCTGGCCGACTCGCTCAGGAACACCTTCGAGCCGCTGGCCGGCCAGAAACACCTGGCCTTCGAGGTCACGGTGGACGCGGCCACGCCGGCATCGCTCTTCACCGACCGCCAGCGCGTCGAGCAGATCCTCAAGAACCTGCTGTCCAACGCCGTCAAGTTCACCGAGGCCGGCGCCGTGCGCCTGACCGTGTCGCCGCAAGCCGGCGGCTACGTCGCCTTTGCCGTGCAGGACTCGGGCATTGGCATACGCGAAGACCAGCAGGCCATTATTTTCGACGCCTTCCGCCAGGCCGACGGCACCACCAGCCGGCGCTACGGCGGCACGGGCCTGGGCCTGTCGATCTCGCGCGACCTTGCCGCATTGCTGGGCGGCTCGATCAGCGTCACCAGCAGCGAAGGCAAGGGCAGCACCTTCACGCTGCGCCTGCCCTCCGACTGGAGCAAGCCGCAAGCCTTGCCCGCATCCGCACCGGCATTCGCGCCGGCCGCTCCCGCACCGGCCCCGGCCCCGGTGGCGGTTCCGGCCAGAGCGGCACAGCCCCTGGCGCCCGGCTTTGCCGACGACCGCCACACCGCCTTCAAGGCCCGCCTGGTGCTGGTGATCGAGGACGACCCGGCCTTCGCGCAAATCCTCTACGACCTGGCGCACGAGCTCAACTACAGCTGCCTGGTCGCGCACAGCGCCGAAGACGGCTTCGCGCTGGCCAGCCAGTTCGTGCCGCACGCCATCCTGCTGGACATGGGCCTGCCCGACGGCTCCGGCCTGATGGTGCTGCAGCGCCTGAAGGAAAGCGCGCAGACCCGCCACATTCCCGTTCACGTGGTGTCGGGGCAGGACCGCAGCGAAGCCGCGCTGCAGATGGGCGCCATCGGTTATGCGATCAAGCCCACCACGCGCGAACAGCTCAAGGAAGTGTTCAGGAAGCTCGAAGACAAGCTCACGCAAAAGGTCAAGCGCGTGCTGCTGGTGGAAGACGATGCGATGCAGCGCGACAGCGTGACGCACCTGATCAGCGACGAGGACGTGGAAATCACGGCGGTCGAGACCGGCGCCGAAGCCCTCGCGCTGCTGGCCACCACCATCTTCGACTGCATGATCATCGACCTGAAGCTGCCCGACATCCAGGGCGCGGAGCTGCTCAAGCGCATGTCCAGCGAAGACATCTCCTCCTTCCCGCCGGTGATCGTCTACACCGGGCGCAACCTGACGCGCGATGAAGAGGCGGAGCTGATGAAGTATTCGCGCTCCATCATCATCAAGGGCGCGCGTTCACCCGAACGCCTGCTCGACGAAGTGACGCTGTTCCTGCACAAGGTCGAGTCCGAACTCTCGGCCGAGCGCCGCACCATGCTCAAGACCGCGCGCAGCCGCGACCGCGTCTTCGAGGGCCGCAAGATACTGCTGGTGGACGACGACGTGCGCAACATCTTCGCGCTCACCAGCGCGCTGGAGCAAAAAGGCGTGCAGGTCGAAATCGGCCGCAACGGCCTGGAAGCCATCCGCAAGCTGGAGGAAGTTCCCGACATCGACCTGGTGCTGATGGACGTGATGATGCCCGGCATGGACGGCCTGGAAGCCACGCGCCGCATACGCCAGAACCCGCGCTTCCAGAAACTGCCCATCATCGCCGTCACGGCCAAGGCCATGAAGGACGACCAGGAGCAGTGCCTGCGGGCCGGCACCAACGACTACCTGGCCAAACCCATTGACCTGGACAGGCTGTTCTCGCTGCTGCGCGTCTGGATGCCCAACCTGGAACGTCTGTGAGCATGAGCAAAGGCAAGGCTGTCAACGCGGACGACGTTGCGGGCAAGCCCGAGGCGCCGGTGATCCGCAGCTCGGCGGCCATGGCCGCCGCCATGCCGGCCGGGCCCAGCAACACCGACATCGAGCTGCGCCTGCTGATGGAGGCGATTTACCTGCGCTACAGCTACGACTTTCGCGACTACGCGGGCGCCTCGCAAAAGCGCCGCGTGCTGCATGCGCTGAGCCAGCTCGAATGCCCGACCATCTCGGAGCTGCAGGCGCGGGTGCTGCACGACCCGCTGATGTTCCACCAGCTGCTGCAGTACCTGACCATTCCGGTCAGCGAGATGTTCCGCGACCCCTCGTTTTTCCTCGCGCTGCGCCAGCAGGTGGTGCCGCGCCTGGCCACCTACGCGTCGATCAAGGTCTGGATCGCCGGCTGCAGCACCGGTGAAGAGGTGTATTCGCTGGCGATTTTGCTGCGCGAGGAAGGCCTGCTGGACCGCGCGCTGATTTATGCGACCGACATCAACCCCGAATCGCTGGACAAGGCGCGCCAGGGGATTTTTCCGCTCGAAAGCATACGCGGCCACACCAAGAACTACCAGAAGGCCGGCGGCAAGCGCGCGTTTTCCGACTACTACACGGCCGCCTACAACGCCGCCGTCTTCGACAAGTCGCTGCGCGAGAACATCACCTTCGCCGACCACAGCCTGGCGACGGACAGCGTGTTTTCGGAAACCCAGCTGGTGCTGTGCCGCAACGTGCTGATCTACTTCAACAAGCAGCTGCAGAACCGCGCGCTGGGCCTGTTCCACGAGTCCCTGAGCCACCGCGGCATCCTGGGCCTGGGCAGCAAGGAAAGCATAGACTTTTCCGCCTACGCCAACCATTTCGAGGCGCTGGACCGCGGCGAGCGCATCTTCCGCAAAAAATGAGCACGCGCGCAGCCACCCCTGTTGCCGATGACGGCTTCCCGCTCCGGAAAGTGGACGCGGTGGTGATAGGCGCGTCGGCCGGCGGCGTGGACGCGCTGCTCAAGCTGCTCAGCGGCCTGCCCGACCGCTACCGCCTGCCCATCGTGGCCATCCTGCACCTGCCCGAGACGCGTGACAGCCTGCTGGCGGACATCTTCCGCAAGCGCCTGGCGATCAAGGTGCACGAAGCCGCCGACAAGGAAGGCATCGCTCCCGGCACGCTGTACTTCGCCGGCGCGGGCTACCACCTGTCGATTGAAAAGGACAGGTCCTTTTCGCTGAGCTGCGAAGCCCCGGTGCATTACTCGCGCCCTTCCATCGACCTGCTGATGGAGTCGGCGGCCGACGCCTACGGCCCGCGCCTGGCCGGCATCCTGCTGACCGGCGCCAACTTCGACGGCGCGGCGGGCCTGGCCCGGATCAGCGAATGCGGCGGCCTGACCGTCGTGCAGGACCCGGCCGAGGCCCAGGTCGCCACCATGCCCGAAGCCGCCATCGCCCTTTTGCAACCCAGCCTCGTGCTTCCCCTGGACGGCATACGCCGCCTGCTTCTCCAACTGGATACCCTGCCATGAGCGACCACAGCGCCAAAGTCCTGATCGTTGACGACCTGCCCGAAAACCTGCTGGCGCTCAATGCGCTGATCCGGCAGGACGACCGCGTCATCTTCCAGGCATCGAACGGCGACGACGCGCTGGCGCTGCTGCTGCAGCACGAATTCGCGCTGGCCATCCTGGACGTGCAGATGCCGGGCATGAACGGTTTCGAGCTGGCCGAGCTGATGCGCGGCACCGAAAAAACCCGCAGCATTCCCATCGTCTTCGTGACGGCCGCCGGCAAGGAGCTCAACTACGCCTTCAAGGGCTACGAGACCGGCGCCGTCGACTTCCTCTACAAGCCGCTCGACGTGGACGCCGTCAGGAGCAAGGTCAGCGTCTTCGTCGAGCTGTACCGCCAGCGCCAGGAAGTGCGCCGACAGGTCCAGGCGCTCGAAAAAAGCCGGCAGGAGCAGGAAACGCTGCTCAAGGAACTGCAGGCCGCCCAGGGCGAGCTGCAGAACGCCGTGCGCATGCGCGACGACTTCATGTCCATGGTGGCGCACGAGCTGCGCACGCCGCTCAACACGCTGTTCCTGGAGGCGCAGTTGCGCAAGATGCAGCTGGACCGGGGCAACACCGCGATCTTCGACGCGGCCTACCTGCAGAAGATGGTGGCGCGCGACCAGCGGCAGATCCAGAGCATGGTGCGCCTGATCGACGACATGCTGGACGTCTCGCGCATCCGCAGCAACCGGCTGTCGATACGCCCCAGCGAGGTCGACCTGCCCGCCCTGCTGCAGCGCGTGGCCGGCAACCTGGCCAACCAGGCCGCCGCCGCGGGCAGCAGCATCACGCTGGAAGCCGGCCAGCCCATCACCGGCACCTGGGACGAGTTCCGCATCGAGCAGGTCGTCATCAACCTGCTGACCAATGCCCTGCGCTACGGCAAGGGCAAGCCGGTCACCGTCAGCGCGGTCCCGGCCGAGGGCGGCGTGCGCATTGAAGTCAGCGACCAGGGCATGGGCATCTCAGCGGAAGACCAGCAGCGCATCTTCGAGCAGTTCGAGCGCGCCGCCGGCAACGACGGCACCGGCGGCCTGGGGCTGGGCCTGTTCATCACCCAGCAGCTGGTGGAGGCCCACGGCGGCCGCATCGGCGTGCAAAGCGAGCCGGGCCGGGGCGCGACCTTCACCGTGACGCTGCCGGTGTCCCCGCCGGGCGAAAACGGGGCCTGAGCAGCGGTTCCGGGCCGGCCTGCCCGCCATATTCCCTTTTTGCCGCCCCAGGGCCCCGCTCGTGAGAAAATAGCCGGTTAACGCCTTCACGGCGCTCCCCTACACCGACAGCCTCACAGGACCTTCTCATCATGGACGCAGAACGCAGCAACCTCATCAGCAACCAGCTCGTGGACCTGAGCAACCGGGTCAACGAGCTTCGGGGGTATCTTTGACTACCCTGCCAAAGAACGAAAGCTGAACGAAGTCAACGCCGCGCTGGAAGACCCGAAAGTCTGGGACAACCCCAAGCGCGCGCAGGAACTCGGCCGGGAAAAGAAATCGCTGGAAGACGTGGTCCACGTCATCGACCGCCTGACGGCGGAGCTCTCCGACAACATCGAGCTCTTCGAGATGTCCAAGGCCGAAGGCGACGAAGCCGGCATGCTGACGATTGAAGGCGAAGCCGCCAAGATCGCCGCCGAAGTCGAAAAAATGGAATTCCGCCGGATGTTCAACAACCCGGCCGACCCGCTGCCCTGCTTCCTGGACATCCAGGCCGGCGCCGGCGGCACAGAGGCCTGCGACTGGGCGAGCATGCTGCTGCGCCAGTACCTCAAGTACGCCGAGCGCAAGGGCTTCAAGACCACCGTCGAGGACGAATCCCCCGGCGACACCGCCGGCATCAAGGGCGCGACCATCAAGATCGAGGGCGAATACGCCTTCGGCCTGCTGCGCACCGAAACCGGCGTGCACCGCCTGGTGCGCAAATCGCCGTTCGACTCCTCCGGCGGGCGCCACACCTCCTTCGCCTCGGTCTTCGTCTATCCCGAGATCGACGACTCCATCGAGATCGACATCAACCCGGCCGACGTGCGCACCGACACCTTCCGCGCCAGCGGCGCCGGCGGCCAGCACATCAACAAGACCGACTCGGCCGTGCGCCTGACGCACATCCCGACCGGCATCGTCGTGCAGTGCCAGGACGGCCGCAGCCAGCACAGCAACCGCGACGTCGCCTGGAAGCGCCTGCGCTCGCGGCTGTACGACTTCGAGCTGCGCAAGCAGCAGGAAGCCCAGCAAAAGCTGGAAGACACCAAGACCGACGTGGGCTGGGGCCACCAGATCCGCAGCTATGTGCTGGACAACAGCCGCATCAAGGACCTGCGCACCAACGTCGAAGTCTCGGCCACGCAGAAAGTGCTGGACGGGGACCTGGACGTCTTTATCGAAGCCTCGCTGAAGCAGGGCGTTTGATACAGGCCCGCCCGGGCGGCCGGCACCGGCCATCCCGGGTATCGTTGATAAATTGTTTTTGAGTTTTTAGACCGTTTTGAGGAAGTAGCCATGTTGCAAATGCTCGATGACCGTGAATCAGGACAAGGGCCCTCGGTGGTCATCAACCGCGCCGACTACATCGCCCCCGCTTACTGGATAGACAGCGTCGACCTGTGCTTCGACCTGGACCCGGCGAAGACGCGCGTGCTCAACAAGATGCGGCTGCGCCGCAATAACGACGTGCCGGCCCTGCCGCTCAAGCTCGACGGCGAGGAACTCAACCTGTCGCGCGTGCTGGTCAACCGCCAGGGCACCTCCTTCAAGATGGAAGGCAACCAGCTGGTGCTGGAGAACCTGCCCGAAGGCAGCGAGCCCTTCGACCTGGAAATCTTCACCACCACCTGCCCGGCCAAGAACACCAAGCTGATGGGCCTGTACGTCAGCAACGACTCCTTCTTCACGCAGTGCGAGGCCGAGGGCTTTCGCCGCATCACCTACTTCCTGGACCGCCCCGACGTGATGGCCAGCTACACCGTGACCCTGCGCGCCGACAAGGCGAAGTACCCGGTGCTGCTGTCCAACGGCAACCTGGTCGACCACGGCCCGCTGGAGCCCGGCCCCAACGGCGCGCGGCATTTCGCCAAATGGGTGGACCCGCACAAAAAGCCCAGCTACCTGTTCGCCCTGGTGGCCGGCCAGCTGGTCAGCCGCGAGCAGCGCATCACCTCGCGCGCCGGCAAGGAACACACGCTGCAGGTCTACGTGCGCCCCGGCGACCTCGACAAGACCGAGCATGCCATGACCTCGCTGATGCATTCGGTGGCCTGGGACGAGGCACGCTTCGGCCTGCCGCTGGACCTGGAACGCTTCATGATCGTCGCCACCAGCGACTTCAACATGGGCGCCATGGAGAACAAGGGCCTGAACATCTTCAACACCAAGTACGTGCTGGCCAACCAGGCCACCGCCACCGACGTGGATTTCTCCAACATCGAAAGTGTGGTCGGCCACGAGTACTTCCACAACTGGACGGGCAACCGCGTCACCTGCCGCGACTGGTTCCAGCTCAGCCTCAAGGAAGGCCTCACGGTCTTCCGCGACCAGGAGTTTTCGCAGGACCTGTGCGGCGAGGCCTCGGCCCGCGCCGTCAAGCGTATCGAGGACGTGCGCGTGCTGCGCACCGCCCAGTTCCCCGAGGACGCCGGCCCCATGGCGCACCCCGTGCGGCCCGACAGCTATGTCGAGATCAGCAACTTCTACACCGTCACCATTTACGAAAAAGGCGCCGAAGTCGTGCGCATGATGCAGACCCTGGTGGGCCGCGAGGGTTTTGCCCGCGGCATGACGCTGTACTTCGAGCGCCATGACGGCCACGCCGTGACCTGCGACGATTTTGCGCAGGCCATTGCAGACGCCAACCCGACGTCGGACCTGGCGCGCCTGCTGCCCCAGTTCAAGCGTTGGTACAGCCAGGCCGGCACGCCGCGCGTGCACGCGCAAGGCAGCTACGACGCCGCCGCCCGCACCTACACCCTCACGCTCGCGCAAAGCTGCGCGCCCACCGTAGGCCAGCCGGTCAAGCAGCCTTTTGTGATTCCGGTCGGCCTGGGCCTGCTGGGCGCGGACGGCCAGGACCTGCCGCTGCAGCTCGCCGGCGAGAGCGGCGCACCGGCCACCACACGCACCGTGGTGCTCACGCAGCCCAGCGAGATGCTGACCTTCACCGGCATCGACGCCGAGCCCGTGCCCTCCATCCTGCGCGGCTTCACCGCCCCCGTGGTGCTGGAGTTCAGCTACACCGACGCCCAGCTGCTGCACCTGCTGGCGCACGACAGCGACCCCTTCAACCGCTGGGAAGCCGGCCAGCGCCTGGCCGTCAACCGCGCCATCGCCGCCGTCACCGCGGTGTCCACGCCCGCCGCCGTGCTCGACGAGGCCTACCTGGACGCCATGCGCCAGGTGCTGCGCCACCCCACGCTGGACTCGGCCTTCAAGGAACTGGTGCTGACGCTGCCGTCCGAGACCTACCTGGCCGAGCAGCTGGCCGTGGTCGACCCGCAGCGCATCCACGCGGTGCGCGAAGCCATGCGCCTGCAGCTGGCCACGGCGCTCACGGCCGACTGGGAAGCCGCCTACCAGGCCAACCACGACACCGGCGCCTACACGCCCGACGCCGTCTCCTCGGGCCGGCGCGCGCTTGCGGGCCTGGCGCTGACCAACCTGTGCCTGGCCGCGCAGGCCAGCGGTGACGCCGCCTGGCCGCAGAAAACCCTGCAGCGCTTCAAGGACGCCGGCAACATGACGGACCGCTTCAACGCGCTGGCCGCGCTGGTCTCCAGCGGCCACGCCCTGGCCGCCGAGGCCCTGCCGCTGTTCCACGCCATGTTCAAGGACGAAGCCCTGGTCATCGACAAATGGTTCGGCCTGCAGGCCGGCGCGCCGGATCGCGGCGGCAACATCCTGCCCGCCGTCAAGCAGCTCATGAAGCACGCCGACTTCAGCCTGCGCAACCCGAACCGCGCGCGCAGCGTGATCAGCACCTACTGCCAGGGCAACCCCGCCGCCTTCCACCGCGCCGACGCCGCCGGTTATGTGTTCTGGAGCGAGCGCGTGATGGAACTCGACGCCATCAACCCGCAGGTGGCCGCCCGCCTGGCGCGCGCGCTGGACCGCTGGAGCAAGCTGGCCGAGCCCTACCGCAGCGCGGCGCGCGAAGCGATTGCGCGCGTCGCGGCCAAGACCGATTTGAGCAAAGACACGCATGAAGTGGTCACTCGCGCATTAGCCGACTGAACGAGAACGACACCGCCATGGCATTCTTCTCATTCGGTACCCCCGCACAGCGGTTCGCGAAGAAGTTCAACCGGTTGCGCGGCACCGTGTACGACACCAGCAGTATGTTCAGCGGTTCACGCATGTCGGCCGACTTGGCCGCTCTGCAGCCCCTGGCCGAAGCCGTGGGAGCCGACTCCGACGAAATGGCCGACCTGCTGTGGCTGCAGTTCGTGGTGTTCCGCAAACGCCAGCAGGACACCGAAGGCCTGCCTCTGGGCCTGCGCGCCCTGGCCATGCGCGCCGCCAAAGGCAAGCTGACCCCCACCGAGCGTTATGAACAACACTACGCCATCGGTGAGTCGGCCCTGGAGGCCAAGGAATACGACACCGCCATCGAACACCTTCAGCAGTCGGTCCACTGGGCCGCGCACGAAGGCGTCACGCTGAGCGTCGAGCAGAAGCTGGGGATGCGCGAAGAAATCGGCTACGCCCTGCACGAGGCCGGTCGCTTCGCCGAAGCGCTGGCGCACAACCGGCAACTGTTCACCGATGCGCAAGCCGCCTTCGGCTTCGGCACGGACAGGCGCATGTCCGGCGTCATCAACAACCTGGCGCAAAATGCCTACCAGCTGGGCAAACATGCCGAGGCAAAAACCTGGCTGCAACAGCGCCTGGCGCTGGGCAAGGCCCTGGAGGACACCGACATCGTGCTCGACGCCTTGTTCCAGCTCGGGGTGCTCGCGCACGAAGCACGTCGGACTGCCGAAGCACGCGCCTTCTTCCAGCAACGCGTGGACATTGCGCGCGCCGAGGACGACGAGTACCTGCTGGAGAGCGCCCAGGCCACGCTGGCCGAATTTGAAGAGCGCAAACCGCAAGGCAAGCCCCGCTGATCACCTCGCCCGGCCATACCCGACAACAACATCACCGCCCAACCGATCCAACCTTTCATCGAACGGAGCCCCCATGTCCCAAAAAATCTCCCTGACCCGCTACCTGGTGGAGCAGCAGCGCATGGACGGCCACATCCCGTCGCAGCTGCGCCTGCTGCTCGAAGTGGTGGCCCGCGCCTGCAAAAGCATCAGCCAGGCCGTCAACAAAGGCGCGCTGGGCGGCGTGCTGGGCACCGCCGGCAGCGAGAACGTGCAGGGCGAAGTGCAGAAAAAACTCGACATCATCGCCAACGAGGTGCTGATCGAGGCCAACGAATGGGGCGGCCACCTGGCGGCCATGGCCTCGGAAGAAATGGACAGCATCTACGTGGTGCCCAACCGCTACCCCCAGGGTGAATACCTGCTGCTGTTCGACCCCCTGGACGGCTCCAGCAACATCGACGTCAACGTCAGCATCGGCACCATCTTCAGCGTGCTCAAAAAGCCCGAAGGCCATGCCGGCGTCGAAGAAAAAGACTTCCTGCAGGCCGGCAACAAGCAGGTCGCGGCCGGCTACTGCGTCTACGGCCCTCAGACCACCCTGGTGCTGACGGTGGGCGACGGCGTCGCCATGTTCACGCTGGACCGCGAACAAGGCTCCTTCGTGCTGACCGAAGAAAACGTCAGGATTCCCGAGGACACCAAAGAGTTCGCCATCAACATGAGCAACATGCGGCACTGGGACGCACCGGTCAAGCGCTACATCGACGAGTGCCTGCAGGGCAAGGAAGGCCCGCGCGGCAAGGACTTCAACATGCGCTGGATCGCCTCCATGGTGGCGGACGTGCACCGCATCCTGACCCGCGGCGGCGTCTTCCTGTACCCCTGGGACAAACGCGAACCCGAAAAGGCCGGCAAGCTGCGCCTGATGTACGAGGCCAACCCCATGAGCTGGCTCATCGAACAGGCCGGCGGCGCCGCCACCAACGGCAAAGAGCGCATCCTGGACCTGCAGCCCACCAAGCTGCATGAACGCGTCAGCGTGATGCTGGGCTCCAAAAATGAGGTCGAGCGGGTGACCTCCTACCACTCCGGGCTATAATCTCGGGCTGTATTCCTAAAACGCCGGTGTAGCTCAGTCGGTAGAGCAGCTCATTCGTAATGAGAAGGTCGGGTGTTCGATTCATCTCTCCGGCACCAATGAAAGCCCCTGTTTCGCAAGAAACAGGGGCTTTTTCATGGAACCACCGCGTGACCCGATCCAGTTATGGCGACTCGGGGTTCCTGGATCAACCTTTTTCGATCAACTCCAAGGTCCGCTTTGGGCCCAAAGCAGACATCATTCGGCAAGAATCACCACGGTAACGACGCATGTCAAGTCACGTGAGTGCAGCCTGGCTTCAGTGGTCCGCGTGGCGCTTTTTTGGCAGGCCAAGCCATCAGGTTTCGAGGATGTCGGTGCGCCAGGCAACTTGGGCCCGATAAAATCGATTGCCGTCCCACAATTTGGATGCTTCGCGATTTCCGCAAGCGGAATGCAAGCGGCTTTTCGATTAATCAGCAGGTTCAGAACGGTGGACGGTTTGCCCTGCCTCTGAACAGTAATCAACGTAGTCTCGGGCGCAAGGAATTCTGGCCCCTTTGCAAGTTTCGAAATCGTCAGGCCGCCGCCCAAATCAAATGCCGGTTGAAAGCTGACGCCAAGCTTTTGAGAAATGGCGGTGAATGGTGGCCCGTCGCGCAGATCTTGGGCTTGCACGGTAAGTGCACGTTCGATGATGAATTTTTCACCGGCAATGTTGTCCTGCGCCACGACAGAAATAGGCGCTAAGAGCACGACAGTCAGCGCCGTTAAGTGGCGCGCACCCAACCACACGCAGTTCCACATTTCACATCTCCTCATGTCCGCTTCTGGCCGATAGCAGACATCTTAAGGCCGAGCTTGCTGCATGCGTACAAACATCGAGTCCAGCCGTCCTGTAGCCGATGGGAGACCTTCCGGTGTTCAATTCCATCGAAATCTGCCCCACGCAAACACTACCCTGCTTGTTTTAAAGCAGGGGAATTGAGGAGGACAGACGTGGCGACATTGGATGCCGCCAGACGTTGGGCATTGCGGGATGAGATGTCCATCCGCGAGATTTCAAGGCTTACAGCCTGGCTCGCAACACAATGAAGAAGCACCTGGGACCGGACGAGAGCGAGCCCAAGTACCCAAAGCGGGTCAGCGCCAGCAAGCGATATCCTTACGGCGAGAAGCTGGCCACCTGACTCGGAATCGAGGCAACAAAATCGCGGAAGCAGCGGCGCACTTTGAGGTTGATCCACACAGCTGAAGCCTGCCCTGCGCTCTTCGTGAACAACGGATGCTCACGGCCTGGATGGCGGCTATAACGCTCGCAAATACTCGAAAAACGCTTCGAGTTCAGTTGATTTGTCAAAAATCGCATCGGCCCCCGATTCAGCGCAAGAGCGCCGGATGTCATCAGTGGCGTAATTCGTCAGTACGACCACATGTTGATTCGGCCGTCGATCACGGCACGCCCGCAGCACGGTCAACCCATGCCCTTCTTTCAGGAATAGATCCAAGACGGCCAATTGCCAGCTGACTTTATGCTCCTCAAGCGCCTCTATTGCGCCGGCGGCCGTGTCGGCAATCGCGATAACCTCCACGTCCGCCATTTCGGCCATCGATGGAATCAGGGCATCCCGTATTGTCTTGCTGTCTTCTATGAGAATCGTCAGGATGGGCATCGACGTGTACTCATGTGAGTGTTGGTAACGGAATAGCCGCGATTTAACCCGAGATGCCTTGCTTGATTTGTAGGCCAAAGTCTTTACATGAAATAGTTCTTGCCCGTGCGTACGGCTTACGTTATTGGCGGAAAATCGAAATCTATGAACCCAGTCAAAAGTAAAGCAACCTCTCCACAAGCACCACTGGAAGATGTGGTCGAAGAAAACAAGGAAGTGGTCGAAGAGATCCGTGATGCGGCACAGGAACTCGCAGTGGTCCACGCCGTCTTGGCCACCGAAACGGTGAAGGCCAAACCCTCCGAAGATACGAAGGAAGCCGTTAAACGGACTAAAGAGGTCAAGACAAAACTGAAGGCAACCGCCTCCAAGCTGGCAGAGGCGACAGAAGTCCTTGAAAAGCACGTGTCGAAATCAGTTCAAAAGCCGTAACAAAGCGCCGGCGGTTTGCTGTCCGGCACCACCTGGAGCTGCGGCAAGACCGCGGCGCAGTTAGATCACTACCCCTTTCTTCTTGAAGTCGCCATTTGATGGCAGCAAGGCCCCGAAAGACAAAGCCTCCCCTCGCGGAGGCTTTTTTGTGTGCGCGCGATTCGATCCGTGCGCGAATCCCCGCCTCAGACGACCGCTGCAATTGAAGCTTCGGCGTTCTTCGTTGTAGCGGCAATATCGAACGCCAGCGCCCTTCATCCCCCGCGCAAAAACTGCGGCAACCGGACAACAAACCCCGCCCTTTACAAAATGCGTTACGCCGAAAGTACGCATTTCGCTTACGTCCTGTTACGATCAACCAAGCCCTGAACACAGCCCTTTGAGAGCCTGGTTTTCCAAGTCATTTGTTCAGCCCACCGCCTCCCGTGGACTAAGAACAAATGAGACAAAGCCGCTTGATCAGTTACCTGGCCCGTTGCGGCCTGACCGGCGCTTTTGCCATGGCCGCTGCAACAACAGCCCTGGCGGTCGATGAGCGTTTTGAGATCACGCGTTTCCAGGTGGAAGGCAATACCTTGTTGCCGGCAGCCGAGGTCGAGCGCCTGGTGGGCCCGCTGGCCGGGCCGCAGCGCGGTTTTGCCGATATCCAGCTGGCGGTGGAAGCCCTGCAGGAGGCCTATCGCAAGGCCGGTTACAGCACGGTGCTGGTGTCGGTGCCCGAGCAGGAACTGGCCGGCGGTGCAGTGAAGCTGCTGGTGCGGGAAACGGTGATTTCCTCGATCACCGTGACGGGCAACCAGCATTTCGACGAAGCCAACATCCGAGCCAGCCTGGTGCGGCTGCAGGTGGGCCAGGCGCCCAGCCTGGGCGCGATTTCGGAATCCATCCAGCTGGCCAATGAAAGCCCGGCCAAGCAGGTCGGCGTGTCGCTGGCCGAGGGTGACAAGCCGGGCACCATAGATGCGACGGTGACGGTCAGCGACAACAAGCCGCTGCGCATCATCACGACGCTGGACAACACGGGTTCGCCGTCCAGCGGCCGCTGGCGCACCGGCATTGCCGTGCAGCATGCCAACCTGTTCAACCGCGACCAGGTGGGCACGCTGGCCTACACGACCTCGCCGGACAGCCCTTCGGGCGTGCACCTGAACGTCTATTCGGTGGGCTACCGCATCCCGCTGTATGCCTTTGGCGACAGCATCGACTTCATCTACGGCAAATCGAGCGTCAATTCGCCGGCCACCTCCCCGGTGCTGGGCGGGCTGCTGGGCTTTACCGGCAAGGGCGACGTGTACGGCCTGCACTGGAACCACTTCCTGGGCCGCAGCGGCGAAAGCACGGCCAGGCTGGTGCTGGGCCTGGACCACAAGCAGATCGACTCTCGCTGCGAAGTGGGCGGCGTCACGGTGAGCATTGCGCCGCCGACACCGCCCATCGCGTCCTGCGTGCCTTACACCACCACGCCGCTGAGCATCACCTACAGCAGCCAGACCGAGACTGTGGACCAGATCTCCGGTTACAGCGTGGGCCTGTCGCGCAACATTGCCAGCGGCGAGCGTTACACCAACATCGACGGCCGCACGGACCGCTACTCTTACCTGACGCCGGGCAACCGCAGCACGCGCGACGGCTTCATGGCGGCGCGCGCCACGGCCTCGCTGTTCAAGGGTTTTGCCAACGGCTGGCAGGCGCGCCTGGCGGGCAATGCGCAGTACACCAACACGCCGCTGGTGTCGGGCGAGCAATTCGGCCTGGCCGGGTCGACGACGGTGCGCGGCTTCCAGGAGCGGGCGGTGGCGGCGGACAGCGGCATCGTGGCGAATGCCGAGCTGTATACGCCTGAGCTTTCCGGCAGCGTCGGCCTGCCGGGCCAGCTGCGCGCGGTGTTTTTTATGGACGCGGGCCATGGCAGCAACAACAACGTGGGTAGCAGCGGCGTGCCGGCCAGCGTGACGGTGTCCAGCATGGGCGCGGGCCTGCGTTATGTGTTCAGCCGCGACTTCAGCCTGAACGTCGACCTGGCGCGCGTAAACAACGCGGGCACCTCCACCACGGAAAAGCGGGGCGACTGGAATGCCCACCTGAGCGCCTCGCTGGCGTTCTGACAAACACAAGGCAGCCCACCATGCATTCGAACCTGCATTCCAGAAAACTTCGCCTCTCGCTGCTGGCCAGCGCCCTGCTGGTGGCCTGCGCCACGCAGGCCTTTGCCCAGGCCCTGCCGGCCGGCGCCCTGCCCACGGGCGGAAACGTCACGTCAGGGGCCGCGACCATCACGCGCAACGGCAACACGCTGAACATCAACCAGACCAGCCAGCAGGCGATTGCCAACTTTGCGAGCTTCAACGTCGGCTCGGGCGCGCTGGTCGACATACGCCAGTTGAACAGTTCGGCCGCGCTGCTGGCCCGCGTCACGGGCGGGGACCCGTCGCTGATCCAGGGGCAGATCCGGGCCGACGGCGCGCTGTGGCTGATCAACCAGGCCGGCATCATGGTGGGCCCGGGCGCGCGCATCGACGTGGCGCGTTTCATCGCCAGCTCGCTCAACGTGAGCGACGGTGATTTCCTGGCCAGCCGCATGAACTTCAAGGGCGTGGGCACGCCGGGCGAGGTGCGCAACGAAGGCATCGTCAACGCGGCCAGCGGCGGCAGCATCTACCTGGTGGGCGCCAAGGTCACCAACAACGGCAGCCTGAATGCGCCCCAGGGCGAGGTGCTGCTGGCGGCGGGGCAGACCGTGCAGCTGGTGGACACGGCTACGCCCGGTGTTTCCGTGGCCATCACCGGCACGCCGGGTGAAGCGCGCAACATGGGCCGGATCACGGCCGAAGCCGGGCGCGTAGGCCTGGCCGCGGGCCTGGTGAGCAACAGCGGCACCATCAATGCCTCCAGCGCGGTGCGGGAAGGCGGGCGCATCTTTTTGCGCGCTTCGGGCGACATCAAGACCTCGGCCACGTCGAACATCAGCGCCAACGGCACGACGGGCGGCAACGTGGTGCTGATTGCCGAAAACGCGGCGGTGATTGACGGCAATGTATCGGCCACCGGCAGCACGGGCCGCGGCGGCTATGTCGACACCTCGGGCAAAAAATCCCTGGACGTGGTCAAGGCACCGACGGTGGGCCAAGGCGGCGAATGGCATATCGACCCCTTCAACATCGAGATCGTGGCGAGCGGGCCGAATTCCGGCGCGACGGGTGAAAACGCCATCACGTCGAATGCGGCCGGTGCCCACATCAGCGCGAGCACCATCACCAATGCGCTGGACAACGGCATCAACGTGAGCATCACCACGGGCACGGGCGAGCCGGGCACAGATGTTGTGCACGGCGACATCACGGTGTCGGCCGCCATCGCCAAGACCGCCGGGGCCGATGCGGCGCTGACGCTTCGCGCCAACAACAACATCATCATCAACGCGGCCATCACCAGCACGTCGAACAAGCTGGACCTGAACCTGAACAGCAACTACCTGAACAACTACCCGGCGGACAACCACGCGGTGCAACTCAATGCCAACCTGGCGCTGAACGGCGGCGCGCTCACGGCGTCGCAAAGCGGGGGCAATGCCAACGGCACGCTGAACATCGCAGCCGGTACGACGACGCTGACGGGCGGCTCGGCCATCAACGCCGCCGCCGTCAATGTGCTGGCCGGCGGCACGCTGTCCGGCGCGGGCACCCTGACGGGAACGCTGTCGAACAACGGCACCGTGTCGCCGGGCGGCACCGGCGCCATAGGCAGGCTGACCGTGCAGGGCAACTACACGCAAGGCAGCACCGGCGTGCTCAACATCGAACTGCAGGCCGCGGACGGCTTCGACCAGCTGGCGACCAACAAGGCCAGCCTGAACGGCAAGCTCAGCATCCGCGCGATCAACGGTTTTGTGCCGGCCCTGGACTCGACGTTTGACGTGGTGACCGCGGTGGGCGACGGCAGCAGCGGCAGTTTCAGCAGCATCGATGCGCCCCAGCAGTCGAGCGCCGGCTTCCAGAGGAGCCTGGCCATCAGCTACACGGGCGCAGGCACGGCCGCTGCGCGCATTAGGGTCGACCCTCCAATACCGACACCGGTCATTTTGCCGTGGGTACCGACCCCGACACCGATACCGACGGCGACCGTTCCGGTCCCAACCATTCCGGACATCTGCACGATTGCGCCGAATTCGGCGCAGTGCCAGGTACTGTCGCCGCCGACCGCCTCGGCCCCGATCAGGCCGGTTGTCCAGGCACTGAACGACATCATCAAAACCGTGACCACCGGCAAGCCGTCTGTTCCGCAGTCTGATGACTTCACACCCGAGAAGGTCGCCGCCATGCCGGCCTCCATCCCGGCGGCCGGCAGCTCGGGATCCAGCGGCGGCGGGTCATCCGGCGGTGGCAGCAGTGGCGCGGCAGCCACCAGTTCGACACCGGACGACAGCAAGTCGGACGCGAAAAACGACGACAAAAAAGAAGAGCTGGTGGCGGTGAAATCCGGGACGGCGTCACAGAAGCCGCCTCCTAAAACCTTCTGCAACTAAGGCGCATGACATGAAGCTGCCCCTGATTTTTTCCCGCCTGTTTTCGCTGCTGGCACTGTTGGTGCTGGCCCCGCTGGTACAGGCTCAAACCCAAGCCCAGGTCGTCGGCACGGTCACCAAAGTGGCCGGCCTGACGGTGGCCAAAAACGCCGAGGGCCGCACCCGGGTGCTGGCCGAGAACTCGCCGCTGCGCCAGGGCGACACCGTGACCACCGGGCGCAACACCTTTGCCCGCCTGGAGTTTGTGGACGGCGCCGCCATGGTGCTGCAGCCCGAGTCGCTGCTGGTGCTGACGCGCTACAGCTATGACGCCGCCAGGCCCGAACTCGACAAGGTGGAGCTGGAATTGACGCAAGGCGGCTTCAGCAGCACGGCCGGCGCGCTGGCCAAACGCAGCCGCGACGCCACCGTGATCACGACCCCTGCGGGCGAGTTGCGCGGCGGTGCCAGCATGGAGGTTTCCCTCAGGCAGCCTTGAGCCGCCTGAGCAGACCCTCTTAGCCCATCACATCGCAGGAAACCCCATGAAAACATTCACCTTGAATTCGCTGGCCTTGCTGGCCGCCCTGGCCTCCACCGGAGCCCTGGCGCAGGGCGTCCTTCCACAGTCGGCCTCGCCGCGGCCCCTCGTCGCTCCCACGCTCCCACCCGGGCTGTATGTCAGCGTGACGGACGGCCAGATCGTCCTGGCCAACAAAGGCGGCACCACCAACTTCGCGGCGGGCCAGTTTGGCTACACCGCCTCGCCGACGCAGCCGCCCGTCCTGGTGCCGAAAAACCCGGCGATCCTGTTCACGCCGCCGCCGACGTTCAGCAGCTCGGCCGCCGGCAATGGCGCGGCCTCCGGCAACAAGCCCAGCGCCGTGGATTGCGTCGTTCGCTGAGCCACTGACACCGGCCGGGCCCGGACCAAGCCCCTGTTTCGCAAGGAACAGGGGCTTTTTTCATGCCCTCACGGGTCGCGCTCACCACCCATGAGTACCTGGGAACCGGCAGCCGGCCAAGGCCGTGAACCCCGACGCCGCGGGGCCAACTGCAGATGGGTTGGGCGGCGGGTTATGCACGCGACGGCGTGATGCCGGCGGAGATGAAGGCCTTGTTTGAGGCCGCGAAAGCCAACTGACGAACCGACCGGCGCGACCGGGCGGCCTGAAACGCCTTATGCGCCGGCGGCGCCGGGCGGCGGTGCCTCGTCGGGCGTGATGAAGGAGTCTTCCCACTGCACCGCGAAGTGGTGCTCGGCGTCGTCATGAACAATACCGGAGCCGGTGCTCAGTGGGTCGAAGTTGGTGAAGCGTATCTTGCGGTTGCGCTCCAGCTTGGCCTGCAGGCTGCTGCGCGCGGCGGCCATGGCGGCCATGTCCACATGCGCTGTCTGCTGCGCCTGCTTCGCGTGCTGGGTATCGGCCACCAGGGCGGCGCCGTCGGCCGCGCGCATGGTGTCGGGCACGGTGGCCATGTCATCGGCTTCATCGACCGGCATGGCCATGGGCGGCTGGCCTAGCGTGCCCGGCAGGGCCGGTTCGTCGTCGGACAGGTCGATCTCGCCAAGGAAGGCAGCGCGCACGTCTTCCAGGGTGGGGAGGTTGCTGGCGCGCACCACGGCGTAGGCGATGCCGCATTCGGCAAACAGCTTGCGTTTGAGGTCGCGGTTGCTGGCGCGCAGGCCCTGCGGGCCGGGAACGTCGAGGCAGCCGATGACGGTGCCGTCGGCGGCGCACACGGTGAAGCTGCAGTAAACGCTTTTGAGCAGCTCAAAAGACCGCTGGCCTTCGGCTTCGTTGCGCGGCGAGACAAAACGGATGACCGGGACCTTGACCAGCACGTGGTGGTCGAAAAAGGCGCGCTGCAGCCAGTGCCAGACTTCCTGCTCGGCATTGATCAGCAGGGGCCGGGCCTGCAGATGCCAGTGGCTCGGAATGCGTCTTTTCTTGCGCGCAGCGCGCGCCAGCCAGCCGTGATGGCAAGCCGCCCCCGTCGCCATTCCTGACAGTGCCGTCGCTGTCAGCGCCAACACGAAAACATCAAACATGTGTGCCTTCACTTTTTTTTCAGTTTAAACACAGCATGTTGAAGTTACAACCGTTTACGTGTGCGGGTGTTGTTGCCGCGTGTCACTGTCGGCGTGCGCGCTTTAAAACGCGACATAAGTCACACAATGGTTCGTAAAAGCAGGCAGAACCCAAGTAACCGAATAACACAAAATTACAACCCATGAGTCGCCGGCAGCGGGCTGGCCAGCACCTTGTCGATGCGTTTGCCGTCCAGGTCCAGCACTTCAAAGCGCCAGCCGGCGCATTCGACCACCTCGGCGGTCTTCAGCAGACGGCCCGAAACGCTCTGCAGCAGGCCGGCAACGGTGTTGTAGCGGCCCCGGCCTTCTTCCGGCAGGTCCCGGATGTCCAGCCTGGCCTTGAGTTCGGCCACGGGCATCACGCCGTCGATCAGCCAGCTGCCGTCCTCGCGCTCGGTGGCCCAGGCATCGACCTGGGCGCCGGGCTGCAGTTCGCCGGTGATGGCTTCCAGCATGTCCATGGGCGTCATCAGCCCCTGCACCACGCCGTATTCGTCGACGACAAACACGATGCGCGTGGAGCGCGCGCGGAACTGCTCGAGCAGTTCCATGCCGGTCAGCGTTTCCGGCACGAAGACGGCCGGCACCGCGTAAGCGCCTATGCGGTCGGCCACCGAGGGCACGGCGCCCGGGCCGCTGGCGGAAGGGACGGGCTCGATCTGGCCGCGCAGCGCCAGCAGCTTGGCGACGTTGACCACGCCCACGACGTCGTCCAGGCCGCCGCGGCACACCGGGTACCAGGAGTGGCCGGTCTCGCCGGCTTTGGCAATGGCCTGGGCGACGGTGTCGGAGGCGTCCAGCCACTCGATGTCGGAGCGCGGCAGCATCAGCGAGGTCAGCAGGCGGTCGTCGAGCAGGAACACGTTCTGCACCATCTGGTGCTCGTGCTCCTCGATCAGGCCGGCGTCCACGCCCTCTTCCAGGCTGGCGGCGATTTCTTCCTCGGTCACGGCCCGGCCGGCGCTGTTGTCGACGCGCAGCAGCTTGAGCACCGTCTGCGTGCTGAGGGACAGCAGCCGGACAAAGGGCTTGAAGCCGGTGGCCACCCACATCATGGGGCGCGAGACCAGGCGCGCGACGGTTTCCGGATAAAGCTGGCCGATGCGCTTGGGCACCAGTTCGCCGAAGACGATGGTGATGAAGGTGATGACCGTCACCACCAGCGCGGTGGCGCTGATCTCGGAGGCGCGCGGCGGCGCGCCGAAGGTCTGTATCCAGGCGGCCAGGCCGCTGCTGAAGGCCGCCTCGCCGATGATGCCGTTGAGCATGCCGATGGAGGTGATGCCCACCTGCACCGACGAGAGGAACTGCGTAGGGTTGTCCAGCAGGCCCAGCGCCGCCTGAGCGCCCTTGTCACCGGATTCCCCCATGGCCGTGAGCCGGGCCTTGCGGCTGGAGGCGAGGGCCATTTCCGACATGGCAAACACGCCGTTGAGCAGCGTCAAAAAAGCAATCAGCAAAAAGTCCATGGGGCCTGGCGCAAAATAAACACATGTCACTTTACTTCATTGGTGACATGGTTTACATATGGGAGGCAATGGCTGTGCTTTCTAGCCGGCGCGATTAAAAATAGAAACGAGGGACACCATGGACAATGCTGCGCTGATACAGCAGATAACACGCATAAAAGGGCTGGTCACTAGCGCCGGAACGTCCTGGGGTACCTTGCGAGGGGTACAAGCGCAAATCCTCGAGTTTTTGGCGAAATTCGCAGGACAGAACAGCGCCTTCTACAAAACGGCGGACCATCAAATAAATGTCAACTCCAGCATTACGTTAGTAGCGACTCTAGATAATTTTGCATCCTATATTGAGGCGGGTCTCGCCAACGAGATATCACCACAACGCCAAGCTCAACTTGACGTAGTAAACGATCTGCTTGAACAAGCTCAATCTTTGCTAAACACGAACTCAGTCCATCCGGCTGCCCCGATAGTATTGATAGGCGCGACACTAGAAGAATTCCTCCGTACTTGGATTGAAAACCTTGGGCTATCCATGGGGGGACGCAAGCCGTCAATTGATTCCTATGCCCAGGTTTTGATGGCTGAAAGTCTGATAACAAGGCAAGACATAAAGGACATCACGTCGTGGGGAGGCCTCAGAAACAGTGCAGCTCACGGAAAATGGGAGGAAGTAGCGGACAAGGCGCGAGCTAGCCTGATGCTGGAAGGGGTGAACCTCTTCATGCGCAAGTACGCCGCTTGATCCTATTGGTGAAACGGCTCATGGGTTTAGTAACTTTCCGAGAACAGGCATTCGCCTAGCAATCAATCTCTCAGGGTATTTACGGGCGACAAATGCACGAGTGACAGTTGACTCACTTACCCCAAACATATCGGCCAGCGTGGCCTTTGTGAATAAGCCGGTGGAGCGGAGCAAAAACACCTCCTGCGCATCGGCTTCCGTCAAAACCCGAGGCTGACCACCCCAACGCACACCCCGATTCAACGCGGCCACTTGCCCGGCAATCGCCCTCTCACGTATAAGCGACCGTTCCAGCTGAGCGACGGCACCAAGTATCTGGACAATGAACTCACCGACAGGCGTAGACGTATCTATCGGCTCTGTGAGGCTTCGAAACCCAACACCGCGCTGCTGAAGCGCTTCGAGTATCTCTAGCAATTCCTTGAGACTGCGCACAACCCTATCAAGCTTCCATACAACAAGAACGTCACCCTTGTTAACTGCAGCGATAGCACGACGTAACTCCGGCCTATTTCCAACGGAAACAGCCTTCTCTGTAAAAATCTTCTGGACGCCAGCTTTTTTAAAAGCATCCAACTGCAGAAACGTCTCTTGCTTCCTACTAGACACACGCGCGTAACCAATTAGCACTTGCTTCCCCTCACATCCCTTGCCGCTCCGGTGTGCTCACAAAATCATAGCACCTGATCGAACTTGTTGCAGGCTCGAATTGGTACTAATGCTGGCCTGACCTTTTCTAATTCTTTTGTGCTCGAAATTTGCTATCGGTAATCCGGCCCGGCTGCACCCTTTGGTGCCAGTCGCTGCGCTTTGTGTCACGTCGGCTGCGGGCGCCAGGCCTAGCGCTGTGAAAAAACCGGGCTGCCCCGGTAGCCGCTGAATCCCCCCACAAGACCCCATCCCGGTGTGAGGGGCACTTGTGGGGGGATTTTTAATACAGCGGCAACCGGGTCATCCCGGTTTTTTCTTGTTGAACTACCAGCACCCCCCTCCGCCCCCTACTCGGGGGAACGAGGAAGCCCGAGCGAGAGGATGTTTTTTTAACTCCCCTCGTTCATCAACTTCCTTTGGAGATTTCCATGACCGCTGTTACTACCGAGATCCTTTCCGCTGTTCCTTCCGTTTCGCATGCGAAACCGACGCTTGAGTTTGTGTCTCTGAACATCATCGACTTCCTGCCGCAGGTGCGCACCGGGTCCGGCCTGGGCGACGAGGAGCTGCAGGAGCTGGCCGAGTCGCTGAAAGCCCAGGGCATGCTGCAGCCGGTGCTGTTGCGGCCGCTGGGTGATCGTTTTGTGCTGATTGCGGGGGAGCGCCGCTGCAGGGCTGCGCACCTGGCTGGGTTCTCCCATGTGCCGGCGCTTATTGGGGAGGCGGACGAGGAGCGGTCGGGCATCCTCCAATTGGTGGAGAACGTGCAGCGGGAGGACCTGTCCTTGATGGAGCTGGCTGCGGGCCTGCGCAGCCTGGCTGACCAAGGCAAGACGCTTTCGGAAATCTGCCAGCTGGTGAAGAAGTCCAAGTCCTGGGTTTCAAAGCACCTGGCGGCGTCGGTGGAGAACCTGGGCTACTACACCAGGCAGTTCATGCAGAGCGAGACGACGGAGGACCTGGAGCTGGTCCTGGTGGTGAACCAGATCGAAAAAACCGGTAAGTGGTATCCGCGGGGGACCCAGCTGGTGGACCGGCTGGAGGCGGGCAAGGCCGGACGGGAGGAGGCGCGGGCGCTGCTGGCGACGCTCAAGGAAGAGCTGGCGGCGGAGATTGCGCAGAAGAAGGCGGACAAGAAGGCGGCAAAGCAAGGGAGCCTGGCGCTGGATGGAGAAGCGAAGGAGCCTGAGCCGCCTAAATGGGACGCTTGGGACGCGGAGCGCGACCTTAACGACCAGCTGACCGAGGAAGGTCATGCGCCTGTCGCCGAGCTGATCCAGGGATTGACCAAGGCGCAGCAGGCAGAGATTGCAGGTCACTACAAGAAGGACCACGACGCCGGCAAGGCGCTTTCCAAGGCTACAGACGTTTTGAAGCTGCGCGGCCTGCACAAGCTGATTGAGGAGAACTACGACGCGGACAACTGGAAGAGCGCGGCATTCATCCTGGGCAGTTCCAGCATCAAGCTGACGCTGGCGGACCTGGCCGGAGAGGTACACCAACTGATGCACGGAGGGGCCTGATAGAGATGGGGTGCGAAGTGTTAATGAGGTCGGCGAGATGCTCATTGTCTGGCTTGTCGGACTGGACCGGCTTGGCGAAGCAACGGCTTGCGTTGGGTAAATGCCTGATGCAGCCGTTTCCGTTCGCCTGGCACACTGATTCAATATGCATTGACATGGATCAACTACTTTCGAAACTGCCCATTCAAGCTCCAGACCTTGTTCAAATATCAAAGGATGGGGATGGATTGTGAAAATTGCGACCTTAAAAACACTGAATTCAACGAAACCAATACGTACACCGCTTTTGCACGCATCCTTGATGATTTGATTAGCGCTAACAGTCTTAAAGAAATTGCAGATGCTAGGACGCCTAGCAAGGAGCTATTGGTAGCCAGATATGACTGCATGTCCTGTGACGAAACTTGGGTGCTGATAACCCCCAGCAAGCGCTTCGGAGGTTCGTTGGAACGTATACAGCGCCCGACGGACGACTAAGTTGGTGTCACATCAATGGCCCATCATCTGGGTGTTCCGGCCGGTCGTCATGTGCAGGGTCAAACCCGCTGGCCAATGCGCGATTAAGCCTGGCAGCGCTTCGCTTGAGTAGCTTTTCCGTGTCCAAAACAGCCTTGGCGCCAGGCAGTTTGCACAACCAGCGCTCTTTGGAATATTCGACTTTGGCTTTAGCCGAGTTACGGAATTGGTGCGCTATGGTGCCTTCAACGGTCATGCCAAGACTGTTCATGGCAATGACGGCGGGATTCAACAGCGCCGGCAGCAGCTGGGCACGGGTGCCAGGCTCCATAAGAAAGCATTCCAGATCAGTCCGAGGGCCGTCCGGCCATCGCCTCCGGATGATCAACTCTCCCCGTTTTGGGCCGGCGCGCAGTGCTTCCACAGGGTCGCCACCCTTTCCGCCGAGAACGTAGACATCGAAAATCACTGTACAAGCATACAGTCATTTGTTCTAAAGTAGACCCCCTCCGGTAGTCAAAACCTGAGTATTTCTAGCTACACCAGGTAGCGGGACGTTCTTGGCCACGTCTCGGGCACCGTGCAGGAAAATTTCCAGCGGGGGCAACTGGATAAGGGTATCCGCCTGCTGCACGCTGCCGTGCACGCAACATTGCGATTGGTATGTACGAAGCCGAACAGACCATCCCTCCCAGCAGTACTACGATGGTTGACACCATCCCCTCGAGGACTGTTCCATGATCACTTCCCCTACTCTTGGCATCTGCGCGGTGCGGTACTCGGATCAATACATTGATACCGCCCACATCATTTACGACGACGAAAAAGTAACAGGCTTACCGCTTGAGGTCTCGCGCCAGACCGTGATAGACGCCGTCCACAACGGCGCGAGGATCGAGACATTGAACAAAACGGCGGATGGCTGGGACCACTGGGGCGGCATCAAGCTGATAACTGTTGATGGCGTGGAGTTCATCAAGCTTGTGGACGATGGCAGGGCTAAGCACCCATCGAGGTAACGCCCCAAGCACAAGCGCCTTGAGGCGTCGAAAAGAACGGCCCTGAATGACCTGAATAATCTGTGATGTTGTATTCATAGCAGGGCGCCTCAGAACACACACTTGGGTCGCTTTTCTTGACGTCAATGGAACCATCCGGGTTGCGCGACAGGATGAAATTCATTTCCTTGGCGAAGTCATACAACGCAAGGCCCACGCCGAGATAGACGGCGGCACTTTTCGCAAGTTTGCCGAACAGCCGACCGGTGGCACCAGCGACCTCAGCAGCAGGCACGCGGGCGGTAGCGGTGACGGGTACGCGGTTGCCGGCTGGGTTGACGACGCTGCCGGTCGCGGTGGCTTTGGGAAGGCCGCCATCAGTTTCCAGTCTGGGCACGCCTGGTGCGGCCAGGGGCGTGCCGTCGGAGCCCAGGGAGACGGTGGTTTTGCCGGAGCCGGTGGCCAGGCTCATGAACCTATCGAACGCGGTAGGAGCCGCAACGGGTGCGGCCAGGAGGGACAGCGGCAGCAGCAGGGCTGCGACGACGAACAGCGAGCGAAGGCGCTTCATTTGCCGCCTCCGACCGCGATGCAGAAACCGATGCCGCTCAGAGCACCGATCAGGGCGATGACGGCCCAGAACAGGGCTACGAGGGCACCGGTCAGCACGATTACACCTTGCGGATAACGCGCTTGGCGATGTCGGGGCCTTTGAAGGCCAGGGCGATGCCGACGATGATCAGGCCGACGGCGATCACCTTGCCGGCAACAGTGCTCAGGCCGATGGCGTCCAGGAACTGGTCCAGGACGCTGGGGTCAGCGGTCTGGGCCATGGCGCGGCTCGCCAGGAGCGTGAGGGCCGTGCCGGTGGCTGCGACCTTGGCGGCAGCGGTGCTGCCGTATTTCTTTGCGATTTTGAAGAGCTTCATTTGAATTCCTTATTCAAATGGTGCTTTCCGAGACATTCGGAACTACACCCGAGAGGCCACGACGTTTCCCAACGCTGGCAGCCTCCCGGCTGGAGTCAAACTTTGCGGATCAACCCAGTCGCCAAACCGATGCCGTATCCGATGAGCCACATCATCAGCACGGCACCCAATCCCCATGAGTAGGTTTTAAGAATCCCCTGGGGTGTGATTCCCAGGAGGGCGGGGTCCAGCGCTTCAGCCAGGCTGAGCGAGGACAGGTTTTGTGGAGGGCACGGCTCCAGGTCCACGGTGCAGATGAGGAAGCGCATCAAGCCTCCTCAAACACCACGTCATCCGAGCCGCACGAAGGGCATTCAACCCCCGCTTGCGAGTCATCAATTTCGTCCTCTTCAATCACGTAGCGGCAGTTTTGGCAAACCCCGACAAACGAAGAATCACCACCAGAACAATCAGGCATATCAGTCCTCCGAGACTTTTTCAGAGCCGCATTCCGGGCATTCCAGGTCGGGCTCGTCGGCGTCCGACTCGGGCTCGACCTTGAATTCCACGAAGTGGCCTTCGTACCCGCACGCGCTGCAGCTGAATTGCGCCATGTGCCCTCCCCTAGCGCGCCCGATGGCGCAATATGGCGCGGGCATCGCGCACGCCGAGGCGCAGGACCTCGACGCAGGTAATGAGCGCCTGGTGGATGTAGACCCATGCCGCCGCAAAGCGGTTATGGGTGCGGGTGTGGTTTCGCATGCGAAACGCTTGGATGTTCTTTTTCATGCGCCCTTGGTGTAATCGCGGGCCGTGCCGAGACGGTCCAAGTCAATGAGCTGCGGCATGTCTTCAAAGTCGCAGTTGTCTTCTACGAGCTGGTTCACCGCTTCGAGGTCGGAGACGACACCGCCGCCCGCTTCGCGCAGCGATGCCACCCACACAGGTTCGCCCCCATCCAGTGCAGGACAGAGGAACTTCCCGGTAGTTTTGGACTGGATGAGGAGGCGCATGGTCAGGCCGCTTTTTGCATTTGCTGTGCGGCGGGCTTGATGCCCACCAGCGTGAGCTTGGAGGCGTTGTCAGCGCCGGCCACGACGTCGAACTCGCAATCGCAGAGCAGACCAGTGACGGGCCAGGACTTGTCCAGGTGCGCCCACTTTTCAAATTCGGTGGCATCGCCGAACTTGAAGGGGCGCGAGACGGAGCCGATGGAGCGGCCGGCCGAGTTTTCGGCGACGTCCACGATCAGGTGGAACGTGGTGGAACTGAAGGCCTTCTTGGTTTCTTCGAAGACGCCCGACGACTCTTTAATGCCGGTGCAAATGGCTTGGCTTTTCATTTTCATGGTTGAGTAACTCCTATCCCCCTGTTAAGCCGCTATGAAGGCCGGGGAACCCTCTGGCTGTGAAAGGCGACCGAATGCCGCCGTGAATGCTCGGCCCAACTCAGCGGGCATGAATTTTTGAAGCCGGCCTGGCAGCTTCTGGTTGCTGACGAAGGTCAGGAACTCTTCAACGCCGAGGTACTGGAAGGCAGCGGCCACGGATGGCGCGGCGGTCTGGAGGGTCCAGCGAATGTTTTTTACGCATTCGGCTTCGATGGTTTCGAGCGGCAGGCGCTCGATGGTGGAAACCTTTTGCGGGCTCGCTACAGCATCAGCCAGGGCAAGCGCCGCAGCGTGCCAGTCAGATGCACCTGCGAAGAAGTCAGCGGGCCTGCGCAGCATGTCCACGGGTAGCACCCTCAGCTTGTTGCCGTAGCGAAGCTCCAGGCGGAGCCAAGGGCTACCGGCGTCCACCCCAAAGAGCTGATCACCCTTCTCGTAGGCGTTGGTTTCCTTGCCGGCTTCCTTAGAGCCGAAATAGATGGAGCGTCCGCCCTTGGAGTGTTCGGACCAGTCGCCCACGAAATTCACCTTGAGCAGCTTGCCGCCGACGTTGCAGCGGCCTTCGTTGTAGTCGTCTCGAATGGACTTGATGCCGCCCGGGAACCCGTCGAAGAAGTCGAGGGCCAGGTCGCACCTGGTCAAGGTCGCTTCGCGTTCTTCCAGGATGGCCGCCAGGCGATCACGCCAGCCGTGCGCGGCGAAAGTGCAAGCCATCCCGAACAGGTTGCAATGGATGGTTTGCGCTTGCGCTTTTTGGCGCGGGGAGTCGCCGGAGGACAGGAAGCCGACCCATCCGCATTCCGCGCCATTGCGCTCGATGCACCAGCGGAATTTGTAGAAGTCATGGCCTTTTTTGAATTCGGGATTGACGGTGAAGTCAGGGCCGAGGGCAGCGGCCACGGTTTGCGCGAGGTCGAGGGCTTGCGTCGATGCGTCAAAATCGCAGTCGGGTATTTCTCGTAGCACGCGGGCTTGCTGCGCCGCCCTGTAGCTGTCGTCCCAAATATTGGTGTCGGGGTGTGGGAACAGGAAATTGACGGGGACGTAAGGGGCATTGCGCCTCAGGACCGTGAACCGGACCCAATCGACATGGACCGGGGTTTTGGAAGCCAGGCGTTCAGCTTCGAGGCGGTATTTAACTTCGGAACCGTCCAGGACCAGTGATGAGCGACTGGGGCGTGTCATAGGTTGTTATCCCCGTGATTACCAACGGGGAGGTTCGAGACCGGCTCGCTGCCGCTCGCGCCCTTCCCCGCAAGCGGGGCCCCTTCGGCGCGAGCGGGCTTCGCCGCTTCGCGACTCATGGCGTAAATCTCATCAAGAGTTTTCCCGGCCATGAACGGCCATGTCTTCAAAAATTCGGCGTGGGCAAGCTGGCCGATATTGGAATAGACCATCGCGGCGCCGGACTGGCCTTGGATTGGCCGGCTCATGCGATCACCTCGTTTACCTGCATCTCCGGCATGTATTTCGCGATAAGCTGGCGCCCATGACCAAGCCACCAATCCCCAAAACTTCGCACGAAGGGCTCGAGATACTGCGCAGACAAGTCGACGGAGACGGCGTCATCCCCGTCGCCAATGCGCACGCTTTCATGCGCGGCCTCGGTGCCGAGTTCCAAGGCATTCCCAAAATCCACCGGGAAAAAACTATTGCTCGACTGAAAAAGAGCAAGGATCAGCTCCGAAGTCTGGGCCTCCCGGACGGGATCACGTGCCTGATTGATGCGCTGTGTGACGGCTGGCAAGACTTCGAAGTAGGGCAGTGAAAGCGTGCGCTTTAGGCTTGATTGAAGATCGCTGCTCATGCGACCACCCTGACGGTGATGGGCGAAATGCCGAGGGCCAGGAGGCTGCGGAGGTAGACAGCGGCGTCAGCTGCGCTGTACCCAGACTGGATGACCAGGTCGCCAGCGCCCTGGCTGTCCACGTATTCCAGCTGATACAGGATGCTCGCCCCCTCTTCCGCTTGCACCACCGGAGCGACCCTTGCAGGACTTACGGCGTTTTGAGGGGGCGAACAATCGTGCAACGTCATGCCCTGGGCGGGTCTAGCTTCTGCTGCTTTGATCATCGGTCGCTCCTTTGAGTGCAATCACCTTGATTGCATGCCGGAGCATAAAATGCAACTACTTTAGGTGCAAGTAGTTTGTTACGATGCACCCAAGTTAGTTGCAAATTTCATACAGTTGGAGCATCAACCATGCAAAGCACCATGAACCTGCTTGACGCAGCTTTGAAAATCGAAGCTGCGCCGTACTGGCATCGCGAGTTAAAACTGAACCGCAACGCCCTACACAACGCACGCATTCAAGGGCACTTGAGCCCGCCAGTTGCAGGAGCTATTGCCAAGCTCATGGGCGAATCAGTAGAAAAATGGATCTGCATCGCTGCGCTCGAATCGGCGAAAGACAGCGCCTGCAAAACAATGCTGGTTAAAGAAGCCGGGAGATCGTGGCTCAATACTTGATCGGCGACCTGCAGGGTTGCCACGCGCCTTTTCAGCGCCTGCTGGAGAAGATGGATTTCTCGCCCAGCCGCGACACGCTTTACATCCTCGGCGACCTCGTCAACCGTGGCCCCGACTCGCTCCAGGTGCTGCGCAGCCTCTCGGCCCTGGGCGACGCCGCGCAGTGCCTGCTGGGCAACCACGACCTGCATTTGCTGGGCCTGTGGCAGGGCGCGCGCAAGCCGGGCCGCAAGGACACCGTGCAGGACATCCTGCAGGCCAAAGACAGCGAGGCGCTGCTCGACTGGCTGCGGCATCGCGCCATGGCCATGCACCGCCACGGCTGGCTGATGGTGCATGCGGGCGTGCTGCCGCAGTGGTCGGCGGCGCAAACCATGGCGCTGGCGGCCGAGGTGGAACAGGTGCTGCGCGGCGGCAATCTCAAGGAATTTTTCGGCGCGATGTACGGCAATGAGCCGGACCACTGGCACGACAGCCTGCAGGGCGCCGACCGCCTGCGCGTGGTGGTCAACGCGCTCACGCGCCTGCGCTTTTGCACGCCCGAAGGCGTGATGGAGTTCAGCAGCACCGAAGGCGCCGGCGATGCGCCCGAGGGCTACCTGCCGTGGTTCGACGTGACCGGGCGCAAGACCGCCGGCACGCCGCTGGCCTTCGGCCATTGGTCCACGCTGGCCAAGGACGGCGGCGCGCCCCAATTGCACAACAACACCTTGCCGCTGGACACCGGCTGCGTCTGGGGCGGCTGCCTCACGGCGGCGAAACTGGGGGCGGAGCCTGGAAGTTTTGAGCTGGTCGCCGTGCAGTGCGAGCAGGCGCTAAAGCCAGGAAAACCAGGCAAGGCCGGCAAGTCAGGCTGAAAGCTGCGGCCGCGCGGCCGCCTCGTCGGCCCAGGCGCGCGCCATGCTGGCGGCCAGCAGCAGCACGGCCGACGAAAAGTAGATCCACATGAGGATCACCACCAGCGAGCCCGCCGCGCCGTAGGCCGACACCACGGCGGCGGTCGAGAGGTAAAAGGCCATCAGGTGCTTGCCGACCGCAAAGAGGATGGCCCCCGCGGCAGACCCCATCACCAGATAGCGTAAAGCAGGTTTGGGGCCGACGCTCATTTTCATGAGGGCCACAAACAGGGCGACGCAAAACCCGAAAGACACGACTTCGTTGAGCACCCAGGCGAGTGTTTCGACCGGCAGGTAGCTGCCCGCCCAGCCCGACAGCAGGCTTAAAAAGGTCGATATCGCCAGCGACACCAGCAGCAGGAAACCGAAGGCCAGGATGTAGGCCACGCCGCGCAGGCGCAATGAGGCGCTGTGCCACCACTTCTGCTGGAGCGGCTCGCCGCTGCCCTGCCGCCAGAGGCGCTCAAACGCGTCCTGCAGCTCGGCGAAGACGCCGGTCGCGCCGGACAGCAGCAGCGCAAAGGCAAACAGCGATGCCGTGATGCCCTCCGAAGGCGCCTGCGCGCTGGACAGCGCCTGCTGCACCACCTGGGCGCCCTGTGCGCCTATGACGCTGCGGATCTGGTCGACCAGGTTCACTTCGATGTAGCTGCGGTCCAGCCACCAGCCGAGCACGGCCACCAGCAGGACCAGCAGCGGCGCCAGGCTCAGGATGCCGTAGAAGGACATGGCCGCGCTCATGCGCATGCCGCCCGCCTCTATCCAGTGGTCGACGGCACGCCACAAGGGCCGGACGACCGGCCGCACAAAAAGAAGGGGTTTTTCAAAGCGCAAGGCAAGCGCGAAGGCCGGCCAGGCTTTCGGGTGCGGGTCGGTTTTCGCCATCATGACGACAGCTTAGAAAGCCTGGGGCACAAGCCGCCCCGGACAGGCGCGCAAGCCGCCGTAGGCGTGAACCGACGGCGCGGCGCGGTGGGAGTCTTAGCCGGCGGTCTTGAACAGCGCCGCGACTTTTTTCTTGGGCTTGATGTTGGCCGACACGCCGCTGCGCGCGGGGGCGGCCTTGGCCGCGGCTTCCCAGGCGGGCTGGGCGTCGGGCGCGGCGGTGGCCTCGTAAGGCTGGTCGAAAAAGGGATCGCGCGCCGCGGCGGGCTGGCGGTGCGGCGTGTATTCGCGGCGCTCGCGGGGCTGGCGCGCCTCGCGCGGCGGGCCGCCGTCCTCGCCTTCGCGGTACATGCGGCGGCCGTCGTTGATGCGGCCCTGCTCGCTGATGCGCGGGCGGTCTTCTTCGAATTCCAGGGGTTCGAGTTCGATCTTGGTCTTGATCAACTTTTCAATGTCGGCGACCAGGCGGTTGTCGCTGGCGGCCACAAAACTCACGGCAAGGCCGGATGCGCCGGCGCGGCCGGTGCGGCCGATGCGGTGCACATAGTCTTCGGCATTGAAGGGCACGTCGAAGTTGAACACCGCCGGCACGTCCTTGATGTCCAGGCCGCGGGCGGCCACGTCGGTGCAGACCAGCAGGTCGACGTCGCCCTTTTTGAAGGCTTCCAGCGCCTTCAGACGCTCGTCCTGGCTCTTGTCGCCGTGCAGCGCGGTGGTCTTCAGGCCCTCGCGCTCCAGCGAGCGCGCCAGGCGCGCGCAGCCGAGTTTGCTGTTGACGAACACGAAGGCCTGCTTCATGCCGCGTTCTTTCAGGATCTGGTGCAGGGCGCGGCGCTTGTCGTCGGCGCTGACGCTGTAGAAGTGCTGCTCGACGGTGGAGGCCGTGGCGTTGGAGCGCGCCACTTCGATCGTCACCGGGTCCTGCAGGTAGCTGGAGGCCAGGCGCTTGATTTCAGGCGAGAAGGTGGCCGAGAACAGCAAGGTGATGCGCTGCTTGGGCAGGTAACTCAGGATGCGCTGCAGGTCGGGCAGGAAGCCGATGTCCAGCATGCGGTCGGCCTCGTCGAGCACCACGTATTCGACCTGGTTGAGCACCGCGTTCTTCGCTTCGATGTGGTCCAGCAGGCGGCCGGGGGTGGCCACCAGCACTTCCACGCCTTTTTTGAGCTCGGCCGTCTGCGGCTTCATGTCCATGCCGCCGAACACCACGGTGCTGCGCAGGTTGGTGTACTTGGCGTAGAGCTCGACCTGCTGGGCCACCTGCACCGCGAGTTCGCGCGTGGGCAGCAGCACCAGGGCGCGCACCGGGTGGCGCGCGGGCGAGGTCGAGGCATTTTCGTGCTTCATCATGCGCTGCAGCAGCGGCAGGGCGAAGGCTGCCGTCTTGCCGGTGCCGGTCTGCGCGGCGCCCATGACGTCCTTGCCCTGCAGGACGACCGGGATGGCCTGTTCCTGGATGGGGGTCATGGTTTCGTAGCCCATTTCGGCGACGGCGCGGGCCAGCGGTTCGGCCAGGGAAAGATTGGAAAAAGAGGATGTCATAAGAAAGCTCTGCCTAACACTAGCGGGTAACTGTTGCGGTGGTAGCGCGCGGTCGGGGATGGGATTGCCAAGGCGCGTATACAGCCAACAGCACAGCCATTGGCGGGAAAGGTAACGCCGCAGACCGCCCGGGTCCGCGCGACGGGGGCCGCGAGGCGGGGCTTGTACGGAGCTTCCTTAGCCCTCTATTGTCGCACTTTGGGCGAATTCGCCGGTTTTGCCGGCCATTCATGCCTTCATGGCTATTCGAGGCCGGCGGACGGATGGGGTTCCGGCAGCATATTGCTATTGATTTAATAGCTTTTCACCTCCGTCCGGCAAGGCCAAATCCCTATTCAACTACAAACTCCGGGCACTGAAGGTATCGCAGGCCTTGACGCTGCCGGTTTTAAGACCAGTGTCGAACCAGCGCTGGCGCTGGGCGCTGGTGCCGTGGGTAAAGCTTTCCGGCACCACCGCGCCGCCGCCGGCGCGCTGCAGGGCGTCGTCGCCGATTTTGGCGGCGGCATTCATGGCTTCCTCGACGTCGCCCTGCTCCAGGATCTGGCGGGCGTTCTGCGCGTTGTGCGCCCAGACGCCGGCAAAGCAGTCGGCCTGCAGCTCCAGCTTCACGCTGAGGGCGTTGTATTCGGCCTTGCTGACGCGGCCGCGCATCTGGTCCATCTTGCCGCTGATGCCCAGCAGGTTCTGCACATGGTGGCCCACCTCGTGCGCGATCACGTAAGCCTGGGCGAAGTCGCCGGGTGCGCCCAGGCGGCTGCGCAGGGTTTCGTAAAAGCCGAGGTCGATGTAGACCTTCTGGTCGCCCGGGCAGTAAAACGGTCCCATGGCGGCCTGGCCCTGGCCGCAGGCGGTTTGTGTGGCGCCCCTGAAGAGCACCAGCCGGGGTTTCTGGTAAGTGGCGCCGCCCTTGGTGAAGACGTCGGTCCAGACGTCTTCGGTATCCGCCAACACGGTGGAGACAAATTTGGCCATGCGGTCGTCGGCCGGCGGCTTGTGGGCCGGGCCCTGCTGCTGCACCTGGGCCGGCGGCCCGCCGCCGCTGAGCAGCCCGAGGATGGTCAGCGGGTTGATGCCGAAGATCCAGCCGCCTACCAGCGCCACGACGATGGTGCCTATGCCAATGCTGCGGCCGCCGAAGCCGAAGCCGCCGCCCCCGCCGCCGTCATCGCGGCGGTCTTCAACGTTGTCGGATTCGCGGTTGCCTTCCCACTTCATGGTGTCTCCCTGTCAGTCATCGGTGCATACTGGCCTGCCGGGCCGGGCGCGTAAGCAGCTCCAGAGCCCGGCCCGCTGTCAGCGCATGCGCCGACTTTACTTGAGCGGCCCCCCGCCGCGGAACAAAATTGAACCCTGGTGTATCCATTTCCCATGAACACTTTGACCCACCCCATGCCCTCAGGTCCCGGCCCGCAGCGCGTCGCCGGCTCCGTGTTTTTCTCGCCACGCCTTTGGCTGGCGCTGTTGCTGGCCGCATTGCTGACGGCCTGCGCCAGCCCCATCACCACGCGCGTGACCAGCTTCAACCAGTGGCCGGCCGACGCGGCGGGCAGCACCTTCAGCTACATCACGCCCATGGACACCACGCGGCAGCTGGAGCAGGCCACCTACGAAGGCTATGTGCAGGCCGAACTCGAAAGACGCGGCCTCAGGCGCGCGGCGGAAGGCCAGGTGGGGCGCCTGCAGGTCGACGTGGCCACCAGCAGCCGCAGCGACGAAAAAACCTGGCTGCAGCCGGTCTACCAGGACAACATGGTCTTCCTGCCGCCCTACCGCGACGCCGCCGGGCGCCTCTACGGCGGCGGCTGGGTGCCCGACCCCTTCGGGCCGCGTTACGTGGGCGACCGGCCCATGAGCGTGACGATTTACACCAGCAGCCTGCGCCTGCGGCTGCTCGACACCAAAGACACACCGCCCGGCAAGCCGCCGCGCACGGTGTTTGAATCGCGCGCCGTCTACGAAGGCGGCAGCGGCGAGCTGCCGCTGGTCGTGCCCTACCTGGTGCGCGCGGTGTTCGACGACTTCCCCGGCCAGAACGGCCAGGTGCGGGTCGTGAAGTTCGACAGCGAGACCGGGGCCGTGATCAAGAAATAAGGGTCACGCTATCGGGGCTTATTCGAATCGCACCCTCAGTCCCTTGAGCGCGCCGGCCACGGGCCCCGACGCCTCGATTTCCGTATGCCAGGTCTGCCCCGCCTGCACCGGCCAGGCATCGGTCAGCGTGCCGGTGGTGATGAGGTCGCCGGCCCGCAAAACCGGTGCATCGGGCGTGGCGCGCAGCTCGCGCACAAAGTGCAGCAGCGCCTGCACCGGGCCGTCCAGCACATTGGCACCCACGCCCTCGTCTTTCAGCACACCGTCCCCGTAGAGTTTGAGCCGTAATCCCGCCAAGGCTTCCATGAGCGCTTCGGATGCAGTACCGGCAGGCAGCTTGACGCTGTGGCCCACCAGCAGCCGGCCATGCAGGCCGCCATCAGCCACTCCTTGCGCGGCGCTGAACTTCCAGCCCGGGAAATGCGTGTGCACGATTTCATAACCGTGCGCCACCCAGTCGATCGCGGCCACCAGCTGCGCAGCCGTGCAATCGGGCGGCGGCGCCTCGCGCAGGCCGAACACCACCTCCGGTTCTATGCGCGGCTCGCACAGGCCCTTGAGCGACAGCACGCCTTCGTTCGGCCCGGAGGCGTCGACATGCGCCAGGCTGCTGTCCCATACCGTTCCCCAGATCGGGCCATACACCTCATAACGCGGCCAGATCGTGCGGTTGGTGAAGCCCACCTTGTAACCCACCGGGCGCTCACCTTGCGCGCTGCGCGCCGCGCGCACAGCCAGCGCGGTGGCATAGGCCAGCGGCACATCGGCCGGCACGGTGATGGGCCAGGGCAGCGGGCTGGCGTCAAGGCGGGCGCGCGTGAGGTCGGCGACCAGCGCGGGAATGTCCGGATGGGCTGAGGTGTTCATGGGGCCATGGTAGCCAAAACACCGCTGTCCTTCACAATGGCGGCATGCCCACCACAGCCTCCTCCCTCCCCCGCGTCCTGTTGACCGGTTTCGACCCCTTTGGCGATACCGGGCACAGCAGCCAGCCCCTCAACCCCAGCTGGCTGGCGGTGAAGGCGCTGCGCGGCAAGCGCATTGGCGGCCACCTTCTGGTTGCGGCGCAGTTGCCCACCGTGTTCAAGGACTCCGCCGCCGAACTTGTGCGCCTGCTCGCCTTGCACAAGCCCGCGCTGGTGATCTGCGTCGGCCAGGCCGGCGGGCGCGGCGCGATCTCGCTGGAGCGCGTTGCCATCAACGTCAACGATGCCCGCATTCCCGACAACCACGGCGGCCAGCCTGTCGACACGCCGGTGGTGGCCGGCGGGCCGGCGGCCTACTTCAGCAGCCTGCCCATCAAGGCCATGCTGCAGGCGCTGCAGAAAGCGGGCGTGGCGGCCGAGGTCTCGCAAACGGCGGGCACCTTTGTCTGCAACCACGTGTTTTATGCGCTCATGCATGCGCTGGCCACAAAACGCGGCTTTAAACGCACGCGCGGCGGCTTCATCCATGTGCCTTACCTGCCGGAGCAAGGCGCGCCCAGCCTGCCGCTGGAGGAAATCGTGCGCGGCTTGCGGCTTGCCGTGGCGGCGGCGCTGGCCACGACGCAGGACATCGCCAAAGGCGCGGGGGCTGTGAGCTAGGGTGTGTCGTCCTGCGCGGGCGCGGCGGGCTCTTCGCGCAGCAGGCGCCACAGCAAAAAAGTGCCCAGCACCGCGTTGCCCAGCGCAAAACAGGTGAGCACCACGGTCGCCCACGCATTGAGCGGACGGTTGTTGACCACCCAGGCAAGCGCCGGCGAAAGCGCATTGAGCGTGAGCATCAGCCAGAACAGCGGATTGCGCGGCTGGTAAAGACGTGAGAGGGGGCCGGAGGGTGGGCGCGACGGTTTCATCGTGCGCCCATGCTAACCGCGCCAGCCCTACGCGGGCCTGACAGCGGACGGCTGGAAGGGCTTAACGAATCGCGAAAGACGCGGCCATAAAGCCTTGCGGCGGCCGCGACGGCGAATGGGCGGGCATCACACCACCCGAGGAGGTGGAGGCATCGGCATAGGCCGGTTCCTTGGCCGCGCTGGCGGTGGCGGGCTGCGGCGACGCCGTGGCGACCACACTGGCCTGCTGGATGCACTGGCTGCGCGCAGCGCCGGCGCTGGTTTCCATGCATTGAGAGATTGCGGCGAGTTGGGCATTGCGCTGGTTGTCCCGCTCCCTGGCTTTGGCGACCTGAGACTCCGCCACAAAAGCCATGGCGGCCAGCTGGCAAAGAATGACAAGACCCGCCGCGATCAGCAGCAGCTTTTTGTAAGGTGTCTCTTCAATTTTTGGCGTATGGTCAGAAAACATGGCGGCCCTCCCGGTGGTGATGGCTCCATGTTAGGCAGGCCTTGCAATCCGCCATTCGGCGCCCAGCCCGTCACGCTGTAGGATAAAAACCTCTCGCGTACCCGGCAGGCGCACCGGCCCATTCACCACATCGCCGGCCATCCCGCTTACCATCTCAGGCATGACGACGCCCAACCCGCTTCCCACCTCGCTGGACGCTGGCCAGACGGCCGCCCGGCTGCCCTATCCGCAGCTGGTCACCGAACTCACGCGCCTGCTCAAGGACGAGTCGGTCCGCGTGCCGCAGCGGGTGGTGCAGGCCCTGCCCGGCGGCGGCAGCCTGTTTGTGATGCCGGCGCTGGACGCCCGCACCGCGATCACCAAGCTCATCACCCTGACCCCCGCCAATGCCGGCACCGGCCTGCCCGCCATTCAGGGCGACGTGGTGGTGTTTGACGTGATCACCGGCCGGCGCCGGCTGATGCTGGACGGCCCCACCGTCACCGCCAGGCGCACCGCCGCCGTCTCGCTGCTGGCCGCGCAAAAGCTGGCGCCCAACACCCGGGGGCCCATGCTGGTCGTAGGCGCCGGCGTGCAGGGCCTTGCGCATCTGGAGGCATTTGCCGAAGGCCTGGGCGTGCGCGATTTCCGCATCACCTCGCGCAGCCATGCCAGCGCCCAGGCGCTGGCATGGCATGCAGAGACGCTGGGCCTGAATGCGCGCGTCGTGCCCGACGCCGACGTCGCACTGGCCGACTGCCCGCTGGCCGCCATCTGCACGCCCGCCGGCGGCGTGGTGCTCAGCGCCCTGCCGCGCGACGACGGCTTTATCAGCGCCGTCGGCGCCTTCACGCCCACCATGGTGGAACTGAGCGCCGCGCTGTGCCAGTACGTCGCGGCGCAGGGCGATGTGTTTGTCGACACCGCCGACGCAGTGCATGAAGCCGGCGACCTGCTGCAGGCCGGCCTGGACGTCGCCCGCTTCGCCACCCTGGGCGACGTGATACGCCAGGACATGAAAAAACCCGCCGGGCCGGTGCTGTTCAAAAGCTGCGGCTGGGCGGGCTGGGACCTGGCCGCGGCGCGCGCGGCGGGTTAGTCTTTTTTAATCGCTGAAGTTCGCCAGCTGATTGAGGAATTCCTTGATGTTCTCAAGGATGGAACGTTCGTTGGACAGGCGCAGCCTTTCCACGGCCATGAAGGCATCCGACACGGTGGCGCTGCCGGTGGCTTTGACGGGGTAGTCACGCGTCACGCCCGGGCCCGCCACCTGGTAGGTAATGCTGGACTTCACGTCCAGGGTGAATCCCATAAGAGGCTGGTCGAGTTCCGCCAGGTTGGCCGATACGGCGTACTTCGCCTGCGCCGGATCGGTGGCGAGATAACCGCTGATGGCAAGGCTGTCCTCCAGGGCCTTCTTGAAACTGGCCCCGTCCACCTGTGAGGTCCACATCGGGTTGGTGGCCTTGCCCCCCGTCACTTCACCCAGCTTGACCGCGCCCTTGAGCTTGGGGTTGACGGTCGCGACGCTGCCCGGCTTCACGGTCATGGCTTGCGAGGTGGCCGAGGCGGCGCAACCGGTGAGCTGCAGAACCACGGCGGCGCCAACGGCCGCGCACAATAATTTCAGAAACTTCATATCCTCACTCCTTCATGGTTGTTGAAACTGGTGTTGTTGAAACAGCTTGCGGCGGGCACGGGCTGCCGAGCACTACCGCCACGTCCTCGGGGTAGTTAAACCCCGCCCCGTTACCCGAGTCGACCGCGTAGCCAATCAGGCCGCCCGCGAGCAGGTTGCCCCAGGCGCCGTTGTTGTTTTTGGAGACGAACCGGGCCGAGCCACTGGACTGCGCCTTGCTGCAGGCGACGGTCAGTTCGCCGTAGGACTTGCGGATCGCGATGGATTCCGGCGTGGTGAGTTGCCAGCTTCCCTTGTCGTTGCTCAGCTTGCAGGAAGTGGCGGGAACAATGTCGCCCTCACACACGGCAGTAACCGCAATGCGCTGGCTGGTGCCGCTGGTGATCGAGGCGCAACCGCCCAGACAGAAGACAAGCGCCATGGCCGCGCCGGCTGCCAGGCGGGTCAAGCTTGTGCCGCCGAAAAACGCGTCAGCGGCAACGGCCTGCGCAAAAAAGGCAGCGCCTTGATGGAAATTGATAGTGGGCCAACAGACATTCATGCCTCCCTTTTTTTGTCATGCTTATCGGGTACGGCAGCGAATGTAACACGATGTTTCGGCACTGAACAACCGCTTTTTTGTGTTTATGACCATTGCTTTTTTGGGCCCGGTATGCCTCGGGAAGACGGCAAGCACCAAAAACTTTCAGGCCGCGCAAGGTGAAGATTCGAAAGGTGGCTTGGGCATCGGCATTGGCCTGCAATGTTTCAAGACGGCCTCTGGTGTTACGCTGGCCCGTTCAACCGGAGATAACACCATGAAGATTCTGTTCGCTGCCGACGGCAGCAAGTACACCAAAAAAGCCCTGGCCTTCCTGGTCAACCACGAAGACCTCGCGGGCGCCGAAGGCGAGGTGGTGGTGCTCAATGTGCAGGCCCCCGTCCCGGGCCGCGTCAAGACCATGCTGGGCGCCGCCAACGTCACGGCGTATCACGCCGAAGAATCCCAGAAGGTGCTGGCACCCATCGAACGCTTCCTCAAGCGCCACAAGATGTCGTTCAAAACCGTCGCCGTGGTCGGCTCGCCCACCGCGGAAATCCTGCGCGCCGCCAAGCGCGAAAAAGCCCACCTGATCGTGATGGGCACACACGGACAAGGTTTGCTGAGCCGCGCGCTGATCGGCAGCGTGGCGCAGCGTGTGGTCGCTGAGAGCGAGACGCCTGTGTTGCTGGTGAAGTAAGGGGGATTTCGGGGCCGGGGCCGAAACCGGCCCTCAATTTTCTGAGGCGTCCAATAGTGCGGCCACCTGCGCGCGCAATTCCGGCAAATCAGCATGAATGGTCTTCCACACCAACTCGTAGTCAACCTTGAAATAGCCATGCGCTACCCGGTTGCGCATGGTGTACATCAAGGCCCAGGGAACATCGGCATGCGCTTTGGCATAGACCGGGTGTAGCTTTTCAATGTTGTTGGCCGCCTCACCCAAAACTTCGAAGTTACGCACTACGGCATCTTGCGTCTTTTCATCAGAGAGAAAAGACAACTCGGTCATGCCGTCCGCATAACGGTCAATGCGGTCTATAGCTTCCACAATGTGAGTCAGATAGTCCAGAGCCCGTAGAGCGTCTGTTTGCTCACAGCGGCTGCGCCTCGGCAATCACTTGAGAACGGAATTTTTCAGGCAAACCCCTGGGTGTGAGCACATCCACCGCAACGCTGAGTAATTGGCCCAGTTCAAGCTGAATTTTGGCAATGTCCATCATGGTGGTCTCTGCCGTTGGCTCTACCAGGATGTCAAGGTCGCTACCCTCAATGTCATCACCATGCAGGACCGAGCCAAACACGCGCACGTTGGTCACCCGATGACGCAGAGCGATAGCACGGATGGCTTCGCGGTGCGTGTGTAGTGCTGTCGATGGGCGCATGGGTTGACTTTCTGGCTGGAAGTTGAATCTTTGTATCACATCTCTTCGCGCTGGCGCGAAGAGATGTGGCGCAAATACGGGTGCATCCACGCCGGCGCCAGCGGCAAATCTTTGAGCAACTGCGCGCGCTGCTTCGGCGGCAGCATCTGCTGCAGGTGCGCCACGCGCTCCATCGTCACATGGGCTTTGCCCAGGCCGCGTAGCGCCGCAAACACGAGGTTGCTGGACTCGGCTGCGGCCGTGACGCGCCGGGGTGATCGATGCTTGAATTCAATCTCCTGCTCCCCCACCCACAGCTTCCGGCTGGGGCCATTGGTTTCATACACCGGCTTGGCGACCACCTGCTCGCTCAGACCCAAGAGGTTCGTGGCCTCCACATCCAGGGGCTGCACCACTACGCCGTCGCGCCGGGCCACGGCTTGCACCACCGCATCGGTAGACGGGCTCAGTTCGCCCAGCAAGGGATGGTTGCGCGGCACGTCATACAGGCCGCGCGCCACACGGCGCAATGCGCCTGCGCGCACCATGCGCGACAGCGCCATGCCCACTGCATGGGGTGTGCCAAGGTCCAGAAAATCCGCCGGGGTGAACACCCGCGCGGGCTCTTTGCGAACCAGGCGCGCAATCCGCTGTGCCAGCTGCCGCAAACCGTCTTAGGCGGTAGCAGGATGCTGCCGGACATCTGTCCGACTGCTGGCGCTCAGGCCTTGGGCAACGTCACCCCAACCTGCCCCTGGTACTTCCCGCCGCGGTCCTTGTAGCTGACTTCGCAGACGTCGTCCTTGTCGCTCTCGAAGAACAGCACCTGGGCGCAGCCTTCGCCGGCGTAGATCTTGGCGGGCAGCGGGGTGGTGTTGGAAAACTCCAGCGTCACGTAGCCTTCCCACTCGGGCTCGAACGGCGTGACGTTGACGATGATGCCGCAGCGCGCATAGGTGCTTTTGCCCAGGCAGATGGTCAGCACGTTGCGCGGGATGCGGAAGTACTCGACGGTGCGGGCCAGCGCGAAGCTGTTGGGCGGGATGATGCAGCTGTCGCCGTGGAAGTCGACGAAACTTTTCTCGTCGAAGTTCTTCGGGTCGACCACGGTGCTGTGGATGTTGGTGAAGACCTTGAACTCGGGCGCGCAGCGGATGTCGTAGCCGTAGCTGCTGGTGCCGTAGCTGATGATCTTCTGGCCGGCGGCCGTGGCGCGTATCTGGCCGGGCTCGAAGGGCTCGATCATGCCGGTGGTTTCCGCCATGTGGCGTATCCATTTGTCGCTCTTGATGCTCATTCGGGGGAACTCCTCACTGTTCCCTGATTGTAGGCAAGCCGGCAGCCGCCCGGCCTTGAGCTCCGGCCCGCTATGGATTCAGGAGCGGCCGGCACCCACCCGTCAAGGCGAAGCGCTTAAAACACGTGTCCGGTCGCGAGCGCCGCGGCAGCCGCCCGGGTCTCGACGCCGAGCTTCTCAAAAATATGCTCCAGGTGCTTGTTCACCGTGCGGTGGCTCATGCCCAGGATGTCGCCGATGTCGCGGTTGGTCTTGCCCTTGGCCAGCCAGGAGAGCACCTCGGTTTCGCGCGGCGTCAGCGCGGCATTGGCCAGGCGCGAGGGCGAGGCGGCATTGGCGCCGCGCTGCTCCAGCAGCAGCATGGTTTCGCCTATGCCGACCCGGCCCATGTTGCGCACCGACAGCTGCACGCCGGCCAGGGCCAGCAGTACTTCGTCGGTGTCGCTCTCCAGCGCGGCATACACCGCATCGGGCAGGCGCCCCGGCTGCGCGCCGCTCTCGGCACCCTGCAGCCACAGGGCCGCCTGTGGCGAGCGCCAGGCGATACGCCCGCGCGCATCGACCAGCACCACGCCGAAGCCGGCCACGTCCACGGCCTCGCGCGCCAGCCGCGTCATGCGCGCATTGCGCGTGTGGGTGTGCAGGCGCGCCACCACCTCCTGCGCGCGCAGCGGCTTGACGACGTAGTCCACGCCGCCGCAGGCAAAGCCTTCGAGCACGTGCGGCGTCTCCGACAGGCCCGTCATGAAGATCACCGGGATGTGCGCCATGACCGGGTTGGCCTTGATCTGCCGGCAGGTGTCGAAGCCCGAAAGGCCGGGCATGACGGCGTCCATCAGGATGGCGTCGGGCGCGACCAGTTCCAGGCGCTGCAGGGCAGAGCCACCGTCGCGCGCCACCAGCACGGTGTAGCCCTCGCCTTCCAGCGTGTCACAGAGCATGCCCAGGCTGCTGGGGGCGTCGTCCACCACCAGCACCACGGGGCGCTGTTCTTCAGCCTCAAGCATCGACGTCCTCCGTCAAATGGTCGAGCAGCAATTCCAGCTCGCAGCGGCTCACAAAGCCGCGCAGCCGCGCGCAACTGGCGGCCAGCGCCGGGTCTTCGGCCGTGACGCGGTCCAGCAGGCGGTGCAGGCCGTGCACGTGGCCCAGCTTCACCAGGCGTATCAGCCCGGCGCGGGCCTCCTCTGGCAGGCCCAGCGAGCTTTCCCCCGACGGGCCTGCCAGCGGCGCCGGCGAGACCACCGAGGTCACCCACTCCAGCCCCAGGTGGCGCTGCAAGGCGTCCATCAATTCCGATTCGAGCACCGGCTTGCCGACAAAAGCCTGGCAGCCGGTTGCCTTGAGGCGCGAGGCCTGGTTCTCGAACACGTTGGCCGACACCACGATGATGGGCACATCGGCATAACCCCGGTGGCGTATCTGCAGTGCGGTTTCCCAGCCATCCAGGTCGTCCATGCTGATGTCCAGCAGGATGGCGTCGGGCACGCCGTCCTTGAGGCTGTCTATGCATTCCAGGCCGCTGGCCGCCTCCTTGACGTCAAAGCCCAGCGGCGTGAGCATGCCGGCCAGCATCTGGCGCTGCACCGGCTGGTCGTCGACCACCAGCAGTGTCCTGCGTTTGCCGAAGAAGCCGGCGATCTGGTGCGGCGGGTCGGCGAGCGGGCCGGGGTCGTCGATCTCGCGCAAATACAGGCGCACGCTGAAGGTGCTGCCTTTGTCGGGTTCGCTTTGCAGTGTGAGGTCGCCGCCCATCAGCGCGGTCAAAAGGCCCGTGATGGTCAGGCCCAGGCCTGTGCCGGGCTCACCGCGGCGGCGGCCCGCGGCGCCGCGCTCAAAGGGCAAAAAGATGCGCTGCTGGTCCTGCGGCGCGATGCCTATGCCGGTGTCCACCACGTCGAAGCGGATCACCTCGCGCCGGCAGTCCACATGCAGCTTCACGCTGCCCGTGTCGGTGAACATCACCGCATTGCTCAGCAGGTTGATGATGATCTGGCGCAGCCGCTTGGCGTCGGCCTGCACCCAGGCCGGCATGCGGCCGCTGTGGGTATAGAAAAAATCCACGCCCTTGGCCTCGGCCTGCGGCCGCACCATGCTGACCAGGCCTTCGAGGAAGTCGGGCAGCGGCACGGGAATCGGCTCCAGCCGCAGGCGCCCGGCCTCGATGCGCGCCAGGTCCAGCAGGCCGTCGACCAGCTGCAACAGGTGCTCGCCGCTGCGCTGTATGGTCTGCACGGCGACGCGCGGCGTGCTGGCCAATGCTTCGCTTTTCAGCAGAATTTGCGAATAGCCCAGGATACTGTTGAGCGGCGTGCGCAGCTCGTGCGTCATGCCGGCCACGTAGCGCGTCTTGGCCTGGTTGGCCGACTCGGCGACTTCCTTGGCGGTCTGCAGCGCCGCGTCGGTGCGCTGGTGCGCTTCGATCTCGCGCGACAGCAGCTGGTTCTGCCGGTTCGACTCGTCCTGCGCCATGCGCCGGCTCTCGCTGCCCAGCACCACCCACCAGCTGCAGACCGCGACGATCAGCAGCAGCATGGCGAAGACCTTGACGAAAGCCGAGCGCAGCAGCCCTGAAAGATCACCCGAGGGCGGAAAGGTGGTCTCCTGCATGTAGACCATGCCCATCACCGTGGCCAGCAGCGCGCACAGCGAGAGCATCACCACCATGTAGTGGCCGACGCGGAAGTTCACGCGGCTGGACAACGCGCTCGGCAGCAGCTTGCTCAAAAACTCCTCGGCCTGCTCCGCCGCGCGCGAGCGCGTCTTGCAGCGGTCGTGGCAGCGCGACTCCAGCGTGCAGCACAGCGAGCAGATGGGCGCGCCGTAGGCCGGGCAGCTGGCCATGTCTTCGGCCTCGAAGGCGTTCTCGCAGACGTGGCAGCGCACCATCTGGCCGGGCACGCCCATGGCCTGCGGCTTGCGCGCGACGTAATAGCGCCCCTTGGTCACCCAGGCCAGCAGCGGCGACAGCACCAGCGCCATGCCCAGCGCGATGAAAGGCGAAAAGGCCTCTGCCTTGGCGCCCATGGCGCCGGTATAGGCGAACACCGAAACCACGGTCGCCAGCAGCATGGAGCCCAGCCCCACCGGGTTGATGTCGTAGAGGTGCGCGCGCTTGAATTCAATGCCCGGCGGGCTCAGGCCCAGCGGCTTGTTGATGACGAGGTCGGCCACCAGCGCGCCCACCCAGGCAATCGCGACGTTGCTGTAAAGCCCCAGCACTTTTTCGAGCGCTGAGAAGACGTCCAGCGTCATCAGCAGCAGCGCGATCGCCACGTTGAACACCAGCCACACCACACGGCCCGGGTGGCTGTGCGTGAGGCGCGCGAAGAAGTTGGACCAGGCCAGCGAACCCGCGTAGGCATTGGTCAGGTTGATCTTGAGCTGCGACACCACGACGAAGACCACGGTCGCGGCCAGGATCCAGGCCGGGTCGCTGAACACGTAGGCGAAGCCGGCCAGGTACATCTGCGTGGGCTCCACCGCCTTGGAGGCCGGCAACTCGTGCTGCAGCACCAGGAAGGCCAGGAAGGCGCCGCCCAGCATCTTCAGCATGCCCAGGACGATCCAGCCCGGCCCGGCCATCAGCACCGCGGCCCACCAGCGCCTGCGGTTCGCATGCGTCTTTTCAGGAAGGAAGCGCAAGAAGTCGACCTGCTCGCCGATCTGCACCACAAGCGAGAACGCCACGGTGGCGGCCGCACCAAACATGAGCGGGTCGAACTCGCTGCTGCCCGAGGTGCGGCCGGTGAGGCCCGTGAAGTCCGAAAACGCCTGCGGGTTCTTCCAGAGCACGGCCAGGTAAGGCAGGAGCAATAACACGCCCCACAGCGGCTGCGTCCACATCTGCAGGCGCGAGATCAGCGTGATGCCGCGGACCACCATGGGCACGATGACCACCGCGCTGATCACGTAACACCAGGCAATCGGGATGTCGAGGTACATCTGCAGCGCCAGCGCCATGATGGCCGCCTCCAGCGCGAAGAAGATGAAAGTGAAGCTCGCGTAGATCAGCGAGGTGATGGTCGAGCCCAGGTAACCGAAGCCGGCGCCGCGCGTCAGCAGGTCCATGTCCACGCCGTAGCGCGCCGCGTAGTAGCTGATGGGCAGGCCGGTGAAGAAGGTGATGAGCCCCACCACCAGGATGGCCCACAGCGCGTTGGTGAAGCCGTAGTTGAGCGCGATGGCGCCGCCTATGGCCTCCAGCGCCAGGAAGGACATCGCGCCGAAAGCCGTGTTGCCCACGCGCCACTCCGACCACTTGCGAAAGCCGCGCGGCGTGTAGCGCAGCGCGTAGTCCTCGATGGATTCGTCGGCCACCCACGCGTTGTACTCGCGTCGAATACGGAAAATTTTCTGGGTGGCGATGGTCAAGGCGGGTCTCCGTCAAACGGCCGTAGGGCTGCGGCAACTCACTCCCCAACGTCCCGCAAGAAGTGTGCCCGCATCTGGTGCAGCGCACCAGCAAGGGGGGCTACGTTGATTGACGTATAGGGATGCGCAGCCCTTGTGAACATGATTCACCTGACCCGAACGTAAGCCTTCCTCTTTTTATTGCGTCAGTTTTTTCCTTCACCTTTCGACTTTTCAATTTCAGTTTTTCATCAACCGCAGGAGCCCAGCATGTCCAACGACGATCGCGATCCATCTTCCTTCATCAACCGCCGCCGCCTCATGCAGGGCGTCGCCGCGGCCCTGCCGCTGGCCGGCCTGCCCGGCTGGGCGCAAGCGCAGCAGTTCCCCACGGCCAAGGTCAACACGACCAAGCTGGCCGTCACCGACACCGAAGTGACCGTGGGGCAGCTGCACTCGGCCACCGGCACCATGGCGATTTCAGAAACCGGCTCCATCCAGGCCGAGCAGCTGGCCATCGACCAGATCAACGCCATGGGCGGCGTGCTGGGCCGCAAGATCAAGGTCATCAAGGAAGACGGCGCCTCCGACTGGCCGACCTTCGCCGAGAAATCCAAGAAGCTGCTGGTCAACGACAAGGTCGCCGCCGTTTTCGGCTGCTGGACCTCGGCCTCGCGCAAGGCCGTGCTGCCCATCTTCGAAAAAGAAAACGGCATGCTGTACTACCCGACCTTTTACGAAGGCCTGGAGCAGAGCAAGAACGTGATCTACACCGGCCAGGAAGCCACGCAGCAAATCCTTTACGGCCTGGACTGGGCGTCTAAAGAAAAGAAAGCCAAGACCTTCTTCCTGGTCGGCTCCGACTACATCTGGCCGCGCACCTCGATGAAGATAGGCCGCAAGCACATTGAAGCCCACCTCACCGGCAGCAAGGTCGTCGGCGAAGAGTACTACCCGCTGGGCCACACCAACTTCAACTCGCTGATCAACAAGATCAAGGTCGCCAAGCCCGACTGCATCTTCATCGCGGTGGTGGGCGGCTCCAACGTGGCCTTCTACAAGCAGCTGAAGGCCGCCGGTGTCACCGCCGCCAAGCAGTTCCTGCTGACCATCTCGGTCACGGAAGACGAAGTGCTCGGTATTGGCGGCGAGAACATGAACGGCTTCTACGCCTCCATGAAGTACTTCCAGTCGCTGGACAACCCCAACAACAAGGCTTTCGTCAGCGCCTTCAAGGCCAAGTACGGCAAGGACGCGGTGATCGGCGACGTGACGCAGGCCGGCTACCTCGGCCCCTGGCTGTGGAAAGCCACGGTTGAAAAGGCCGGCAGCTTTGACGTGGACAAGATCGCCGCGGCCTCCGCCGGCATCGAGCTCAAGACCGCGCCCGAAGGCTACGTGAAGCTGCATGAGAACCACCACCTGTGGAGCAAGGCCCGCATCGGCCAGGCGCAGGCCGACGGCCAGTTCAAGGTGGTCGCCGAATCGCCGGCATTGATCGAACCCAACCCCTTCCCCAAGGGCTACCAGTAAGCGGCGGCGCTGGCTCCTACCGGTTCACTCAGCCATGTGGCTGGGTGAGCCGGCAGGGGCTTCTTCTTTTCCCTATCTTCTTTCTTCGCAGACGCCCCGCCTTTTTGACCCGCACCGGAGCCCCACCATGAATCTTTCCGAAATGCTCAACATCGGCCTGATGCAAGGCTTTGCCGGGCTCAGCCTGTTTTCCGTGCTGCTGCTCATGGGCCTGGGCCTGGCCATCATCTTCGGCCAGATGGGCGTGATCAACATGGCGCATGGCGAGTTCATGACCATAGGCGCCTACACCATCTACCTTTTTTCGCACCTGTCCGAAACCTACGCACCGGGTTTCGTGCAGGCTTACTTCCCGTTTGCCATCGTCGCGGCCTTCATCTTTGCCTTCGCCGTCGGCTGGCTGGCCGAATGGGCCTTCATACGCCATCTCTACAAACGCCCGCTGGACACCCTGCTGGCCACCTGGGGCCTGTCGCTGGGCATGCAGCAGATCTTTCGCACCACCTTCGGCGCCAAGGAAGTCAGCCCCACCCTGCCCGAGTGGCTCATGGGCTCCTGGGCACCGGCTGAAGGCCTGGACATTCCGATCAACGGCATGTTTGTGATGGCGCTGACTTTGGTCGTGACCTGCGGCGTGCTGATTGCGCTGCACAAGTCGCGCTGGGGCCTGCGTGTGCGCGCCACCGTCGCCAACCGCGTGATGGCCAACGCCACCGGCATCAACACCAAGAAGACCGACCGCCTGACCTTTGCCATCGGCTGCGGCATCGCCGGCGTGGCCGGCGCGGCCTTCACCACGATTGGCTCCACCGGCCCCACCAGCGGCTCGCTCTACATCGTCGACGCCTTCCTGGTCGTCACCTTCGGCGGCGCGGCCAGCCTGCTGGGCACCGTGGTCTCGGCCTTCGGCATCGCGCAGACGCAGTCCATCGCCGAGTTCTTCATGACCGGCTCCACGGCCAAGGTGCTGACGCTGATGACCATCGTGACCATCCTGATGCTGCGCCCGCAAGGCCTGTTCGCCTCCAAGGTGCGGCGCTGAGCTTCCCCTTATTTCCACAGCATTCCACGGCAACCCTAGACAACCGGAGTTTTTCATGAACAGCCTCAAGCAATGGATAGTGCGCAACGGCCTGGGCAACGTCGCCCTGCTGGCCCTGGTGCTGCTGGTGGCCTTTCCCCTGGCGCTGGATCTGTTCCGCCTCAACCTCGTGGGCAAGTACCTCAGTTATGCCTTCGTCGCGCTGGGCCTGGTGATGCTGTGGGGTTACGGCGGCGTGCTGAGCCTGGGCCAGGGCGTGTTCTTCGGCCTGGGCGGCTACGGCATGGCGATGTTTTTGAAACTCGAAGCCAGCGACCCCATCACCACCAAGATCCAGTCCACGCCCGGCATTCCCGACTTCATGGACTGGAACCAGATCACCGCGCTGCCGATCTGGTGGAAGCCCTTCCAGTCCTTCCCGCTGACCTTGCTGCTGATCCTGGTGGTGCCCACGTTGCTGGCCTTCATCATCGGCTACGCCATGTTCAAGCGGCGTGTGGGCGGCGTCTACTTCGCCATCATCACGCAGGCCGTGGCGCTGATCCTCACGGTGCTCATCATCGGCCAGCAGGGCTACACCGGCGGCGTCAACGGCATGACCGACCTCAAGACCATCCTGGGCTGGGACACGCGCACCGACAGCGCCAAGTACATCCTCTACTTCCTCACCGTGGGCCTGCTGCTGGGCGCCATCGTGCTGTGCACCTGGATCCAGAAAAGCAAGCTGGGCACGCTGCTGCTGGCCATGCGCGACAAGGAAGACCGCGTGCGCTTTTCGGGTTACGACGTGGCCATGTTCCGGGTCTTCGCCTTCTGCTTTGCGGCCATGCTGTCGGCCGTGGGCGGCGCGATGTTCACCTTGCAGGTCGGTTTCATGTCGCCCTCGCTGGTCGGCATCGTGCCCTCCATCGAGATGGTGATCTTCGCCGCCGTGGGCGGGCGCATGTCGCTGGTGGGCGCGGTCTACGGCGCGCTGCTGGTGAACTTCGGCAAGACCTATTTCTCCGAAAGCTTTCCCGACCTCTGGCTGTTCCTGATGGCCGGCATGTTCCTGGGCGTGGTGCTGGCCTTCCCCGACGGCCTGGCCGGCGTCTACACGCAGCGCGTCAAGCCCTGGCTGGCCAAACGGTTTACGCGGCCCGAGAAGGTCGCGCCGCCAGCCGCTCCGCCATTGGCGCCCCCGCCGGCCGCGACGCCTGAATCGCCCACGCTGCCCGCAGGCCTGAGCAGCCAGCAAACCTGAACCACCCAAGGAATCCATCATGACCCCCGCCGCCGCCATGAGCCCCAATGACTTTGTGCTGTCGGTCGAAGACCTGACGGTGTCCTTCGACGGCTTCAAGGCCATAGACAGCCTGAACCTCTACGTCGACCAGAACGAGCTGCGCGTGATCATCGGCCCCAACGGTGCGGGCAAGACCACGCTGCTGGACCTGATCTGCGGCAAGACCCGCGCCAGCCAAGGCCGCATCAAGTTCAAGAACACGGAAATGACCAAGCTGCCCGAATACCAGATCGTGCGCTCCGGCATAGGCCGCAAGTTCCAGACGCCGTCCATCTACGAAAACCTCAGCGTGTTCCAGAACCTGGAAGTGTCCTTCCCGCGCGGGCGCGGCGTGTTCGGCGCGCTGTTCTTCAAGCGCACCGAGGAAGTCAAGGCGCGCGTGCAGGCCGTGGCGGCCGAGATCGGCCTGGACGGCCAGGTCGACACCGAGGCCGGCCTGCTCTCGCACGGGCAGAAGCAGTGGCTGGAAATCGGCATGCTGCTGATGCAGGACCCGGAGCTTTTGATGCTGGACGAGCCGATTGCCGGCATGAGCGTGCGCGAGCGCGAGCTGACGGCCGAGCTGCTCAAACGCATCTGCAAGGGCCGCGCCATGATCGTCATCGAGCACGACATGGAATTCGTCAAGCGCATCGCCGACAAGGTCACCGTCATGCACCAGGGAAAGATCCTGGCCGAAGGATCGATGGAAAAAGTGCAGGCCGATCCGCGCGTGATCGACGTGTACCTGGGCCACTAAGGAGAAAACCATGCTCAACGTCAACAACCTCCACGTCAGCTACGGCCAGAGCGAGGCGCTGCACGGCATCACCTTCAGCGCCAAGAAGAACGAAACCGTGGCCATCATGGGCCGCAACGGCATGGGCAAGACCACGCTGTTCAAGTCGCTGATCGGCATCCTGCCGCTCAAGTCCGGAACGATTGAAGTCGACGGCCTGGACATCTCCAAGGACGAGAGCTACCAGCGCGTCGCCAAGGGCGTGGCCTATGTGCCGCAGGGCCGCATGATTTTCCCGACGCTGACGGTGCAGGAAAACATCCTGACCGGCCTGGAGAACGCCAAACACAAGCAGATCCCGGACGAGATCTACGCGCTGTTCCCGGTGCTCTTCGACATGCGCAGCCGCAAGGGCGGCAACCTCTCGGGCGGCCAGCAGCAGCAGCTGGCGATTGCCCGCGCGCTGGTGACCAACCCCAAGGTGCTGCTGCTGGATGAGCCGACCGAGGGCATACAGCCTTCCATCATCAAGGACATCGCGCGCGCCCTCAACGAGATCCGCAAGATGCGCGAAATCACGATTGTGGTGTCGGAGCAGGTGCTGAGCTTCGCGATGGACGTGGCCGACCGGCTGTTCGTCATCGAGGGCGGGCAGCTGGTGCATGAAAGCACCCGTGCCGGCACCGACACGGCGCGCATCAAGCAGTTTCTTTCCGTCTGATTTTTTCTTTCCTTTCTTTTCCTTCTTTTTTCTTACCCACCACCACCAGGAGATATGGCATGACCGACACGCTGATCAAGGTTGACCTGACGAAGTCGCCCACCCTTAACGAAAACATCCACAACCGCTGGCACCCGGACATCCCCATGGCCTGCTGGGTCAACCCGGGCGATGACTTCATCCTGGAAACCTTCGACTGGACCGGCGGCTTCATCAAGAACAACGACAGCGCCGACGACGTGCGCGACATCGACCTGAGCACCGTGCACTACCTCTCTGGCCCGGTCGGTGTCAAGGGCGCGGAACCCGGCGATCTGCTGGTGGTCGACCTGCTGGACATAGGCGCCAAGCAGGACAGCCTCTGGGGCTTCAACGGATTTTTCAGCAAGAAGAACGGCGGCGGATTTTTGACCGACCATTTCCCCGAAGCGCAGAAATCGATCTGGGACTTCAAGGGCATGTTCACGAGTTCGCGCCACATTCCGGGCGTGAACTTCGCCGGGTTGATCCACCCCGGCCTGATCGGCTGCCTTCCCGACAAGGCCATGCTGGACACCTGGAACACGCGCGAACAGGCGCTGATCGACAGCGACCCGACGCGCACGGGTCTCGCCAACCCGCCTTCGGCCGGCACCGCCCACATGGGCAAGATGACGGGCGCGGCGCGCGACAAGGCCGCCGCCGAGGGCGCGCGCACCGTGCCGCCGCGCGAGCACGGCGGCAACTGCGACATCAAGGATTTGTCGCGCGGCTCCAAGGTGTTCTTCCCGGTCTATGTCGACGGCGCGGGCCTGTCGGTGGGCGACCTGCACTTCAGCCAGGGCGACGGCGAAATCACCTTCTGCGGCGCCATCGAGATGGCCGGCTGGGTGCACATGAAGGTCACGCTGATCAAGGGCGGCATGGCCAAGTACGGCATCAAGAACCCGATCTTCAAGCCCAGCGTAATCACGCCGCGCTACGACGACTACCTGATCTTCGAAGGCATCTCGGTCGACGAGGCCGGCAAGCAGTACTACCTGGACGTGAACGTCGCCTACCGCCAGGCCTGCCTGAACGCCATCGAGTACCTGAAGAAATTCGGCTATTCGGGCGCGCAGGCCTATTCCATCCTGGGAACGGCGCCGGTGCAGGGCCACATCAGCGGCGTGGTCGACGTGCCGAACTCCTGCGCCACGCTGTGGCTGCCGACCGGCATCTTCGACTTCGACATCAACCCGAATGCCTCGGGGCCGATCAAGCACATCGACGGCAAGATCAGCATGCCGCTGTCGCACGACCTGCCCTGACACGGAAGGCGCCGCACCATGCCTACCTACGACTACGACTGCCCGCAGTGCGGCAGCTTCGACGCGCTGCGCTCGGTCTCCATGCGCAACCAGGCGGCCGCCTGCCCAGGCTGCGGCGGCCCTGCCGCGCGCATCCTGTCCGTCGCGCCCTCGCTGGCGCTGATGGAAGACGGCGCGCGCCGCGCCATGGACACCAACGAGCGTGCCCGGCATGAGCCCAAGCGCTCGGGCGACTATGCGCGGCTCAAGCATCCGGCCGGCTGCGGTTGCTGCTCAAGCGGCAAGCGCGGCGCCACGCTGACGGCGCCCAACGGCAACAAGGCTTTCCCCAGCAAGCGCCCCTGGATGATCAGCCACTAGACATGGGCTCCCCCCCAAGGCGCCTGCGGCGCCTCCCCCTCAAGGGGGCGACATCTGCGGCCTGGCAAAGCCAGTTCCGCGCTGTTCCTGGGTTAAATCACGCCGATCGCTTTGGGTCGCGGTTGGTGTAACGGCTACCGAAGAGAACAAGGAGTTTTGACATGATTCACGGCGACATATCAAGCAGCAAGGACACCGTCGGCGTGGCGGTGGTCAACTACAAGATGCCGCGGCTTCACACCAAAGCCGAAGTGGTGGAGAACGCCAACAACATCGCGCGCATGCTCGAAGGCATGAAGAAGGGCCTGCCGGGCCTGGACCTGGTGATCTTCCCCGAGTACAGCACCCACGGCATCATGTACGACAGCAAGGAGATGCATGAGAATGCCGCCACCGTGCCGGGCTTTGAGACCGAGATCTTCGCGGCGGCCTGCCGGCGCGCCAAGGTCTGGGGCGTGTTCTCGCTGACCGGCGAGCGGCACGAAGAGCATCCGCGCAAGGCGCCTTACAACACGCTGATCCTGATGAACGACCAGGGCGAGATCGTGCAGAAGTACCGCAAGATCATGCCCTGGGTACCCATCGAGGGCTGGTACCCCGGCGACCGCACTTACGTGAGCGACGGGCCCAAGGGCATGAAGATCAGCCTGATCATCTGCGACGACGGCAACTACCCCGAGATATGGCGCGACTGCGCGATGAAGGGTGCTGAGCTCATCGTCCGCTGCCAGGGGTATATGTACCCGGCCAAGGAACAGCAGATTTTGATCTCCAAGGCCATGGCCTTTGCCAACAACACCTATGTGGCGGTGGCCAATGCCTCGGGTTTTGACGGCGTGTATTCCTATTTCGGCCACTCGGCGCTGATAGGCTTTGACGGCCGCACGCTGGGCGAATGCGGCGAGGAAGAAATGGGCGTGCAGTACGCGGCGCTGTCCAAGAGCCTGATCCGCGACTTCCGCCGCAACGGCCAGTCGGAAAACCATTTATTCAAGCTGCTGCACCGCGGCTACACCGGCATGATCAACTCAGGCGACGGTGACAAGGGAACACCGACCTGCCCCTTCACTTTTTACGCCGACTGGCTGCGCGATCCTGAGGCCGCGCGCACGCAGGTGGAGTCGTTCACGCGGACGACCATCGGCACGGATGAGGCGCCCATGGAGGGGATTCCGAACCAGAGCAGTGTGCTGGTCAAGTAATTTCGGACACCTCGATAAGGGCACGTTCGGCCATTTGTCGTTCATAGACATTGGGAGGCAGATAACCCAGGGTTGAGTGCAGGCGCCGGCTGTTGTAGAAGCCGACGATGTAGTCGGAGATGTCGGCGGCG
>NZ_CALRNF020000005.1:0-200756 GCF_943369415.1 Polaromonas sp. YR568
ACTTTTCTTTGCTTCGCCAAAGAAAAGTAAGCAAAAGAAAGGCGACCCTGGTTGCTGCGTCCCCTGCGCTTCGCTCCGGGGCAACCTGCGGTGCTCGGTCCAGCCGGGGTCAAAAACAACTCGCCTGCGGCTCAAACAAGTTTTTGCCCAGATCCGTCTGGCCCTGCGCTCCTCGGCGCATCCACAAGGGGCAATCGGGATCGGGAGCGGGGACAAAAAGACAAAGAAACCAATCCAATACAAACAAGGACACGCCACGGCGTGTCCTTGTTTCTTCAGGTACTCGGTATGGGTATTCGGCTGTTTGGTATTTCTTCTCCCCGCTCCCCCCCTTGTGGATGCGCCGAGGAGCGGAGGTTCAGGCGGATAAGGGATCGCGTTGTTTGAGCGAAGCGAGTTTAGCGAGACCCCGCCTGAACCGAGCACCGCAGGTTGCCCGTAGCGAAGCGGAGGGACGCAGCAACCAGGGTCGCCTTTTCTTTTGCTTACTTTTGGTGTTTGCGTAACTTCGCTTCGCGAAGTGAGCAAACCCCGCGCGCGTAGCGCGCCTTTTGGCGAACAAAAGAAAACCCGCTTTGCGGGTTTCGCTAAAAGTGAGTTGCCGCCGGGCAATCCCCGGCCAGCAGGACCAAGCAGAACCAACCCCCGTCGGGCAGGCAAAGAAACTCTCAACATACCGCCAGCGCCTCCAGGCACAAGCGCTTATGTGCCTCCCCACTACCAGGTTTGATCTCCAAAGAAGGCAACCTCAATCCGTAATCAAGAGAAAGCTTGTCAGCCATCAGTACCCAAGCGCAGAGCCGTGAAAGCTTCTGCTCGACGCCGGCGGAACCGGCCTGCATGAAGTCCAGCCAGAGCTCGTGCCGCTGCGCCTGCTGCGTATCGCGCACCACCAGCCCGCTGCCTTGCCCGTCGTCTTTCGCCGCCTTCTTCCAGACCACCAGCTTCATCGGGTCGCCACGCCGGTAGCCGCGCACGCCGTCGAATTCGCCGCTGTTTTGCGCGCGCAGGGCGGCCGCGGCGCCGCCGGAGCGGGGCTCGCCGGGCGGCAGGGGCGGCGGATGCGCTTCGGGGGCCGGGTAGACGAGGATTTGCGCCGCGGGCCGCCAGATGGTCCAGACGCGGAAGGTGCCCAGCGGGAAACGCGTTTCGGCGGTCAGCGTCGGCAGCCTGTGCAGGCCGCGCCTTGGCGGGGTGAAGGCCACCTGCACCACGCTGCTGCCCTGGGCGGGCACGTCGGTCCAGGCCCAGTGCCGTTCGTGGCCTTTTTGCGGGTCCACGTCGTGCGGGTCGAGCACGCTCAGGCCTATGCCGTGGCGCGTGCTGCGCCGGGCGTTCATGAGTTTGACTTCAAACGCGGCGGTCGCGCCAACGTAGTGGGCATGGGGCGCGACCAGGTTCATGGCCAGGCCGCGCAGCGTTCCGTGGCAGACGTGCATGCCGACCAGCGCGCTGCCGGCCAGCAAAAACGTCAGCAAATAACCCATGCTGAGCTGGTAGTTGATGGAGGCGACCAGCAGCACCAGCAGGGTCAGGCCCATCATCCAGCCCGGGCGGGTAGGCAGGATGTAGACATTGCGCTGGGTCAGCGTCACGCTGTCGGTGAAGGGCAGCCGGCTTTGCCACCATGCGTGGAAGCGCCTGCGGACGGGGGCCAGGGGGTTGGGCAGGGAGATCAACGCGGCCATACAAAAGAAACCGTTTTGGTGCGGGGCCCGCGATCAGGGAAGCGGCACGGCATCCAGCATGGCCCACACCTGTTCGACCGAGCCCCGCCCGGCGTCGCTGACCGGAATCAGCCGGTGCGCGGCGGTCTGCGGCAGCACGGCGGCGACGTCGTCGGGCGCCACGTAGTCGCGCTTGCTCAAAAAGGCCTGGGCCCTGGCCGCCCGCATGATGGCAATGCCGGCGCGCGGGCTCAGGCCCTGCAGAAACCAGCGGCCCGAACGGGTGGCGGCGACCAGGTCCTGCAGGTAGTTGAGCAGCGGCTCGGACGCGTGGACCTGCGACACCATCTGCTGCAGCTCCAGCAGGTCGTGCGGCAGGAGCAGGGCGGGCAGTTGCTCGACCATCTCGCGCCGGTCGGCGCCGCGCAGCAGTTCGCGTTCGGCCGCGCGGTCGGGGTAGCCCAGCGAAATCCGCATGTGGAAGCGGTCCAGCTGCGATTCGGGCAGGGCGTAGGTGCCCAGCTGGTCGTGCGGGTTCTGCGTGGCGATCACAAAAAAGGGCAGGGGCAGGGGGCGGGTTTCGCCCTCGACGGTGACCTGTTTTTCTTCCATGGCTTCGAGCAGCGCGCTCTGGGTTTTGGGGCTGGCGCGGTTGATCTCGTCGGCCAGCAGCACCTGGGCGAACACCGGCCCGGGGTGGAACACAAAACTTTCCTTCTGGCGCTCGTAAATCGACACGCCCGACAGGTCGCTGGGCATCAGGTCGGCGGTGAACTGCACGCGCGAGAACTGCAGGCCGAAGGAGCGCGACAGCGCATGGGCCAGCGTGGTCTTGCCGACGCCGGGCACGTCCTCGATCAGCAGGTGGCCGCCGGCCAGCAGGCAGGCCACGCAGTCCTGCACCTGGGCCGGCTTGCCGACGATGACCGTGTTAAGCTGATTCAGCAGCGCTTGAAGTTTTTCTGTGACATTCATGGCGTCAACCATACCGTAATTTTTCGTAAAAAATTTCCCGATGAACGCGACTGGTTATTTCAGCCATCCCGACTGCCGCAAGCACGAGATGGGAGCCGGACACCCGGAGTGCCCCGAGCGCCTCGACGCCATTGACGACTGGCTGCTGGCCATAGGCGTCAAGGACGCGCTGGACCTGCGCGAGGCGCCGCAGGCGGCGCTGGGCGACATCGAACTGGCGCACGACCGCATGATGGTCGCCGCGCTGCGCGGGCTGAGCGACCGCCTGGCTGACGACATCAAGGCGGGCGGGCCGGCCTATGCCCAGATAGACCCCGACACGGCCCTCAACGTGCACACCTGGAACGCCGCCCTGCGCGCCGCCGGCGCCACGCTGGCCGCCACCGACGCCGTGCTCTCGGGCGAGCTCGAAAACGCCTTTTGCGCCGTGCGCCCGCCCGGCCACCACGCCTGCCACGACAAGGCCATGGGTTTCTGCTTTTTCAACAACATCGCCATCGCCGCGCGTTATGCGCTGGAGCGCCACGGCCTCAAGCGCGTGGCCATCGTCGACTTCGACGTGCACCACGGCAACGGCACCGAAGACATCCTGGCCGGCGACGACCGGGTGCTGATGGTGAGCTTCTTCCAGCACCCGCTCTACCCCTACAGCGGCGCGGAAAGCCACGCCGCCAACATGCTCAACCTGCCGGTGCCGGCCTATACCAAGGGCATGGACGTGCGCGAACTCATCGAGATGATGTGGATACCGCGCCTGGAAGAATTCAGGCCCGAGATGATTTTCATCAGCGCCGGCTTCGACGCCCACCGTGAAGACGACCTGGGCCAGATGGGCCTGGTCGAGCAGGACTACGCCTGGATCACCCAGCGCATCAAGGACGTCGCCAAGCGCCATTCGCAGGGCCGCATCGTCTCGTCGCTCGAAGGCGGCTACAACCTCAATGCGCTGGCACGCAGCGTGGAAGCCCACATCCGCGTGCTGGCTGACCTGTAGAAGGTTTCTTCATGCGCGCCGCATACGCTGAACTCAAGGCCGCTGCACCGCAAGGCGTGCAAGCCCCCATCGACACAAGGAACCCCCCATGGCCAGCGCCGGCGCCCTGACGACCCGTCCCCCCGCCCGTATCGACACCCTGGATGGCTGGTTCGCCGCGCTGGCCCAGCCCAGTTCCCTGACGGAACTCGCCGCGCTGATCGCCTGCGCGCTGCTGGCCTGGCTGGTGGTGCGCGTGGCGGGCCGCGCGCGCATGGCGGTCGACGACACCTCCATCCTGTTCGGGCGGCGCGTCATCGACGGCGTGCTGTTTCCTTTGCTGCTGCTGTTCCTGGCCTACGCGGCGAAAGCCTTGCTGGAGCGCATGTTCCCGATGGCGGTCTTCAAGGTGGCGATTCCCGTGCTGGTGTCGCTGGCCGTGATACGCCTGGGCGTCAAGGTGCTGCAGGTCGCCTTCAAGAATGCGCCGCTGGTGCGGGCGCTGGAGCGCACCATCTCCTGGCTGGCCTGGATCGCCATGGTGCTGTGGGTCAGCGGCCTGCTGCCCGTGGTGCTGGACGAACTCGACGGCATCAAGTGGAAGATAGGCAACAGCACGCTGTCGGTGCGCACCATGCTCGAGGGCGCGGTGACGGCCGGCGTGGTGCTGCTGATCACGCTGTGGATTTCCTCGGCCATCGAGGCGCGCCTGCTGCGCTCGGCCACCGGCAACGAACTGTCGCTGCGCAAGGCGGTCAGCAATGCCGTGCGCGCGGTCCTGATGTTCGTCGGCCTGCTGCTGGCGCTGTCCTCGGTGGGCATAGACCTCACGGCGCTTTCGGTGCTGGGCGGCGCGGTCGGCGTGGGCGTGGGTTTCGGCCTGCAGAAGCTCGCCGCCAATTACGTCAGCGGCTTCGTCATGCTGGCCGAGCGCAGCGTGCGCATAGGCGACAACGTGCGGGTGGACACCTTTGAAGGCCGCATCACCGACATCAACGCGCGCTACACCGTGGTGCGCGCGCCCTCGGGGCGGGAATCCATCGTGCCCAACGAGATGTTCATCAGCAGCCGCGTCGAAAACCTGTCGCTCAGCGACCCCCAGGTGCTGCAGTCCACCGTGGTGTCGGTCGGTTATGACAGCGACGTGGAACTGGTGATGCGCCTGCTGATTGAAGCCGCGCTCACGCAGGACCGCGTGCTGCGCGACCCGGCCCCCGGCGCCAACCTGACCAACTTCGGCGCCGACGGGCTGGAGTTCACCCTCAATTACTGGATGGCCGACCCCGAGAACGGCCAGCAAAACCTGCGCTCGCGCGTCAACCTGCGCATCCTCGAATCGCTGAGGGCCAACAACATCGACATTCCCTACCCACAGCGCGTGGTGCACACCCGCGTCACGGTGGCCGGCGACGGTGGTGATGGGGACGCCAGGCCTTCCTGAGCGCCGGACGCAAGGGCCGGTGGAGGCCCGAAAGACACCTTCAGGACAGGGGTTGGGCAGGATGCTCTAATTCCCCTTGGTTCGCCCTCTATAATGAAAAATAGAACGACCGTTCTTTTTCTGCCCGGCACCCCTGGATACCCTCCGGCCGCCGGCGCGCAGCCCGCACCCGGCATGCCGCAGCATAGAATGCAAAGCTTACGTTTACGTCAACGTCAATCAATACGTCCCATCAACAACTCTGGAGTCCTCTCATGAAGGTCTTGGTTCCCGTCAAACGCGTTGTGGACTACAACGTCAAAGTCCGCGTCAAATCCGATGGCACCGGTGTCGACATCGCCAACGTCAAGATGAGCATGAACCCGTTTGACGAGATCGCCGTCGAAGAGGCGACCCGCCTGAAGGAAAAAGGCGTGGTGACCGAGGTCATCGCCGTCAGCTGCGGCGTGCTGCAGTGCCAGGAAACCCTGCGCACCGCCATGGCGATAGGCGCAGACCGCGCCATCCTGGTCGAAACCGCCGAAGAACTGCAGCCCCTGGCCGTGGCCAAGCTGCTCAAGGCACTGGTCGACAAAGAGCAGCCCCAGCTCGTCATCCTCGGTAAGCAGGCCATCGACGACGACTGCAACCAGACCGGCCAGATGCTGGCCGCGTTGCTGGGCTGGCCCCAGGCCACCTTCGCTTCCAAGGTGGAAGTGGCGGACGGCAAGGCCAAGGTCACGCGAGAAGTCGATGGCGGCCTGGAAACCCTGTCGCTCACGCTGCCGGCCATCATCACGACCGACCTGCGCCTCAACGAGCCGCGCTACGTCACCTTGCCCAACATCATGAAGGCCAAGAAAAAGCAGCTCGACAACATCAAGCCCGAAGAGCTCGGTGTCGACGTCAAGCCGCGCATCAAGACCCTGAAGGTCAGCGAGCCGCCCAAGCGCAGCGCCGGCATCAAGGTGGCCGACGTGGCCGCCCTGGTGGACAAGCTCAAGAACGAAGCCAAAGTAATTTAAGGACTGATGACATGACCGCACTTGTTATTGCAGAACACGACAACGCCAGCATCAAGCCCGCCACCCTCAACACCGTGACGGCTGCCGCCCAGTGCGGCGGCGACGTGCACGTGCTGGTGGCCGGCAAGGGCGCCGAAGCCGCCGCCAAGGCTGCCGCCGCCATTGCCGGCGTGGCCAAAGTCATCCACGTCGAAGGCGAGCATTTCGCCCACGGCCTGGCCGAGAACATGGCCGCGCAGGTGCTGGCCATCGCCTCCGCCTATTCGCACATCCTGTTTCCCGCCACCGCCTCGGGCAAGAACATCGCCCCCCGCGTGGCCGCGACGCTGGACGTCGGCCAGATCTCCGACATCACCAAGGTCGATGCGGCCGACACCTTTGAGCGCCCCATCTATGCCGGCAACGCGATCGCCATCGTGCAAAGCCTGGACGCGACCAAAGTCATCACCGTGCGCACCACCGGCTTTGACGCGGCGGCTGCCTCCGGCGGTTCCGCCACCATCGAAACGCCTGCGGGCGTGGCCGACAGCGGCAAGTCGACCTTCCTGGGCTCCGAAATCGCCAAGAGCGACCGCCCTGAACTGACCGCCGCCAAGATCATCGTCTCCGGCGGCCGCGCGATGGGCTCCAGCGAGAAGTTCAACGAAGTGCTGACGCCGCTGGCCGACAAGCTGGGCGCGGCACTGGGCGCTTCGCGCGCCGCCGTCGATGCGGGCTACGCCCCCAACGACTGGCAGGTGGGCCAGACCGGCAAGATCGTCGCGCCCCAGCTCTACATCGCCGCCGGCATTTCCGGCGCCATCCAGCACCTGGCCGGCATGAAGGACAGCAAGGTCATCGTGGCGATCAACAAGGACCCCGAAGCGCCCATCTTCAGCGTGGCCGACTACGGCCTGGAAGCCGACCTGTTCACGGCCGTGCCCGAGCTGGTTGCTGCACTGTAAATAGTTCAACTCCCTCCCTCGCTGGGGGAGGGCAGGGGTGGGGGCCGGCTGCGCTTGAGCAAGTGCTTTTGCCACGGCCGCATGCCCCCATCCCAAGCTTCCCCCGGTGGGGGAAGGAGCCAAGAATTCCGGAGACAAACAATGAGCTACACCGCCCCCCTCAAGGACATGCTGTTTGACATCAAACACCTGGCCAACATCGAACAAATCGCAAAAATCCCGGGCTTCGAGGAAGCCGGCTTCGACACCGCGCAGGCGGTGCTTGAAGAGTGCGCCAAGTTCAACGAGGGGGTGCTGGCACCGCTGAACCGCGAGGGCGACATCAATCCTTCCAGCTGGAAGAATGGCGAAGTCACCACCACGCCCGGCTTCAAGGAAGCCTTCAAACAATACGTCGAAGGCGGCTGGCAGGGCCTGCAGCACCCGGCCGATTTCGGCGGCCAGGGCCTGCCCAAAACCATAGGCGCGGCCTGCGGCGAAATGCTCAACTCCGCCAACATGAGTTTTGCGCTGTGCCCGCTGCTCAGTGACGGCGCGATCGAAGCGCTGCTGACGGCCGGCTCCGATGAGCTCAAGGCCGTCTACCTCGAAAAACTCGTAAGCGGCCAATGGACGGGCACCATGAACCTGACCGAGCCGCAGGCCGGCTCGGACCTGGCCATGGTGCGCAGCCGTGCCGAGCCGCAGCCCGACGGCAGCTACAAGGTCTTCGGCACCAAGATCTTCATCACCTACGGTGAGCACGACATGGCCGAGAACATCGTGCACCTGGTGCTGGCCCGTGTGACAGGCGCGCCCGAAGGCGTCAAGGGCATCAGCCTCTTCGTCGTGCCCAAGTTCATGGTCGGCAAGGACGGCGCGCTGGGCGCGCGCAACGACGTGCACTGCGTGAGCATCGAACACAAGATGGGCATCAAGGCCTCGCCCACCGCCGTGCTGCAGTATGGTGATAACGGCGGCGCCGTGGGCTACATCGTCGGCGAGGAAAACCGCGGCCTCGAATACATGTTCATCATGATGAACTCGGCGCGCTACGCCGTCGGCATGCAGGGCATCGCGATTGCCGAGCGCGCCTACCAGAAGGCCGTGGCCTTTTCCAAAGACCGCGTGCAGAGCCGCCCCGTCGACGGCTCCATCAAGGCCAGCGCGCCCATCATCCACCACCCCGACGTCAAGCGCATGCTGATGACCATGCGCGCCTACACCGAAGGCTGCCGCGCCATGGCCTCGGTCGCCGCCGCGGCTTACGACGCGACGCACCACCATCCCGATGCCGAGGTGCGCAAGCAGAACCAGGCTTTTTATGAATTCATGGTGCCGCTGGTCAAGGGCTACAGCACCGAGATGAGCCTCGAAGTCACCTCGCTGGGCGTGCAGGTGCATGGCGGCATGGGCTTTATCGAGGAAACCGGCGCGGCCCAGTACTACCGCGACGCGAAAATCCTGACCATCTACGAAGGCACGACCGCCATCCAGGCCAACGACCTGATAGGCCGCAAGACCTCGCGCGACGGCGGCCAGACGGCCAAGGCGATCGCCGGCCAGATTGAAGGAACCGAAAAAGAACTCGTGAAGCAGGGCAGCGCCGACGCCCTGGCCGTGGCCAAACGCCTGAAGGCCGCGCGCCTGGCGTTTATCGACGTGGTCGACTTTGTCGCCGGCAACACCAAGGCCAGCCCCAACGCCGTGTTCGCCGGCAGCGTGCCCTACCTCATGCTCGCGGGCAATGTGGTCGCCGGCTGGCAGATGGCGCGTTCGCTGCTGGTCGCGCAGGAGCAGATCGCGCAAGGCGTGGACACGGCTTTCATGCAGGCCAAGATCATCACCGCGCGTTTTTACGCCGACCACCTGCTGACCAAAGCTCCCGGCCTGCGCGACAGCATCGTTGAAGGCGCAGACAGCGTGACCGCGCTGGCACTCGACGCGTTCTGAAGCGGCATGGCCGCTCATCCATAGCATCCATAGCTGCCCCGCGCGGGCAGCGTGGTTTTATGAACCCTGAATCCCTGAACTTCGGAGCCACCATGTCCAGACTGCCCGGCGCATTGAGCAACTTGCCGCTGCCCATCATCGGCTCGCCGCTCTTCATCATCAGCAACCCCAAGCTGGTCATCGCGCAGTGCAAGGCCGGCGTGGTGGGCGCCATGCCCGCGCTCAATGCGCGCCCCGCGTCGCAGCTTGACGAATGGCTCGCCGAAATCACCGAGGCACTCGCGGCCTACAACAAGGCCAACCCCGATAAGCCGGCCGCCCCCTTTGCCATCAACCAGATCGTGCACAAGTCCAACGACAGGCTGGAGCACGACATGGAACTGTGCGTGAAGTACAAGGTGCCCATCTACATCACCAGCCTGGGCGCGCGCGAGGACATCAACGCGGCAGCGCACAGCTACGGCGGCGTGGTGCTGCACGACATCATCAACAACAAATTTGCGCGCAAGGCGATTGAAAAAGGCGCCGACGGCCTGGTGGCGGTAGCCGCCGGCGCGGGCGGCCATGCGGGCGTCAAAAGCCCCTTCGCCCTGATCCAGGAAATCCGCCAGTGGTTTGACGGCCCGCTGGCGCTGTCGGGCGCCATCTCCACCGGCGGTGCCGTGCTGGCCGCGCAGGCCATGGGCGCCGACTTCGCCTACATAGGCTCGGCCTTCATTGCTACCGATGAAGCCCGCGCGGCCGACGACTACAAGCAGGCCATCGTCGACGGCAACTCCGACGACATCGTCTACAGCAGCCTCTTCACCGGCGTGCACGGCAACTACCTCGCGCCTTCGATACGCGCGGCCGGCATGGACCCGGAGAACCTGCCCGAGGGCGACGTCAAGACCATGAACTTCGGCGGCGGCGAGGGCAGCAAGTCCAAGGCCTGGAAAGACATCTGGGGCTGCGGCCAGGGCATAGGCGCGGTCAGCAAGGTGCAGCCCGCCGCGGAGTTTATCGAGCAGCTCAAGCGCGAATACCACGAAGCGCGCCAGCGCCTCTGCGCCTGAACGCTTTCACGGCCGTATGACGACACCCCAGCGCCTTCCGGGCATCGACGCCCTCAAAGGCCTGGCCTGCGTGCTGATCGTCTGGCACCACCTGGCGTTTTACGGGCCCATGTCGGACGTGGTGTATCCCTTCGTGCCGGGCCTGATCGACTGGCTGTACGACTACGCCCGCATGGCGGTGCAGCTCTTCCTGGTCGTGGGCGGTTTCCTCGCCGCCGCTTCACTGGCGCCACAGGGCGTGGCCGTGTTCGAGGCGCCCGGCCACCTGATCTTGCGCCGTTATGCGCGGCTCGTGAAACCCTACCTGGTGGCGCTTGCCGTCAGCGTGCTGGTGGCCGCGCTGGTCAGGCCGTGGTTCGACCATCCCTCAGTGCCCGCGGCGCCTGGTGTGCTTCAGTTGCTGGCCCACGTGTTGTTGCTGCAGGATGTGCTGGGGCAAGAGGCCTTGTCGGCCGGCGTCTGGTATGTGGCCATCGACTTCCAGCTGTATGCATTGGCCGTGCTGGTGTTTGCCGCCACGCGCCGGCAACAGCCGCGTACGATGCAAGCGGTGTCCGCAGGCGCGGCGGCTGTGCTGCTGCTCGCGCTGCTGTCCTTGCTGGTGTTCAACCGGCGCCTGTCCTTTGACACCACCGCGCTGTATTTCTTCGGCTCCTACGCGCTCGGCATGCTGGCCTTCTGGGCATCACGGGCGGTGGGTGCACGCCGCGTGTTCTGGCTGGCGGTCATGGCGTTGCTGGGCGCGCTTGCCCTGGCACTCGACTTCAGGGGCCGGATCGTGGTGGCCCTGGTCACCGCCTTCGGATTGGTCTGGCTGGCGGGCCTTGGGCAGGGCGGCCGGCCGTTGCGCTGGCTGCAGCAGCGCCGGCTTGTGCAACTGGGCCGCATGTCCTACTCGGTGTTCCTGATCCACTTCCCCGTATGCCTGCTGGTCAGTGCGGTCATCAGCCACTTCTGGCCCACGCAGCTGGCCGCGAACGCCCTGGGCATGCTGCTCGCGTTTGTGCTGTCATTGCTCGCGGGCGGAGTGCTGTACCGCCGGGTGGAGTCGGCGCCCGCGCTGTTCGCGCCCGGGCGTTTTCGCCGGCCGTCCAGTCCCTGATGCGGCCAGGGCGCAAGCTCAGCGCCTGAACATTTCCAGTTTCAGCTCCGCGGGCTCGCCCAGCCATGAGGCATGCGTCGTGTGGTCCGCCAGGTCGTCGCCCGTGAGCCCGTGCACAAACACATCCAGGCCTTTGCGTTCGCTCTCCAGCCACGGAATCAGGCGGTCGAACTCCGCGCTGTCAAACGACAGCTGGCAACTCCACTGCGGGTGCGGCCCGACTTCGCGCTCATGCACGCGTCCCACGCCGACCTTGAACAACTCGCCGGCCCTGGTTGCCAGCGCGCGCGCCTGCCCGACCGTGTCGGGCCCGAAATAAATATGGGCGTGGTAGCGAGTGTGAATATTGACGGGGCGCTGGGTCATGTCAGGTAAAAGTGTTCAGGCGTAAAACGCAGGTTCTTTAGAAGCCATCGAGGAAAGTCAACTCGGGCAGCGGCATACCGGGGTTTTCGGCGCGGGCCTTCGCGTGCGTTTCGCGCATGCGTTGCCGGCAGTGCGCCAGGTCTTTCACCTGGAACAGGAAAAACACTTCTTCGGAATTTTCAGCGTTCTGCCACAGGTGCTCAAGGTACATGCCTTGTTCCGCATGTTCTGCCGCGTCATGCTCCAGTTGCTGTTTGACTGCGGCCAGTGGTGCGCCCATGAGTTTTGCCAGTACGTGTGCCATGTTGGGTGTCTCCGTGATGACACCATTATTGCGGCTTGATGACGCCGCTGTTGTGATCAGGGTTTTCCACCAATACCTTTTTATCCATTCAGATTTGTGTTTTCAGAAGCCGATTTTCTGCAGGCTTGATTCACATCATTTTTCATCTCCACTGTTTGGAGGAGGCAGTAAGGCAAATGGTTTCATGCGAAAAAACCAGGCCTAAAAACGCCATTTCTCCAATGGGAAAAATTGCTTCGCAAAAGCAACACCTCAAAAAAAATTGACTGCTCTTTCTTGTTTTTAAATCTAAACTGATTTGAACAAAGCGAGATGTTTGTCAGGTGTTTTGACATCACGCGGGGTTGGTCAGGCAGCGTATCGACAGGGGACGATGCGCAAAGATGATTCCAGAATAAACAAACGTCCCGCAGGGGGCGAAGTCGGGATGATGGACCAAAAAGAAATTTCGGGAGATGCCTTTTTCTGGGCATTGCAGGGGGTCTGCGCGCTGCATCGCAAGCCGTTTTCAGACGCGCTGGCGCGCCAGCAATTGGCGGCGCCCTATACAACGCAGTCCTTGCTGGGCGCGATGCAGGCTTATGGCTTTGATGCGCTCCACCGCAAGGCCAAAGCCGAGAAGCTGCACAAGGAAACCTTTCCGCTGATTGCCTGGCTTGCGCCAAAAGCCGGGGCGGCCGCAACGCCAGTCGACGGGCAGGAGCAGGGCCTGGATCAGGAGCGGAATGAAGAACAACCCGCCGCGCAAACGGCGCCGGCATTGGTCCTGCAGGCCGACACCGCCAACGTCTTGCTGGTAGAAGCCGGCGACGCCACACCCCGCACGCTGCCCCTGGCGGAGTTCAGCCTGCGCTACAGCGGCCACGTCACCCGCGTCACGCCGCAGGCAGACCCGGCCGTCGATCCCGACAGCGAAGCCCAGGCGCGCGAATCGCGCAAGTTCGGCTTCAGCTGGTTTGTGCCCGAGCTGCTCAAGCACAAAAAGCTCTGGCAGGAAGTGCTGCTCGCCTCCCTGGTCATCCAGCTCATCGCGCTGGCCACGCCGCTGTTCACCCAGGCCATCATCGACAAGGTGGTGGTGCACCGTACCGAGAGCACGCTCATTGTCATCGCCATCGGCATGCTGGTCTTCATGACCTTCTCGGCGGCGCTGTCGTGGCTGCGCCAGTACCTGGTGCTGCACACCGGCAACCGCGTTGATGCGGTACTGGGCTCATCGGTGTTCGAGCGTTTGTTCAAGCTGCCGCCGCTGTACTTCCAGCACCGGCCCACCGGCGTCATTGCCGCGCGCCTGCACGGCGTGGAAACCATTCGCGAGTTCATCGCGAGCGCCGCCGTCACGCTGATCCTGGACTTCCCCTTCCTGCTGATCTTCGTCGCCATCATGTTTTATTACAGCGTCACCTTGACGCTGATCGTGCTGGCCATCCTGGCCGTCATCGTCGGCCTCAGCCTGGTGGTCGCACCCCTGTTCCAGGCGCGGCTGCAAGAGCAATTCCAGATGGGCGCGCGCAACCAGGCCTTCCTGACCGAATACGTGGTCGGCCTGGAAACCGTCAAGTCCCTGCAGCTGGAACCCCAGCTCAACAGCAAATACAGCGGCTACCTCGCCAGCTACCTGCAGGCCGGCTTCGCCACCAAGCAGCTGGCCAACACCTACAACACCGCGTCCAACCTGCTGGAGCAATTGATGAGCCTGCTCATCCTGGGCATAGGCGCTTACACCGTCATGCACAGCAAGGAGTTCACCATCGGCATGCTGGTGGCCTTCCAGATGTTCTCGGGCCGGCTGTCGCAGCCCATGCTGCGCCTGGTCGGTTTGTGGCAGCAGTTCCAGCAGGCCAGCCTCTCGGTGGATCGCCTGGGCGATTTGATGAACGCGCCGGTCGAGCCCTACTCGGTGATTCCCGCGCGCGACACCGGGCGCAAGGGCGAGATCCAGATCCATGACATCGCCTTCAAATACGCCGAGCACCTGCCGCTGGTGTACGAGAAGCTGTCGCTCAACATCAAGCCCGGCCAGATGATAGGCATCATGGGCCCCTCGGGCTGCGGCAAAAGCACGCTGGCCAAACTGCTGCAGGGCTTTTACCAGCCCAGCGCCGGCCGCATCCTGATCGACGGCATCGACATACGCTACCTGTCGGCCAACGAGCTGCGCAGCCACTTCGGCGTGGTGCCGCAGGAGACCATGCTCTTCAGCGGCACCATCTATGACAACCTGCAGATGGCCAGCCCCAACGCCACCTTTGAGCAGATCACCGCCGCCTGCAAGATGGCCGAAATCCACAGCGTCATCGAAGCCCAGCCCCAGGGCTACCAGACGGAAATCGGCGAACGCGGCGCCGGCCTCTCGGGCGGGCAGAAGCAGCGTATCGCGATTGCGCGCGCGCTGCTCAAGCGCCCCAGCATCCTGGTGTTCGACGAAGCTACCAGCGCACTCGACGGCCCTACGGCCGAACACTTCGCGCAAACCATCAACGCCCTCAAAGGCAAGGTCACCATGCTCTTCATCACCCACGGCCTGCCCAAGGGCCTGAAGATAGACGCCGTCTTCCGCCTGACCGCCACCGGCGCGCAGCTGATGTCGCCCACGCAAGGCCCGGCAGGGCCCGGCAACAAGGTCACGCCCATGAACCACGCCGGCGGCGCCGCGCTGCGCACCGTGCCCAAGGCGGAGGGCGAAGAATGAGCGCCGTGCCACCGACCATGACGCAGGAAGAAGGCGCGACAGACGCGGCAGACGGGCAAGCAGCCGGCCCGCAAATGCCACAGCCCACCGCCAAAATCATCCCGCTACGCCCGCCCACCCGCTGGCACGACCCGCTCAAGCTGATCCAGAACGAAGCGCCCAGCGAGTTCGGCCGCATCGTGCTGTGGGCCGTGGCGGTGCTGGTCTTCATCCTGCTGGCCTGGGCGGCCGTCGGCAAGCTCGACATCATCGCCACCGCCGAAGGCAAGATCGTCCCGCAGACCCTGGTCAAGATCGTGCAGCCGGCCGAGCCCGGCGTCGTCAAGGAACTGCTGGTCAACGAAGGCGATACCGTCAGGCGCGGCCAGGTACTGGCCAGGCTGGACACCACATTGGCCAGCGCCGACAAGGCCGGCATCAGCAGCGACCTGGCAACACAGCAGTTGCAGATGCGCCGCCTGGAAGCCGAACTCAACGACCAGCCCATGCTGCCCAAGGCCGGCGACGACCCGCAAGCCTATGCCCATGTGCAAAGCCAGTACATCGCGCACCGCAAGGCCTTCCTCGACAGCCTGGACCAGGAAAAATCCATGCTCACCAAGGCCGAGCATGAAAGAAAAGGCGCGGCCGAAATGCTGTCCAAGCTGCAGCAGACCCTGCCCACTTACCAGCGCACGGCCGCCGCCTACGAAAAGCTCGAGAAAGAAGGTTTTATGGGCGGCCTGGCCTCAGCCGACAAGCAGCGCGAAGCGATAGAAAAAGCCAAGGACCTCGACGCCCAGCAATCCGCCGTGCTGGCCTTCAACGCCACCATCGCCGCACAGACCAAAAAAATCAGCCAGCTGCAAAGCGCCTACAAAAGCGAACTGCAAAAAGAACTCGCCGACGTGCGCGCCAAAACCGCGCAGCTGCAACCCACGCTCGACAAAAGCATTTACAAGGAAGGCCTGATGGAGCTGCGCGCCCCGCAAGACGGCGTCATCAAGGACCTGGCCACCACCACCGTCGGCGCCGTCGTGCAGCCCGGCACCGTGGTGCTCACTTTGGTGCCCCAGGGCGAACAACTGTTCGCCGACGTCTCCATCAAGAACGACGATGTGGGGTTTGTGCAGGTAGGCCAGTCCGCCCAGGTCAAGCTCGCCGCCTACCCCTTCCAGAAGTACGGCATGTTGATGGGCAAGGTCATCCACATCAGCGCCGACGCCACGCAGAACAACCAGGGCGGCAGCGGTTCTTCATCAAGCGCCAGCGGCACCAGCAACAGCGACGCCGCGGCAGCAGCAGCCGCTGCCATGGCCACTTACAAGGTCCGCGTCAAGCTCGATGAGCAGGTGCTCAAAGACCCGCAGGGTCGGGCGCTGGTCATCACCCCGGGCATGCAGGTCGTGGCCGAGATCAACCAGGGCAAGCGGACCGTGCTGGAGTATTTGCTGTCGCCTGTGCAGAAGGCGGTGCAGGAGTCGGGGAGGGAGAGGTGATGGGGCAGAGCCCGTTGCTATCGGAAGCCACGCTTCTTGATTGGTGACATCAGCTCAGCGGATGGCGATTTGCTTCAGTGCTTCTAACCACAAATCAATGCGGATCAAACCGTCAAGGATAGAAATCTAAAGCATGAAAAAACTACTGGTCCTTGTTGTCCTGTGTATTGCGGGTTACTGTCTTTATAACGCTGATGCCCTGTACGGTCAGTATCTGTTTTCGCAGATGTGCAAAAAAGAGAGCGGAGCGCGGTTTTACAAGAAAGTGGAGAAGGCGCAGGGGTGGCGTATGGACAAAATTTATTCAGCTTACGACAAAAAACATCTCGGATTGGCTTCGAATTTACATCGAGGATTCGTCAGATTTAAGGATGAATCAGGCAATCAGCTTGATGCACGGCTGAAGGCTATGCCGCCTTATGGGACATCAAGAGATGTAATCAATAGCCCTGAATACACATTGATTGAACCAGCAAATCTTTCAGTCCCGGTGCGATACACCGAAAAATATATCAACGAAGAATTTAATCCGGACCCCCGATGGTTAAAAAAGCAGTCATTTGGCAAGAATCAAGTTCAGATAATTGATCTTGATGCGAATGAAGTCGTTGCGAGCTATACCGGTTTTGGCTATCGATGGACAACCTCAGATCGAGTTATCTTGAACGCCCCAACGGCGGTGACCTGTCCAGAGAATACCGATGATCGAAAGACCTTTGGATCGAACATTTATACACATGGGGAGAAAAAATGACTATCACTTCAGTTGCTGAATTGGCTGCACTCTCATCTACCGCAGTTGCGACTTACGGAACAATTAATAGCGCAACTGGGTTGCTATCCGACTTGCAAAATCAGAGTTTAGGCGGTGGTTTTACCCTTGATCAAGCCCAAGCTTTCGCAGATCGTTATGTTTTTCTAGATCAGCAGCCCAACGTGGCTTTCAATGGCTTTAGTGCTGCAGTTTTTCAAGACAAGGTCACGGGCCGAAAGGTCTTTGCTATGCGCGGTACAGAAGTGCCTGTATTCCCAACCCAAACATGGCTTGACCTAGTCGTAACTGACGGCCTGAGCATCGGCGGTAATGGTTTTGCGAATAATCAGGCAGTAGAGATGGTGCGTTATTACAAACGCCTAATCACTGTGGGCGGCCAAGCAGTTGCCTACACTGACAACGAAAAATGGCAGCTTTTTGCAATGGCCAACTCTCTTATCGTGCCCGCATCGTCGGTCGTGCCTTTTTTGCCGCTGGCCGTGCAAGCCGCTTTCGAAATTTTCAAAGGGCAACTAGAGACAGATACTGGCGTGGTAGTGCCAGATGCGCCAGGCACATCGGTATTAAGTATTAGCGACAAACTTGATGTGACAGGCCATAGTTTGGGCGGTCACTTAGCCATCCTATTTGCTAGATTTTTTCCGCAGGCTATCAACGAGGTGGTCACGCTCAATGCGCCTGGGCTATTTCCGCAGGGCGATGCTTTTTTGACCGGCATCGGCTTTGTGCCACCGAGCAATAACAACATTACTCGTCTTGAAGCCGACGGCGATGGTGTTTCAGAAATTGGTGGCATTTGGCCGGGTCTGCGCATTCGCACAGCACAAGAGAATGCGCCTGGGCCCATAGCCGCTATTAGCAGCAACCACTCCAGCGTCAACGGAGTAGATGGCTTAAATCTCATGACGGCAATGGCGAAGTTGGATACGAGCAAAACCAACGACGCCGTCGCGCTTTCAAATCTTGTTCGTGCGGGTAGCAATTACTTTGGAAATAGCTACGAAAACGTTCTTGATGCACTTCGAAAACAACTGCTTGGCCCTGAAACAATCGCTACGCCCATTTCGATGGGGCCTGATGATAGCAAACGAACTGATTTCTACAAAAACATAGATGATTTGGTGAAATCCGCCGTTTTCAAATCTCTGGCTGGCAAGGTCACCCTGTTGCTAGCCACAAATGTGAATATCTCCACGCAAGCAAAAACTGACTTTTCTGCCTTTCTCGCACTAAGTTTTCTGAGCCCTATCCTCATCAATACGACTGACGCGGACGCTCTCGATCAGCTCAAGCAATCCAATACCACCTTAGCCGGGCGGTGGGCAACTGATATGCAATTAACGCCTGAGCAGCGTGCCCGAGGTCTAGCAAGTTTTTCGGATGTTTACCTACTTGATCGTCAGGCCATGCTGCAAGGTCTTATTGCGCAGAATTTGGTCGACAACAGTTATGACATCCCCATCCGAGGGGCGAAGGTTAACGCCAACTACACCTATACCGATTTCAGCAGTGGTCAGGTACTCAAATTCAGCGGAACGGCCGCTAACGCCAACACCCAAGAGGCCCAGCAGGTCATGTTTGGCAACGGCCAAGACAACGGCTTGGTTGGTTCGGATGCGGTGGCGTTCGGTCTGGGTGACCGCCTGTACGGGGGGGGAGGTAATGACTATATCAATGCCAATGCCGGTGACGACTATATTGAGGGCAATGAAGGCAATGACAATTTGAATGGTGGCGAGGGCCGCGACGTTCTTTTGGGCGGAGCAGGTGACGACACCCTCATAGGCGGTGAAGGCGACGATACCCTGCTGGGCGGCCAGGACTTTGACACCTACCGCATCACCGCAGGGCAAGGCTTCGACACCCTGACCGACAAGGACGGAAAGGTCGAACTGACGATTGACGGGGTCGTCGTGACGCTGGCCGGTGGCCATGCCGTGGCCGGCTCCGCCAACACCTGGGTCGGCCACGAGGGCCGGGTTTTTTACAGCCTGATCCCCTCGGCCGGCACCACAGGCGCGATGGATCTGATCGTCACGACCACGGCTGGCGCTTTCAGGGTGCGAAATTTTGAGAGTGGTGACCTTGGCATTGCGCTGGAGGGCACAATGCCCGACACCACGGTACGCACAACGCGTGGTCCAGGGAGTTACGATCACATCGGCGCTGAAAACTTCACGCTCACCGCGCCTTACAACTCCTTCGTACTCGAGCAGCGGGGCGACCACGACAAAATCGTTGTCGACAGCAACAACGATGCATGGGTATTGCCCGATTTTGGCGGCAGTGCCACGGACGCTGGCGATACGTTGATTGGGGGCGGTGGCAACGACCTGTTGGTCACCGGCATGGAAGATTCCAGAAGCCAGTATGAGTTGGTGAGCAATCCCGGCATCGGCCTCATCTCGCCCATCTACAACCCAGCGGGTATCACAGACGATGGCCATCAGTACCGCTACCTTTTCAGCTACGCGAATGGCGTTCAAGACGTTGGCACCGACCACATTGAGGGCAATGCCGGCGCCGACGTGCTCTCCGGCGGCAACCGACACGACGAGCTGCTGGGCGGCAGTGAAGGCGACCTGCTGTTCGGCGGCAGGGGTGCGGACTACCTTGACGGTGGCACAGGCAATGACCTGCTTTTTGCCAGCCACTCCATCGAACGCCAGCGGCTTACCGAGTTTGCGGCGCTGCTCCCAGGCCAGACGGTCGTAGCCAGTTCAACGGTGGACGGGACCCCTATGTGGCGCCTGCTGAGCACCCAGGTGAACGGCGTCCTGAGCTACAGCCTGCAAGGTCTGCGGATCGTCGATACGACCAACCAGATAGACCGGCCTTTGAGCCTGGACCTGAGTTACTACGTGGATGGCAGCAGTTCTCTCTACGGCAACGGCGGCGACATGCTTTTCGGCGGAACGGGAAATGACATGTTGGTAGGATCGCATGCCACCGATTACCTCTATGGGGAGCAGGACAACGACTCGCTTTACGGCCGGGGGGGCGCGGACAGGCTTTACGGCGGCGGTGGCAACGACTTCTTGTATGGCGATGGTGTGCCAGGCGACCTGACATCGTGGGCCGCGACGCCCACCGCGCTGGACGGTGGCGATTACCTGGACGGCGGGTCGGGTGACGATGTTTTGTACGGCGGTGGAGGCGATGACGAACTGGTCGGCGGCGAAGGGTTTGACAGCCTTTATGGCGGTGGCGACAACGACACCCTGACGGTGGACGCAGGCGACTATGCCGAGGGCGGCGCGGGCGAGGACATCTATAAAGTCAATGGCAATGCCGAGCTGAGTGATGACGCCGGCAAGAACCGCTACATCATCGACGCGGCTCAGGCGACATGGGTCAAACTCACCGACGCTTCACGCGCGGCCAGCACGCTGGAGATCGTTAATGCCGGCAGCGGCGGTAATGCGCCGGTGTTGACCTTCCTCCCGAACGGCACCCAGGTTTTAAGCATTGGGGGGCTGCGTGTTCAGGGCACAGGCTGGACCGATGGTTCGCTGGCGTCCGTCAGCGTCGACGGTAGAACCTACACCGCCAGGGAATTGCTGGCGCGCAGCCCCACTTCACGCAGCGTGGACGTAGTTGCCACCAACCAGGAAATCATCACCGGACTGGGAGACGACAGCATCACGGTGCATGGGGGTGGCAATACTATTTCCTCGGGAAAAGGTAATGACCTGATCGAGTTGGAGTCAGCCGGCAACACCGTGAAAGCTGAATCCGGCGACGGCCGGGACCTTGTGAGGCTGGGCACCGGCGTCCTGGCTGCTGCCTCCGCAGTAACCATCGCCCTCGGTGAACAAGTCGACCTGGCCAGCCTCCGCATCGGCCTGGTGCAGCGCAGTTCCAAGGCTGTGGTGCTTTATCTGGACTCAACCGGCACCGACAGCATCACGCTGGAGCCCGGCTCTGACGATGTGGCGCTGTTCCTGGCCAACATCGTGGTCACGGCCGGAGGCCAGACCACAACACTCGCGGGCCTGCTGGCGGCCGGCCAGGAAATCCAGGGGGATGAAGGCAATAACTACCTTATGGCGTTCAACAGGCCTACTGTTTTGTCGGGACTGGCTGGCAACGATGTGTTGGTGGGAAGCGCGTTCAACGACACGCTCGATGGAGGCAGCGGTAACGACATGCTGGTAGGTGGCGCGGGCAATGACCTGCTCGACGGCGGCACCGGTGACGACACGCTGGTAGGCGGCGCTGGTGACGAAACCTATGTTTGGGGAAGGGGTGGCGGCAACGACACGGTGACCGAAGAAGGTGGATTCGACACCTTGCTGCTGGGTAATTTGCTGGCCGCCGATATCCGGGTTCGCGGCGACGGCGGCGTGGGCTTTGTCATCGAGGTGATTGACACCGGTGAGCGGCTTCGGCTCACCAGCAGCTCCTTTGATTCACCCCAGCAGAGCGTGATCGAAAAGCTGGTCTTTGCGGATGGGGGGCAGTGGGACCTGACGGCCCTCAAGCTCAAATCAATGGAAGGCACACCCGACGGCGAAATCCTCTGGGGTTTTTATACCGACGACACGCTCGACGGCGGTGGAGGCAACGACAGCCTCAACGGCGGCGGAGGCAATGACCTGCTTTTGGGCGGCGGCGGCAACGACAACCTGAAGGGCGACGCAGGTGAGGATCGTCTTGTAGGTGGCGGCGGCAACGACTTCCTGGACGGGGGAACGGGGAGCGACACGTTTGTCTGGGGGCGCGGGGATGGCAATGACACTATTTATGACTGGGGCGGCAGCAACGACGCGCTGGAGCTCCGGGGTCTGAACGTTGGCGACCTGACCATGGTCCGCCACACCGGGGGCGAAGCGGTTTTGAGAATTAATGACACCGGTGAAGCGTTAAGGATCGTGCAGAATTTTCTCTCAAGGGATGAAGAGTTCTACACCGTTGAACGGCTGCTGTTCGCGGATGGGACCGTCTGGAATATCCAGGACCAGTCGCTCAATATGGCGCTGACCGAAGGCTACGCTTTCGAGTCGATGCTGCTGGGCTGGTCGCTGTCCGACCACATCGTTGGCGGCGCTTACGAAAACTACCTGTACGGTGTGGGCGGCGACGACACCCTCGACGGCGGGGGCGGCAACGACTATCTGTATGGCGGTGCGGGCAATGACACCTATGTTTGGTATTCGGGCTCGGGCGATGACTTCATCAGCGACCAGGAATGGCAATACGGTGAACACGGCCCCGATGGTACCTACCAAGGCGGCGGGGGCTTTGACATCGTCAGGCTGACGGGAATGGACCCGGCGGACATCGTGCTGACTTACGAGCCCGGCAACCTGGACCTGATCATCCAGATCATTTCCACCGGTGAGACCCTGACGGTGAACCAGGGGCTCAATGCCGAAGCTCCGGGGTACTTTCTGGAACGCATTGTTTTCGACAACGGTGTGGTCTGGAATGCGGGCGACATACTGGCGCTGGCCGACGCCAGCCGGCTCAACCACGCCCCCGAAGCGGCGTATGCCCTTGGCGACCAGGAGGTGGAGTCACGAGGGCAAGTCCGCCTGGGTATCCCCTCGGACATCTTTTATGACGAGGACGGCAACCCGTTGACCTACAGCTTCAGCTTGGCCAACGGCGACCCCTTGCCTGGCTGGTTGAGCTTCGACACCGACTCGTTCAGGCTTGTGGGCACCGCGCCGTCGGGCTTTGCCGGGGCGCTTTCCATCGTGGTCAAGGCAAGGGATGCTTTTGGGCTGAGCGCTTCGACGAGTTTCACGCTCACGGTTGCCGCATCCGATGTGACGGTTCAAGGCACGGGAGGCAATGACACGCTCTCGGGCACCTCAGGCGCCGACGTGATTTCTGGCGGCGCCGGCAACGATGTACTCGACGGTGGCGCCGGCGACGACGTCTACCGGTTCAAGCGCGGCGATGGCATCGACATCGTCAACGAGTACGGCGATGCGCAAGGCAATGTCGACACCATCCGTTTTGGCAGCGGTGTCTCGTCGTATGACGTCTATGTCACCCGTGACTCTTCCTTGAACCTGTTCCTGAGCATAGACGGCGGCGAGGACCGCATACAGCTCAGCAACTGGTTTGACAACGACGCCCACGAGGTAGAGCGGGTTCTGTTTGCCGATGGCACGGTATGGACCGCCGATGACCTTGCCGGCATGGCGGTATTTTCCTCCACCGAAGGCAGCGACTACTTGCGTGGAACTGAAGGCGATGACTTCCTGCAGGGCATGGGCGGAAGCGACCTCGTGGCCGGGGAGGGTGGTGGCGACATCCTGTATGGCGGCAGCGGCAACGATTACCTGGAAGGCGGCGCGGACAACGACAGCCTCCGGGATGCGGACGGCGGCAACTATTACAACGGCGGGGCCGGCGATGACGAACTGCAGGGCAGCGGCGGCGCCGACTTCCTCATGGGCGGCACCGGCAACGACTCCTTCACGAGCGGCGACGGCCCGGATGTGATCGCCTTCAATGTAGGCGATGGGCAGGACACGATGCATGTGAACGGTACGTCAGAGAGCCAGGACGACACCGTCAGCCTGGGTGGCGCCGGCCTGGACTACGCCAACCTGAGCCTGCAAAAAAACGGGGACGACCTGGTGCTGCAGGTCAGTGAAAGCGACTCGCTGACCTTCAGCAACTGGTATGGCGGCGCGGCCAGCCAGACCGTGCTGAACCTGCAACTGGTGGCAGAGGCCATGGCGGCCTTCGACGCCGGCTCCAGCGACCCGCTGCTCAACAAAAAGGTGCAGACCTTTGACTTCCAGGGCCTGGTCGGCGCCTTCGACGCGGCGCGTACGGCCACGCCGGGCCTGAGCAACTGGGCGCTGAGCAACGGCCTCACCCAGTTCCACCTGGCCGGCAGCGACAGCGAAGCGCTGGGTGGGGACCTGGCTTACCACTACGGCGCGGACGGCACGCTGGCCGGCATCGGGCTGGGCAAGGCGCAGGACGTGCTGACGAATGCGCAGTTTGGCCCGCAGGCTCAGGCCATCCATTCGACGGCCAGTTTGCAGGATGGGTTGATTCGGTTGGGGTGAGGGGCATCGGAACAAGCTCTTAACAACGTTCTTTTGATCCTTGACCACTATGGATGCAGTCGAGTCGTGACTCAAATCAACCAAAACAAGCGGACCGTGCTGGAGTATTTGCCGTCGCCTGTGCAGAAGGCGGTGCAGGAGTCGGGGGGGGGGGAGAGGTGATGCTAGCCGAGATGGTTTCCATGTGGGCATGCAGGACGGAAAGACATGCGTAATTACTGGTTAACCCAAGATCTGCTGCAAGCGGTGGGCGTCGGCTTTCTATTGCTCGCCTTGATAGGAATTGGACTCGCGCTGTGGCTCCCTAAGAAATGGTGGGGCAAGCTGCTGGCGGTGTTGGCGGTGGGGTTCTTGATCGCAATTCCGTTGTACAACGCGCAGCAGGAAAACCAGCAACAACAGGTGGAAGTTGATCTTGTCAAAGAGCGTTATGCCGAAGCCAAAGCTCTGTTTGAGGAACGCTGTCGGACGGCGGGAGAGAAAATCTTTAAAACAATTGAGAACGTAGATGGGGTGCTGCTGGCTAATCTGCGTCCGCTAAAAATTGATGATGCATCGCAGTTCGATGCTGATGATCAGTATGGCTACAACGTCGGCGGCGAGGAATATATCCGTTATTACCTAATCGGCAGCAGCGATTTGACAAGCCGGTATCAGTTTGTTGAAGCGACGCAAGAAGGAACGAAATACCGCTTCACAACAGCTCTTCCCGCCGCGATAAGCCGCGAGTATTGGACCAAGGGTGGCGAAAAGGTACCCGTTGAGGCCACACCAGTGGGCGATTTCTCGGCTCCTTACACCATTGAGTGGAAAGACATTTCCACCAAGAGCGATCGTGATGCCTGGATCGCAGGGGGTGCATTGAGAATCACTGACACGAGAACAGGCGAACTTCTTGGTGTGCGTATTGGATACCTGTTCGAAGCAGGGATGGGTAGCACTGCAGGACAACGATCGCCATGGCCTTGGGCGCGGTATTACGCCCCATCGTGCCCTTCGGTAAAAGAGCACAACCGAGTATTTGTTGAAAAAGTATTGAAGCCCTCAAAGGAGACTAACAGATGAGTACTGACGTCAATGCCATTCTTAAATATGCCAACCTACAAATGGCTGCCGAGGCTTTGTTGGACACTGTTTCGCAAGTGGGGATTGCCAAAGCGCTTTCCGATGGCAACAACCGGACAAGCAGGTTCACCACTACGCAAGCCGATCAATTCATTGCAGACGGCTGGACCGTTGTAGACCACAAACCCAATACCAGCACGGGATTCAGCGGAACGCTCTTTAAGAACGCGCTGACGGGTGAGTATGTAATGAGCTTTCGCTCCACAGAATTTATTGACGATTCGGCCAGAGACAGCGTGGCCACCAACACACTGGAGATCAAAGAGAAAGGTTGGGCTTTTGGGCAGATCGCCGACATGGAGGCTTGGTATGCCAGCCTGACTCAAAGTGGAAGTCTGGACCCGGGAGTTCCACTTACCGTGACCGGCTACAGCCTGGGTGGCCATCTGGCGACGGCCTTTAATCTATTGCATAAAAATGATCTGACCGCGTTCGGCGCGCCCTTGATCAAGAGCACTTATACATTCAATGGCGCGGGCGTAGGTTCGCTTAACATGCAGGGCCACTCAGGTGTGACGTTAAGTGGGGTGATACAAGACTTTGTTGCCCATCGCGGGGTTGGTGCTAACGCGAGCCGCTTTACTACCGAAGAAGGCCGCACGCGCTATGCCAGCTTGAGTCTGCTGTTCAGTCCTGGCTCAGTCGTTGTGCCGGAGGCTGTTGTGGCGGCCGTGCAAGAGTTGAGCGCCAGGCTGGAACAACCCATTGTTTTTCAGCCGACGTGGGTTGAACTGAACGCCCTGCGCGATGCCTTGCGGCTTATGTTGCGCGTGACCAACGAAGCCGTGCGCGTCACGGGTATAAGTAATAACGGTGGCTCGCCTCCTGTAGGTGTATCCACCGATCAAATAGAGGCTGCGACACTGGACTATCAACTGGCAGTGTTAGGCGTCTCTGACATGACGCGGCCGGCTATCGGGCTGACAGGAGGCGCTTATGAGGGTGTTGTGGGCCGCAACGAAGTCAGCCCTCCCATTCCCAACTTCTATGACGTCTACGGCTCTAATTTTTCCTGGGATAACTTCTCGGCGGTCTCCAATTCGCAGTGGCATCACGGCAAAGAAACGGCCATTTTCATCGAGGATCAACCCCTGTACCGTGGAAACATCATCCCGGATGTTGCCTCGGCGTCCTGGAAAGCGGGCGAAATCAAACTGCTTGTTCCTGAATTTAGTCAAAACGACTTTGGCGATACGCACAGCCTCTCACTGCTCATAGACAGTCTGTCGGTGCAGAACGCCTTGGCTCAGCTTGATCCTGCGGCAAACCAAGACACTTTGAACGCCATCTTGCGCGCGAGTGCCAACCATCGGGCAATCAGTGCGGCAGGGACCCAAGGCGTGGTCGATGGCGACACACTGGAGAATCTGGTCAATGCTTTAGGTGCGTACCTTGGGGTGGACAAAATTGGTGATGGCTGGATCAAACTTAAGGGCAATCTGGCCGGTGGTACTTGGGCGAATATTGATGACGCAAACGGCTATACCGGCCGAGACTCTTTGCATAAAAACTTGAACCTGATCGCGCAAGATCCAGACTACCAGGATCTGATGGGCAAGGTCACCATCGAAGCGGGGACTAGCGGTTTTGCGGACCGCGCAAAGAAGGATTTCGGGATACTGATCGCGTTGCAGACGCTGAGCCCTTTTTTATTAAAGGCGAAGGACGCGGCGGGACAAACCACGCTTAACGAGTTATGGGACGACGCCTGGGGCGACGAGTATGCGTTGTGGCAGACCGACAAGGCTGCATGGGACGTGAAATCCACCCTCGGCATCCGTACGTACACGGATACCTGGCTCGCCGACCGGGCAGAAATGCTCAAGTGGAGCATTTCTCGTAATAACGCCAATATCGAAGAGATACGTAGCCCGGGCTTTTTCGAACCGCTGATTTACAGCGATGTGAACAGCTCCATGCTATTCAGTGTCGCCAACACCAATGCGAACGCGCAAAGCCTGCTGCAAGCCAAGCGGGTGCTTTTTGGCGGGGATGGCGTCGACGAACTCTCTGGCGAAGGAAAAGATGACCATCTGTATGGCGGAGAAGGTGACGATATTCTGAACGGTAAAGCTGGAGTGGATTACCTTGAAGGCGGCACAGGCGATGACACCCTCATAGGCGGCGACGGCGACGATACCCTGCTTGGGGGCAAGGATTTTGACACCTACCAATTCACAGACACCTTCGGCCAGGACACCATCCTCGATTCAGACGGATCAGGCGTCGTCAAGATAGGCGCAGCAACCCTCAACGGCGGCAAGGAAACCCCTGCTGGCTCAGGCATCTGGCTGAGCGAGGACAAGAAGTGGCGCTATGTCCTGCAGCCCGGATCCGATGGCGGCCAGAACCTGATCATCTACGCCAACGGCGTCGGCGGCAACCGCATCACCGTCAAAAACTTCCAGAGCGGGCAACTGGGCATCATCCTGGACAACGCGCCAACGCCGACAGCACCGCCCAACCCCAACCGCATCATCGTGGGCGATTTGAAGCCGGTCGATACCGATCCGGTGGCCGACGGTGTGCAGACGGGCGTCGACGATCTGGGTAATATTTTGACCCTTGTTGGCCAGGCCGACGCGGACCGGGCCGACACGCTGTATGACTCCGCCGGCAATGACTGGTTGCAAGGCAAGGGCGGTGGGGACATTCTGTATGCCACCCGCGGCGGCGACGACCGCCTTGAAGGTGGCGCCGGCAATGACTATGCCGACGGCGGCGCGGGCAAGGACACAGTCGACGGTGGCGATGGCGACGATCGCCTGGACGGCGGCACCGGTAACGACATCCTGATCGGGGGCGCGGACAAGGACATCATTCAAGGTGGCGATGACGATGACCACCTGTATGGCAACCTGGAGGTTGCTACCGACGTCGCACTGGCCCAGGGCCACACGCAGACTGGAACGCAGCAAAAAGGTGATTGGCTCAATGGCGGAAACGGCGACGATATTTTGATTGCGGGCAGCGACAACGATGTGCTGTTCGGCGGCACGGGCGAGGACGTGTTGGTAGGCGGCGCAGGCGACGACGTGTTGAACGGCGATGACGATTACACGGCGGCGAATACGGACTGGAGCACCTCGGCCGCGTCGAACGGAAATTTCTTTGACACCCTCTGGGTCGGTATATACAACAACAACCCCACGCCGTTGACAGGGGGCGCCGATGTACTTTACGGCGGCGCCGGGAACGACCGCTTGCACGGCCTTTGGGGAAACGACTTGCTGTTCGGCGACGAGGGCGACGACGTGATGTCGGGTGATGAAGGAGGCGACTTGTTGTTTGGCGGCACCGGCAACGACAAGATCACCGGTGACAGCAACAGGATGACTTACTCGGATGGCACGCCGGTCCTCCAGGGCGACGACTACCTCGATGGCGGTGACGGGGATGACGAGTTGTACGGGGAAGGCGGCGACGACACGCTGATCGGCGGTGCGGGCGACGATAAGTTGACCGGCGACAACGGCACACACCTGACCATGCAAGGGGATGACACCCTGGACGGTGGCGATGGCAATGATGAGTTGAATGGCAGCGGCGGGTCCGATCACTTGATAGGCGGCGCGGGCGACGACCACCTGTCGGGTGACTGGGACAACCTGCCGGCCGAGTTGCAGGGCGACGACCTGCTCGACGGCGGCGACGGCGACGACGTGCTTTTAGGCGCGGGCGGCGACGACACCTTGTTCGGTGGCGAAGGCAAAGACGACCTGCAAGGCGGCAGCGGTGACGATTTCCTCGACGGTGGGGCAGGCGACGACAAGCTGATGGGCGGTGCCGGTGAGGACATGCTGGTCGGTGGCGAGGGAGCCGATGTTCTCCTGGGAGACGTTGATGACGACTTCCTGGAAGGCGGCGCGGGCAACGACATCATGCAAGGCGGTACTGGCGAGGACATGCTCGTCGGCGGTGAGGGTGATGACGGTTTGCAGGGCGGCGACAACGACGACATCCTGCAGGGCGGCGCGGGCACCGACACGCTGGAAGGCGGGAGCGGCGACGACACTTATATTTTTAACCTCGGCGATGGGCACGACACCCTTCGCGATACCGCAGGCACGGACACCCTGGTCTTCGGCGGTGGCATCACGCCGGCCGATATTGTTTTTTCGCGCAGCGCGTATGACCTGGTGCTGCGCCTGCAAGGCACTGAAGACCTGCTGGTCATTCCGGGTTGGGGCAGCGATGCCGCGGCGCGTATTGAGAAATTCGAATTCGCGGACGGTACGGTGTGGGACGCCGCTTTCATCAACGCACAGGTGGCCCTGGCGGCCAATCGGGGCACATCGGGCGACGACCTGATGAGTGCCTGGATCGATGAAGACGCAACCACCATGCAGGGCGGCGACGGCAACGACTTTTACCTTGTGCACAGCCGAACGCAGCTGGCGAGGGAGCGCGCCAACCAGGGTTACGACACCGTGCAAAGCACCGTCGACTACACTCTGGGCAGCAACCTGGAGCGCTTGCTCCTGACCGGCGATGCCGTCAAGGGCACCGGCAACCAGCTCGACAATGAACTGTTCGGCAATGAGGCCGGGAATGTGCTGACCGGTGGCGGCGGCAGCGATTATCTGGCTGGCGGCGACGGCGACGATTACCTGGACGGCGGCGCCGATTACGATGCCCTGGTGGGCGGTGCAGGCGCCAACATCTACAGCCTCAAGCTGGGTTCCGGGCACGACCACATCGACGTGTTGAGCACCCTGGACAGCATTGTGTTCGGGGCCGGCATCACGCTTTCGAGCCTGGTCATCAGCAACACGCCCGGCGGCATGCTGCTGCATTACGGCACGCAGGGCGATGACGCGCTGTTTATCAGCGGCACACCGCGCGACCTTCAGTTCGCCGACGGATCCCGCATCAGCATGGCCCAGTTGCTGGCGGCGCAGGGCGGCTACGAGGTGACCGGAAACGATGAGCCTTTGGCCTCGGTTGATACGTCGTATTGGGCACGAAAATTCACCGATAGCCATGGAAACGACGTCATTCTGGGCGGCGGAACCAACACGATTTACCACTTCAACATCGGCGGCGGCGTTGACAGCCTGATGGACCTGGGCGGGCAGGACGTTCTGTCTTTTGGCGGCGGTATCAGTGTTGATGACATAAGGCTTGAGTTCGATCGCAACAGCGTGAGCCCGTCGTTCAAGGTGCACTACGGCGAGGGCGACGTGGTGTCGATCGTGCTAGGCCAATACGGCAGCATTGAGCAGTTCCTTTTTGCCGACGGGACGGTGCTGAGTTTTTCCGAGCTTGCCTTGCTGAAGGGCTTTAGCGTAGACACCAGCATTCCAGACTTTGGCTGGACGTTCGTCGTCGACGGGATGACGGACAGGCCGCCCGTGTTCGTCGATGGAACGTCCGGGGACGACACGATCCGGTCCAACAATGACGGCGACGGCATCTATGTCGGCGGCAAGGGAAACGACACAATCAGCATTGGTGAAAATGACAAGGAAGGCCGCAGCACCCTGGTGTTCAACCTGGATGACGGGCAGGACACGGTGATTGCCACGTACCACACCTCGCTGGTCTTTGGGGCCGGCATTGACCCCGGGTCATTGCGGTTCCGCCAGGTCAACCGGGTGGTCTTCCGACCCGATGCCAGCGGGCACCCAGTTGCCCACAACGTGACAGACACGGTGATCGACTATGGAGATCGCCCGAACGACAGGGTGATTCTGGACGGCTTTTACAACGGCGGCTCCATCGACAAGATCGAGAGCTTTGAATTCGCGGATGGACGCCGCTTTTCCTATCAGCAACTGCAGTCCCTGGCCCCTTGGTACGCGCCGCCCAGTGGCGGTGGAGGAGAGGCCGATCCGTCGGTGCTGCGGTTTAACCTCGGTGACGGTGTGGTGCTGATGGGTGGCGCAGGCACTCGCCCGACCGTGCAGTTCGGCCTGGGCATAGACGCCTCCATGCTGCGTTTGAGCCGAGACCCGCTGGCGATTCGGGTGGGTGACAACGGCGATCAACTGCACCTGACGGACTTCAACCCGCAGAATGTATTCGCGCCCCACGGGGTTCAAATCTTCCTGTTTGCCGACGGAAGCAGCCTGAGCTATGCGCAATTGATTGCCCTGGGTTTTGACCTGAAGGGCACGGAGTTCGACGACGTCCTGGTGGGAACCAACACCACCGATCGCATCAATGGCGGCGACGGCAACGACACCCTGAGCGGCGGTGCGGGCAACGACATGCTGGCAGGCGGGCAGGGGGGGGACGTGTACCTGTTCGGGCGCGGGGACGGCATTGACCGCATTTACGACTTTGGGCCGACCGTGGACAGGGTTGTGTTTGCCGCCTCGATACAAACCGGCGACGTGGAGGTTTCGCGCAACGGCGATGACCTTGAGCTGCATGTGGCGGGTTCCCTGGACACCTTGGTCCTGAGCAACTGGTACGTCTCGGATGCCTACAAGATTGAGCTGGTGCAGTTCGCCGACGGCACGGTGTGGGATGTGGCGCAGCTGCAGGCCCTGGTTCCGGTTCCTGCCACCGTGGGCACGGAGGGCGACGACACCTTGTACAGCCCTGGCGGCCTGGACAACCCGATCGAGGGGCAGGGCGGGAATGACCTGCTGCTTGGCAGCGGCATTGCCGACCTGATGGATGGTGGTGATGGCGAGGACGAGCTTGTCGGCGATTCGGGCGACGACCTGCTGGCCGGTGGCGCGGGTGACGATGCCCTGGACGGAGGCAGCGGCAATGACACGCTGGACGGTGGCCTGGGGGACGACACGCTGGATGGTGGTGATGGAAACGACACCCTGGAAGCCGGTGCCGGGAACGACCATCTCAAGGGTGGTGGCGGCGACGACGTGCTCAAGGGCGGCCTTGGGAATGACACCTTGAATGGTGGCGCAGGAAATGACATCCTGAATGCCGGTGACGGGGACGATTCCCTTCACGGCGAAGGTGGCAACGACGCGCTGGACGGCGGCGTTGGCAATGACATGCTGTTCGGTGGCGATGGCGGCGACACCCTGGAGGCGGGTGACGGAAATGATGCTCTTTATGGCGACGGCGGAAACGACGTGCTGCACGGTGGCCTTGGGAATGACGTGCTGAGCGGCGACGATGGTGATGACACTCTGGAAGCCGGTGACGGCACTGACACTCTAGGCGGCGGCGGCGGCAACGACACGCTGGCGGGCGGGCTGGGGGATGACTTTCTGGGTGGCGGAGAGGGCGACGACACGCTGGACGGCGGCCTGGGCGACGACACCCTGGAAGGCGGCATCGGCAATGACACTTATGTTTTTGGCCGCGGTTCGGGCCGGGATGTGATCTATGACTACGAAGAGGGAGCCGGCAATACCAACACCCTCCGGTTCGACGCCACCGTGTCGGCGGCAGATATCAAGGTTACGCGCGACGATGGAAATCTGTACCTGAGCATTGATGGAACGGAAGACCGGGTCACGGTGTACGGCTGGTTTTATGACGACGAAAACAGGATCGAGCAGGTCGAATTCGCCGATGGCACGGTATGGCAGCAGACCGACCTGCTGGACAGGATGGTATTTGTTGTCAATGGCACGGAAGGCGGCGACTACCTCGTGGGGACGGCGCTTGCAGATGAGATCCAAGGGCTGGGTGGCAATGACACACTTTATGGAAACGACGGCAACGACGTGCTCGACGGCGGTGCCGGTGACGATAGCCTGCAGGGCGGCGATGGCGATGACGCCCTCGAAGGCGGCGCTGGCGCCGATCAACTGCAGGGCAACGCCGGCAGCGATGTTTACCTCTTCGGCCGCGGGGCGGGGCGGGACAGTATCTATGACTACGATCAGGCGGGCGGCGATGTAGACATCATTCGCTTCGACGCCACGGTCGCCGCCGCAGACATCAGGGTGACCCGCGATGACGGAAACCTGTATCTGAGCATTGATGGCACGGCAGACCGCATCACCCTGGAGAACTGGCTTTACGGTGATGAAAACAAGGCCAAGCAGGTTGAGTTTTCGGACGGCACGGTATGGGATGCGGCCATGCTGGAAAGCCTGATCACCGCGGCGCCCGGTACCGAGGACTCCGATGTCCTCTACGGTTCAGAAGGCGCCGACCTGCTCAGCGGGCTGGGCGGCGACGACAACCTGTATGCCAACGGCGGCAACGACACCCTCGATGGCGGCGCCGGCAACGACTACATGGACGGCGGCGCGGGCAGCGATGTGTACCTGTTCGGCCGCGGCTCCGGGCAGGACTGGATTGACGAGTACAACCATGAGGAAGGTGATGTCGACACCATTCTTCTCGACGCCAGCGTCTCCGTGGGGGATGTCAGAGTCATCCGCGATAGCGGCAGCCTCTACATCAGTATTGACGGCACGACCGACCGCATCAGCCTGAACAACTGGTTCAACGGAGATGACTACAAGGCCAAACAGCTTGAGTTCGCCGATGGCACGGTGTGGGACGCGGCCATGCTGGAAAGCCTGGTCGCCGTGGCGCCAGCCACCGAAGAGTCCGACATCATCTACGGCACGGAGGTTTCGGAGGTGTTCAATGCGCTGGGCGGCGACGACCAGGTGTATGGCAACGGCGGCGACGACACCCTCAATGGCGGGGCAGGCAACGATTACCTGGACGGCGGTTCGGGCAACGACGTCTTCCTCTTCAGCCGGGGTGACGGAAGCGACTATGTGGTTGATTACGACGAAACTTCCGGCAATATCGACACCCTTCGTTTCGACGCCACGGTTTCGGCCGGCGACATAACGGTCACACGTGACGTTTCCAGTCTCTACCTGGCGATAAACGGAACCAGCGACCAGATCACCCTGTCCAACTGGTTTGGCGGCGATGCCTACAAGGTCGAGCGCATCGAGTTCGACGACGGCACGGTCTGGGACCCTGCGATGCTCGAAAGCCTGCTCAACGTCGAACCGGGCACCGAAGACGGTGACGTTCGTTATGGGACGGAGGGTGCCGATGCAATCAACGGCCTGGGCGGCGACGACACGCTTTATGGCGGTGGCGGCGCTGACATCCTGAGCGGCGGTGAGGGCAACGACAACCTGGACGGTGCAAATGGCTCCGACGTACTGGAAGGCGGCGCGGGCAATGACTACATCACGGATTCCGGCGGCGGCAACTACTACAACGGCGGAGCCGGCAACGACTACCTGTCGGGCAGCGGCGCAACCGACTTCCTCATGGGCGGCATCGGCAACGACGCCATCCGGAGCGGGGACGGCCCGGATGTGATCGCCTTCAACGTGGGCGACGGCCAGGATACGGTGTATGCGGACGGCATGCCGAACAGCCAGGACGACACCCTCAGCCTGGGCGGCGCCGGCCTGGACTACGCCAACCTGGTCCTGCAAAAGAACGGCAACGACCTGGTGCTCCAGGTCAGCGAAAGCGACTCGCTGACCTTCAGCAACTGGTACGGCGACGCGGCCAACCAGAGCGTGCTGAACCTGCAACTGGTGGCAGAGGCCATGGCGGCCTTCGACGCCGGCTCCAGCGACCCGCTGCTTAACAAAAAGGTGCAAACCTTCGACTTCCAGGGCCTGGTCGGCGCCTTCGATGCGGCGCGCACCGCCACGCCGGGCCTGAGCAACTGGGCACTGAGCAACGGGCTGACCCAGTTCCACCTGGCCGGCAGCGACAGCGAAGCGCTGGGCGGGGACCTGGCTTACCACTACGGTGCGGACGGCACGCTGGCCGGCATCGGGCTGGGCAAGGCGCAGGACGTGCTGGCGAATGCGCAGTTTGGTGCGCAGGCGCAGGCGATCAACTCCACGGCCAGTTTGCAGGAAGGCTTGATCCGCCTGGGTTGATTCGCCATGGGGCCCTTTCGGTAAGGGGAGGGGATGCGGGGCGGTTTGCTTAAAGCGGCATGCTTCAATATACTGTACATAAATACAGTATTTTGGCTGTACCGCTTTTATCCAGGCCGCCCCATCCATGTCCGACGCCATCATCCCCATCCACGCCATCAAGGGCCGAGGCACCGCCACGCGCATCGCGCACCGGTTCGAGAAAGACGTGCGCGCGGCCTGGGACGATGGCTGGGGCACGCTGGAAGAAAGCGTGGCGGGCGAGGCGCCTCGGCTGGAAACCACGGTGACGATGGAGGATGCGCGCAGCGCCATCGTGCGCAACGACTCGCCGGACATCTTTTTTGACTACAGCATCAATCCCTACCGGGGCTGCGAGCATGGCTGCGTGTACTGCTATGCGCGGCCCACGCACAGCTATCTCAATCTTTCGCCGGGGCTGGACTTTGAAACGAAGATCATCGCCAAGCGCAACATTGCCGAGGTCTTGCGCGCCGACCTGCGCAAGCGAAGCTATGTGCCGCAACTGCTCAATATCGGCTCGGCGACGGATTGCTACCAGCCGGCCGAGCGCGAGCTGCGGCTGACGCGCGGCGTGATCGAGGTGATGCGGGAGGTCAGCCATCCGTTTTCGCTGATCACCAAATCGAGCGGCGTGGAGCGCGACCTGGACCTGATCGCGCCGCTGGCGGCCGACAAGCTGGCCGCTGTCTACGTGACCATCACCACGCTGAACGGCGAACTGGCGCGCAAGCTGGAGCCGCGCGCGGCCGCGCCGCACCGCCGCCTGCGCACCATACGGGCCATGGCCGAGCACGGCGTGCCGGTGGGCGTGAGCGTGGCACCGCAAATTCCCTTTGTGACCGAGGACATGGAGCAGGTGCTGGAGGCGGCCTGGGAGGCGGGTGCGCGCTCGGCGTTTTACACCGTGATCCGCTTGCCCTGGGAGGTGGCGCCCATCTTCAAGGAATGGCTGGAGCTGCACTACCCGCAGCGTGCCGCGCGCATCATGGCGCGCATCCACGAGATGCGCGGCGGCAAGGACTACGACAGCGATTTCGCCTCGCGCATGAAGGGCTACGGCTTGTGGGCCGACCTCATCAAGCAGCGCTTTGAGAAAGCCTGCAACCGGCTGGGCTTTAACCGCCAGCGTGTGGAGCTGGACCTGAGCCGCTTCAGGCCGCCGGGTGCAGCGGGGCAGGGAAGTTTGTTCTGAACGTATAGTGCAAGCCGGTTGCAAGAACCTGTTTACGGTCTAAACGGGGTCGCGTTGGGGTGCAATCGGGATGAGTGGGCCGACCGGGAACGCAGCATGGGCTAATGCCCATGCAAGGGCTCGGGTGGCTCAATCGCCCGATTTCACCCCAACCCGGAGGGCAAGCCCCTTTTCGGGCGGTCTGCAGCGTTGCGGCGCTAGCCCATAGCTGCACTATGGGCGTCGCACCGCGCCTTGCATCCCATCCCGAGAAGGGGCTTGCGCGGCCCCGTTTAGACCGTTAACAGGTTCTCAAGGAGTTCAGCGTGGCATTCGACTGGAAACATTCATCGGACGGCGTGGACTGGGACGCGCTCTCGCATCTTTACCGGATTGCCCCTTTGGGCGAGAAGAAACCGGCTGACCTGCAGGTCGTGTTCTCCAACAGCCTGTTCAAAAGTTTTGTGTATGAGGGCGGTAAGCTCATTGGCGCCGGGCGCGCGCTGGCCGACGGCATGGATTGTTCCTACATCTGCGACATCGCGGTGCACCCGGACTATCAGGGTGTCGGCCTGGGCAAGGACATCGTGTCTTCGCTGGTTGGTTTGTCGAAGGGACACAAGAAGATCATTCTTTACGCGGTGGCCGGCAAGGAGCCGTTTTACCGCAAGCTGGGTTTCAGGCGCATGCTGACGGCGATGGCGATTTTTGCGAACCAGGAGCAGGCGTTGCAGAATGGGTTGATCAGCAGCGACTGAATTGGTTTTGCTCCTTCTCCCTCCGGGAGAAGGCGGGGATGAGGGCTGGCAGCGCTGGATAGTTTGCTGGCTTGCCTGTGGCCGCTGGCCCTCACCCTAACCCTCTCCCAGGGGGAGAGGGGACCAATGCGGGTTCCCGACTTTCTCCCTCTCCCTTCGGGAGAGGGCAGGGGTGAGGGCTGGCGGCGCTGGATATTCGCTGGCTTGCTTGAGGCCGCCGGCCCTCACCCTAACACTCTCCCGGGGGGAGAGGGGACTCAACGGGGGAAGATAAACGGGGTGAGCGGGGGAAGGCTAACGCAAGTAGCTACGGTTCAGCCGCACTTCGAGCTTTCTCTGCAGCTTCTCGAAAAAAGCACTCATGGCCCAATAAATCCCCGCCGCCGCGAGGTACAGCGGAAAAGGCTGGAAGGTGGTGGCGATCACTTCCTTGGTCGCCAGCATCAGCTCGCCCACGGCGATTACCGAGACCAGCGAGGTGTCCTTGATCAGGCTGATCAGGCTGTTGGACAGGCTGGGCACGGCCAGCCTGAGGGCTTGCGGGCCGATGACGTAACGCAGGGTCTGCGCCTGCGTGAGGCCCAGGCTGCGGGCCGCGTTCCACTGCCCGTGCTCCACGCCGTTGATGGCGCCGCGTATCGTCTCCGACAGGTAGGCGCCCACGTTGAGGCTCAGGCCCAGGATGCCGGCGCTGATGGGGTCAAACTGTATGCCTATGCTGGGCAGGCCGAAGTAGATGACGAAGAGCTGCACCAGCAGCGGCGTGCCGCGCATGCAGCTGACGTACAGCGCCGCGAACTGCGACAGGCCCGGCACCTTGGCCAGCCGCGTGATGGCCACCATGGTGCCGATGATGGCGCCGAAGAACACCGATGCCACCGCGAGCAGCAGCGTCCATGCCGCGCCCTTGAGCATCAGCGGCAGGGCATCGCGCAGCAACTGGGTCAAGCCAGACAAGTCCATAAGGGGTCTCCACCAATAAAAACCCCGGCCAGGAGCCGGGGTGTGCTTCAGGCGCCAGCCGGAAGGCGGCGCGCGGCTGGACGAATGTTACTTCGTTCCCTGGTTTACTTCGCCACGGGCGGCTTGCTCACGTCGCGGTCAAACCATTTGGTGGAGATTTTCGCGAAGCTGCCGTCGGCCTGCAGGTCGGCGAGTGCCTTGTCGATGGCGGCCTTGAACTTGGGGTTGTTCTTGACGAAGGGGATGCCCGATTTTTCCAGGTCGCCGACAGGCGCGCCTGGCTTGAGCGGCAGCTTGGTCTGCTTGACGATGTAGGGGATCAGCAGGCTGTCGTTGAGCGCCGCGTCGATGCGGCCCAGGGCCAGGTCCTGCAGGTACTCTTGCGCGCCGGGGTAGGTCTTGACGTCGATGCCGCCGACCTTTTTCGCGATGTCGGCGTAGTTGGTGCCCTGGCCCAGGCCGAGCTTCTTGCCTTTGAGGTCGGCCAGCGTCTTGAACTCGCGCTTTTCATCCTTGCGGATGATCAGTTGCGGCGCGGAGATGGTGTAAGGCTCGGAGAAGTCAAAGGTCTCCTTGCGCTTGTCGGTGATGCCGACCTGGTTGATCACCACGTCGTACTTGCCGGCCTGCAGGCCGGCCAGGATGGCGCTCCACTCGCTGGTCGAGAACTCGGCCTTCACGCCCAGCTTTTGCGCCAGGGCGTTGGCCAGTTCCACTTCAAAGCCGGCGAGCTGGCCGCCTTCCTTGTAGTTGAACGGCGGGTAGGTGCCTTCGAGCGCCACTTTGAGCGTGCCGCGCTGCTTGACGGTGTCCAGCAGGTCGGCGGCGCTTGCACTGAAGGCGAGCGTGAGAAGGAGTGTGGAGGCCAGAGCCTTGCGGATATTCATATTCAGCCCTTGCATAAGAGAGTTGTTATTGAGATGCAGGCTGAATATTAAATCCGTTCGCCATCGTGGTGCATGGCGCCCCAAAAAGGCCCTACAGGAAATCCGGATGCTGGAGTGCCCCGTCAGGGTTTCGCGCAGTGGGCGTAGATGTCGAGCGCCGGTTTGTAGACGCTGGTCTGCACATTCATCAGGCCCAGCACCGAATGGAAGTAGTTGTCGTGGCTCACGGGCGCATCGAGCTGCTGCTTGAGGCAGGCGGTGGTGAGCTTGCTGCGCTGCTCGAAGCCGGGCGACAGCCAGGTGATCCAGGGCACGCGTTTTTGCACGTCGGGTGCGATGCCATAGGGCATGCCGTGCAGGTAGAGGTTGTTCTCGCCGAGCGATTCGCCGTGGTCGGCCAGGTAGAGCAGGGCGGGCGCGCTGCGCGCTTCCTGCGCCTTGAGCCACTGGATGGACGACGCCAGCAACTGGTCGGTGTAGACGATGCTGTTGTCATAGGCATTGAGCAGGCCTTCGCGGGTGCAGCTTTGCAGCGCGTTGTCGGTGCACTCGGGTAAAAACTTTTTGGAGGCCTGCGGCGAGCGCTTGTAATAGGCCGGGCCGTGGCCGCCCATCTGGTGCATCACCACCACCACGCCTTTGGCACGCCGTTCGGCCGGCAGCGCGGCGATGCGTTCATCAATGCCGTGCAGCATGACCTCGTCAAAACATTCACCGCTGTCGCACAGGCCCGGCACCTTGAGCGCCACCGTGTTGACGTTGGGGACGCGGTCGCAGGCGCCCTTGCAGCCCGACTGGTTGTCTATCCAGAGCACGGCCAGGCCCGCGCGCTGCAGCACGTCCAGCATGCCTTCGTAGTTGGCGGGCCGCGAGTCGTAAGCCTCGCGCCCGAAGTTGGAGAACATGCAGGGCAGCGAGGCGGCCGTGCTGGTGCCGCACGACCAGGCGTTGCGCTGGCTGGCGACGTCTTCCTTGGCCAGCAGCGGGTTGGTGGGCCGGCCGTAGCCGTTGAGAGAGAAGTTGCCGCTGCGCGCCGTTTCGCCCAGCACCAGCAGCAGCAGCGGCGGTTTGGTCTGGGCCGTGTAGCTGGCGCCCAGTTTGGCGTCTTCACCGAGCGGCAGCACAAGGGACTCGTCGCGCTGGAAAGGCTTGGCCGCGATGGTGCCCAGCGCGTAGAAGGAATTGAGCGGGTTGATCAGGTAGCGCACATGGGTGTAGTTGCGCATGACGGAGGCAATGCTCTGGAAAAAGAGGAAGACCACCAGCACCAGCAGCACGCAGGACGCCGTCAGCGTGGCGGCATTGGCCAGCACCTGGCGCCCGGCGCCGGCGCGCCTGACTTTTTGCCGCCAGACAAGAACCAGCGGCAGCACCGCCAGCACCAGCACCGTGGCCAGCAGGTGCCAGTTGAGCAGGTCGCGCGTTTCGCGCACGTCGGTCTGCAGGGTGTTGACCATCATGGTCTTGTCGATGACCACACCGTAGGCCATCATGAAATAGGCGCCGAAAGCCGCGGAGAGCAGGAAGAGCGTGATCGCGGGCTTGAGCGTCCAGCGCCAGGCCAGCAGGCTCAGCAAGGCGGTGGTGGCCAGCGCGATCACCAGCGCCAGCGCGATGCTGATGGTGAGGGCCTGGCCGCCGCTGAGGCCGGGCAGGCGCGACAGCTCGCGCCACAGCGCCACGTTGCACGCGGTTGCGATCCAGAGACTGGCCAGCACCACCAGCCACAGCGGCCGCATGCCGGCAGGCATGCGAACAGTAGGCAAAGGAGCGGGCCGCGTGGCGGAGGATGAAGCGGGAGTGGCGGGGCGCAGCGGCATAGCGCTGGATTGTAGGTTGGCCGTCTTAGCGCGGGCTTAAGGCGGATTGAGGCCCGGCGGGCGCTTTTCAGGCGCCCAGGCCCAGCTGCCGCGCATGGTGCCTCAGGTGCTCGTCCATGAAGGTGGTGATGAAGTAATAGCCGTGGTCATAACCCGCATGACGGTGCAGCGCCAGCGGCTGGCCGGCCTTGGCGCATGCGGCCTCAAAGAGCTCGGGGTGCAGCTGTTCGGCGAGGAATTTGTCGGCCAGGCCCTGGTCTATGCGTATGCCGCCAGGGTAGGGCGCAGCGGACATCAAATTCATCAAGGCGGTGGCGTCGTGTTCGCCCCAAGCCGATTCATCGCTGCCGAGGTAGCCGGTGAACGCCTTGCGTCCCCACGGGCATTGGCTGGGCGCGCAGATGGGCGCGAAGGCCGAGACCGATTGGAAAAGATCCGGGTGCCTGAGCGCAAGCGTCAGCGCGCCGTGGCCGCCCATCGAATGGCCGAAGATGCCGATGCGGTTTGCATCCAGCGGCAGCGTGCCGGCCAGCAAGGGCAGCAGTTCCGCCGTGAGGTAGCTTTCCATGCGGTAGTGCTGTGACCATGGGGCCTGCGTGGCATCGAGGTAGAAGCCGGCGCCCACGCCGAAGTCCCAGCTGTCGGTATCACCGGGAATTTTCGCGCCGCGCGGGCTGGTGTCGGGCGCGACCAGGGCCAGGCCCAGTTCGGCGGCCAGGCGCTGTGCGCCGGCCTTGGTCATGAAAGTCTCTTCGTTGCAGGTCAGGCCCGCGAGGTAGACCAGCGCGGGCACCTTGTTGCCGGCCGCAGCCTGCGGCGGCAGGTAGACCGAAAAGCGCATGGGCAGGCCGATCTCGCGCGAATCGTGCTGGTAAAAGCGCTGCAGGCCGCCGAAGCAGGCGTGTTCGCTGAGGAGTTCGGGAGTGCTCGCCATGTCGCTCAGTACAGCACTACGCCACGAATCGACTCGCCGCTTTTCATCAAATCAAAGCCCTTGTTGATATCTTCCAGCGGCATGGTGTGGGTGATCAGGTCGTCTATGTTGATCTTGCCTTCCATGTACCAGTCGACGATTTTCGGCACGTCGGTGCGGCCGCGCGCGCCGCCGAAGGCCGAGCCTTCCCACTTGCGGCCGGTGACCAGCTGGAAGGGCCGGGTGCTGATCTCGGCGCCGGCTTCGGCCACGCCGATGATGATGCTGCGGCCCCAGCCCTTGTGGGTGCATTCCAGCGCCTGGCGCATGACCTTGGTGTTGCCTATGCATTCAAAGCTGTAGTCGGCGCCGCCGTCGGTCAGCTGCACGATGGCGTCGACCACGTTCTCGGTGTCCTTGGGGTTGATGAAGTGCGTCATGCCGAATTTGCGCGCCATTTCCTGGCGCGCCGGGTTGATGTCGACGCCGATGATCTTGTCGGCGCCCACCATCTTGGCACCCTGGATCACATTGAGGCCTATGCCGCCCAGGCCGAACACCACGACGTTGGCGCCGGCTTCGACCTTGGCGGTGAACAGCACCGCGCCTATGCCGGTGGTCACGCCGCAGCCGATGTAGCAGACCTTGTCGAAGGGCGCATCTTCACGGATCCTGGCCAGCGAGATTTCGGGCGCGACCGTGTAGTTGCTGAAGGTCGAGGTGCCCATGTAGTGGAAGATGGGCTTGCCGTCCAGGCTGAAGCGGCTGGTGGCGTCCGGCATCAGGCCCTTGCCTTGCGTGCCGCGTATCAGCTGGCACAGATTGGTCTTGCGCGAGAGGCAGAACTTGCACTGCCGGCATTCGGGCGTGTAGAGCGGAATGACGTGGTCGCCTTTTTTGAGCGTGGTCACGCCGGGGCCGACGTCGACCACGATGCCCGCACCTTCATGGCCCAGGATGGCCGGGAAGATGCCTTCCGGGTCGGCGCCCGAGAGCGTGTAGTAGTCGGTGTGGCAGATGCCTGTGGCCTTGATCTCGACGAGGACCTCGCCGAATTTCGGGCCTTGCAGGTCCACGGTTTCAATGGTCAGGGGCTGGCCTGCTTTCCAGGCGACGGCGGCTTTGGTTTTCATGATGGGGGGCTTCAGTGAGAGGGTGGGCGGAAGGCGCGTTGCGCTGCGTAAGGCACTATAAGCCAGTCCCCCGGCGCGCCCGCTGAAAGATGTTTCATTTTGAGAAAACCCCGGCGGCGCGGGCCCTCAAGGAAAAAGCCGCCTGGCCCCCTAAAGGGTGCAAGCGGCTATCAATCAGAAAGAGGAGCCGGCCAGGCCGGCGCAAGCCTTAGCGCCCGGCTTCTTTCAGGTACTGCGTGCGCGCGACAACCGCGGTGTCGGTGAAGTCGGTGAACACGCCGTCCACACCTGCGCGGTAGAAGGCCAGGTACTCGGCCTTGGCGTCGCCCTGGTAGTCGGCGGCGAGGCGGCGCGACTCATTGCGGAAGGTGAAGGGGTGGACGAAGAGGCCTGCCTTGTGCGCGTCGGCCACGAAGCTGGTGGGCGCAGTCGAGGTCGAATCGGCGTCGTTGAGCTTGCCGTCGCGGTTGATGTCGACCTGTTTGCCGTCCGCGCCTATCGTGCCGTTGGTGCTGATGATGTAGCGCTTCCAGGGGCCTATGCCGTCGGCGTAGGTCCTGATTTCGGCCAGGCCTGCGGGCGTGGCCATCACGTCAAAGAAGCGCTTGTCGCCGGCCTTGGTCCAGTCATAGGGGCGGTCGGTCGGAACGGCATAGGTCACGCGGCCGGTTTTCGGGTCAATGCCGTCGCCGTCGACGAGCTGGATCAGGCGCGTGTTCAGTCCCTTGCTTTTCATGTACTTCAGGCTGCCGGGTTCAAACGACTGCACGTAGATGGGCGCGGTCTTGCTGTTCCAGCCTTCGGCAGTGATCATCGCGATCAGCTTGTCTTCCAGCGGCAGGCCGCGTTCGCGGAAGTAGGTCGGGTTCTTGGTTTCGGGGTAGATCGCAATCGTGCGGCCGGTCTTGATGGACTGGGCTTTGGCCAGGTCAATGACTTCCTGGAAGGTCGGCACCTTGAACTGGCCGTTGAACTGCTGGGGGCGTTCGGCATCGGTCGAGATGGCGCCCAGCGTGCGGATTTCGGCGAAGGTGAAGTCGTCGCTGAACCAGCCGGTCTGCGTTTCGCCGTCGACCTGGATGGTCTTCTTGCGCGAGGCGAACTCGGGGTGTTTGGCCACGTCGGTGCTGAAGGCCAGGTTGGGGTCGTGGCGCGTCATCAGCACGCCGTCCTTGGTGGAGATCAGGTCCATCTCGATCACGTCGGCGCCGAGTTCGATGGCGCGCGCATAGGCCTCCAGCGTTTCCTCAGGCAGGTAACCGGACGCGCCGCGGTGGGCGATGACCAGCGGCGCCTTGCCGTCGAGGGTGGAGAGGCCGGATTGCGACGGCGAGCCTGAAGACGAGCAGGCGGCCAGCAGCACGCTGCTGCAAACGAGGGCGAGCAAGCCGCTTTGTTTCAAGGCCTTGCGGGTCGATACGGTCATGGGTGTTTTTCCCTGAGTTAAAAGGGCGATCGTAGGCGTGGGATGACGACAGGCCTGTGACAGTGTGTGCGGCATTGCCGGCAAAACAACATGCGCGATTTTTCGGCCGGGTGGAAGAAAAGCCGGTCCGGCGGATCCGGCCGCGATCCGCGTCCGCTGGATGCTGCCAGTGCCGCTAACCTGCCGCACAACTTCTACTGCAATAATAGCCACGGAGGTCAGGGATGCAGCAAGAGAATTCAATCAACATCTCGCCGGGAGCCGGCGCACTTCTGCCTCTTCCCTATCATGAGGCGGTGGCCGGCTACCTCAAGGAGCGCGAGCCGGAAGTCTGGGCCTGGGCTCTTTCCGCCAGGTCGCGCGACGAGCATGCCCAGGCGGTCCGCGAAGAATTGCTCAAGCAGGCCTATCGCCTCGACGCCGCCACCTACCCCGACCTGCACCAGGCCGCCATCACGGCGGCGGCCCGGCTCGGGCTCGAGGTGCCGATCACGCTCTACCAGGGCAGTGACGGCCAGATCAATGCCAGCCTCTATTTTCTGGTCGGTGAGGCGCATGTGGTGTTCTCCGGACCGCTGCTGGACCGCCTCACCGGCCCCGAGATAGCGGCGGTGCTCGGCCACGAGCTGGCGCATTACAAGCTCTGGAGCGAGGACGGCGGCATCTACCACGCGGCGGACCGCATTCTCGAGGCCACTGCCGCCCACCCCGGCGCGACGCCCGCGCAACTGCAGACCAGCCGCCTGTTCCGGCTCTTCACCGAGGCCTATGCGGACCGCGGCTCGGTGGTCGCGAGCGGTTCGGTCGAAGCGGCCGTCGCCGCGCTCGTGAAGTCGGCGACGGGCCTGAGCAATGTGAGCGGCGCGAGCTATCTCGCGCAGGCGGCCGAGGTGGTCGCCAGGGAGCCGGCCGCATCGTCGCAGGCCAGCCACCCCGAATCCTTCCTGCGCGCCCACGCACTTGGTCTTTGGGCCGGCGGGAACGCGCAGGCCGAGTCCTGGCTCGACGCCGCGCTTCGCGGCCCGCTGAGCCTGGACCAGGCCGATTGGCTCGCCCAGGCGCGGCTCGAATCGCTCACGCGCCGGGCGCTCGCCGAGATGCTGCGGCCGGCCTGGATGCGCAGCGAGGCCACCCTGGCCCATGCGCGCAGGTTCTTTCCCGACTTCGGGGCCGGCGACAACGCGGACGACTCCCTGGCGCAGGACATGGCCGCGGCCCCGCGGTGCGCGGACTACGTCAGCGCCTTGCTGGTCGACATCGCCGCCAGCGACCGCGCGATGGAAGACGTCGCGTTCGCCCGGGTGCTCGAACTGGGCGACGCCTGGAACGTCGGCGACCAGTTGCAGGCGCGCATGCTGAAAGACCTCAAGATGACGAAGCGGCAGTTCAGCAAACTCAGGCAGGGCGCGCGTGCCCTGCTGGACAAGACCGAAAAAAACCATGTCGGATGACGTTCCATTTATCCGCTTGCTCGAGGCGGGCGTCTCGCGCGGCGGGCTCCAGACCGAGGATGTGCTCGCGCTCGTGCTGCCATTGTTCCGGGAAGTGGCCGGCCTTCATGCCGACGAAAAAACCGCGGATCTGGACGGCCCGCGCAGCGTGACGGTGCATGAAAGCGGCGCGCTTGCCCTGTGCGACCCGCAAGGCCATGCCGCACGCGAGCGCCGCGATGCCGTGGAGAAACTGCAGGCGCCGGTGTCGTCCGTGCTGCAAGTGGTCGGTGAAAGCCGCGTAACGCAGGATCCGGCCGATTACACCTCCGAGGACCTCTCGGTTGCCAGTGCGCCGGCGGCCGAAGGGCTGACGCGGCCGGTGTACCTGCCGGGCTACCGCTGCTGGGAGCAGGTGGTCGGCCACCACGATGCCGTCACCGACATCTTCTGCCTCGGGCAAATGCTCGCCAGCCTTTCCTGCGACCTCGACTTCAGCGGCGAGGACGACGTGCGTTCGTTCGCGCGCCACCGGAACAACCTGTTCGAGCTTCAGCCCCGGCTGCACCCCGTGGTCGCGAGCATCATCGTCGAGATGACCGAGCTTGACCGCCGGCGGCGCGCCAAGGACCTGGCCTCGCTGATCACCCGCCTGGAAACCTACCGCGAGCAACCGCAGGACCTGGCGATCGAGCGGGTGCTGGCGGGCCAGACCGGCGAGGCGCGCCAGCAGCGCGCCATCCAGGCGCACCTGCGCGACCGGCTGTTCGACCTCTCGCGGCGCAACCGCCTGCTGCATTTCCGGGCTACGCAGTCTTCGGTGAACCTCACAGTCGCGAGCGTGCCGCTCGTGGTCGACATGAAGAACATCCGGCTCGACCAGCTCTGCGTCTGGAGCGGAAAGTTCGCCGCGGCCGTCGGCGGCGGCGACAAGGTGTTGCTGGCCAACTGGCTACGCTTTGAGGACCAGCCTTACCTGCCGGGCGCGCTCGACCGCATCATGCAGGAGGACCGCAGGGACCGCGCCGAATTCGGCCTTTCGCAGCTTTCGCTCGTGCTCGCCTTTTTTCGCTGGCATAACCTCAAGGAGGCGAAGGACGAGCGCATCGTGTCGCCGCTCCTGCTGTTGCCGGTCGAGCTGACGCGCAAGAAGGGCGTGCGCGACCAATACGTGCTGCAGGCGCAGGCGCCGAGCGCGGAGGTCAACCCGGTGCTGCGCCACCAGCTGCGCACGGTCTATGGGATGGAGTTGCCCGAGACCGTGGACCTGACCGACGAGGCACTCGCGGCGTTTCACCGTTCGCTGCAGGCCAGCATCGTGGCCAGCGAGCCGGGCGTGCGGCTCAACCTGGTCGACAAGCCGGAGATCGAGCTGATCCACCAGCGCGCGCGCCAGCGGCTCGAGCAGTTCCGCCGCCGGCGCCGCAACACGCCCGCGCGCGCCGTGCCGCCGGCCGCGCTCGACACCGACTACAGCTATGCCGAGGACGATTTCCGCCCGCTCGGGCTCAAGCTCTTCCACGAGCGCGTGCGGCCTGCCGCGCTGCCGCTGCGCGATGCGCTCGGCGTCGCGCCGGCACCGCGCCACCCGAACGTGGCGCCGGCCGCCGCCGGGGAGGACGAACGGACGACCTTCTCGCTGCGCGAGCGCACCGGCAACCCCTATGAATGGGACCTCGACCTCACCTCGGTGACGCTCGGCAACTTCAACTACCGGAAGATGTCGCTGGTGCGCGACTACAACGCGCTGGTCGAAGGCGACATCGCCAACGAGGCGTTCAAGCGCGTGTTCTCCCTCAAGCCGCGCGCGCTGGACGAGCAGCCCGCCGAGCCGATTTCCCTTGCCGACCGCTGGACGGTGGTGCCCGCCGACGCGACGCAGATGGCCGCCGTCTCCCTGGCCCGCTCGGGCGAGAGCTACATCATCCAGGGCCCGCCCGGCACCGGCAAGTCGCAGACCATCACCAACCTCATCGCCGACCAGGTGGGGCGCGGCAAGCGCGTGCTGTTCGTCTGCGAGAAGCGCGCCGCCATCGACGTGGTGTTCCACCGGCTGCGGCAGCAGCGGCTCGACGAGCTGTGCTGCATGATCCACGACTCGCAGACGGACAAAAAAGGCTTTGTACTCGACCTCAAGCAGACCTACGAGCAGTGGCTCGCGAATGCCGATGTGTCGGAGGAACTGGTGCGGCAGCGCGCGCGGGTCGCGGAACTGGTGCAGGAGGATATAGCGGCGCTCGAACGTTTCGACGCCGCGATGCGCTCGGGCGACGCGCCGGCGAGCCTCTCTGCGCATGCGCTGCTGCGGCGCCTGGTGGCGCTCGCGCCGCACGCGGCCGAACTGCCGGCCGCGGCCGCCGAGGCCTTGCCGCCGTACGCGGCGTGGCAGGCCCGCGGCGGGCTGGCGCTGCGCATCGGGCAGGTGTTGCAGGAGGTTTTTGGCGTGTCCGCGCTGGCAGACCATGTGTTCGCGCGCCTGAGCGACGAGCTGGTGCGCGCGGAGCAGCCTTTGGGCACGGTGCTGCGGCTCGTCGACACGGCCGAGCCGATGCTGGACGCGGCCGCGGATGCGCTGGCATCGCTATGGCCCGAGGCAGCAGGCCTGGAGTGGGCGGAGCTGAAGCGGCTGGCGGAATTTTCGCGCCGGCTGACGGCGCTCGGCGACAGCGCGTTTCACGGCTTGCTGGATGCGCGAAGCGATGCATCCAAGGCCTTCGACAACGAGCGCGCCGGCATCGACGCGCTTGCCCGGCAGCTCGCCCAGGCACAGGCGCTCACGGTCCATTGGCGGCGCAAGCTCGCGCCGGCCGATACGGCGCAGGCCCTGGCCCAGGCGCGCGCGCAGGAAGACTCCGCGCTGCGCTGGTTCTCGCCGTCGTGGTGGCGCCTGCGCGGTGTGCTGAACGCGCACTACGGCTTCAGCGCGCATGCGGTGAAGCCGACGTTCGCGCGGCTGTTGACGGAGCTCTCGCAGGAGCACGAGGCGGCGGAGCAGCTGGGCACCGCGCGCGCGCGCTTCGCCGGGAGCTACGGCACGCCCGAGGTCGACATCTACGCCAATGAGCTGCAGGCGCTGCGCGCGGACGTCCAGGCGCATGCGTCGCTGCGCGGTTTCTCGCAAGCCCTGGAGGCTGCGGGCGCGCGGATTTCGCCCGAAGGCCTCACCGGCCTGGCCGCGCAAATAGACCGGCTCGCCCCTGTACTGGCGTCATTCCTGCGCGACATCGACGCCCTTTCGCTTGACGGGCTCGGCGAGCTGGTGCGCGACCTGCGCGAGTGCGCCGACAGCCTGCCAGAAGTCCTGCCGCTGCTGCGCGAGTTGACCGATGCCGACCCCGCATTCGCCGCCGCGTTGCACCTCGTCGCGTTGCCGCCCGAGGGAATCGAGTACGTCATCGCGCGCGAAAACCTGGAGCGGATTTACCGCAAGGAGCGCTGGCTGCCGCGCTTTGACGCCGCTGCGCTCGCGCGCCACGCCGAACGCATCGGCCTGGGCGAGAAGCAGTTGCTGGAACTCAACGCCGACGTGGCCCGGGCGCTTGTGCGCCAGCGTTTTCGCGAGAACGTGCGGCGCTCGATGCTCGCCACCTCGCAGCTCGATGAGGGCGGCAAGCAGTTCAAAAAGTCTTATTCGGCGGGCCGGCGCGAGCTGGAGCACGAGTTCGGCAAGACCATGCGCTACAAGTCCATTCGCGAGCTGGCCAGCGGCGACACCGGCCGCGTCGTGCGCGACATGAAGCCGATCTGGCTCATGAGCCCGCTTTCGGTGTCAGACACGCTGCCCATGTCGGGCAAGGATTTTGACGTCGTGATCTTCGACGAGGCCAGCCAGATCCCGGTCGAGGAGGCGGTGCCGGCGCTCTACCGCGCGCCGCAGGTGATCATCGTCGGCGACGAGATGCAATTGCCGCCCACAAGCTTCTTCTCATCGGGCCGGGACGAGGAGGGCGAGAGCGTGGCGGTGGACGGGGACGAAGGCGAGCGGCTCTCGGTCGTGCTCGACGCGGACAGCCTGCTCAATCAGGGCGCGCGCAACCTGCCCGCGACGCTGCTGGCCTGGCACTACCGCAGCCGTTCGGAGTCGCTGATCGGATTTTCGAACGCGGCGTTTTACGGCGGCAACCTGTACACGATCCCCGACCGGGCCTATGCCGCCGCGGAGCAGCCGGAGGTGGTCGTGCGCGACGCCGCGTCGGCGGACGCAGCGCAGGCCGGCGCTGCCGCGCTGCTTTCGCGGCCGGTCAGCTTTCACCATCTGCCCGATGCCGTGTACGCGGAGCGCTCCAATCTCGACGAGGCCGGCTACATCGCGCGCATGACGCGCGAACTGCTCGCGCGCGAGGGGCACCCGAGCATCGGGATCGTTGCGTTCTCGGAGGCGCAGCAAAGCGAGATCGAAGCCGCGCTGGAGGCCTTGTCCGCGGCCGACGCCGAGTTCGCCGCGCGGCTCGAAGCCGAGTACGTCCGCGAGGAGGACGACCAGTTCTGCGGCCTCTTCGTGAAGAACCTCGAGAATGTGCAGGGCGACGAGCGCGACATCATCATCCTGAGCATCTGCTACGGGCCGGGCCCTGCGCCCGCGCGCAAGATGCTGATGAACTTCGGCCCGATCAACCAGCGCGGCGGCGAGAAGCGGCTGAACGTGATCTTCAGCCGCGCGCGGCATCACATGGCGGTCGTCACGTCGATCCGGCATGAGTCGATCACCAACGATTACAACGACGGGGCCGCCGCGCTCAAGCGGTTTCTCCAATATGCGGAACATTTGTCGCATGGACGGGCGCAGCTCGCCCAGAGCGTGCTCGAGGCGATGAACCCGGCGGCGCGTGGCGCGCTAGGCGGACGGCACAAGCCGGAGGATGTCATCGAGCAGCTCGCGCAGGCCTTGCGCGAGCGCGGGCATGTTGTGGATGCGTATGTGGGGCAGTCGCGGTTTCGCTGCGAACTCGCGCTGCGCGATGGAGAGAGCGGGCTGTATCGCCTTGGCGTGCTCGTCGACACCGAGGCGCAGTACGGCAGCGGCGACGTGCATGAGCGGTATGTCTCGCGGCCGCGGATCCTCCGGTCGTTCAACTGGCACACCGTGCAGATCCTCTCGAAGGACTGGTTCCATCAACCCGAAGCCGTGATCGAGCAGATTCAGCGTGCGCTGCGCGACGGGCCGCCCAGCGCGCATCCGGAGCCGGACCTGCAGCCATTCGTGATGCCGCCGGCGGGCGCAGCCGCGGCGCAGGCTTTCCCGGCCGTGGCGCCGGCGTTTGCCGGCGAACCGGCGCCGGTTGCCTCGCCGCTTCCTTCGGTTCCTTCCGGTGGGCCGGTGATGCGGCGCTTCGAGCACACGGAGGGCGGCTCGCGCAAGTTCTGGTCGATAGGCCGGAAGGAAATGGAAGTGGTGGTCTGCTATGGCCGCATCGATACCCGGGGCCAGACGCAGATCAAATGTTTCGACAGCGAGGCGCGCGCGCAGCGCGAGATAGAGAAGCTGGTGGCGGAGAAACTGCGCAAGGGCTATGCGGAAGTAGCGGACGCGGCGGGTGCAGCGTAAGGCGCCCCGGCCGGGCGCCCTGCGGGTTTGTGTATCAGGGCAGGCGGCGACCGCCGCCGTGTCTCCGCAAGCCTGAACCGCCGGCCCCGCAGCCCGTATCGCAGGGCGCAGGGCGCAGGGGCGCGCACGCTCAGGCGCTGAAGAAACTCTTCAGTTTGTCGGCCCAGCCTTCTTCGCTCGGCGAATGCTTGGCGCCGCCTTTTTTCAGCGACTCGTCGAGCTCCTTGAGCAGCTTGCGCTGGTGCTCGGTGAGCTTGACCGGCGTTTCCACCGTGATGTGGCAGTACAGGTCGCCGGGGTAGCTGGAGCGCACGCCCTTGATGCCTTTGCCGCGCAGGCGGAACTGCTTGGCGGCCTGCGTGCCTTCGGGGATGTCGATGGCGGCCTTGCCGGCAAGGGTCGGCACCTCGATCTCGCCGCCCAGCGCGGCGGTGGTGAAGCTGATGGGCACGGCGCAATGCAGGTCGTCGCCGTCGCGCTCGAAGATGTCGTGCTTCTTCAGGCGGATCTCGATGTAGAGATCGCCGGGCGGGCCGCCATTGGTGCCGGGCTCGCCGTTGCCGGTAGAGCGTATGCGCATGCCGTCGTCGATGCCCGCGGGAATCTTGACTTCCAGCGTCTTGTTGTTCTTGGTCTTGCCCACGCCGTGGCAGGTCACGCAGGGTTCAGGGATCAGCTTGCCCGTGCCTTTGCACTGCGGGCAGGTCTGCTGCACGCTGAAAAAGCCCTGGCGCATCTGCACCACGCCGTGGCCGTGGCAGGTGGTGCAGGTGACCACCTTGGTGCCGGGCTTGGCGCCGGTGCCGTGGCAGGTGTTGCAGTCGTCCCAGCTCGGGATGCGGATCTGCGCTTCCTTGCCGTGCGCCGCTTCTTCGAGGGTGATCTCCATGGCGTAGCTGAGGTCGCCGCCGCGGTAGACCTGGCGGCCGCCGCGCTGCTGGCCGCCGCGCTGGCCGCCGAACACGTCGCCGAAGATGTCGCCGAACGCCTCGGCAAAGCCGCCGAAGCCTTCGGCCCCGGGGCCGCCGCGCATGTTGGGGTCCACGCCCGCGTGGCCGTACTGGTCGTAGGCCGCGCGTTTGTTCGCGTCGGACAGCATCTCGTAGGCCTCTTTGGCCTCCTTGAATTTTTCCTCGGAAACCTTGGATGACTCCCCCTGGTTGCGGTCAGGGTGGTGCTTCATCGCGAGCTTGCGGTACGCCTTCTTGATGTCCTCGTCACTGGCGTTCTTGGGCACGCCCAGTGTGTCGTAATAGTCTTTTTTGGTTGCCATGGCAGCTCAGGGTCTTCGTTGATCGGGCCGGCGGGTCAGCCGGCGGGCAGGGCGGTCGGCACCTGCATTTGCGATATCGGCAGATGTACAAAAGCGGAAAGCCGGGATGGCTCCCGGTTTCCGCCTTGTGCACCTGATTGTGCCGTCTGCGTTTGCATGCAGTTATCGCGCCAATGCAGGCTGGTTGCCAACAGGTGCTTAGCCCTTTTTGACTTCCTTGACTTCAGCGTCCACGACATTGTCGTCGGCCGGCTTGGCCTGCGCCTGTTCGGCGCCCGCCGCGCCTTGCGCGTCACCGCCGGCTGCCGCCTGCGATGCCTGCATGTCGGCGTACATTTTTTCGCCGAGCTTCTGGCTGGCTTCCATCAGGGCGGTGTTCTTGGCGTCGATGGCGGCCTTGTCGTCGCCCTTGAGCGCCTCTTCCATGTCCTTGATGGCGGTCTCGATCTTTTCCTTCTCGCCGGCTTCGAGCTTGTCGCCGTATTCGCCCAGCGACTTCTTCACGCTGTGCACCATGGCTTCGGCGTTGTTCTTGGCGGTCACGAACTCGACCTTTTTCTTGTCTTCCTCGGCGTTCAGCTCGGCGTCTTTCACCATCTGCTGGATTTCAGCTTCGGACAAGCCGGAGTTGGCCTTGATGGTGATCTTGTTTTCCTTGCCGGTTCCCTTGTCCTTGGCGCCCACGTGCAGGATGCCGTTGGCGTCGATGTCGAAGGACACTTCGATCTGCGGCGTGCCGCGCGATGCGGGCGGAATGCCCTCGAGGTTGAACTCGCCCAGCGCCTTGTTGCCCGAGGCAATTTCGCGTTCGCCCTGGAACACCTTGATCGTCACGGCCGGCTGGTTGTCTTCGGCGGTCGAGAAGGTCTGCGCGAACTTGGTCGGGATGGTCGTGTTCTTCTTGATCATCTTGGTCATCACGCCGCCCATGGTTTCAATACCCAGGGACAGCGGAGTCACGTCGAGCAGCAGCACGTCGGTGCGGTCGCCGGACAGGACCTGGCCTTGAATCGCGGCGCCCACAGCCACGGCTTCGTCGGGGTTCACGTCCTTGCGTGCTTCCTTGCCGAAGAATTCCTTGACCTTCTCCTGCACCTTGGGCATGCGGGTCTGGCCGCCCACCAGGATCACGTCATGGATGTCGCCCACGCTGATGCCGGCGTCCTTCATGGCCACGCGGCAAGGCGCGATGGTGCGCTCAATCAGTTCGTCGACCAGGCTTTCGAGCTTGGCGCGGCTCAGCTTGACCAGCAAGTGCTTGGGGCCGGTCGCGGGGTCGTGCGCGATGTAGGGAATGTTGACTTCGGTCTGCGGGCTGTTGGACAGCTCGATCTTGGCCTTCTCGGCGGAGTCCTTCAGGCGCTGCAGGGCGACCACGTCCTTGGACAGGTCGATGCCGCTGTCTTTCTTGAACTCGGCCACGATGTAGTCGATAACGCGCTGGTCGAAGTCTTCGCCGCCCAGGAAGGTGTCGCCGTTGGTGGACAGCACTTCGAACTGTTTCTCGCCGTCGACGTCGGCGATCTCGATGATGGAGATGTCGAAGGTGCCGCCGCCCAGGTCATACACGGCGATCTTGCGGTCGCCCTTTTCCTGCTTGTCCAGGCCGAAGGCCAGGGCCGCAGCGGTGGGTTCGTTGATGATGCGCTTGACGTCCAGGCCTGCGATGCGGCCGGCGTCCTTGGTGGCCTGGCGCTGCGCGTCATTGAAGTACGCAGGCACGGTGATCACGGCTTCGGTGACAGGTTCGCCGAGGTAGTCTTCGGCGGTCTTTTTCATCTTGCGCAGGATGTCGGCGCTGACCTGCTGGGCCGAAATTTTCTTGCCGCGCACTTCCACCCAGGCGTCGCCGTTGTCGGCGGGCACGATGGCGTAGGGCATGAGGGCAATGTCCTTCTGGACTTCTTTTTCGGTGAACTTGCGGCCGATCAGGCGCTTGACGGCGTAGAGCGTGTTCTTGGGGTTGGTCACGGCCTGGCGTTTGGCGGCCGCGCCAACCAGCACTTCGCCGTCTTCCTGGTAAGCGACGATGGACGGCGTGGTGCGCGCGCCTTCCGAGTTCTCAATGACGCGGGGCGTGTTGCCTTCCATGATGGATACGCAGCTGTTGGTGGTGCCCAGGTCGATGCCGATGATTCTTCCCATGATGATTTCTCCTGCTTTTTGATTCGTGAAAGATTGAAAGTGGGGTGGCCGGGGTTTGAGGCCCCTGGCCGCTGTGAATGACTATGTTGATAACTTGTGGGTAAGTTGATGGGCTTCAAGGGCCTCAACATGTTTTTGCATTCTGTTTATGGCTTGTTTTGCGGGTTTATTTGGGGGCTGCCACCGTCACCAGGGCCGGGCGCAATACGCGCTCGGCGATCAGGTAGCCTTTTTGCAGCACGTTGACCACGGTGTTGGCGTCCTGGTCGGCGGGCACCATGCTGACGGCCTGGTGCTGGGCCGGGTCGAATTTGGTGCCGGCGGGCGGGTCGATGGCCACCACCTTGTTGCGCTCAAGCGCGCTCTTGAGCTGCTTGAGCGTGGCTTCGGCGCCTTCGCGAATCTGCGCGGCCGTGGCTTCCTTGACCGCAAGGCCGGCTTCCAGGCTGTCGGCCACCGGCAGCAGGCTTTCGGCGAAGCTTTCCACCGCAAACTTGCGGGCCTTGGCGACATCGTCGTCGGCGCGGCGGCGGGCGTTTTCGGTCTCGGCCTTGGCGCGCAGGTAGCTGTCGGCCAACTCGGTGTTCTTGGCCTGCAGGGTGGCGACTTCGGCCTGCGCCACGGTCAGCGCGTCAAACTCGTTGGCGGCTTGCGCCGCTTCCAGTTCCTCGGGGCTTGGCTCGCCGCTAAGTGGTTGATTTTGTTCGGGTTGTGTATTTTCAGGCATGCGGTGCAACAGGGTTGGTGTTGGTAAGGTTTCCAACTGGGGATGGCAAAGCCCTTTTCAAGACAAGGACTTCGCTTTGGATTAAGAAATTTTTAACGGCCCGTGGGGTGGAAGCGGATTGGCTGATACGCCGTGGGGCGGCCCGTTCTTCCGCGCACTGGTGGAGCGGAGTCATGCCCGGGATTGTAGGGGGAGCCCCGTGAGGCCGGCGTGCCGGCGGCACAGCCTCGATCTATTTATATAGAAGGGCTCAGGCCGACGCGAGTTTTTGCATGCGCGACATCAGCTCGCGCTTGTTGTCGCGGCTGCGGTGGGCGTGCTCGCGCATCAGCGCCTCGGCGCGTGCGCCTTCGCCGGCCAGCAGCGCGGCCAGCACGTCTTCGTGGTCACTCTGCGCGCGCTGGATGTAGCCGAATTCCAGCAGCGGCAGCGCGCCGTTCAGGCTCAGCGCGCCGGCGCCGGCCATGGGGGTTTTGCTCACATGCGCGAGCGCCGAGACCAGCGTGCTGTTGCCGGCGGCTTCGACCAGCGCGCCGTGAAAGCGCGCGTTCATGGGCACCCAGCGCGCCGCGTCGATCACATGGCCCGCGGCCTCGGCGTTCTCCAGCAGCAGACGGCCTTCGGTGATGCAGGCCCGCAGTTCGGCCTGGGTCGCGGCCGTGAGGCCCCGCTCGGCCGCCTGCCGGGCCGCCATGCCTTCGAGCGCGCCGCGCACGTCGACGGCATTGGTGATCTCGGTGACGCTGAATTGGCGCACGCGGAAGCCGCGGGTCGGCAGCCGTTCCAGCAAACCCTCTTTTTCGAGTTCGCCCAGCGCGATGCGTATGGGTGTGCGCGACACGGCCAACTGGGCGGAGAGCTCCAGTTCCACCATGCGCTCGCCGGGGGCGGCCTGGCCGCTGAGGATTCTTCGCCTCAGTTCATTGGTGGTGTAGTCGATCTGGGAAGACATGGGCTCTGGAGGTAAAGTCGATGAATTATTGCATGCAATAGTTATAAGACTAAGGGTTAACTAGGTAATTACTCCCCATATTGCGTGCAATAAAATAAGATGACTAAGTATTTTAAGTGCCGTCGAGCACCTACACCTTCCCCAGGAGACATGATGAAATCGCCCTTTTCCCACCGCATGCCGCCGGCTGCCTCCGCCCGCCGCGCGCTGCTGGCCGCCGTTGCCGTATTGGCCCTGGTCGCACCTGCCGCCCAGGCCCAGCCGGCCGTTTACCCCAACAAACCGATCAAGCTGATCGTTCCGTTCCCGGCCGGCGGTGGCGGCGACACGCTGGCGCGCCTGGTGATGCTGCGCGCGGCCAGGGAATTGGGCCAGCCCATCGTGGTGGAAAACCTGGGCGGCGCCGGCGGCAACGTGGGCAGCGCCACCGCGGCCAAGGCGCCGGCCGACGGCTACACGCTGCTCTACGGCACCAACGGCACGCACTCCATCAACCAGGCGATCTACAAGTCGACCGGCTTTAACGCCCAGCGCGACTTCGAGCCGGTCAGCCAGCTCACGCGCATCGCTGCCATGGTGGTGGTGCGGCCCACGTTGCCGGTGAACTCCATGGCCGAACTCACCAAACTGCTCAAGGCCAACCCGGGCAAGTACACCTTCGGCTCGGCCGGCAACGGCACGACCTCGCACCTGGCCGGTGAAATCTACAAATCACGCGCGGGCCTGGCGGTGGTGCACATCCCTTATCGCGGCGGCGCCCAGGCGATGACGGACCTCATGGGCGGCCAGGTCGACATGATGATTGAGGTGATGCCCAACGCCGCGCCGCAAGCCAAAAGCGGGCGTGTCAAGCCGCTCGCGGTGACGACGGCCACGCGGGTCGCGGGCTGGCCCGACGTGCCCACGGTCGCGGAGTCGGGCCTGGCCGGCTTTGACGTCAGCGCCTGGGACGCGATATTTGTGCCCGCCGGAACGCCGCGGCCCATCGTCAACCGCCTGAACGACGCGATCCACAAGGCGCTGGCCGACCCCGAGCTGCGCGCGCAGCTGCAGTCGCGCGGCGCCGAGGTCGCGCCCGGCACGCCGGAAGAACTCGCCAAACACATTGCCGCCAGCATGACGCTGTGGGGCGATGCGGTGAAGCGTTCGGGTGCGTCGGTGGATTGAGGCTGCGGCCGGCCACAAAAAAAGCGACCGCTCCGGTCGTTTTTTTTCAAGCCTAAGGGCGCAGGTCAGGGCTTGCTTTTCTTCGTCTGGCTCAGCACCCATTTGCCGGCGAAGGCCTGCAGGTCGTTCAGGCGCTTGAGCAGGTCGGCGCCCAGGGTGGTGACGATGTAGCCGTCGCTGCCGTGGCCGAGCAGGCCGGCGGCGCGCAGTTCCTTGATGCGGGTGTTCAGGGTGTTGGGCGTGATGTTGCCGATGCTGTCCTGCAAAAGCCGAAAGGTTTGCGGATGGCCGTCCTTCAGGGCCCACAGCACGCGCAATGCGTAGCGTGCTTCCAGGAGCTCCAGCAATTGGCCTACCGCCGCATTTTCTTTGGCACTCATCAGCACATCTCCTCGGTCACAATTCGGTCACAGGTGGCGGTTAAGCAAAAAGCTTTTATCGTTGGGGACCCAATATAACGCAAATTCCCGGCTGCTACGAGTTTTATAGCTGCACATGCCCGCCATGTCTGGACCGGAGCGTTGTTGGCCGTGAACAGCTTCTTACATCACGGGGATCAACGCCGCCGGATGCAGCGGCACCGTGCTGCCGGCCTGTGACGATGCCATGACGGCTTCTATGACCTGCTGCACGCCCAGCGCGGAGCGCCCGGTGACCGCCGGTGCTGCGCCGTTTTGCACCGCGTGGATGAAGTCCTGCAGCACCGTGCGGTGCGCGGCATGGTCGAAAGCCATGGGGTCGGCGCCGCCGCCCGAGCCTTGTTGCGCGCCCGCGCTCACGGTCCTGCCGTCCTGGAAAGCTGCCCGCATTTCGCCGCCTTCCAGCGTGGCCGTGCCGCGCGTGAAGTTCAGCTCGATGCGCTCGGGAAAGCCCGGGTAGGCTGCCGTCGTGGCCTGCACCACGGCCACCGCGCCGTTGTCGTAGTGCAGCAGGGCGGCGGCGGTGTCTTCCCCTTCCATGCGGTGCACCGCGCTGGTGCCGGCGATGCCCGTCACGCGCGCCGGCATGCCGGTGAAACTCAGCAGCAGGTCCAGCGTGTGGATGGCCTGTGTGATCAGCACGCCGCCGCCATCGCGCGCCAGGGTGCCGCGCCCGGGCTCGTCGTAATAAGTTTGCGGCCGCCACCAGCGCACGGCGGCGCTGGCGCTCACCAGCTCCCCCAGCTCGCCAGCGGTGACCAATGCGCGCAAGGCCACTGCCGCTTCGCGCAGGCGATGCTGCAGCATGACGGCCAGCGTAATGCCTGCGTCCTCGCAGGCCTCGACCAGCGCGTTGGCGCGGTTCAGGTCGATCTCCAGCGGCTTTTCCACCAGCACGTGTTTGCCCGCGCGCGCCACGCGCTGCACGAGTTCGAGATGCGTATTGGGCGGCGTGAGCACCAGCACGGCCTGGATGCTTGCGTCTTCGAGGATGTCCTCCAGCCGCGTGGTCTTCTTCGCGCCGGCCGGCGCCTTCACGCCCGCCAGCCGTTCGGCGCTGCGGCCATACACATACACGAGCTCGGCCTCGTCGGCCAGGTCCTGCAGGCTTTGAAAGTGGGGCGCGGAGCCCAGGCCCGCGCCTATGACGGCGATACGCAGCCGTGGGGGATGAAGTGGGGGCATGTCTTGTTCGAGCGCGGCGCTTGCCGTCTTGCTTGCTGGTGTTTTTGCGAATGGATTCGGGAGGGGGGTCAATCGGCTGTGATGCGGCGCGTGTCTATCAAAGTCTTCCAGCGCGCCCACTCGCGCAACTGGAAGGCGGTGAATTCCTCGGGCGTGCTGGCGACGATCTCCAGCCCCTGGTCCAGCATGCGCTTTTTCATGTCGGGGTCTTGCATGGCGGCGATCACCGCGTCGCTCAGCGCCTTCTTCGTGGCGGCCGGCAAGCCTTTGGGCGCGGCCATGCCTTGCCAGGAGTAGACCTCCGCGCCCTTGACACCGGCTTCGGCCAGCGTGGGCACCTCGGGCAGCACGGGTGAACGCTTGTCGCCGGTGACGGCGATGGCGCGCAGCTTGCCCGCGCGTATGTGCGGCAGCACGGCATTCACGTTCTGGAAAGAGAAATCCACCTGGTTGCCCAGCAGGTCGTTGATCGCCGGGGCGCCGCCCTTGTAGGGCACGTGCACGCCTTCGGTTTTGGACTGCTGCCAGAACAGTTCGGCCGAGAGATGGTCCGACGAGCCGTTGCCTGAACTGGCAAACGACACCTTCCCCGGCGTTTTGCGCAGCAGCGCCAGCACGTCGTCCAGCGTGCGCTCGGGCCGGGCGACGTTGGCGACCAGCACGTTGGGCGCCTGCACCGGCACGCTGATGTAGTCGAAGTCTTTGGTGGCGTCGTAAGGCACGCCTTTGAGCAGATGCGGCGTGACGACAAAAGCGCCCAGCGAGGACACCAGCAGCGTATAGCCGTCGGCGGGCGCGCGCTTGACCTGGGCGCTGCCTATGGTGCCGGTGGCGCCCGGCCGGTTCTCGACGACGAAGCTGCCGCCCAGTTTGGTCTGCAGCTGCAGTGCCAGCGCGCGCGCCACCATGTCGGTGGAGCCGCCCGGGGGGAAGGGCACAACGATGACCACGGGTCTGGCGGAGGGCCAGGCGGCTTGCGCCCAGGCGGGAAGTGCCTGCAGCGCCAGCACCGGCACGACGGCGCCGGCAATGGCCGACTGGATGAGGGAACGGCGTTTCATGGTGTCTCCTGTGCGTGTGCGGATATGAGGATATGAAGCAGGGCGAAGCAGCCTGCGCCGCTCCCACCCCTTTTTTAACGTGACTTACTTGATGGCCTGGATGCGGTCGTACAGGCTCTTGGGCCAGGGCGCATCGGCAGCGATCAGCGAGGGCAGCACGGCCGCGGCGAAAGGCGCGCGGTCGACCTTGTTGACGGTCTTGCCTTTTTTCTCGAACTCGGCGACCAGCCGGTTTTCCGCGTCGACGATGTCCTGGCTGGAGCGGCTGGAGGCTTCCCAGAGTACCTGGTCGAAAATCTTTTTGTCGGCGTCGCTGAGCTTGGACCAGACCGAGCCCGAAACGGCGGTGATCAGCGACTCGGTGATGTGGCCCGTCAGCGTGATGTACTTCTGCACCTCATAGAACTTCTTGGCCTCGATGGTGGGCAGCGGGTTTTCCTGTGCATCGACCGTGCCGTTCTGCAGCGCCAGGTAGACCTCGGCAAACGCGATGGGCGTGGGGTTGGCGCCGACGGCCTTGGGGAACATCACGAACAGCGGCGCATCGGGTACGCGCAGCTTCAGCCCCTTCATGTCCTCGGGCCTCAGGATGACCTTGTTGGAGGTCATGTGGCGCAGGCCGTAGTAGGTGTAGCCCGCGATGTGCTGGCCGCCGGTCTTGCTCGCGTAGCCTTGCGCCAGTTCCTGGAAGATCGGGCCGTTGCGGAAGGCCTGGAAGTGGTTGTAGTCGCGGAACACAAAAGGCGCGGCGGCGATCGACAGCGGCGGGTAGGCGCGGCCGGCAAAGGCGGCGCCGGTGTAGATGATGTCCACGGTGCCCAGGGTCAGGCCCTGGTTGATTTCGGTTTCCTTGCCCAGGGACGAGGCCGGGAAGACTTCGACCACATAGCGGCCGTTGGTCTTCTTTTTGATTTCGTCGGCGGCCCAGACGGCCTGCTTGTGGAAGGACTCGGACGTCTCGTAGACGTGGGCCCATTTGAGTCTGGTTTGCGCGGCGGCGGTGCCTGCGCCCAGGGTGGCGGCCAGGGTCAGCAAGGCTGCGCCCGCAATGCCGCAAAGGTGTCTGCGTTTCATGTCTTGTCTCCTGAGGTTTGTAGTAATGGGTGGGTATCGCTGGCAAAAAAGGCGCCGGGGTATACCGCCCCCGGCGCCCGACTGGGCTGCACACACGCCCAATGACAGAAATCAAAAAAGACAGAAAGGCCTGCGGGAGCCTCTAACTTCCCGCAAACCCGCGCTGCCGGCTGTAGTTACCGCACCATGCAGGGCATCTTGTTGTTGAAGCTCCAGCCTGGAATCAGGTACTGCATGGCCACGGCGTCGTCGCGCGCGCCCAGGCCGTGCTTGAGGTAAAGCTGGTGGGCTTTTTCCACCTCCACCATGTCCAGCTCCACGCCCAGGCCGGGCTGTTTGGGCACGGCGACTTCGCCGCCCACGATTTGCAGCGGCGCCTTGGTCAGGCGCTGGCCGTCCTGCCAGATCCAGTGCGTGTCGATCGCGGTGACCTTGCCCGGCGCCGCGGCCGCCACGTGCGTGAACATGGCCAGGGATATGTCGAAGTGGTTGTTGGAGTGCGAGCCCCAGGTCAGGCCCCAGGTCTGGCAGATCTGCGCCACGCGCACCGAGCCCTGCATGGTCCAGAAGTGCGGGTCGGCCAGCGGGATGTCGACCGACTGCAGGTGGATGGTGTGCGACAGCTCGCGCCAGTCGGTGGCGATCATGTTGGTGGCCGTCGGCAGGCCGGTGGCGCGGCGGAACTCGGCCATCACCTCGCGGCCCGAGAACACGCCCTCGGCGCCGCAAGGGTCTTCGGCGTAGGCCAGGACGTCGCCGCGGCCCTGGCAGATGCGGATGGCGTCTTTCAGCAGCCAGCCGCCGTTCGGGTCCAGCGTGATGCGCGCATCGGGAAAGCGCTCCGACAGCGCGACGATGGCTTCCATCTCTTCCTCGCCGCGCAGCACGCCGCCCTTGAGCTTGAAGTCCTTGAAGCCGTAGCGCGTGTAGGCCGCTTCGGCCAGCGCGACGATGCCGTCGGCGTCCATGGCGGGCTCGTGCCGCAGGCGCAGCCAGTCGTCTTTCTCGTCGGGCGCCGAAGCGTAGGCCAGGTTGGTCTGCTTGCGGTCCGCCACATAGAAGAGGTAGCCCAGCATGGCCACCGAATCGCGCTGCTGGCCATCGCCCAGCAAAGCCGCCACCGGCACGCCCAGGAATTGCCCCAGCAGGTCAAGCAGGGCGCTTTCCACGGCGGTCACGGCGTGGATGGCCACCCGCAGGTCAAAGGTCTGGTTGCCGCGGCCGCCGCTGTCACGGTCGGCGAAGGCGGTGCGCAGGGTGTTGAGGATCTGGTTCCACGCGCCTATCGACTGGCCTTCGATCAGCGGGGCCGCATCCTGCAGGGTGTTGCGGATTTTCTCGCCGCCCGGGACTTCGCCCACGCCGGTGCGGCCGGAGCTGTCGGTCAGGATCAGGAGGTTGCGGGTGAAGAAGGGGCCGTGCGCGCCGCTCAGGTTCAGCAGCATGCTGTCCTGACCGGCGACGGGAATCACCTGGACGCGGGTGATGCGCGGGGTTTGGGAGGCTGCGGGCGGGGAAACAGGGGAAGCTTGGGAAGCGGGCATACCGGGCGTGTTGTAGAAGGTTGATAAGGGATTTATCAGTTATCGTACAACTCGCCGATTCTTTATGCAACCAGATTTGTCCCTAAGGCTGAGGCCGGCTGGGGCTCGGCGGCGTCCCCCGGCGGCTGCATGGTGTGCGCGTTATTGCCCCGGCGCAGGCGCTCGCGGCTGTTGGACAGGTGCGTGCGCATCGCAGCGCGCGCGGCCTCGGCATCCTGGCTGCGGATGGCGTTGTAAATGCTTTCGTGCTCGCTGTTGACGCGCTGCAGGTAGTTGAAGCGGCCCTCGGGCGCGCTGTGCGCCGTGTTCACGCGCGTGCGCGGGATGATCATGGTGCCCAGGTAGGTCATCAGGTCGGCGAAGTGCCGGTTGCCGGTGGAGCGCGCCACTTCCATGTGGAACTGGAAGTCGGGCGGCACGGCGTCGGAGTCCAGGCTGATGGAGTCGTGGAAGGCGCGCAGGGCCTTTTCCATGGCGATGAGGTTTTCCGGCGTCCGCCTCTGGGCGGCCAGGCCGGCGGCCTCGGTTTCCAGGCTGATGCGCAGCTCCAGCACCGAGATCACGTCAGCCACGGTGGCGAAGTCCCCGGCCGTGATCTTGAAGTTGCCGGCGTCCTGCGGCTGCAGCACAAAAGTGCCTATGCCGTGCCGGGTTTCCACCAGGCCCGAGGCCTGCAGCTTGGACAGGGACTCGCGCACCACCGTGCGGCTGACGTCGAAGCGGGCCATGATTTCGGCCTCGGTGGGAAGTTTTTCGCCCGGTTGCAAGCGGCCTTCGCGGATGCTGCCGGCCAGGCTTTCGACGATCTCGCCCACCAGTCCGCGAGGCCGGCGCACGCGCAGCGGTTCCTCGTGAAAGGCAGGCGTAAGGCCTGCTTCCGGGCGACTAGGGGTTTTCCTTGATTCCATTAAAAAACCATTGACAAGCTAGGGGGCGAAACCGAGAATTCCGAGTCATCAGACAACCTATGACTGATGCATTTGTAGGTTGACTTTAACAAACTCCAAAAAAAAGTCCAGTGTTTGTCGGCGTTTATGACGGCACTGGACGCAGATCCAAAAAATGACGATCAAAGTACATGAAAAGCTGTTGTTGACCGGTGCGGCCGGCGGTTTGGGCAAGGCCTTGCGCGAGCGCCTGAAGGCCAATTGCTCAGTGCTCCGCCTGTCGGACGTGCAGCCCTTCGGCGATGCCGCGGCCGGCGAAGAAGTGGTGCTGGCCGACCTGGCGGATTCCGCCGCGGTGCACACCATGGTCGCGGGCGTGGACGCCATCGTCCACCTGGGCGGCGTCTCGGTGGAAGGGCCTTTCGGCCCCATCCTGCAGGCCAACATCCTGGGCGCTTACAACTTGTATGAAGCGGCGCGCAAGCACGGCGTCAAGCGCATCGTCTTCGCCAGCTCCAACCACGTCACCGGCTTTTACCGCCAGGACCAGACCATCAACGCCGACCATCCGCCTCGCCCCGACGGCATGTACGGCCTGTCCAAGGCTTTCGGTGAAGACCTGTCGCGCCTGTACTTCGACCGCTACGGCATCGAGACCGCCTGCGTGCGCATCGGCTCCTCCTTCGCCGAACCCAAGGACCGCCGCATGCTGGCCACCTGGCTGAGCTTTGACGACCTGCACCGCCTGATCACCGCCTGCCTCACGACGCCGGTGCTGGGCCACAGCATCGTCTTCGGCATGTCCGACAACGCCGTGACCTGGTGGGACAACAGCCGCGCGCGCCATATCGGCTACGTGCCCAAGGACAGCTCCGACATCTTCCGCGAGGCGGTCTACGCCCGCACGCCGGCGCCCGACCTCAAGGACCCGGTTGCCCAGTACCAGGGCGGCGGTTTTGTCGTGGCCGGCCCCTTCGGCGACTGAGCGGCATCCATATATATGAGTGACGTTCAAGCCGAACTGGTTCTCGATGCGCGCAACGGCGTGGGTGAAAGCCCCGTCTGGGACGCCGCCGAGCAGGCGCTGTACTGGGTGGACATTCCCGCGCGCAGGCTGTGCCGCTGGAGCGTGGCCGACGCCGCATTGACCGAATGGCTGGCGCCCGAAATGCTCGCCTGCATAGGCCGCCTGGGTGCGAAGGACTGGATTGCAGGCGCCGAGAGCGGCGTGTTCCGCGTGGGCCCACAGGCCGGCGGCGAACTTGGCTTTCACCGGCTTGCAAGCGTGACCCATGCGCAGGCGGGCATGCGTTTTAACGACGGCCGCTGCGACCGGCAAGGTCGCTTCCTGGCCGGCACGATGCAGATGAACATGGCGGCAGGCGCGCGCGTCGGCAGCATCTACAGCTACCAGGGCAACGGCCTCAAGGTGCTGCTCGAAGGTTTCATCACGCCCAACGGCATGGCCTTCAGCCCGGACGGCCGCACCATGTACCTGTCCGACTCCCACCCTTCGGTGCAGTCGGTCTGGGCCTTTGACTACGACACCCAAACCGGCATCCCGTCGAACCGCCGCCTCTTCGTCGACATGAACCCGTTGCCCGGGCGGCCCGACGGCGCGGCCGTCGATGCCGACGGCTGCTACTGGATCTGCGGCAACGACGCCGGCCTCATTCACCGCTTCACGCCCGCCGGCAAGCTGGACCGCTCGCTGGCCGTGCCCGTGAAGAAGCCCGCCATGTGCGCCTTCGGCGGCGCCGGGCTGGACACCCTGTTCGTGACATCGATACGCCCCGAGGGTGTCGACCTGTTCGACCAGCCGCTGGCCGGCGGCGTGTTCGCGCTGCGCCCCGGCGTGCGCGGGCTGCCCGAAGCCGCATGCCTGTATTAGAAGCCAGAAGTTTCCGCTACCTGTTTCCGTTACCCCGTTTCCAGTTTCCCGCTACCCGCTTTCCACCACCAACCTTAGAGGATGAGACATGAAGATCAAAAAAACACTGTTCGCCGTCACCGCCGCCCTGGCCATGACGCCGCTGGCAAGTTTTGCCACGGAATTCCGTTCCGCCGACATCCACCCTGACGACTACCCCACCGTGACGGCCGTCAAGTTCATGGGCGAGCGCCTCAAGGCCTTGTCCGGCGGCAAGCACAGCATCAAGGTGTTCAACAACAGCTCGCTGGGCCAGGAAAAAGACACCATCGAGCAGACCAAGATCGGCGCCTTGTCCATGGTGCGCGTCAACATCGCGCCGATGAACAACATCTGCGCTGAAACGCAAGTGCCGACCATGCCTTTCCTGTTCAACTCGGTGGACCACCTGCACAAGGTGCTGGACGGCCCGATCGGCGAGGAAATCCTGAAGTCCTGCGAAAAGCAGGGCTTCGTGGGCCTGGCTTACTACGACAGCGGCGCGCGTTCCATGTTCACCGGCAAGAAGGCGATCCGCAGCTTCGCCGACATGAAGGGCGTGAAAGTTCGCGTTCAGCAGTCCGACCTGTGGGTTTCCATGCTGGAAGCCATGGGTGCCAACGCCACCCCTATGCCCATGGGCGAGGTCTACACGGGCCTGAAGACCGGCGTGATCGACGCGGCTGAAAACAACTACCCCACGTATGAGAGCGCTCGCCTCTTCGAAGTCGCCAAGTTCTACACCAAGACCGAGCACTCGATGGCGCCTGAAATGCTGCTGTTCTCCAAGAAAGTCTGGGACACCCTGTCTGCACAAGAGCAGGGCTGGATCCGCCAGGCCGCCAAGGAGTCCGTGCCTTACATGCGCAAGCAGTGGGCCGAGCGCGAAATCAAGTCGCTGGCGACCGTGAAAGCCGGCGGCGCCGAGATCATCGACGTCGACAAAAAGCCTTTCCAGGCCGCGATGAAACCCGTCTATGACAAGTTCATCACCGACGCCAACCTGAAGCGCCTCGTCAAGGCCGTTCAGGACACCAAGTAAGCTGAAACCCGGCGCCGGCCCGCTGCAGCAGCGGGGCCGGCGTTCCCCACGGCAACCTCTGCCACTCATTCGTTTTTTCAAGGCCGGGCCCCGCGCATCCGGACCCTCATATGTACACAAAAATTTGCCGCACGCTCGCCCGGGCCTGCATGTGGCTGGGCATCCTCGGACTGGTCGCGGTGATCTGCGCCGTGAGCTGGCAGGTGTTCGGCCGCTATGTCTTGAACAACACACCGACCTGGGCTGAAAGCCTGGCGCTGTTGCTGGTGCTTTACGTCACCATGTTCGGCGTGGCCGTGGGTGTGCGTGATGCCGGCCACATCGGCCTCGAATCCATGCTGGTGCTGGCCCCCGACTGGCTGCGCCTGAAGATGGAATACCTGATTCATGCCCTGGTGATGCTCTTCGGCGCCGCCATGGCCTACAACTGCGCGCTGCTGGCCAACTCGGTCTGGAGCTACCGCCTGCCCACCCTCTGGATTTCCGAGGGCTGGCGTTATGTGCCCGCGACCATCGCCGGCGTCCTCATTGTGATGTTCTGCATCGAACACATCATCGCGCTCGCCAAGGGCCAAGAAGTCGAACCGGCCTGGGGTTGAACAAATTATGACTATTCCACTTCTTATTCTCTGCATCTCCTTCACGCTGTTCCTGCTGCTCGGCGTGCCGGTGGCGTTTTCGATCGGCCTGTCCGCACTGGCCACGCTGCTGTATGAAGGCCTGCCGCTGGCGGTCGGCTTCCAGCAGATGACCTCCGGCATGGGGATTTTTTCCTTCCTCGCCATTCCGTTTTTCATCTTCGCCGGTGAGCTGATGCTCTACGGCGGTATAGCCGACCGCATCGTGAACCTGGCCCGCAACCTGGTCGGCCACGTGCGCGGCGGCCTGGGCATGTCCAACGTGGTGGCCTGCACCCTGTTCGGCGGCGTGTCCGGCTCCCCGGTGGCCGACGTGTCCGCCATGGGCGCCGTGATGATCCCGATGATGAAGAAAGAGGGCTACCACGCCGACTACGCCGTCAACGTGACGACGCACGCGGCCCTGGTGGGCGCACTGATGCCGACCAGCCACAACCTGATCATCTATTCGCTGGCAGCCGGCGGCAAGGTGTCTATCGCGGCGCTGATTCTCGCGGCCCTCGTGCCCGCGGCCATCCTGACCATCTGCAACCTGGCAGCGGCCTACCTGGTCGCCGTCAAGCGCGGCTATCCCGCCGGTACATTCCCCGGTTGGTCCATCGTGGCGCGCTCCTTCGCCGCCGCCTTGCCGGGCCTCTTCATCGTGGTGCTGATCCTGGGCGGCATTTTGTCCGGCGTGTTCACCGCGACCGAGTCGGCCGCCGTGGCCGTGCTGTATGCGCTGGCGCTGACGATCTTCCTGTACCGCACGCTCAAGTGGGAACACTTCATCAAGGCCGCCTCCAAGGCGGTCAAGACCACCGGCGTGATCCTGCTGCTGATCGGCATCTCCAGCACCTTCGGTTACCTGATCAGCCTGTACGGCGTGGCGGAACTGACCGGCCAGATGCTGTCGCAGATCAGCAGCACACCGTGGGTGATCTTCCTGCTGATCAACATCATCCTGTTCGTGCTGGGCACCTTCCTGGACATGGCCGCGACGATTCTGCTGTGCACGCCGATTTTCCTGCCGATCGCCCAGCACTACGGCATGAGCTCCGTGCAGTTCGGCATCGTGCTGCTGATCAACTGCGCGCTGGGCCTGAACACGCCGCCCGTGGGCACCACCCAGTTCGTGGGATGCGCCATCGGCGGGGTTTCCGTGGGCACCGTGATGCGCACCATCTGGCCCTTCTACGGCGCGCTGATTTTCGCGCTGGCACTGGTCACCTTCATCCCCGCGTTCTCCATGTGGCTGCCTAGCCTGTACATGGTGGTCGGTAAATAAAGCCAAGGACGCACACCAGCATGGCCGCACCGCTTCACATCCGCATGCACCCTCGCGACAACGTCGCGATCGTCGCCAACGACGGGGGCTTGCCCGAAGGCGCCACCTTCGAGGGCGGCCTGCGGCTGGTGGAGCGTGTGCCCCAGGGGCACAAGGTCGCGCTGGTGGACTTGCCCAAGGGCAGTGCGGTGCTGCGCTACAACGTGCCCATCGGCTATGCGCTGAAAGACATTCCCGCCGGCAGCTGGGTGCATGAGCGCCTGCTGGAAATGCCCGACGCGCGCACCCTGGACAACCTGCCCAAGGCAACGGTGCGGCCCGAGCCGTTGCCGGCGCTCGAAGGCTATACCTTCGAGGGCTTCCGCAACCCGGACGGTTCCGTGGGCAGCCGCAACATCCTGGCCATCACCACCACGGTGCAGTGCGTGGCCGGCGTGGTGGACTTCGCCGTGCAGCGCATCAAGGCCGAGCTGCTGCCGCGCTTCCCCAACGTGGACGACGTGGTGGGGCTGGAACACACCTACGGCTGCGGCGTGGCGATCGACGCGCCCGACGCGATCATCCCGATACGCACCCTGCGCAACATCAGCCTGAACCCCAACTTCGGCGGTGAAGTCATGGTGGTGAGCCTGGGCTGCGAAAAGCTTCAGCCTGAGCGCCTGTTGCCGCCGGGCACCATACAGATCATCGACGAGCGCAACGTGGCCGACGTGGGCACCAGCGCCGAAGCCGTGCTGGACGTGGTCTGCCTGCAGTCCGAGAACCACGTCGGTTTCATGTCCATGATCGATTCCATCATGGACACCGCCTTGCTGCACCTGGAGCGGCTCAACGCGCGCAAGCGCGAGACCGTGCCCGCCAGCGAACTGGTGGTGGGCGTGCAGTGCGGCGGCAGCGACGCGTTTTCCGGCGTCACGGCGAACCCGGCGGTGGGCTTTGCCACCGACCTGCTGGTGCGCGCCGGCGCGACGGTGATGTTCTCTGAAACCACCGAAGTACGCGACGGAATCGACCAGCTGACCTCGCGGGCCAGTACGCCGGAAGTGGCCGACGCCATGATCCGCGAAATGGCCTGGTACGACGCCTACCTCAAAAAGGGGCAAGTGGACCGCAGCGCCAACACCACGCCGGGCAACAAAAAGGGCGGCTTGTCCAACATCGTCGAAAAGGCCATGGGCTCCATCGTCAAGTCCGGCAGCGCGCCCATCAGCGGTGTGCTGTCGCCCGGCGAGAAGGTCAAGCAAAAGGGCCTGATCTACGCTGCGACGCCGGCCAGCGACTTTATCTGCGGCACGCTGCAACTGGCCGCTGGCATCAACATCCACGTGTTCACCACCGGCCGCGGCACGCCTTACGGCCTGGCCGAAGTGCCGGTGATCAAGGTGGCCACGCGCAGCGACCTGGCGCGGCGCTGGCACGACCTGATGGACATCAACGCCGGCCGCATCGCCGACGGCGATGCCAGCATTGAAGACGTCGGCTGGGAGCTGTTCCAGTTCATGCTGGAAGTTGCCAGCGGACGCAAGAAGACCTGGGCCGAACACTGGAAGCTGCACAACGCGCTGGTGCTGTTCAACCCGGCGCCCATCACCTGATCCACTTATAGGCACAAGGAGACATCATGATGCAACGCCGCACCCTGCTCACTACCGCGCTGGCCGCCATGGCCGGCGGCCTGTCAACGCTTCCCGCCTTCGCGCAGGGGACCTGGCCCACCGGCAAGCCGATCACCTACCTGGTGCCCTTTCCCGCGGGCGGCACCACCGACGTGCTGGGCCGGCTGATCGGGCAAAAGCTCGGCACGGTGCTGGGCACCAACATCATCGTCGACAACAAGCCCGGGGCGGGCGGCAGTGTCGGCTCGGAAGTCGGTTCTCGCGCCGCGCCTGACGGCTTCACACTGGTGGGCGGCACGGTCAGCTCGCATGCGATCAACGTCAGCCTCTATCCGAAAATCGGCTACGACCCCGTCAAGTCCTTTGCGCCCATCACGCTGATCGGCACCAACCCGCTGGTGCTGGTGGTCAACCAAGCCAGCCCCTACAAGACGCTGAAGGACGTGATCGAAGCCAGCAAGAGCAAGGCCGGCGGCCTGTCCTCAGCCTCGGCGGGCACGGGCACCTCGCAACACCTCTCGCTCGAATTGCTGGCTTTCCGGTCCGGCGTAAAGTTCACGCACATCCCCTACAAAGGCAGCGGCCCCGCCATCCAGGACGTGATAGGCGGGCAGGTGGACATGATGTTCGACACCACCGTGGTGGCGGCGCCGCACATCCAGAGCGGCAAGCTGCGCGCCATCGCGGTGACCTCCGCCAGCCGGCTGGCCTCCTTGCCCGACGTGCCGACGGTGGCCGAATCCGGCTTGCCGGGCCTGGCCAATTTTGAAGTGCTCTCGTGGCAGGCGATTTTTGTGCCGGCCGGCACACCCGCTCCCGTCATCGACCGCCTGCACACCGAGATAGGCCGCATCCTGGCCGAGCCCGAGATGCAGGGAAAACTCAAGGGCTTCGGCATGGAGCCGGCCAACATGACGACGGCCCAGATCGCCGCCTTCCAGCGCGCCGAAGTCGCCAAGTGGGCGCAGGTCATCAAGGCGGCGAACATCAAGGCCGATTGACGCATCCGGCCGGCCCTTGCGCCGGCCCGCAAACCGAATTCAAACAGAGACTGCAAAAGCAAACACCATGACACAAGCCACTCCCTACCAATCATTTCCCAACAGCTTCAAGCGCGACCTGCTCGCCGGAAAAAAGCTGATCGGCTGCTGGTCGTCGCTGGCCAACGCCATCACCACCGAAGTGCTGGGCGTTGCCGGCTTCGACTGGATACTGCTGGACGGCGAGCATTCGCCCAACGACGTGGGCACCTTCATTCCCCAGCTGATGGCGCTGAAAGACAGTCCGAGCGCGCCCTTCGTGCGGCCCACCAGCAACAACGAGGTCGAGATCAAGCGCCTGCTTGACGCCGGCTTCTACAACTTCCTCGTGCCTTTCGTGGAAAGCGCCGACGAAGCGCGCCGCGCCGTTGCCGCCACGCGCTACCCGCCGCAGGGCGTTCGCGGCGTGTCGGTGTCGCAGCGCAGCAACCGCTACGGCACGGTGCCCGAGTACTTCAAGGGCATCAACGACCAGATCTGCGTCGCGGTGCAGATCGAAAGCAGCGCCGGCGTCGCGGCCGCGCGCGCGATTGCCGAAATCGACGGCGTGGACTGCATTTTTGTGGGCCCCTCGGACCTGGCGGCGGGCCTTGGCCACCTGGGCAACGCGGGCCATCCCGACGTGCAGAAAGCCATTGCCGGCGTGTTCGCCGATGCAAAAGCCTGCGGCAAGCCCACGGGCATCCTGGCGCCGGTGGAAGCCGACGCGCGGCGCTACATGGAAATGGGCGCCACCTTTGTGGCGGTGGGAAGCGACCTCGGCGTGTTCCGCTCCGCCACCCAAGCCCTGCACGACCGTTACCGCGCCTGATGCGCCTGATACGCGAATTCTGAATTCTTTTTCACCGAAATTTTGACTGGAGTATTTCAATGAGCAAGCTTGGATTTATCGGCCTCGGGATCATGGGCAACCCCATGGCGGCGCACCTGATCGCGGCGGGGCACGAAGTTTTCATGACTACCCTGGGCAAGGTGCCCGCGGAGCTGTTGACCGGCAAGGGCAAGGCCTGCGATTCCATCACCGACGTGGTCAAGCAGGCGGACATCATTTTCCTGATGCTGCCCGACACGCCCGACGTGGCCAAGGTGCTGTTCGGCGAAGGCGGCGTTTCCTTCGCGCTGACCAAGGGCAAGACCGTGGTCGACATGAGCTCCATCTCTCCGATGGACACGAAAGAATTCGCCAAGAAGATCAACGCCCTGGGCTGCGACTACCTCGACGCCCCGGTGTCGGGCGGCGAAGTCGGCGCCAAGGCGGCCAGCCTCACCATCATGGTGGGCGGCCCGCAAGCAGCCTTCGACCTCGTCAAGCCGCTGTTCGAGCTGATGGGCAAGAACATCACGCTGGTGGGCGGCAACGGCGACGGCCAGACCTGCAAGGTGGCCAACCAGATCATCGTGGCGCTGAACATCGCGGCCGTGGGTGAAGCCCTGCTGTTCGCCAGCAAGGCCGGCGCCGACCCGGCCAAGGTGCGCCAGGCGCTGATGGGCGGCTTTGCGTCCTCGCGCATCCTGGAAGTGCACGGCGAGCGCATGATCAAGCGCACCTTCGCGCCGGGTTTCCGCATCGGCCTGCACCAGAAGGATTTGAACCTGGCGCTCAGCGGCGCGCGCACCCTGGGCCTGGCCCTGCCGCAAACGGCGGGCGCCGCCCAGCTGATGCAGGCCTGCGCCGCCAACGGCATGCAGGACCTGGACCACTCCGCGCTGGTGCGGGCACTGGAGCTGCTGGGCAACCACGAAGTGGCGAAGTCGCCGGCATAAACGGTATACCCAACCAGGCGTGCACGAGGAGCCCGCAGAGGCTCCCGGCGCAGCGGTCAATGTGGCCGGGTTTTTAAGAACGTTCAGGAGACAGACATGGCTATCAATCGACGGGAACTTATCGCGGCTTCTTTGGCCCTGGGTGCTGGCGCCGCAAGCGGCACCGCGAACGCCCAGGCCGCATGGCCATCCAAACCGATACGCCTGGTGGTGCCTTACCCGCCGGGCGGTTCCTCGGACATCATCGCGCGCGCCATTGCGCAGCCTTTGTCCGAAGCGCTCAAGCAGTCGGTCATCGTTGACAACAAGGCCGGCGCCAACGGCAACCTGGGCGCCGACATCGTCGCCAAGTCCGCGCCCGACGGCTACACGCTGCTGCTGTGCGACACCGGCGCGCTGGCGATCAGTCCTTCGGTCTACACCAAGCTGGCCTTTGACCCCTCGAAAGACCTGCGCGGCGTCACCATGCTGGCGTATTCGCCGCACCTGCTGGTGGTGCATCCTTCGGTGCCCGTGAGCAACCTCAAGGAGCTCGTGGCCTTGTCGCAGAAGTCCAACCTGAACTTCGCGGTGACGGCCATGGGCAGCGCGCCGCACCTGGCCGGCGTGGCCGTGGAGCGCGCCAGCAAGGCCAGGTGGCAGTACATCCCCTACAAGGGCGGCTCACAGGCGGTCACCGACACGATCGCCGGGCAGACCCAGGTGCTGATGAACGGCATGCTGGCCACGCTGCCGTTTGTGCAGAGCGGCAAGCTCAAGATCCTGGGCGTGTCCAAGCGCACGCGCATGCCGCTGATCGGCGACGTGCCGACGCTGGCCGAGCAGGGCATCACCGATTTCGAGTCCGGCACCTGGCAGGGCCTGCTGGTCGCCAACGGCACGCCGGCGGCCGTCATCAACCGCCTGAACACCGAACTGATCAAGATCATCCGCAGCCCGGACATACGCGCCAAGCTGTCGGGGCAGGGCGCCGAAGTGGTGACCATGGCGCCGGCGCAGCAGGACGCATTCTTCAACCAGGAACGCAACCGCTGGGCCAAGGTTGTTGCAGATGCGAACATCAAGCTCGACTGAATAAGCCTTGCGTGAATTAATGGTGATATCGCCGGATATTTTTTGATCCCGGCGAATCATCCGTGTGAATATCCGTGCGGGGATTTAACACTGATCAACCCGAGCCGGTCCGTCAGAGGCGGCCGTTTCGCGCCTATCCAGGAGACAAGAAATGCGTACATCCATCAAGGGGCTCTTATGCCTCTCCTTCGCGCTATGCGCGGGCACCGCGATGGCCCAGGCCAAGCTGCGGGCCTGGAACATCCACCCCGACGGCTACCCGGTGTCCGAAGCCATGAAGAGCTTCGCCGAGCAGGTCGCCAAGAGCACCGGCGGCCGCTACAACATCGAGATATTCAACAACGCCTCGCTGGGCGACCAGCCCAAGGCTGTGCAGATGCTCAAGAGCGGCGAGGTCGACGTGGCCGAGTTCAGCTCGGGCCCGCTGTCCGACGCCGTGCCCGGCATCAAGGTGCTGAACCTGCCCTTCCTGTTCACCGATTCCGCCCACATGTTCCGCCACTTGGACGGCAAGCTGGGCGAGCGCTTCGCGGCCAACCTGAAGGCCGCGGGCTTTGTCGTGCTGGGCTGGTATGACGGCGGCGGCCGCTCGTTTTACTGCGTCAAGCCTGTAAACAACCTGCGCGACCTGGCGGGCACCAATATCCGCGTGCAGCAGTCCGAAATCTATATCGAGATGGTCAAGCTGCTGGAAGCCAAGCCGGTGGCCTTGCCCTTCAAGGACGTGCTGGACGCGCTGCAGCAAGGCAAGGTCGACTGCGCCGAGAACAACTTGCCGTCGTATGAATCCACCGGCCACTACAAGGTGGCCAAGAACGTGTACGTGACCAACCATGTGATCTCGCCCGAAGCGCTGGTCGTCTCGACCAAGCTCTGGGACAGGCTCAGCAAGGAAGACAAGGCCGCATTCACCGAGGCCGGCGCCAAGTCCGCCATCCTGATGCGTGAGCTGTGGAACAAGCGCGTGGCCGCGGCCCTGGAAACCACCACCAAACAGGGCTCGCAGTTCGTCAAGGTCAAGGACGTATCGCCCATGGTCAGGCGCATGGGGCCGCTGTACGGCAAGTACATGGCCGACCCCACCACGCGTGAAGAACTGTTGACGATTATTTCCCAGTGAGCATCCCGGACGCTTCCCTGCTGCTGGACCCGGCGCGCTTTGCGCGCGAGATCGACGGCAAGCCCGTGAGGCTGTTCATGCTGCGCAACCGCCGGGGCATGGCGGTGTGCGTGACCAACTACGGCGCCAAGATCGAGCAGGTGCTGGTGCCTGATCGCAAGGGAAATTTCGACGATGTGGTGCTCGGCTACGAGAGCATCGAAGGCGTGGTCGGCGGCGCGCCTTCCGTCGGCGCGTTTATCGGGCGTTATGCCGGGCGCATAGAGAACGCGCGCTTCATGCTGGGCGGAATCGAACACCAGCTGGCCGCCAACAACGGCCCGCACTGCCTGCACGGCGGCTTGAGGGGTTCGCGCTTCCAGGTATTTGACGCGGTGCAAAACAACCCCTCCAGCGTGGAGATGCGCTACGTGTTTGCCGACGGGGAAGAAGGTTTCCCCGGAACGCTGGCCTTGCGCCTGATGTACAGCGTGACGGAGGACAACGAGCTGGTGCTCGATTACGAAGCCGTGGCATTGGACACGCCTACCGTGGCCAATTTCACCACGCATGCTTTCTTCAATCTTGAAGGATTGAAGAGCATGCAAAGCGGCAACGCGCTGGGGCATGAAGTCATGATCCGCGCGAACCGCTACTTCGAGATGACGGCTGAGCTGACCGCCACGGGAAAATTGCTGCCGGTGGAAGGAACGCCCTTTGATTTCCGGCAACCGGTTGTGCTGGATACGCGCGTGCGCAATCCGCTCGCCGCGGGCGATGTCGCCGGCTACGACGACTGCTTTGCGATAGACCATCCTGCAGCCGGTGAGCTGGCGCTGTGTGCGCGCGTGAGCGCGCCGGCCAGCGGACGCGTGATGGAAGTCTGGTCGACCGAACCGACCATGCAGTTTTACACCGGCATGCTGGCCGGTGAGCCCCTGGCCGGCGGGCCGGGCAAGGGCGGCAGGCGCTATGTGCAGCAGCAAAGCCTGTGCTTTGAGCCGCAAGGCTATCCGAACGCGCCCAATGTGCCGGCCTTTCCTTCGGCTGTTTATGAACCTGGCCAGGGCCGCCAGGGCCGCACGCTGTACCGCTTCAGCATTTCCCCATAAACAAGTTCGCGTGTCAGAATGCTCCGGCAACAAGCAGGAGCCAAGCATGCGAAGCTGGAAATGGGTAGGGATGGTGGGGCTGGTCTGGGCGGCACAACTGGCCGGCGTGTCCGCATGGGCGCAGCAGCCCGAGCGCGTGCCGCCGCAAATCATCAAGCTGCCCCTGCTGATCGACGGCAAACAATTCGAAGTCGTCACGCATCTCTACAAGCCCGAGGGCCCAGGCCCGTTTCCACTGGTGATTTTTTCCCATGGGCGGGCCCCGTCGCGGGTCGACAGGGCCAGGCTTGAATACCCGGTGCTGGTGGGCCACGCGAACTACTGGCTGCGCAAAGGCGTGGCCGTGATCGCCGCGGTGCGGCCGGGCTACGGGGAGACCGGCGGCGCCGACAGGGAGGATTCCGGCACCCGCTGGAGCGGCAAGGTCTGCACCGGCGACCCCGACTTCGCGCGCGTGGCCAGCCATGCCGGCCAGACGGTGGTTGCGCTGCACCAATGGGCGCTGCAGCAGCCCTGGGTGCGCAGGGACAGGGTGCTGCTGGAAGGGCAGTCGGTGGGCGGCATGACCACGGTGTCGGTCGCCGCGCTCAACCTGCCGGGCGTCGTCGGCGCCGTCAATTTCGCGGGCGGCTCCGGCGGCAACCCCGAGGCTTCACCGACCAAAAGCTGCGGGCCCGAGAACCTGCGCAAGACCTATGGTGAACTCGGCAGGCTGGTCAAGGTTCCCAACCTGTGGCTGTATGCCGAGAACGACCAGTTCTGGGGCGACGAGGCGCCGCGTGGATGGCACGAGGCCTTCCGGGCCGGCGGCAGCGACACGCAGTTCGTCCAGACCGGCCCCGTGCCGGGGCATGACGGGCATTCGCTGCTGACCTACGGCGGCAAGATGTGGTCGGTGCCGCTGGATGCTTTTGTGCGCAAGGTGGGGCTGACGGCCCCCTGAGCTTGCTTCGGACGTAAAAAAGCCCGGCGCCTTGCGGGGCCGGGCTTTTGAGGAGCAAGCGCTTTTTACAGCGTGTCGATAAAGCTGCGCAGCTTGTCCGAACGCGAAGGGTGCTTGAGCTTGCGCAGCGCCTTGGCTTCGATCTGGCGGATGCGCTCGCGCGTCACGTCGAACTGCTTGCCGACTTCTTCCAGCGTGTGGTCGGTGGACATTTCGATACCGAAACGCATGCGCAGCACCTTGGCTTCGCGCGGCGTCAGGCTGTCGAGGATGTCCTTGACCACGTCGCGCAGGCCGGCCTGCATCGCGGCTTCCAGCGGCGCGGTGTTGGCGCTGTCTTCGATGAAGTCGCCCAGGTGCGAGTCGTCGTCGTCGCCGATGGGCGTTTCCATGGAGATCGGCTCTTTGGCGATCTTCATGATCTTGCGGATCTTGTCTTCCGGAATCTCCATCTTGGCGGCCAGGATGCTGGCGTCCGGCTCGAAGCCGAATTCCTGCAAGTGCTGGCGCGACAGGCGGTTCATCTTGTTGATGGTTTCGATCATGTGCACCGGGATGCGGATGGTCCGCGCCTGGTCGGCGATGGAGCGCGTGATCGCCTGGCGAATCCACCAGGTGGCATAGGTCGAGAACTTGTAGCCGCGGCGGTATTCGAACTTGTCGACCGCTTTCATCAGGCCGATGTTGCCTTCCTGGATCAAGTCGAGGAACTGCAGGCCGCGGTTGGTGTACTTTTTCGCGATGGAGATCACCAGGCGCAAATTGGCCTCGATCATCTCTTTCTTGGCGTCGCGCGAGTTGGACTCGCCCTCGTTCATGCGCTTGTTGATGTCCTTGAGCTGGGCCAGCGGTACCACCACGCGGGCCTGCAGTTCGCCCAGCTTGGTCTGCAGTTCCTGGATGGGCGGCACGTTGCGGGCCATGACGACGGACCAGGGCTTGCCGGCGGCGACCTGTTTTTCAACCCATTTCAGGTTCAGCAGGTTGGGCGGGAAGTCCTTGATGAAGACTTCCTGCGGCATGCCGCATTTCTCGACGATGATGCGGCGCAGTTCGCGCTCTTTCTTGCGCACGTCCAGCACCTGGCCGCGCAGCATGTCGCAGAGCTTTTCGATGGTCTTGGCGGTGAAGCGCACGGTCATCAGCTCGTCGCTCAGGGCTTTTTGCGACTTCACGTAAGTGGGCGTGCCGTAGCCTTCCTTGTCGTAGGTCTTGTGCACCTTCTCGAACAGGGTGGCGATCTTGTCGAAGCGGCTGAGCGCTTCCTTCTTGAGTTCTTCGAGCTTTTTGGTCAGGGCCTTGGAGCCGCCCTTGCCGTCGTCGTCGTCTTCCTCATCGAATTCGTCGAAGTCTTCCTCGGCTACATAGTCGTCGGCCTCGTTGGGGTTGGAAAAACCGTCGACCACGGTGGAAATGACGATCTTGCCTTCGCGGATTTCTTCGCCCAGGCGCATGATTTCAGCGATGGTGGCGGGGCTTTCCGAGATGGCTTCCATCATCTTCATGAGGCCGCCCTCGATGCGCTTGGCGATTTCGATTTCACCTTCGCGCGTGAGCAGTTCGACCGTGCCCATTTCACGCATGTACATGCGGACGGGGTCGGTGGTGCGGCCGAATTCGCTGTCGACGGTGGAGAGCGCCGCTTCGGCTTCTTCTTCGGCTTCCTCTTCGGTCGCGACCGTGGGGCCGGTGTTGTTCAGCAGCAGGGTTTCGGCGTCGGGGGCCTGCTCGTACACGGCCACGCCCATGTCGTTGAGCATGTTGACCACGACTTCCAGCGTTTCAGCGTCGACCAGCTTGTCGGGAAGGTGGTCGGAGATTTCGCCGTGCGTGAGGTAGCCGCGGGTTTTGCCGAGCTTGATCAGGGTCTTCAGGCGCAGGCGGCGCTTGAGCATGTCTTCTTCGGAGAGGACGGTTTCGTCCAGGCCGAATTCCTTCATCAGCGCGCGTTCCTTCGCCTTGCTGATCTTCATGCGCAGCGGCTTGACCTTCTCGGTCGTTTCCGCAACGGGCTCGCCGACCAGGTCGTCCTCAATGTCGGACATGTCGAGGTCTTCGCCGTCCTTGGGGGCTGCGCTGGCGCTCTTGGGCTTGCGGCCGCGCTTGGCGCCGGTGGTGGCGGCAGGCGTGCTGCCGTCGGCCGCCGGGTTCTTGGGCGGGCGGCCGGGTTTCTTTTTCACGGGCACGTCGGTGACGGCGGCGGCAAGGGGCTTGGCTTCGGGGGTGGACTTGGTCGGCACGGCGGGGGCTTTCTTCAGGGGCAAATCGGAAATCGCGGATTTCGCGGTTTTCAGGGTGGCTTTGCTCACCAGGGCATTGGGTTTGCTGGGTTTAACAGATATGGCGTGTTTTCCCGGCTTTTCAACCTTGCCGCCCTTGGCGGCAGGCTTTGCGGCGGCTTTGGCCGCTGCTTTGACTGGAGGCTTGCCCACGGGCCGCGCGGCGGCTTTGGGCGCTGCCTTGGCTTTGGGCTTTGCGGCGGCTTTGGGCTGCGCGCTTTGCGGTTTCTTGGACGTGCTCGGCTTCGTTGGCTTGGCAGTAGGCATGGAACCTCCAGTTGTCGGGAATTGTTTTAAATATCTATCAGCTACCAGTAAACAAAAATGCGCCTTGGCGCCTGTACAAAGCACAGGCACGGTGACAAGGATTCAGAGTCAGGAACGAGAGGGCGGAAAAACAGGCCGGGCAATGCCGGAGGCATCGTCGGTTTATTTTTCCGGGCAAGCTGTTTGGGCGAACATTTGGTGTGCAGTCCTTGCGGAATTCCCTGGGGAAAGTGGCCGTCTCATCTGTTGAGTCCCTGACGTTTCAGGGTGGCCGGGCCGGAGGTGCTGCTGTCGCGCTTGCCGTCGAAAATCGGATTATACCCTGTTGCCTGTTTTTTGGGCGGTTTTTCGCCTCCCAAAAACGGGTATTTTTGCTGGCTTTACAGGGCTTGGCGGGGTGTCTCGGCCGCGGCTTTAAGGCTGGCGGCCAGCTCCATGTAGCGTTGGCGGGCGGCCGGGTCTGTCGCGGCCCGGGTGGCCAGCTCGCTCATCTCGCGCTGGCGGTGCAGGCGCAGCAGCTGGTCCAGGATGCTGCGCACTTCCGTCCAGTCGCTTTCGATGCCTTCGGGAATCTGCGCGATCTGCGTCGTGGCGTGCCTTTCGTAGGCATGGCCGCGCAGCCCTTCGCGCAAGGCGGCCCAGGGCTGGGGTCCGTGTTCGTGCAACTGGCTCTCCAGCCAGACGAAAAGCGGGCCGTGGGGCTCGGGCAACTCGACCAGCAAATGGTGTTCTTCGGCGCTGAGCCGGTCCCAGGTCTGGGCCTCGGTCAGCAGCAACCTGAGCACGCGGTCTTCGCGGCTGGCGGGCAGCATGCGGCCGGCGACGCGGCGCGGCGTGCGGGTGTTGCTGCGCTCGCCAAAACTGCGCCCCGAGGCCGATGAGGGCGGGAAATACCCGGACGGCTCGGAAGCGCTGTAGTCGCGCTCCTCGTAATCCGGCGGGTAGCCACCGGTATCGGGCATGTCCGCGTGGTGCACGGGGGCCGGCGCGGATTCGGGCCTGTGGCCCTTGCCTGCGCCGCGCGGGCCGCCGCTGTTCTTGCCGCCGGACTTGTAGCCGGTGGAAGCCGGCTGCCACAGCTGCAGCAACTCGCGGCTGTCGATCAGCACCTTGTCGGCGATCTCGGCCAGCAGCTGGCGCTTGAGGGCGCCGTCGGGCATCAGGTTCCACAAGGGGCGGGCATTGCTGGCCATGTGGGCGCGGCCCTCGGCCGTGTCCAGGTCACAGGCGTCGGCGGCGGCTTCAAGCAGGAAGCGGCTCAGCGGCACGGCCTTGCTGACGTAGGCGGCAAAACCTTCCTTGCCGTGTTCGCGGATGTAGCTGTCGGGGTCGTGCTCGGCCGGCAGGAACAGGAACTTGACGGTGCGCACGTCGGTGGCGAAGGGCAGGGCGGCGTCCAGCGCCTTGCGTGCGGCGCGGCGGCCGGCGCCGTCGCCGTCGAAGCTGAAGACCACCGAATCGGTGAAGCGGAACAGCTTTTGCACGTGGTCGGCGGTGCAGGCGGTGCCCAGCGTGGCCACGGCATTGGCAAAGCCCAGCTGGGCCAGCGCCACCACGTCCATATAGCCTTCGGTGACCAAGGCGTAGCCGTGCTCGCGCAGGGCGGTGCGGGCCTCGAACAGGCCGTAGAGCTCGCGCCCCTTGCTGAAGACCGGGGTTTCGGGCGAATTGAGGTATTTGGGCTTGTCGTCGCCCAGCACGCGGCCGCCAAAGCCTATGCACTCGCCCTTGACGTTGCGGATGGGGAACATGACCCGGTCGCGAAAGCGGTCGTAGCGCTTGGCTTCGCCGGCCTGGTTTTCCTCGCCGGGCTCGCCGGTGATGACCAGGCCGCTCTCGACCAGCAGCGGGTCGTTGTAGTCGGGGAAGACGCTGGCCAGGCTGCGCCAGCCTTCGGGCGCATAGCCGAGGCCGAATGTCTTGGCGACTTCGCCCGAGACGCCGCGGCCCTTGAAGTAGTCGATGGCGCGCTCGGAGTTGCGCAGGGCCTTGATGTAGGCCATGCCGGCTTTTTCGAGCACGCTGGTGAGCGTCGCCTGCTGCTCGCGCATCTGCGCGGCGCGGGCGCGGTCCTGCGGTGAGACGTCGTCTTCGGGCACCTGCAGGCCGTATTGCTGGGCCAGGTCCTTCACGGCCTCGATGAAGGTCATGCCGCCGTGCTCCATCAAAAAGCTGATGGCGTTGCCGTTCTTGCCGCAGCCGAAGCAGTGGTAGAACTGCTTGGAGGGGCTGACGCTGAAGGAGGGGGATTTTTCGCCGTGGAAGGGGCACAGGCCCATGAAATTGGCGCCGCCCTTTTTGAGCTGCACGTAGCGGCCCACGATGTCCACCACGTCGGCGCGCGCGAGCAATTCCTGGATGAATGTTTGTGGGATGGCCATGGGGGGAGGGGGGTCAATTTAGCACACGCGCCTGCGGCTAGGGGCGCCGGCGCCTATAGCCCTGAAGGGGAATGGGCGCTGGGCTGACACGCATTGGCGGCATCCGGCGGCAGCGCGGGGGCCTTGGCGCTTCCCATAATGGGTTTTTCCTTTCCGCCCCGGGAGCGGGGCCTACCCATGACGCTTGCCCCCAATCTTGCCTATGTCCTGGCCCATCCCGGCGCCTTCGCGCTCCGGGTGCTCAAGGGCTTTCGCGCCAACCAGGGCCTGCTGCTGGCCGGCGCCGTGGCGTACTACGCGCTGCTGTCCATCGTGCCGCTGCTGATCCTCGTCGCGATCGCGCTGTCGCATGTGATAGCCCAGGATGCGCTGCTGCAGGCGCTGGGGCGCTACATCGGCTGGCTGGCGCCGGGCCAGGGCGGTTTCATCACGTCGGAGCTGGCCAACTTCCTGGCGCACCGCGAGCTGATGGGCTGGGTCTTGCTGGCCACCATGCTGTTTTTCAGTTCGCTGGCATTCACGGTGCTGGAAAACGCGATGTCGGTGATCTTTTTGCACCGCGTGGCGATACGGCGCCGCCACCTGCTGGTGTCCGCCGTTTTGCCCTATTGCTACATCGTGTCCGTGGGCCTGGGTTTGCTGCTGGTGACGCTGGTGTCCGGCAGCCTGCAGGCGCTCGGTGAAAAAAGCGTGGATTTCCTGGGGCTGGAATGGTCGCTCAGCGGTTTTTCCGGCGCGCTGCTCTACCTGCTGGGCCTGGCGGGCGAGGTGCTGCTGCTGACCTCGCTGTACATGGTGATGCCGGTGGGCCGCCTGCAATGGCGGCACGCGTTGCTGGGCGGCGTGACCGCCGCGCTGCTGTGGGAGCTCACGCGCCACCTGCTGGTATGGTACTTCTCCACGCTGTCGCAGGTGGGCCTGGTCTACGGCTCCCTCACCACCTCCATCCTGGTACTGCTAAGCCTGGAAGTCGCCGCCACCTTGCTGCTGCTGGGCGCGCAGGTGATTTCGGAATACGAGCGCCTGGGCACTGCGCGGCAGGACCAGCCGGCCAAGCCCATGCGGCTCGGTTAGCCGCGCATGGCCGCGGCTGGCTAGTCGCCCAGTACCAGGCCTTCACGCCGCGGGTCGGCGCCGCCGAAGAAGCCCTCTGGCGTTTTCTGGATGGCCTGCAGGCCGCTGGTCATGGCCTGCTCGCGCACTTCGGCTCCGCGGCTTCTCAGCGCTTCGACCGTGGCCGGCGAAAAGCGCTTTTCCTCCAGGATGGAGGGGCCGTTGAGCGAGGCGAAGTTGGGCAGGTCGATTGCTTGCTGGGCGTTCAGGCCCCAGTTCAGCGTGCCGTAGAGCGTCTTGGCCGTGAAGTGGATGATGAGCGCGCCGCCGGGGCTGCCGCCGCTCATGACGAGCTGGCCCGAGTTTTTGTCGAACACCAGCGTGGGCGCCATCGACGAGCGCGGGCGCTTGCCGGGCTGCACGCGGTTGGCCACGGGCTTGCCTTCGGCGTCCGCCGGCGCGAAGCTGAAGTCGGTGAGTTCGTTGTTGAGCAAAAAGCCGCCGGCCTTGCCGGTGCCGCCGTCGGTCATCAGGCGTGAGCCGAACTGGTCCTCAATCGTCGTGGTCATGGCAATCGCGTCGCCGTAGCCGTCGACGATGCTGATGTGCGAGGTGCCGTGCTCGACCTGCTCGGGCATAGGCGCATAGGCGGTTTTGACGGCACCGGGCACGCCGGGGCTCGCGGTCTTCATGCTGGGGCCGGTGGGCTGTATCAGCCTGGCGCGCTCGCTGAGGTAGGCCGGATCCAGCAAGCTCATCCAGCTGCCGCCCGGGGGCTGCACAAAGTCCGGGTCGCCCAGGTACTGGCCGCGGTCGGCAAAGGCCAGGCGCGAAGCCTCGGTGTAAAGATGCAGCCAGTCGGCCGAAGGCGTGGGCGCGACCGTTCCGGGAACGCCGCCGCTGCCGGTGACCAGGCCCAGCGTGGCGGCGGGTGTGTTGTTCAGGATGCCGAGGATCTGTCCGACGGCAATCGCACCCGAGCTGGGCGGCGGCATGCCGCACAGGCGGTAGGCCTTGCCGCCGGCGTTGTAGTCGGAGCAGATCGGATCGCGCTTTTTGGCCTGGTAGCCGGCGAGGTCGCTCATCGCGAGCTTGCCTGGGTTGCCGGCATGGCCGTGCACCTTGCCGACGATGGCTTCGGCCACCTTGCCTTCGAGCAGCGCTTTGGAGCCGCCCGCCGCGATCTGGCGCAGCACGTCGGCCAGGGCCGGGTTGCGCAACACGCTGCCGGTGTCGACCGGCGTGCCGTCGGGCTTGTAGAAATAGGCCGCGGCGACCGCGTCGTTTTTGGCCAGGTACTTCTCGTCCTTGAGCAGGGTGTTGAGGCGGGGGCTGACCCTGAAGCCTTGCTCAGCCAGCTGGATGGCCGGCGCGAACAGCTGCGCCCAGGGCAGCTTGCCGTATTGCCGATGCGCCATCTCCAGCATGCGCACCGTGCCGGGCGTACCGACCGAGCGGCCCCCGACCACGCCGTCGTAGAAGGCCATGGGTTTGCCGTCGGCGCCGAGGAAGAGTTTTTCATCGGCTGCGGCCGGCGCGGTCTCGCGGCCGTCAAAGGCTTCGACGGTTTTGCCGTTGTAGTGCAGCAGGAAGGCGCCGCCGCCTATGCCGCTGGATTGCGGCTCGACCAGCGTGAGCACCATCTGCACGGCAATCGCCGCATCCACCGCCGAGCCGCCGGCCTTGAGGATCTGGTAGCCCGCATCGGTGGCCAGCGGGTTGGCCGCGGCCACGGCGAATTTTTTCGTGGCCCAGCCCGGCTTGGGCGTGAAGCCTGACGCGCCTTCGGGCTGCATGGCGCTGACGCTGGTGCCGCGCGCGGCTTCGCCGGCGGGCACCTGGTAGGTGAAAGAGGCGGGGTTGCTGGCGCAGGCGGCCAGCAGCGCGGTGGCTGCCAGTGCCGGGAAGGCGTGTCTCATGGGAGTCTCCTTGGACGTCGTTATAGGGGTTTGGGTCGAAACCCACTATACCGAGCGGCCTCCCGCTTCACAACGCCATTGGAAACTCAGCGCGGAGCCAGGCGGATCGCGCCGTCCAGGCGGATCACTTCACCGTTGAGCATGTCGTTTTCGATGATGTGTTTGGCCAGGCGCGCATAGTCCTGCGGCGTGCCCAGGCGCGACGGAAACGGCACGCCGGCGGCCAGCGAGTCCTGCACCTCCTGCGGCATGCCGAAGAGCATGGGCGTGCCGAAGATGCCGGGGGCGATGGTCATGTTGCGGATGCCGTTGCGGGCCAGGTCGCGGGCGATGGGCAGCGTCATGCCGACGATGCCGCCCTTGGAGGCGCTGTAGGCCGCCTGGCCGATCTGGCCGTCATAGGCCGCTACCGAGGCGGTGGAAATCAGCACGCCGCGCTCGCCGGTGGCTTCGGGTTCGTTCTTGCACATGGCGTCGGCCGCCAGGCGGATCATGTTGAAGCTGCCGACCAGGTTGACGGTGATCGTCTTGCTGAACACCGCCAGGCTGTGGGCGCCGTTTTTGCCCACGGTTTTTTCGGCGGGCGCAATGCCGGCGCAGTTCACCAGGCCCATGAGCTTGCCCATGGCGACCGCCTTGGACACCACGGCCTGGCCGTCGGCTTCCTGGCTCACGTCGCATTTGACGAAGGCGGCTTTGTCCGCGCCCAGCTCTTTGGCGATGGCTTCGCCCTTGTCGGCCTGCATGTCGGCGATGACGACCTTGGCGCCATTGGCCACCAGCATGCGCGCCGTGCCTTCACCCAGGCCCGATGCGCCGCCGGTGACGATAAATACTTTGCCTGCGATATCCATGGTGTTCCTTGATGAAGAGTGAGGGAGTTTTGAAAGGGCTTGCGTGAAGGCACGGCGCGCATGCTTGAAGGCACGCGACATGACGTTAACGTAAACGTCAATTATGGCGCATGAAAAAAGCCCGGCGCCTTTCGGCCGCCGGGCTTTCGCAAAAGAAGGCGCCGGCTTTATTTGTAGCCGACGCGGTCCAGCATTTGTTGTACCTTGAGCTGGTTGTTGCCTACGGCGCTGATCGGGATGGTTTCGGACTTGAAGCTGCCGTTGCTCATGGCTTTGAGGGCCGGGTTGCTGACGCCCAGGCCCGGCACGGCCGGCCATTCGTTGTTGCCGTTGGCGAAATATTCCTGCGCGCTCGGGCTGGCCAGGTATTCCATGAACTTGATGGCGTTGGCCGTGTTCTTGGCGTTTTTGGCGACCGCCGCGCCGGCGATGTTCACATGCGTGCCCCAGCTGGCCTGATTGGGGAAGACCACGCCGACGCGGTCGGCCACGGCGATGTCTTCCGGTGCCTTGGAACGCATGATGCGCGCCAGGTAGTAGGTATTGGTCAGCGCAATGCCGCATTCGCCGCTGGCCACGGCCTTGATCTGGTCGCTGTCGCCGCCCTTGGGGTCACGCGCCATGTTGGCCACCAGGCCCTTGAGCCATTCCTCGGCCTTGGCCTCGCCCATGTGTTCGGTCACCGCGCCGAAGAGTGAGAGGTTGTAGGGGTGGGCGCCGGAGCGCGTGCACAGCAGGCCCTTGTTCTTCGGGTCGGCGAGTTTTTCATAGGTGTCCACGTCGGCCTTCTTGACCTTGAGCTTGTCGTAGACCACCACGCGGGCGCGTGTCGAAAAACCGAACCAGGTCGTGCCTTCGGCGGTTTCCCTGGCGCGCAGCTTGGCGGGAATGGCGGCTTCGAGGGCCGGCGACTTGATGGGTTTGAACAGGCCGTCCATGTCGCCCTTCCAGAGGCGGGCCGCGTCGACCAGCAGGATCACGTCGGCCGGGGAGGCCGCGCCTTCGGCCTTCAGGCGGGCCAGGATGCCTGCGTCGTCGGCGTCCACGCGATTGACCTTGATGCCGGTGGCTTTGGTGAAGTCGCTGTAGAGCTTTTCGTCGGTCTGGTAATGGCGGGCAGAATACAAGTTGACCACCTGCTCCTGCGCGGATGCAAAGCCTGCCAGCAACAGCAGCGACGAGAGAACCACTTTCTTGAACATAACTTTCACTTCCTAACTGGTATTTTTAAAGCCCGGCCATGATAGAGCAAATAAGAATCATTCCTGATAGAGCCCCTACGTCGCGCAAGCCTTCGAAGGCGCGCGGGTGGCGGGCCGGCGCCTGCCTGGCGCTTGTCCTGTCGGTGCTGGCCGGTTGTGCCACGACGCCGCCCGGCCCGGCCACGCCCCTTGTGACGCCGCCGGTGGAGGCTGCGAGGAAGCCGGTGCGCATCGGCCTTGCGCTGGGCGGCGGCGCGGCGCGCGGCTTTGCGCATGTGGGCGTGATCGCCGTGCTGGAGGAAGCCGGCCTCAAGCCGCAACTGGTGGTCGGCACCTCGGCCGGCAGCCTGGTGGCGGCGCTGTATGCCAGCGGCAAGACCAGTGCGCAGCTGCAGCAGACCGCGCTCAACATGGAGGAGGTCGCCATCACCGACTGGATGCTGCCCATCTTCGGGCGCGGCATGTTCCGCGGCGACGCGCTGGCCCGCTACGTCAACGACCTGGTGGCCAACCGGACCATGGAGAACATGGCGATCCCGCTGGGCATCGTCGCCACCGACCTCAACAGCGGGCAGGCCGTGCTGTTCCAGCGCGGCGACACCGGAACGGCGGTGCGCGCGTCGAGCGCGGTGCCGGCGGTGTTCCTGCCGGTCAAGATCAACGGGCGCGAGTATGTGGACGGTGGCCTGGTGTCGCCGGTGCCGGTGCGTTTTGCGCGGCAGATGGGCGCCGACGTGGTGATCGCGGTCGACATCTCCAGCCCGCCGGAAAACAACCCCGCCGGCGACACCCTGCAAATCCTGTTGCAGACCTTTGCCATCATGGGCAAAAGCATCAACCAGTACGAGCTCAAGGATGCCGACGTCGTCGTGCGGCCTTCGCTGACGGGCCTGAAAAGCGCCGACTTCTCGGCGCGGCAGCGCGCCATTGATGCGGGCCGGGCGGCGATGCTGGCGGCGCTGCCGCAGCTCAGGGCCAGGCTGGCGGCCGGGGCGGTTTCGGCGCAGAAGTAGCGGCCCCCGCCTTCCGCGCAGGCAAAAAAAAGCCCAATCTCGCGATCGGGCTTTAAGGGGTCCGTGAAAATGAATTTCGGAAAGGACCCGAGGAGACAACTGGCTTGAAACCCTGTTCAGTCAAACAGGATCTGCGAAACAGGCTCCATGAACGTGAGCGCCCGGGGGGCGCCGCGATCAACGCTTTTTGGCGGTGGTCTTGGTGGCGCTCACGGCGGAGGCGGCGACGGTGTTGAAGTTGGCTTCAGCGATGTCGCTGGCTTGCTTCACGGCTTTCTGGACCGACTCGAATGCGTTGTTCGCTGCGGCGACGGCGCTCTTCAGGACAGCCACGGCGGTTTCAGAACCGGCGGGAGCGTTCTTGGCGGCGTTGTCGACCAGGCCGACGAATTTCTTCTGCGCATCAGCGGTCTGGGCTTCAAAGGTCTTGCCCAGGTCTGCACCAGCAGCCGAAGCGATGTCATACAGGTGGCGGCTATAGGCGGCGGTTTTTTCAGCCAGGGGCTGAACCAGGCCGGCTTGCAGGGCCATGAGTTCCTGCGCGTCTTTGACGCCCATGACGGCTTGCGTGTGGTTGGCGGTTTCAGCCAGGGCGGCCTTGGTGGCTTGCACGTTCAGCTCGACCAGCTTTTCAACGCCTTCGAAGGCTTTGTGGGTCAGGCCAAACAGGGTTTCGATGTTGGCTTTGTGGGAAGCGAGGACTTGTTCAGCGGTCAGCATAATGATCTCCAGATAGTTTAGGTAAGGGGGCGATAGTTGCTTTGCGCTGAATTGCTGCACTGCAACATAAGCCCAAGTATAGGGAATGCGCGCACCATTGCAAGCCTTTTATGTTGCACTGCACCATTTTAGAGGTCGACCTCTAGCGAATGCCCTGAAACGGCGTTTGAAAGTACCGAAAAAGGCCTACTCCGGCCGGTGGAATGCCGCAGAGCGCTTGAGGCCACAATGGCCCATATCTCTTTCAAAACCACGCACCTTGCAAGCCTTCTACGCCGACAACTTTGTTTTGCCGTTGCCGCCCGGCCACCGCTTCCCGATGGCGAAATACCGCCTGTTGCGCGACCGCCTCGTGAACGAGCGACCGCAGGTGCGCATGGCGCAAGCCCCCGCCGCGACGGATGGCGAACTCGCGCTGGTCCACACGCCGGCCTACATCGATGCGATCACCCACGGCACCTTGCCGGCCGCCGCCCAGCGCGAGATCGGCTTTCCCTGGAGCCCGGGCATGGCAGAACGCGCGCGCCGCTCGGCGGGCGCTACCGTGGCGGCGGCGCGTGTGGCCATGGCGGGTGAGGGCGTCGCGGCCAACCTTGCCGGGGGCACGCACCATTCCTATGCGGACAAGGGCGGCGGGTTTTGTGTGTTCAACGACGCGGCGGTGGCCGCCAGGCTGATGCAGGCGGAGTGGGCGCGGCAGCATCGCCATGGGCGAAAGCCATTGCAGGTCGCCATCATTGACCTGGACGTGCACCAGGGCAACGGCACGGCCAGCATCTTCGCCGGCGATGCCAGCGTCTTCACGCTGTCGCTGCACGGCCAGAAGAATTTCCCGTTTCGCAAGGAAGCCAGCGACCTCGACGTGGACCTGCCGGACGGCTGCGGCGACGCTGCCTACCTGCAGGCGCTCGAGCATGCGCTCGACGAACTGGAGCGGCGCTTCGAGCCCGGCATGATCTTCTTCCTGGCCGGCGCCGACCCGTATGTGGGCGACCGGCTGGGCCGCCTGGCGCTGAGCTTCGACGGCCTGGAGGCCCGCGACCGGCGCGTGTTCGACTGGGCCTGGCAGCGCCGCATCCCGCTGGCGTTTTCCATGGCGGGCGGCTACGGCGTCAACATCGACGAGACCGTGCAGGTGCAGATGAACACCTACACGCTGGCGCTTGAATACTGGGCGCGCTGGAATCCGTAGCCCGTCAGGGCGCGCCATGGATTGCTGCTACATTGCGTGGGATTCGCTCCGGCGACCCCTGGACATAGAAGAAGCAAAAACATGCCGCTGCCCACTCCCCGTGTTTCCGGCGATGCCGAAAAAACTTCCCCCTTGCGCGTGCTGGTCCTGGGCGGCACCGGCTTTATCGGCCGCCATGCGGTGGCCGCGCTGCATGCCGCCGGCGCGCAGCTCGCGATAGGCAGCCGCCATCCCGAGCGCCACGAAGCCGCTTATCCCTTTGCGGCCCTGCGCCCGGCGCGGTTCGAGCAGTTGCTGCATCCCGACGCCTGGGCGACCCTGCTCAAAGACGTGAATGTGGTCGTCAACTGCGTGGGCATCCTGCGCCAGCGGCCGAATGAATCCTACGAGCACGTGCACCACCGCGCGCCTGCCGCGCTGGCCCTGGCCTGCGCCAAGGCGGGCATACGCTTCATCCACACCTCGGCCCTGGGTTTGCACGAGGGCGCGAAAAGCCGCTTCCTGTCCAGCAAGCTGCTCGGCGAGCGCGCCATCGCGGCCTCGGGAAGCGACTACGCCATCGTGCGCCCCTCGCTGCTCGACGGAGAGGGCGGTTTCGGCGCGCGCTGGCTGCGCGGCCTGTCGCGCTCTCCCGTGCATGGCATTCCGCGCGGCGCGCGCGGCGGCATCGCGGCGATGACGGCAGCCGATCTCGGGCTGGCCTTTGCCGCGTTGGCGGCTTTTCCTTCGCTGTCCGCTCACCGCGAGGTCGAGCTGGGCGGCACGCGCCGTTATGGCTATGCGGAATATTTGCGCGAACTGCGCGCCGACTGCACCGGCACCCGGGCGCTGCAGCTGCCCCTGCCCAACTGGATGGCTCGCCTGGGCGCGCACGCTTGCGACCTCACGCATTTTTCGCCCTTTTCGTACGGGCACTGGATTTTGCTGCAGCGGGACAACATTCCCTCGCCCAACCGCTTGCCTGAATTGCTGGGGCGGGAGCCTCACGCCGTCGGGTCAAAAGCGCCCCGCGAACCCGGCCCGGCCCGCGCTGGCAAAATAGGGCCTCATGACCTCCCCGACACGACCGCAAGCCGAAGCCCGTAGCGCCTACAAAGCTTTCCGCGACATCGGCACGCGCTGGTCCGACAACGACGTCTATGGCCACGTCAACAACGTCGTCTACTACAGCTGGTTCGACACCGCCGTCAACGGCCTGTTGATTGAGCGCGGCGCCATCGACATCCACACCGGCAGCGTGATCGGCCTCGTGATCGAGACCCAATGCAACTACTTTGCGCCGCTGGCCTTCCCCGAGCCGGTGGTCGCGGGGATCCGTGTGGCGCACATCGGCGCCTCCAGTGTGCGCTACGAAGTCGCGCTGTTCCCCGGTGATGAAAACCAGCTGTGTGCTGCCCGGGGCCACTTCATCCATGTCTATGTCGACCGCGCCACGCGCCGGCCGGCGCCGCTTCCACCCGAACTGCTATCCGTACTGGAGACCCTCCGATGACCCAGGCACCCCCCGTGCTTTCTTACATTGCACTGCGCCAGGCGGGCGATGCGCGCAACGCGGTGGACGAAGCCATCCTGAGCCGCCAGTCGATACGCCAGTTCCTGCCCAAGCCGGTGCTGCGTGAAAGCATCGCGCACCTGCTGGAACTCGCCAGCCGTGCGCCTTCGGGCACCAACACCCAGCCCTGGAAGGCCTATGTGCTGCAGGGCGCGAGCCGCGATGCGCTCGTCAGCAAGGTCTGCGATGCCCACGACGCGCTGCACGCCAACCCCGCGCTGGCGGCTGAATACAAAGAGGAATACGACTACTACCCCGAGAAGTGGGTCTCGCCTTATATAGACCGGCGCCGCGCAAACGGCTGGGCACTTTACGGCTTGCTGGGCATCGTCAAAGGCGACAACGACAGGATGCATGCGCAGCACCACCGCAACTTCACATTTTTCGACGCGCCCGTGGGCCTGATGTTCACGCTGGACCGCGTCATGGGCCGGGGCTCGCTGGTGGACTACGGCATGTTCATGCAGACCCTCATGCTGGCCGCGCGCGGCCTGGGCCTGCACACCTGCCCCCAGGCCGCGTGGAACGGCTACGCCAAAATCATCCTGCCGCACATAGGTGCGGGTGAGGGTGAAATGCTGGTGTGCGGCATGGCGCTGGGCTATGCCGATGAAACGGCGCCGGTGAACACCTTCCGCACACCGCGCGTGCCTGCCGCTGAGTTCACGACCTGGCTGGACTGAGCGGATGACGTTTTCCCTGGTCCAGCTGCTGGGTGGACTGTCTTACGCCACCACGCTGTTCCTGATGGCGGCGGGCCTCACGCTGATCTTCGGCGTGACGCGCATCGTCAACTTCGCGCACGGCAGTTTTTTCATGCTGGGCGCGCTGTTCACGGCGCACTGGGTCACACGCTGGTTTCCGGCCTGGGGCGAGAGCGCGCCGCTCTACCTTCTCGCGATCCTGATGGGCGCCGCCTGCGCCGGGCTGGCGGGGGCCGTGGCTGAGTTTTTGCTGCTGAGGCGCATGAGCGGCGCGCCCGAGCTTTACCAGCTGGTAGCCACCTTCGGCCTCACGCTGGCGATGCATGACGCGATGCAGTGGGGCTTCGGTCCCGACGAGGTGTTCGCGCCGCGCTTTCCGGGCCTCAAGGGCTCGGTGCAGATAGGCGACGAGTTCTTCCCGGTCTACCAGCTGGCGATGATCGCGCTGGGCCCGCTGGTCTGGCTGGGCCTGCACCTGCTACTGCGGCGCTCGCGTTTCGGCCAGCGCCTGCGCGCCGCCACGCAGGACCGCTCCATGCTCGCGGCACTCGGCGTCAACCCGCGTCCGCTGATGCTGGGCGCCGTGGTACTGGGCTGCGCGTTGGCGGGCCTGGCCGGCGCGCTGCAATTGCCGCGCGAGCCCGCGCACCTGCAGATGGACATGAACGTGATCGTGGAAACCTTTGTGGTGGTGGTCACAGGCGGTCTGGGCAGCATAGGCGGCGCTTTTGTGGCGGCGCTGCTGATCGGGCTGGTCCATGCCTTCGGCATCAGCGTGTTTCCGCAGGCCACGCTGGTCGTCGTGTTCCTGACCATGGCCGTGGTGCTGGTGTTCCGGCCGCAGGGGCTCAACGGCAAGGCGGTCTCCGCGCAGGAGGCCGGCAGCGGCGTGCGCGAGGCGGCCCAGAAATTTCGCGGGCTGGGCGTGGGCGCGGCCGGGTCTTCAGTGATCACCGCCGCCTTTGTGCTGCTGGCCGGCCTGGCCTGGGCGGGCGGGCCTTACTGGCAGGCGCTGGCGGCCGATGCCTTGATCCTCATGATCTTCGGCATCAGCCTGCAGTCCATGATGGCGCTGGGCGGCCTGGTCAGCTTTGGCCATGCCGCCTTCTTTGCGCTGGGCGCTTACGGCGCGGCCTTGTCGCACAGCCTTTGGGGCGCCTCACTTCCGCTGGCATTGGCGGCAGGCTGCGGTGCGGCCATGGTGGTGGCCGCGGTGTTTGGCGCGGCCGTGGTGCGCAGCAGCGGCGTTTACCTGGCCATGCTGTCGCTCGCGCTCGCGCAGGTGATCTGGGCGGGCGCCACGCAGTGGGTGGATTTCACGGGCGGCGACAACGGCCTGATCGGGCTCACGCTGGTCGGCGACGAAGGCCGGCCGGTGTTTTACGCCTTGCTGGTGGTGCTGGCACTGGTGGCCGTGGCGGCGCTGCGCTTCCTGGGCCGCTCGGTGATGGGCGCCGCGCTGCAGGCCTTGCGCGATGCGCCGCTGCGCGCCTCGGCCTCCGGGCTGGCGGTGGGCTGGCTCAAGTACCGCATCTTTGTGGAAAGCGCGGTGCTCGCGGGCCTGGCCGGCGGCCTGTTCGCCGCGCACAAGGGCGCGGTGTTCCCGTCGCTCGCGTCGGTGTCCACCTCGGTCGATGCCTTGCTGGTGGTGTTGCTGGGTGGTGTGCACCAGCTCTGGGGCGCGGTCGCGGGCAGCATCGTGCTGAGTTACGCGGGGGCCGAGCTGGGCCGGGAAGTGACTTATTGGCGCGGACTGCTGGGCGTTTTCATCATGGTGATCATGGTGGCCTCGCCCTCCGGCCTGCTGGCTTTGTTGCCGCGCCTGCTTGGTGCCCTGCGGCGGCGCAGGCCTGAAAGGGCCATCTGATGTTGCAGGTCAAGCAACTGGTCAAACATTTCGGTGGACTGCGCGCGGTGGACGGCGTGAGCTTTGACGTGCTGCCCGGCCAGTGCGTGGCCTTGATAGGCCCCAACGGCGCCGGCAAGTCCACCACCTTCGCCTGCATCGCCGGCCAGTACCCGCTCACGGGCGGCGAGATTGCCTGGGACGGCCAGGCGCTGCAGGGGCTCAGCCCGCAGGCGCGGTTGCGGCTGGGCGTGGCGCGTACCTTTCAGGTGGCCCAGGTGTTTGAAGCGCTGACCGTGCTGCAGAACGTGCAGCTGGCGATACAGGCGCGCCTGGGCCTTCGGGCTGTCTCCGCCTTCAAACGCCTGGACAGCCAGGCGCGCGAGCCGGCCATGGCGCTGCTGGAACAAACAGGCCTGCAGCTGCTTGCCGCGCAGGACGCCTTGAGCCTTCCCTATGGCGCGAAGAAACGGCTGGAACTGGCCGTGGCCTTGGCGGCCAAGCCGCGGTTGCTGCTGCTCGACGAACCCGCAGCCGGCCTGGCCGGGCCTGAGCGTGCCGACCTCATGCAACTCGTGAAGCGCCTGGCGGGGCAGGGCATGGCCGTGCTTTATACCGAACACAACATGGACGCGGTGGCTGGCGTCGCTGACCGCGTGCTGGTGTTGATCGAAGGCCGGCTGGCCGCGCAGGGTTCGTTCGACGAGATTTCACGCGACGCCGTGGTGCGCAGCCGTTACCTGGGCCAAGCGGGCGGCGAGGGGGCAAGCCATGCTTGAAGTCGACCAGCTCAATGCCTTTTATGGCCCGGCCCAGGCGCTGTTCGGGGTGTCGCTGCAGGTGGCGCCCGGTGAGCTCGTCGTGCTGCAAGGCCTGAACGGCGCCGGCAAGTCCACGCTGCTCAAATCCGTGATGGGCCTGGAAGTGCGCACCGAAGGCCGCATCCGCTACCGGGATCCGGCAGGCCCGCGGGGCGCAGGCCTGGCCGCGATTGAACGCTGGGACACCCACCGCCGCGCGCAGGCGGGCCTGGGCTATGTCGCCGAAGACCGCCGGCTGTTCACCGAACTCACCGTGCGCGAGAACCTGCGCATCGCGGCCGGCCGGGATATGGCGGCGCAGGAAGCCAGGGCGCTGGATTTGTTCCCCGCGCTCAAGGCCATGCTGGGCCGCCGCGCCGCGCAGATGAGCGGTGGCGAGCAGCAGATGCTGGCAATTGCCCGCACGCTGATGACGGGCCCGCGCATCCTGCTGCTCGACGAACCTTGCGAGGGTATTGCACCCGTGCTGGTGGAATCCATCCGCGATGCGTTGCTGGCGCTGCGGCAGCAAGGCCTGGGCCTGCTGGTCGCCGAGCAAAACGAGTTGCTGGCTGCCCGTGCTGACAGGCTGGTTTTGCTGGTTGCGGGTAAAGTCAGGGGTTCGTGACGAAAGACCTGCTTCTTTCCCCCGTTTTCCCCTCTCATTCTCTTTTCTCAATCCTCCATTTCCTTCAGAAGGACCTCCCCATGAGCGATACCACAACCACCCCCTCCGGCCTGCAATACGAAGACACGGTGCTCGGCACCGGCGCCATCGCCAAGGCGGGCCAGCATGTCAAGGTTCACTACACCGGCTGGCTTTATAACGACGGCGTGCAAGGCGCCAAGTTCGACTCCAGCAAGGACCGCGGCCAGCCTTTTGAGTTCTCGCTCGGCGCCGGCCAGGTCATACGCGGCTGGGACGAAGGCGTGCAGGGCATGTCTGTCGGCGGCACGCGCCGCCTGATCATCCCGGCCGAACTGGGTTACGGCGCGCGTGGTGCCGGCGGCGTGATTCCGCCCAACGCCACCTTGCTGTTTGAAGTGGATTTTCTCGGTACCTGAGTCAGCGCGCGTTGAAAGCCCGTCCGCAAGATTTGCAGCGGGCTTGTTCACCTGATTAACCACCAAGGCGCCCCGGCGCCGCGGCCTCAAGCGTTCTCCATGATCATCACCAGCCTGATAGACACTGACTTGTACAAGTTCACCATGATGCAGGTGGTCTTGCACCAGTTTCCGGGCGCCGAGGTGGAGTACCGCTTTAAATGCCGCAACGCCGGCGCACCGGGCATAGGCGACCTCGCGCCCTATGTGACCGAGATACGCGAAGAAATCCGCGGCCTGTGCAGCCTGCGTTTCCAGGATGCGGAGCTGGCCTACCTCAAGGCCATGCGCTTCATCAAAAGCGACTTTGTCGACTTCCTTGGCATCTTCCGGCTCAACGAAAAGTATGTGAGCGTCACGGCACTGCCTTCCGGGGAGATCGAGGTATCGATCAAGGGCCCCTGGCTGCACACCATCCTGTTCGAGATCCCGGTGCTGGCCATCATCAACGAGGTCTACTTTCGCAACACGCAGAAGAATGCGGACTTCAGCGAAGGCCGCAGGCGGCTGGACACCAAGATCGGGCAGCTGCAGGCGGAGGGCCTGGGCGCGCTCAAGATCGCCGATTACGGCACACGCCGCCGCTTCGGCAAGGCTTGGCACGAGGAAGTGTTGCGCACCCTGGTGACCCGGCTCGGCACGGGCGTGCAGGGCCAGTTCGCCGGCACCAGCAATGTGCTGTTCGCGATGAAGCTGGGCCTGACGCCTCTGGGCACCATGGCGCACGAGTACCTGCAGGCCTGCCAGGCGCTGGGGCCGCGCCTGCGCGACAGCCAGGTCTTCGGTTTTGAGTCCTGGGCCAGGGAGTACCGCGGTGACCTGGGCATCGCGCTGTCGGACGTCTACGGCATGAGCGCTTTCCTGCGCGACTTCGACATGTATTTCTGCAAGCTGTTCGACGGCGCGCGCCACGACAGCGGGGACCCCTTCCAGTGGGGCGAGCGCATGCTGGCGCACTACGTCAAAAACCGCGTCGACCCCAAGACCAAGACGCTGATCTTCAGCGACGGCCTTACGGTGCCGCGCACCATTGAGCTGTACCAGCAGTTCAAGGGACGCTGCCAGCTGGCCTTCGGCATAGGCACCAACCTGACCAACGACCTCGGCTACGAGCCGCTGCAGATCGTCATCAAGATGATCCGCTGCAACGGCCAGCCGGTGGCCAAGCTGTCCGACACCCCTTCCAAGAACATGTGCGACGACGAAAAATACCTGGCTTATCTGCGCCAGGTGTTTGAGATCGCGTGAGTGCCTTGTAGGTGTGACGGGAAAATAACGATAACGAACAGGGGAAAAGGCGCCGTACCCGAAGTGGACCGCCTTTTTCTTCAATGAAGGAGATGAAATGAGGTTTTCGCGCTGCCTTGCCGTGACGGCTTTGATGTGTTTGCCGGGACTTTCGATGGCGGCGGATATCGACGGCAGCAGCCTTTCATGGGCCTGGGGAATTCCCTTTGCTGGGATTCTCCTGTCGATCGCGCTGATGCCTCTGCTCGCGGCCTCGTTCTGGCACCACCACTTCGGCAAGGTCGCCGCCGCGTGGACGCTGGCCTTCTTTCTGCCGTTTGCCGCCGTGTTCGGCCCCGCGGTAGCCGGCGGCAGCCTGGTGCATGCGCTGCTGGCCGAATACATTCCCTTCATCATCCTGCTGGTGGCGCTTTACACCGTGGCGGGCGGCATCTTCATTCGAGGCAACTTTCATGGCAGCCCGGCCGTGAACGTCGCCATCCTGGCCATAGGCACCGTGCTGGCCAGTTTCATGGGCACCACCGGCGCTTCCATGTTGATGATCCGGCCGCTGATACGCGCCAACGACAACCGGGTGCACAAGGCGCATGTCGTGGTGTTTTTCATCTTCCTTGTCTCCAATGCGGGCGGCTCGCTCACGCCCCTGGGCGATCCCCCCTTGTTCCTCGGGTTTTTAAAGGGCGTCGACTTCTTCTGGACGGTCAGCCACATCTTCCCGGAAACCCTCTTCCTGGCAGGCAGCCTGCTCGCGATCTTTTACCTGCTGGACCGCTGGTACTACGCCAGGGAGGGCGTGCTTGCGGTGGATCCAACGCCCGACACCCGCGGCGTCGGCTTCGACGGCGCCGTCAACTTCTGGCTTCTGGCGGCGGTGGTGGGCCTGGTGCTGCTCAGCGGTTTCTGGAAGACGCCGCTGGGCATCACGGTGTTCGGCACCGAAGTCGGCCTGCCCGGGCTGGTGCGCGATGCCGGCTTGCTGGCGGTCACCTTCATCTCGCTGCGCCTGACACCGGCGCGCGTGCATGCGGACAACCAGTTTTCCTGGGGCCCGATGCAGGAAGTCGCCAAGCTGTTCGCCGGCATTTTCCTGACCATCATTCCCGTGATCGCCATGCTCAAGGCGGGTGCGCAGGGCCCTTTCGGCGCCATCGTCTCGGCGGTGACGCGGCCCGATGGCCAGCCCGACCCGGCCATGTATTTCTGGGCCACCGGCGCGCTGAGTTCCTTTCTCGACAACGCGCCCACCTACCTCGTGTTCTTCAATACGGCGGGCGGCGATCCGGCCGCGCTGATGACGACACTGGCGCCGACGCTGGCCGCCATTTCGGCCGGTGCCGTGTTCATGGGCGCCAACTCCTACATCGGCAATGCGCCCAACATGATGGTCAAGGCCGTGGCGGAAGAACGGGGCGTCGCGATGCCCAGCTTTTTCGGCTACATGGCCTGGTCGGGCGCCGTGCTGGTTCCCCTGTTCATCATCATGACCTTCATCTGGTTCAAATAAGCTGTTCATTACAAGAAAGCGGACAACACCCATGAGCAAACCCAAAATCCTCGTTGCGCGCGCCGTATTCCCCGAAGTCATCGCCCGCCTGGAGCAGCACTTCGAGGTCGAATCCAACCAGGCCGACGATACCTGGTCCAAGGCCCAGCTGACGGAACGCCTCAAAGGCAAGGACGGCGCCTTCACCACCGGCGGCGACAGGATTGACGCGGAGGTCCTGGCCGCCTGCCCGGGCCTGAAGATCTGCGCCAACATGGCCGTGGGCTACAACAACTTCGACATCGACGCGATGACGGCGGCCGGCGTGCTGGCCACCAATGCGCCCGACGTGCTGACCGAAACCACGGCCGACTTCGGCTTTGCGCTGCTGATGGCCACGGCCCGCCGCGTCACCGAGAGCGAACACTATTTGCGCGCCGGCAAGTGGACCAAATGGAGCTACGACATGTTCGCCGGCTCCGACATCCACGGCGCGACCTTGGGCATTCTGGGCATGGGCCGCATCGGGCAGGGCATTGCCAGACGCGGCGCCCACGGTTTCGGCATGAAGGTGATTTACCACAACCGATCGCGCCTGGACGCGGCGCTGGAAGCCGAATGCAAGGCCAGCTACGTCGGCAAGGAAGAGCTGCTCAAGACGGCCGACCACCTGGTGCTGGTGCTGCCGTATTCGCCGGCGTCCCACCACAGCATCGGTGCAGCCGAGCTGGCGCTGATGAAGCCCACCGCCACACTGGTCAACATCGCGCGCGGCGGTATCGTGGACGATGCGGCGCTGGCTGCGGCCCTGCGTGACAAGCGCATCGCGGCCGCCGGGCTGGACGTGTTCGAGGGCGAGCCCAAGGTGCACCCCGACCTGCTGACCGTGCCCAATGTGGTCTTGACCCCGCACATTGCCAGCGCCACCATTCCCACGCGCCTGGCCATGGCCGGCCTGGCCGCCGACAACCTCATCGCGTTTTTCAGCGGCAAGAAGCCGCCGACCCCGCTTAACGCTACGGTACTGGCCGGTCAATAAGCAGGAAAAAGGCGGCAAGCGGACAATGAATACATGATGGAAACCTGGCTGATGATCGCCCTGGGGGTGGTCAACCTGCTCTTGCTGATGTGGCTGCTGCTGCGCAAGCCCGCCGAACCTTCGGACTCGGGCCGCACCGAGTTGCTCGCGGCCATCGCCGCCGGCCACGACAAACTCGAGCGCGAACTGCGGCGTGAAATCGGCGACAACTCGCGCAGCAGCCGCCAGGAACTGGCGACCACTTTCGCCACCTTCCAGCAGACGCTGGTGCAGCAAAGCGCAGAAGCGATCCGCACGCAGAACGCGCAGATCGACGCGTTCGCGCAGCAACTCACGCTGCTGCAAAAAACGCTGTCGGACACGCTGACCACGCAGCTGCAGTCCGTCAGCGAATCGAATGCCCGGCGCATGGGCGAAGTGCGCGAAACCCTGGAAAAGCAGCTCGCGCAACTGCAGCAGACCAACTCGGCCAAGCTCGACGAGATGCGCAAGACGGTCGACGAAAAACTGCAGACCACACTGGAAACACGCCTGGGCGAAAGTTTCAAGCAGGTGGCCGACCGGCTCGAACAGGTGCACAAAGGCCTGGGCGAGATGCAGACGCTGGCGCAAGGCGTGGGCGACCTCAAGCACCTGTTGACCAATGTGAAAACGCGCGGCATCTTCGGCGAGGCGCAACTCTCGGCCTTGCTGGAACAGGTGTTTACCGTCGACCAGTACGCGGCCCAGGTCGTCACGCGCCGCGGCGGCAAGAACCCGGTCGACTTCGCGATCAAGCTGCCGGGCCGGTCTGATTCCGGCGAGCCGCTCTGGCTGCCGATAGACGCGAAATTCCCGAACGAAGACTACGAGCGCCTGCTGGACGCGCAGCAGCGCGCCGACGTGCTGGGCGCCGAGATCGCCGGAAAGGCGCTGGAAACGCGCATACGCCTGGAGGCGAAATCGATCTCCGAGAAATACATAGACCCGCCGTACACGACCGATTTCGCCATCCTGTTTTTGCCGACTGAGGGCTTGTATGCCGAAGTGCTGCGCCGCCCCGGCCTGATGGAATTTTTGCAGCGCGATCACCGCATCACGCTGGCCGGCCCGACCACGCTGCTGGCCATGCTCAACTCGCTGCAAATGGGCTTTCGCACGCTGGCGCTCGAAAAGCGCTCCAGCGAGGTGTGGCAGGTGCTGGGCGCGGTCAAGACCGAGTTCGGCAAGTTCGGCGACGTGCTGGCCAAGGTCAAGTCGCAAACCGAAACCGTGCTCAACACGCTGAGCAGCGCCGAGCAGCGCAGCCGCGTCATGGGCAAAGCCCTGCGCAACGTCGAAGCCTTGCCTGAAATCGATTCCGCCCGACTGCTTCCACTGGACCCGCTTGACAAAGACCTGGACAACCTCTGATGCTTTTAATGGCTCTGATGCACATCGCATGAGCTGTGCCGCATGACGCCTGAACTCGCACGCCTGATCCTGGCGCAGATCTGTTTGCATGCCTGCATGGCCGGCACCCGCATGGCGGCGCCCCTGCTGGCGCTGCGTGAAGGCTACAGCCCGGCGGCGGTTGGTGTGCTGCTTGCGCTGTTCGCCCTGACGCAGGTCTTCCTGGCATTGCCGGCCGGCCGGTTTGCCGACAGGCACGGCCTCAAACGCCCCATCAGCTACAGCGTGTTCGCCGCCGTGCTGGGGGCGGGGGCGGCGGTGGCTTTTCCGGTGTTCCCGGTGCTGTGCTTCGCGGCACTGCTCACGGGCGGCGCCACCGGCGCGGCGGTGATTTCGCTGCAGCGCCACGTAGGCCGCGCGGCGGTCGGCGCGCTGGAGCTGCGCCAGGTGTTCAGCTGGCTTTCCATCGGCCCGGCAGTGTCCAATTTCATCGGGCCGTTTTCGGCCGGCTTGTTGATCGATCATGTGGGCGCCATGCCCGGCAGCACCTCAGGTTACCGCGCGGCATTCTTGTTGATGGCGATACTGCCGATGGCCAGCTGGTTCCTGGTGCGCAAGACGCGGGAGTTGCCGCCGGTGATCGCCGCCAGCGGTGGCCCGCAGCCCAAGGCCTGGGATCTGCTGCGCCAGGCCACTTTCCGCCGCCTGTTGCTGGTGAACTGGTTTTTGTCGTCCTGCTGGGACGTTCATACCTTTGTGGTGCCGGTGCTGGGTTTCGAGCGCGGAATCAGCGCCTCGGTGATCGGCACCATCCTGGGCGCTTTCGCGGTGGCCGCCGCGCTGATCCGCATGGCGATGCCGCTGGTGGCGGCCCATTTGCGCGAGTGGAAGGTGCTCGCGGTGTCCATGCTGGTGACGGCGGTGTTGTTCGGCGTCTACCCGCTCATGCATTCGGCGATCGGCATGGGCCTGTGTTCCATCCTGCTGGGCTTCTCGCTGGGCATGGTGCAGCCCATGGTCATGAGCATGCTGCACCAGATCACGCCTGAGGCGCGCCATGGCGAGGCGCTGGGCTTGCGGCTGATGGCGATCAACGCCTCCAGTGTGCTTATGCCCATGCTGTTCGGCTCGGCCGGTGCGCTGATCGGGATTGCCGGGGTCTTCTGGGCCACCGGCGCGATGGTGGGCGCCGGCTCGCGCGCGGCTTGGCTGCTCAAGGACAGCATGCCGGCCCATGGCGGGCACGGCTAGGAGCTTGGGCGGCAGAAGGCATCGAAGCGAAAAGCGGGCCCAGCGAGGACAGTTTTTGCCGGGTTTGCAGACCCATAGCCGTAGCTATGGGACAAAAAACCGGTGAAAAATGGACCGCTGCGCTCGCTTTGCAGCCGATGCTCCTTCTGCCGCCCAGGCTCCTGGCTCAAAGACGGTAAAAGCCCTTGATCAGGTCCCAGGCGACCTGCGGGTCGTCCACGTACTGAAGCAGCTTGAGGTCGTTTGGCGAGATCACGCCTTCTTCGACCAGCATCTCGGTGTTGAGCAGGCGCTTCCAGTAGTTGCTGCCGAAAAGAATGATGGGCACCGGCTTGGCCTTGCGGGTCTGCACCAGCGTGATCACTTCAAACAGCTCGTCCAGCGTGCCGAAGCCGCCCGGAAACACCACCAGCGCCTTGGCGCGCATCATGAAATGCATTTTGCGCAGCGCGAAGTAGTGGAACTTGAAGGAGAGTTCGGGCGGCACGTAGGGGTTGGGCGCCTCTTCCATGGGCAGCACGATGGCCAGGCCCACGCTGAGGCCGCCGGCCTCGTGCGCGCCGCGGTTGGCCGCCTGCATGATGCCGGGGCCGCCGCCGGTGCAGATAAAGAGCTTGGTCTCCGGCGGTTTGGCTTCGCTGTATTGCGCCACCAGCTTGCCGAAGGCGCGGGCGCTTTCGTAGTAGTGGGCATTGCGCGCGAGCTTCTTCGCGCGGTCTATCACCTCAGGATCGCCGCCGGCTTCGGCCTCCGCCACCATGAGGACGGAGTCTTCTTCGCTGCGGAAGCGCGCGCTGCCGAACACCACCACGGTGTTCTCGATGCCGTGGGCCTGTTGCTCCAGGTCGGGCTTGAGCAACTCAAGCTGAAAGCGTATGCCGCGCGTTTCGCGCCGCAGCAAAAACTCCGGGTCGGCAAAGGCCAGGCGGGAGGCATCCGCCTCGAGCGGGTTGCCTTCCCTGGCGTGGGCCTGCAATTCGGCCCAGGCGTTGGCGAGGCGGCTGACGGATAAATCCTGTTTTTGTTCCATGCGCCATTGTCAACGATCAGGAAGACGGTTTCTTTTTCCGGGGGGCATGGGGCCGGCCCAACGCAAAAAGGCTCCGTGAGGAGCCTTTTGCAGGGTGCCGAAGCGGTTTACACGCGTTTGCGGTATTCGCCGGTACGCGTGTCGATTTCGACCACGTCGCCTTGCGCCACGAAGATGGGCACGCCGATTTCAAAGCCGGTGGCGATCTTGGCGGGCTTCAGGACCTTGCCGGAGGTGTCGCCCTTGACGGCGGGTTCGGTCCAGGTGATTTCGCGCTGCACGCTGGTGGGCAGTTCCACCGAGATGGCTTTGCCGTCGTAAAACACGACTTCCAGTTCCATGCCGTCCTGCAGGTAGTTCAGCGAGTCGCCCATGTTTTCGGCTTCGACTTCGTACTGGTTGAACTCGGAGTCCATGCAGACGTACAGGGGGTCGGCGAAGTAGGAATAGGTGCAATCCTTCTTGTCGAGGACGATCTGGTCGATCTTGTCGTCGGCCTTGAACACCACTTCGGTGTTGAAGTTGGCGACCAGGCTTTTGAGCTTCATGCGCACGGTGGCGGAATTGCGCCCACCGCGGCTGTATTCGGTCTTGAGCACCACCATCGGGTCTTTGCCGTTCATGATGACGTTGCCAGCGCGTATTTCTTGAGCGATTTTCATAGCAGTTTCACTGAGGTAGGCCGCTAAACGCTTGCACCGGTGTGCAGGTTACGCGGCGGGTTGTGCGGGCGGCCCAGGTTGGGTCGATCTTTGGATTGATCCGCAAAGCCTACGATTTTAACGTTTTTTTGCCACAAAACCGAGCAAGCGGGTCGCCAGGTCGTCCTGGACCTCCAGACGGGCCCGGGCCGCCAGCGCCGTGGCCTGCCAGCCGGACAGGTCGGCGGGCGGCGTAGACTGGCCGGCCGCCGCGGTTTGCGGCGCCGCCTGGCCGTTCCAGGCAGCATGAAAAGCACGCAGGGAAGGCGGCGCCTGCAGCATGTCCAGGAAGGCTTGCAGCTTGACCTGGTGGGCGTCGTCCTGCTGCGGGTAAATTTGCCAGATGAAGGGCTTGCCGGCCCAGAGTGCACGCACCAGCGAATCCTCGCCGCGCACAAAATTCAGGTCGCAAGCCCAGAGCAGGTGGTCGTACTCCACCTGCGCCAGCAGCGGGAGGTATGAAATGGAGGGATGCCCGTTCCCGGCTTCGACAAGGGCCCGCACCGCGTTGGCGGCGCGCCCTGCGGCGACCAGCAGGCGCACGGGCCGGCCTTGCAGGCCCTCCTTGGCCAGTTGTGCCAGCAGGCCTTGCAGCGCTGGCGGCTCGTAGCAAAACAGGGAGACCAAGGCTTCGCCGTTCCAGGCGATCCCCTGGGCCTGGAGCCAGCCGGCGCGTTCAAAACCGGCTTGCCGCTCCAGCAGGCCGGGCTCGCGCAGCAGGCCTCCTGTGTTTTCGGTGAAGCCGGGGTAGAAAAACCATTTGGTCCAGCCGGCCGCCGGGCCGCTTTGCACGGGCGAGGGCAGGGCGTGGTAGCGTTCAGCATAGTCTTCGGCGGACAGGTATTCGAGGTTGATCCACACTGGTTCGAGCCCGGTCGCTTGCGCAACATGGGCGCAGGCCGCCACGAAGTCCGGTGCGATCTCGCAGCCGAAAGCTTCGACCAGGACGTCGGATGGGTGCTGCGCAAACCCTGCAGCGTCCAGGTCCAGCGGACCGCCATCCTGCGGCCAGGGCATCACGCCTACCCCTTCGGACCGGGCCGGCGCCATCCAGCGCAGGGCCGAGGCGTCGTCCACCCACAAGCGCACCGCGTGGCCGCGCGAGGCCAGGTCGGCGGCCAGGCGCCAGCACACGCCAATGTCCCCGAAGTTGTCGATGACTTTGCAAAAAATGTCCCACTGCAGGCGGCGATTCATGAAAGGATTGTCCACAATACGGCCAGTTGCCCCATTTCAGCCCATGACCAAAGCCCACGAATTCGACCCCCAACTGCTCAGCGAAGTCGCCGCGCTGCCGGCCTTGCCCGGTGTCTACCGCTACTTCGATGCCGAAGGCGGCGTGCTTTACGTCGGCAAGGCGCGCAACCTCAAGAAGCGGGTCGCCAACTACTTCCAGAAGAACCACGGCGGCACGCGCATAGGCCACATGGTGACCAAGATCGTCCGCATGGAGACCACCGTGGTGCGCTCCGAGGCGGAGGCGCTGCTGCTGGAAAACAACCTGATCAAGACGCTGAACCCGAAGTTCAACATCCTGTTCCGGGATGACAAAAGCTATCCCTACCTCAAGCTCACGGGCGCCCGCCCGCCCGCGGAGGGCGAGGCGCCCACCGCCGCGGTGTTTCCGCGCATTGCCTATTACCGCGGCGCCGTCGAGAAAAAACACCGCTACTTCGGGCCTTATCCCAGTGCCTGGGCGGTCAAGGACACCATCCTCCTGCTCCAAAAGGTGTTCCGGCTGCGCACCTGCGAAGACACGGTGTTCAACAACCGCACCCGGCCATGCCTGCTGTACCAGATCAAGCGCTGCTCGGCGCCCTGCGTGGGCCATGTGTCGCCCGAACAGTACGCGGTGGACACGGCCAATGCCGAGCGGTTTTTGCAGGGCCAGGCGCAGGACATCCTGACCGAGCTGGAGAAGCAGATGCTGGGGCATGCCGACAGGCTGGAGTTCGAGCAGGCCGCAGAGTTGCGCAACCAGATGTCGGCGCTGTCCAAGGTGCTGCACCAGCAGTCCATGGAAATCGGCGGCGACAAGGACGTCGACATCCTGGCCGTGAAGGTGCAAGGCGGCAAGGCCTGCGTCAACCTGGCCATGGTGCGCGGCGGCCGCCACCTGGGTGACAGGGCCTACTTCCCCAGCCATGTGGAGAACGCGACCGACGTCGCGGCGCTGGATGCCGAGATCGATGCGGACGCCCGACAGGCCGTGCAGGCCGAGGCGGCGGGTGAAAACGCCGGGACGGCCGCGGCCCCCGCGCCCGCGGGCAAGTCGCTGGAGGCGCTGGTGCTGGAAGCCTTTGTTGCGCAGCACTATATAGACGTGCCCGTGCCGCCCACCCTGGTCTGCAGTGAGCCGGTGGACAAGGATCTGATGGAAGCGCTGAGCATGCAGACCGGCACCAAGGTCACCGCTATCCACCAGCCGCGCGAGCAGCGCCGCATCTGGCTCGAGATGGCGCAGAAGAATGCCGGCCTCCAGCTGGCGCGCCTGCTGGCGGAGCAAGGCTCGCAGCAGGCGCGCACGCGCGCGCTGGCCGAGGCGCTCGACTTGCCGCTCGACAACCTCGATACCTTGCGCATCGAATGCTTCGACATCTCGCACACGGCCGGCGAATCGACGCAGGCCTCGTGCGTGGTGTTCCAGGAGCACAAGATGGTCAACAGCGAATACCGCCGTTACAACATCGAAGGCATCACGCCCGGCGACGACTACGCCGCCATGCGGCAGGTGCTGATGCGCCGCTACACCCGCGTGGCCGAAGCCGCGCGCAACGGCGAGGCCAAGCTGCCCGACCTGGTGCTGGTCGACGGCGGCAAGGGTCAGGTGTCGATGGCACGCGAGGTGTTCGAGGAACTGGGCCTGGACCTGGGGCTGATCGCCGGCGTCGAAAAAGGCGAGGGCCGCAAGGTCGGCCTGGAAGAGCTGGTGTTCGCCGACGGGCGCGACAAGGTCTATTTGGGGCGGGATTCGGCCGCGCTGATGCTGATCGCGCAGATTCGCGATGAGGCCCATCGCTTCGCCATCACCGGCATGCGCGCCAAGCGCGCCAAGGTGAGGGTGGGCGGCAGCAAGCTGGAAGACATCGCGGGCATAGGCCCCAAACGGCGCGCCAGCCTGCTGCAGCGTTTCGGCGGCATACGCGGCATCGCCTCGGCCAGCGCCGAGGACATCGCCACGGTGGATGGCATTTCGAAGGACCTGGCCGAGGAAATCTACCGCGCCCTGCATTGAGCGCAAGACGTATTTGAACAACGGAAACCACCGTTTTGGTGCGCATTAACCCGGCACCCGGCAGGCTTGGTGCGGCTCATGCCAAAATCGGGTCATGTTTCTGACCATCCCCACGCTGATGACCTGGACCCGCATTGTTGCGATTCCGCTGATCGTGGGGGTGTTCTACCTGAACATCGCACCCGCCGAACGCAACCTGATCGCCACCGTGATGTTCGTGGTCTTCGCCGCCACCGACTGGCTGGACGGCTTCCTGGCACGCAAGCTGAACCAGACTTCCTCTTTCGGCGCCTTCCTTGATCCGGTGGCCGACAAGTTCCTGGTCTGCGCCTCTTTGCTGGTGCTGGTGCAGCTGCAGCGCGCCGACGTGTTCGTGGCCCTCATCATCATCGGCCGCGAGATCGCCATCTCGGCGTTGCGCGAATGGATGGCCCTGATAGGCGCGACCAAAAGCGTGGCGGTGCACATGCTCGGCAAGGTCAAGACCACGGTGCAGATGATCGCCATCCCGTTCCTGCTGTTCGACGGCCTGCTGTTCGGCATGATCAACACCCATGTGTGGGGCACCTGGCTGATCTGGATTTCCGCGATTCTCACGGTCTGGTCCATGATTTATTACCTCAAGAAGGCCATCCCAGAAATCCGCGCGCGCGCGAAGTGATCCTGCCGCCCTTGAAGTCGCCGTTTTGAGTTCTTCCCCTTCTTCTCCTGGTGCGCTGATCCGGGCCATGCCCGCCGTCTTTGTCGTGATCTGGAGCACCGGCTTCATCGTCGCCAAGTACGGCATGCCTTATGCGCCGCCGCTGACCTTCCTGGCCATCCGTTATTTCCTGTCCATCGTCTGCTTCCTGGTGTGGATCATCCTGGCCCGCGCCGCCTGGCCCACAAGCCGCGCGCAATGGGGCCACCTGGCCGTGACCGGCGTGCTGATGCATGCGGCTTACCTGGGCGGCGTCTGGGTTGCCGTCAAGGCCGGCATGGGCTCGGGGCTGACGGCGCTCATCGTCGGGCTGCAGCCCGTGCTCACGGCGTTGTGGGTGTCGTGGGTGTCATCCGGTGGCGATCAGGCGGCAAACAAGGTCACGGGGCGGCAATGGGCGGGCCTTGCGCTCGGCCTGGGCGGCCTGCTGCTGGTGGTGTCGCGCAAGTTCGGCACGGGCCAGGAGGTCACGGCGCTGACACTGGCCTGCACGGTGTTTGCGCTTTGCAGCATTACCGCCGGAACCCTCTACCAGAAACGCTTCATGAAACCCACCGACGTGCGCACCGCCAACGTCATCCAGCTGGCGGCGGCCTTTGTGGTGACGCTGCCCTTGGCCCTGTTCGAAACCGAGGCGATCAATTGGCACCCCCACATGCTCGGCGCCATGGCCTGGTCGGTGCTGGTGCTCACGCTGGGCGGAAGTTCGCTGCTCTACCTGCTGATCCAGCGCGGCGCGGCGACGGCCGTCACCAGCCTGCTTTACCTGGTGCCGCCGACCACGGCCCTGATGGCATGGGCGCTGTTTGGCGAATCCATCACCATGACGACCATCATCGGCACGGCCGTCACGGCGCTGGGCGTGAGCCTCGTGGTACGGGCCGCGAAGCCGCCGCCGGCCGCGTAATTTTCCAGGGCGTGTCCTGGAATTGCGCGACGAGGTGGTCTATCAGCAGGCGGATGCGCCGGGGCTGGTCGGCGCGGTAGGGCGCCAGCCAGTGGATGTCGGCGTCGGGCATCGACCAGGCCGGCAGCACGCGCACCAACTCCCCTGAGGCCAGCTGCGGCGCGATGTCCCACAGGCTGCGCAACATGATGCCGCGGCCATCCAGGCACCAGTCGCGCACCAGTTCGCCCGAATTGCTGGCCAGTGGGCCGTGGACGCGCACGCGCGCCGGCGTCCTGTCGCGCTCGCGGTGCAATTGCCAGACATCAAAGCGCTGGCCGGCGGCATTGCCGTTCTCGCGCACGATCAGGCAGGCGTGGTCTTGCAGCGCTTCGAAGCTGGTGGGCGCGCCATGCCGCTTGATGTAGCGGGGCGAGGCCACCAGCACGCGCTGGTTGCGCGCCAGCCGGCGCGACACCCACTGCGCGGCTTGCCGGCCCTGCACCGACCACAGCCAGATGGCACCGTCAAAGCCCTCAAGAGCCAGGTCGGGCAGGTGCTCGGTCAGCTGCAGCTGGATTTCGATGCGCGGATAGCGTTCCTGGAATGCGGCAAGCGCCGGCCCCAGCCACAGGCGCCCGAAGCCGAAGGTGGCGGCCAGGCGAACCAGGCCCGTCGGTTCGGCCTTGCGTTCCTGCAGTTCAGACTCCAGCGCCGTGAAACCCTGCAGCAAAACCTGCGCGCGTTCGCACACGGTTTCTCCCTCGGCGGTAGGGCTCACGCGACGAGTGGTACGCTGGAACAGGCGCTGCCCCAGTTTGGCTTCCAGCGCGGCAAGTCGCTTGGTCACCACCGGCGGCGCCACGTCCAGGGCCAGCGCGGCGGCGGTCAGGCTGCCGCCGTCGCGCACCGCCAGCACCAGCTCAAGGTCGCTGCGATCCATTCATGCCTTAATGGAAATAATTGATTGCCTGATTATTGCTTGAATCGCGATGGCATCTTCTGGAGAATCAGCACCATGGTTAGCGGGCAGGCAGCAGCTGCGCTTAAAAAGGAATAAGGCCGATTGATGTTCGAAGGATTTTCAGCACGTGATGTCGAAGGCCCCGCCGGCAAGCTGCATACCTTGCGGGGCGGCAGCGGCGCGCCCTTGCTGCTGCTGCACGGGCATCCGCAGACCCATGCGATGTGGCATGCGGTCGCCGGCGAGCTGGCCAGGGCGTTTACCGTGGTCATGGTGGATTTGCGCGGCTACGGGGATTCCGCCCGGGTCGCGAGCGACGTGGAACACCGCGCGTATTCGAAACGCGAGATGGCGCAAGACGCCATGGCTGTGATGAAAGCTTATGGCTTTGAGCGCTTCCAGGTGTTGGCCCATGACCGCGGCGCGCGGGTCGCGCACCGCCTGGCGGCCGACCATCCGGATGCGGTGAAGCGCCTGATGCTGCTGGACATCGCGCCCACGCTCGCCATGTACGACACCACCACCGACGCCTTTGCGCGCGCCTACTGGCACTGGTTCTTCCTGATCCAGCCGCCGCCCTTGCCCGAAGCCCTGATCGAGTCCGACCCGGTTCGTTACGTGCGCAGCGTGATGGGCAAGCGCCACGCCGGCCTGGCCGCGTTCGCGCCCGCGGCGCTCGCCGAGTACGAGCGCTGCGCGCAGATACCGGGAACCGCCGCCAGCATCTGCGAAGACTATCGGGCCTCCGCGACCATCGACCTCGTTCACGACCGCGCCGACGTCGCGGCCGGCCTGCGCCTGGCGCAGCCGCTGCGCGTGTTATGGGGAGAGCACGGCGCGGTGGGCCAATGCTTTCTGGTGCTCGATCTCTGGCGCGAGCGCGCGCAGGAAGTGTCGGGCATGAGCCTGCCTTGCGGCCACTACATTGCGGAAGAAGCGCCGGCGCTGCTGCTGACACAAGCATTTGATTTTTTCAAACCCTGATCAACGTACCCCAAGGACCTGAAGGACCATCATGAGCAAGACCACCGGAAAAAAGAGAATCGCCGTCATCGCCGGCGACGGCATCGGCAAGGAAGTCATGCCCGAGGGCCTGCGCGTCCTGGAGGCGGCAGCCGTCAAATACGGCATCGACCTGCAGTTCGATCACTTCGATTTTTCGAGCTGGGACTATTTCGAGAAGCACGGCAAGATGCTTCCCGACAACTGGAAGGACCAGATCGGCGGGCACGATGCGATCTACTTCGGCGCGGTGGGTTGGCCCGACAAAATTGCCGACCATGTATCCCTGTGGGGTTCGCTGCTGCTGTTCAGGCGCGAGTTCGACCAGTACATCAACCTGCGTCCGGCGCGGTTGATGCCGGGCATCATCGCGCCGGTGGTGCGGCGCGACGGCAGCCCGCGGCAGCCCGGCGAAATTGATTTCTACATCGTCCGCGAAAACACCGAAGGCGAATACTCCAGCATAGGCGGCAAGGCTTTTCCCGGGACCGACCGGGAGTTCGTGCTGCAGGAATCGGTCTTCACCCGTATTGGCGTTGATCGTGTGCTGAAGTTCGCGTTCGAGCTGGCGCAATCCCGGCCCAAGAAACATTTGACGAGCGCCACCAAATCCAACGGCATCTCGATTTCCATGCCGTACTGGGACGAGCGCGTGGTCGAGATGGCGAAAAACTATCCGGGTATCCAACTGGATAAATTCCACATCGACATCCTGACCGCGCATTTCGTGCAGCGCCCCGATTTCTTCGACGTGGTGGTCGCCAGCAACCTGTTCGGCGACATCTTGAGCGACCTGGGCCCGGCCTGCACCGGCACCATAGGCATCGCGCCGAGCGCGAACCTCAACCCCGAACGCAAGTTCCCGTCGCTGTTCGAACCGGTGCATGGTTCGGCTCCCGACATTGCCGGCCGCGGCATCGCCAATCCCATCGGCCAGATTTGGTGCGGTGCAATGATGATGGAGTTCCTGGGACACAAGGACGCGCACGATGGCATCCTCGCCGCGATCGAAAAGGTATTGAGTCCCGGAAGTGGTGCGCCGCGCACGCCAGACCTGGGCGGCAAGGCCGCAACGGCCGATCTCGGCAAGGCCGTTGCAGCCGCGCTGGCCGGGGTGTAAAGCCGCTGGAAAGGGGCTTTTTGTCAAGCATGAAAATTACACATCATGCTTACGATTAAGTCGTGAAAGCGTTGAAAAAGCGTCTAGAATCCGCCTCCGCACGTTGTAAAAACTTGCTGCTGTATTGACAGGTTAGTAGTCCGTGGCTCTAATTGGAATCAGCAGAAAACCTGCACATGCCGCTCCCGCTGACACGTTCACCACAGTGTCCCGGGAGATATTTTTTAGAGACAACCAGATTAACTTTTTATCAACGAGGGGCTCCTTGTGAACAAGACTGAACTGATCGAGCACATTGCCAAGCATGCAGATATTTCCAAAGCTGCCGCCACGCGCGCACTGGAATCCACGATTGGCGCTGTGAAAACAACCCTGAAAAAAGGAGGCTCCGTGTCTCTGGTGGGTTTTGGTACTTTCGCGGTGGGCAAACGCGCTGCGCGCACCGGCCGTAATCCACGGACCGGCGATGCGATTAAAATCAAGGCAGCCAAGGTTCCAAAGTTCCGTCCGGGCAAAGCGCTCAAGGATGCTTTGAACTGACAGGAACGTTTGACGTGGGGTGCTTAGCTCAGTTGGTAGAGCAGCGCCCTTACACGGCGTAGGTCGGCGGTTCGAGCCCGTCAGCACCCACCACCCACGAAGAAAAGGCGAACGAGGTTCGCCTTTTTTGTTGTTGGCCCGGGTTTTGTCCGTTAGCAGTCGTACAGGGAATTCGAGATGTTTGATTTCGTTCGCAAGCACACCAAAATCGTCATGGTGCTGCTGTTTTTGCTGATTCTTCCGTCTTTTGTGCTGTTGGGCCTCGATGGCTACAACAAATCCCAGGACCAGAGCGCGAAGGTGGCCAAGGTGGACGGCAGGGACATCACACAGTCCGATTGGGACCGCGCGCACCAGCGCGAAGTGGACCAGCTGCGCAACTCCATGCCCAACCTGGACCCGAAGCTGATGGATTCGCCCGAAGCCCGCTATGCCTCGCTTGAGCGCCTGGTGCGTGAGCGCGTCATCGCCGCCGCCGCCGACAAGTTCAAGCTGACCACGAGCGACCAGCGCCTGGCGCGCGAGTTGCAGCAAAGCCCCGAGATCGCCTCCTTGCGGCGCCCCGACGGCTCCCTCGACATGGAACGCTATCGCCAGTTGCTGAGCGCGCAGGGCATGAGCCCCGAGATGTTCGAAGCCAACGTGCGCACCGACCTGTCGAACCGGCAGGTGCTGGTGGGTATCGGCGCCAGCGGCTTTTCCTCCAATTCGGCCGCGGACACCGTGCTCAACGCCTACTTCGAAAAGCGTGAAATCCAGTTGGCCCGCTTTAACACCGCCGATTACGCAGCGAAGCTGAACCCGACCGACGCCGACCTGGAGCAGTTTTACAAAGCCAACGAAAAACTCTTCCAGGCGCCAGAGCAAGCCAGCATCGAATACCTGGTGCTCGACGTCGACGCCGTCAAGAAAGACCTCACGGTCAACGAGTCCGATCTCAAGACTTACTACGAACAGAATGCCCAGCGGCTCAGCGGCGCCGAAGAGCGGCGCGCCAGCCACATCCTGATCGCCTCGCCCAAGTCGGCGCCCGCGGCCGACCGCGAAAAAGCCAAGGCCAAAGCGCAGGAACTGCTGGCGCTGGTTAAAAAATCCCCCGACACCTTCGCCGACGTGGCGCGCAAAAATTCGCAGGACCCCGGCTCCGCGCCCAACGGCGGCGACCTGGATTTCTTCGCGCGCGGTTCCATGGTCAAGCCGTTTGAAGACGCTGCTTTCGCCATGAAAAAGGGCGACATCAGCGACGTGGTCGAGTCCGAGTTCGGCTACCACATCATCAAGCTCACCGACGTCAAGGCGCCGAAGCAGCGCACCTTTGAGGAAATGAAACCCGAGCTGGAAGCCGAACTCAAGAAGCAGCAGGCCCAGAAGAAATTTACCGACTCCGCGGACATCTTCACCAATGCGGTGTACGAGCAGGCCGAAAGCCTCAAGCCGGCGGCGGACAAGCTGAAGCTGGAGATCAAGTCGGCCGCCAATGTGACGCGCCAGCCCCAGCCCGGTGCGACCGGCGTGCTCGCCAATCCGAAATTCCTCAATGCCCTCTTTGCGCCTGATGCGATCGAGAAAAAACGCAACACGGAGGCCGTCGAGGTGGCGCCCAGCCAGTTGGCCTCGGGCCGCATCGTGCAGTACACCGCCGCGCACACCCGTCCCCTTGCCGAGGTCAAAGACCTCGTTCGCCAGCGCTGGCTGGCCCAGCGTGGCGCGCAGGAAGCCCGCAAGGATGGGATGGCCAAGCTGGCTGCCTGGAAGGCCGCACCCGCGTCGGCGACGGGCTTGCTCGCTCCGGTTGTCGTGTCGCGGGAACAGACGCAGAAGTTGCCCGTCCCCATCATCGCGGCTGCGCTGCGCGCGGATGCCAGCGCCTTGCCGGCCTTTGCCGGTGTGGACCTCGGCAGCGAAGGCTACGCGATTGTCAAGGTCGAGAAAGTGATGCCTCGCGATGTGCCGGTCGAAGCCGCCGCCAAACAGCAGCGCGACCAGTATGCCCAATGGTGGACGTCGGCGGAAAACCTGGCGTATTACAACGGCCTGAAAGAGCGTTTCAAGGCGGAAATCCTGGTTCCCAAGCCTGCCCCGGCCAAGGAAAACGCGGAAGAAACGGTCACCCAATAAGCAGCCGCGGCTTTGCCGCTATAATGCATGGCTCCGGTGGCTGTAGCTCAGTTGGTAGAGTCCAGGATTGTGATTCCTGTTGTCGTGGGTTCGAGCCCCATCAGCCACCCCAGTATTTGAAATCCCGCGTGCCTTCCGGCACGCGGGATTTTTTCTTTGGCGGCCCATGTAGCGGTTGGCCAACCTGGCGAACCGCCCAGCGTCACAATTCGACACGTGCCCCCCGGCGATCTGCGGCAAGATACCGCTACACACGCCGGCATCCGTTTCCATCTGTTTACGGGCAACCGTGGCGCGGTCCTCGCTGCCTTTGGGAATGGGCTTCTTCGCAACAGGAGCACCTTGTTTCAGTCCTTGAATTTTTTCATTCCGCGAAGGGCGCTCACCCAATTGGCGTGTGCGGGCTTGGCCGCGCTACTGATGTCGGCGGGAGCGCGCGCGGCGGACACATGGTTGACCATCACGGGTGATCCCGCGAATTCCGCGAACCATTACATCCAGGTCAATGTGGCCGCCATCGACATCAAGGATGAACTGCGCGTCATTCCGGTCCGCATCAATCGGGCGACCTTGTGGACCACCGCCGGCGACGGCATACAGTTCCGGTCGGTGGTGACCGAGGTGCAGATCGATTGCACCCAGCAAACCGCCCGTTATGTGACGGCCGCTTTTTATGCCCAGCCTGATTTTCGCGGCCAGCCTTTCAAGGTCACAAGCTACGCCGGGGACGATATACGGCCGGTGATCTTCAAGGACATCAGCGATGACCCGAACGCGCGCATCATCAAGGCCGCTTGCAGCGCCAAGAGCGTGACCAGCAACTAGGGGCCTGCCAGGCCCGCGCGCGAGGCGTGCCCTTAGTTGACCATGACCAGCTTGCCCTTGACGCCGCGCGAACCCATGTGGGCATAGGCGGCCTTGAGTTCCGCCATGGGCATGGTGCGGTCTATCACGGGCTTGATCTTGCCCTGTGCATACCAGCCTGCCAGTTCGGCCATCATCGCGGCGTTGGCCTTGGGCTCGCGCCTGGCAAAGTCGCCCCAGAACACGCCCACGATGGAAGCGCCCTTGAGCAGCGTGAGGTTCAGCGGCAGGGAAGGGATGGGGCCCGAGGCGAAGCCCACCACAAGGTAGCGGCCGCGCCAGGCGATGGAGCGAAAGGCCGGCTCGGTAAAGTCGCCGCCCACGGGGTCGTAGATCACGTCCGGCCCTTTACCGTCAGTGAGCGCCTTGATCTCATCACGCAGGTTTTTTGTGCTGTAGTTGATGGTGGCGTCCGCGCCTATGGAGGCGCAGAGCGCGCATTTTTCGTCGGTCGACGCGGCCGCGATCACGCGGGCGCCGGCAGCCTTGGCAATCTGGATGGCGGCCGTGCCCACGCCGCCTGCCGCGCCGAGCACCAGCACGGTTTCCCCCGCCTTGAGCTGCGCCCTGTCCATCAGGGCGTGCCAGGAGGTGGCGTAAATCATGATGAACGCGGCCGCATCCACATATGAAAAGCCGGGCGGTAGCGGCATGCACAGGGCTGCCGGCGCGATGGTGTGCGTGCCGAAGCCGCCGGTTCCTGAGAGGCACGCCACGTTCTGCCCGGCCTGCAGGTGCTTGACGCCTTCGCCCACCGCCTGGACCACACCTGCGTATTCGGAACCCGGCACAAAGGGCAGGGGCGGCTTGATCTGGTATTTGTTCTGCACGATCAGCAGGTCCGGGAAATTCAGGCTGGCCGCCTTGATTTCAATCAGGACTTCGCCGGCCTTGGGTTGTGGCGTGGGCAGTTCTTTCCAGGTCAGGGCGTCTACGCCGGTGGGGTTTTCACAAAGCCAGGCTTGCATGAGATGTCTCCGATGAGGTGAGGATGTGAGTGCGGCGGCGCGAAAAAGGGCGGAAAGTGGGAGAGGGCGGCGCCTTGACTGCATCATAGGCAAGCCGGCGCCTTTCATGAGACCCAAATACGCCTGGGCTGTCACGGCCGTGACCGTAAAATCATTCCCATGAAAATTCTCATCTGCAACGACGACGGTTACCAGGCTTCCGGCATCATCGCCCTCTACGAAGCACTTAAAACCGTTGCGGATGTCGAGGTGGTGGCGCCCGAGCAGAACAACAGCGCCAAGTCGAACGCGCTGACCCTGCACTCGCCGATGTATGTGCAGACCGCCGCCAACGGCTTTCGCTACATCAACGGCACGCCGGCCGATTGCGTGCACATCGCGCTGACCGGCCTGCTGGGCTATCGGCCCGATCTGGTGGTGTCGGGGATCAACAATGGCGCCAACATGGGCGACGACACGATTTACTCCGGCACGGTGGGGGCGGCCATGGAGGGCTACCTGTTCGGCATCCCGTCCATCGCGTTTTCGCAGACCGAAAAAGGCTGGGCGCATATCGACGTCGCGGCCAAGCGCGCGGCCGAACTGGTGCAGCAGCTGATTCCTTCCCTGGAGACTCTGGCGGAGGGCGCGGAGCCCACGGTGCCGCCATGGCTGCTGAACGTGAATATTCCCAACCTGCCCGACGACGAGATCCTCGGCGTGAAGGTCGCCCGGCTGGGGCGCCGCCACGCGGCCGAGCGCGTCATTGTGCAGACCAGCCCGCGCGGCGAGTCCATGTACTGGATAGGCGGCGCAGGCCCCGCGAAGGAGGCTGGCGAGGGCACCGATTTTTATGCGACCAGCCAGAAGTTCGTCTCCATCACGCCGCTGCAGGTGGATTTGACGGATCACGAGCGCCTGCCTTACTGGGCCCAGACCGCCGCCAGGTTGACCCAGTCGCACTGAAGGCCTGACGCATGAAACCCAGCCTCAAGCCGCCTTTTAATCCCTCTGCCAAGGCACCGAAGGCGTCTGACCCGGTGCCGCGTCCGGCTTTTCCGGTGCGGCTCAAGCCTGATGCGGGTGTTCCGTCTGCGACCAAATTGCCGCTTGCCAAGGCCCGGCCAGTGGTGGCCGCAAGTGCCAACGCCCTGAAGAAGCCAGCGCCCGCCGCTTCGGCGAGGCCTGGCGGTGTCGGGCTGGATTCGCATGCCGTGCGCGCCCGCATGGTGTCAAAGCTCGCGGCGCAGGGTGTCAGCGACGCGCAGGTTCTGGGTGCCATGGGCCAGGTAGAGCGCCACCGTTTCGTCGACTCCGCACTGGTCAACCAGGCCTACGAAGACACCAGCCTGCCCATAGGCTTGGGCCAGACCATCTCCAAGCCCAATGTGGTGGCCCGGATGCTGGAGTTGCTGCGCCATGGCTCAGCCGGTAAAGAGGGCAAATTGGGGCGGGTGCTGGAGATCGGCACCGGTTGCGGCTATCAGGCCGCCGTGCTCAGCCACCTCGCCACGGAGGTCTACAGCATCGAGCGGCTGCGCGGCCTGCACGACAAAGCCAGGGAGAACCTGCGGACTTTAAGGCTGCCCAATGTGCACCTGCTCTTTGGGGATGGCATGATGGGCTATGCCAAGGGCGCGCCTTATGCGGCCATCATCGCGGCGGCGGGCGGCGAAGCTATTCCACCCGCCTGGATCGAGCAACTGGCCATGGGCGGCCGACTGGTAGCGCCCATGCAAACTGCCGGTGGCGCGCAAGCGCTGGTGGTGGTGGACAAAACCCCCCAGGGCGTGCGGCAGACCTTGCTGGAGGCCGTGCACTTTGTGCCTTTAAAATCGGGGACAAGCTAAAGGCCGCGCCCCGCACAGGCCGCGGGCAGGCCTCTACAAGATAAGCCAGATTAACCACACAAACCCAATGGGTCCATGGCCCAGGCCATTCAGTCAAGATTGAAGACGAAGGAAGCAATGAATCAAACCGTACGGTCGAACAGGGTAGTGCCACTGCTTGCCATCCGCGCAGGCCACGGCGCCCGCTCCATGCCCGGCAGGCTGGCCTTGTCCTGCATGCTGGCGGCTGCGCTGCTGGTTGCCGCGGGTTGCGCCTCGCGTTCCCCCACCAATGCGCCTGTGGAAGACCGCGGCACCGGCGTGCTGCGCCCTGTGCCGGGCGCCGTCGATGCCGGCAACGTCAAACAGCTTCCCGGTTTTGAGAACGCCGGCAAGCCGGGTTACTACACCGTCAAGCCCGGTGACACCATGATCCGTATCGGCCTGGAAAACGGCCAGAACTGGCGCGACATCGTGCGCTGGAACAACCTTGAAAATCCCAACATCATTGAAGTGGGGCAAGTGCTGCGCGTTGTGCCGCCGACCAGCGACAACCCCTTGGTGGTGACCCGGCCTGTGACGCCCGGCTCGGCGCCCGCCTCCAGCACGGCGCCCGCGCAGGCCGCCAGCGCCGCGAAGCCCGCATCGGCCCCCGCCGCCGCCAGCCCTGCGCCGGGACCCGCCGCGGCGGGTGAGGACGACATCGCCTGGATCTGGCCTGCACAGGGAACCATGGTGGCGGGGTTTGACGAGGCCAAGAACAAGGGCCTCGATATTTCCGGCAAGGCCGGCGATGCGGTGGTGGCCTCGGCCGACGGGCGCGTGGTGTATGCAGGCGCCGGATTGCGCGGCTACGGCAACCTGATCATCCTCAAGCACAACAACACCTTCCTGACGGCCTATGCGCATAACCAGACGCTGCTGGTGAAAGAAGACCAGAGCGTCAAGAAAGGCCAGAAGATCGCCGAAATGGGCAACAGCGATGCGGACCGCGTGAAGCTGCATTTTGAAATCCGCCGCCAGGGAAAACCGGTGGACCCTGCCAAATACCTGCCCGCCAAGTAAGCGTCTCGCGCATTCATAAAAAAGGAGCCGTCATCGGCTCCTTTTTCTTTGTTCCTCTGTTTTTCTCCTCAATGAGGATGCAGTATTTCGTCGTAGCCGCGGCCCTTGAATTCGAGCACATCCAGTCCGTGGCCGAAAGGGTCGGCCAGTCCGGCGATGCGGCCCCAGACGCGCTCGGTGACCGGCATTTCCAGCGCCGCGCCGTATTGCTGCAGCCGCGCCACGGCGGCGTCGATGTCTTCCACAACGAAATCCAGATGAACAGGCGTCCAGTGGCGCCCATAGTTGCGCACGCTCTCGCTGCCGGGGCCGCTGGCAATCGGCTTTGAGCCGGGCGCATTGAAGAGCAGATCAATCGGGCTGCCGGCGCCCAGGAGTTCCACGAAGTCGCTCTTGAAGCGGCGGCCTACCTGCAGCCCCAGCCCCTGCGTGTAGAACGCGACGGCGCGTTCCATGTCGTCAACGTCGATGCAGATACGAAGTTCCATAGGGTCATTCCTTTGCGGGTGTCCGGAAAATGGTACCCCAGCCTGAGACAATTGGTGCATGACAGAAGAAAGCCTCATCCAGACGCCTCCCGCAGCGACCGACTATCCGCCCGACATACTTGAGGTCGAGTCGCTCGACATCGAAGCCCAGGGCATCGCCCACAGGGCCGACGGCAAGGTGGTGTTCATCGAGGGCGCATTGCCCTTCGAGCAGGTCACGGCCAACGTCTATCGGAAGAAAAGCAGCTTTGAAAAAGCGGTCGTGATGGCGATCCACCGCGAATCGTCCCAGCGCGTGCGCCCGGCATGCCCGCACTTCGGCATGCATACCGGCGCCTGCGGCGGCTGCAAGATGCAGCACCTGCATGTGGGCGCGCAGGTGGCCGTGAAGCAGCGTGTACTGGAAGACAACCTGCGGCACATCGGCAAGCTCAGGGCGGACAACCTGCTGCGTCCGATTGAAGGGCCGGCGTGGGGCTACCGATACCGCGCGCGGCTGTCGGTGCGCTATGTGCGCAAAAAAGGCACGGTGCTGGTGGGTTTTCATGAGCGCAAAAGCAGCTATGTGGCCGACATGAGTGAATGCCACGTGCTGCCCCGCCATGTCAGCGACATGCTGGTACCACTGCGCGAGCTCATAGGTGCCATGGACGCGAAGGAGACCCTGCCGCAGATCGAACTGGCCTGCGGCGATGACGTTACCGCCATGGTGTTGCGCCACATGGAGCCGCTCAGCCAGGGCGACCTGGCGCGCCTGCGTGCCTTTGCCGCGGTGAATCCGGGCCTGCAATGGTGGCTGCAGCCCGGCGGGCTGGAGACGGTGACGTTGCTTGACGACGCCGTGCAGCAACTGAGCTACGGCCTGCCCGAGTTCGGCATCACCATGCCTTTCAAGCCGACCGATTTCACCCAGGTCAACCCGCAGATCAACCAGGTATTGGTCTCGCGCGCCTTGCGCTTGCTCGCCGTGCAGCCGGACGAGCGTGTGATCGACTGGTTTTGCGGCCTGGGCAATTTCACGCTGCCGCTGGCAACACGCGCCCGGGAAGTGCTGGGCATTGAGGGCAGCGAAGTGCTGGTGGCCCGGTCCCGCGAGAACTTTGAGAGAAACAAAACCGCGTCGGCCGCCCGCAGCGCATTGGCCCCGACCCGATTCGTCGCGCGCAACCTGTTTGAGATGACCCCGGCGATGCTGGTGAAAGACGGCGCCGCCGACAAGTGGCTGGTGGACCCGCCGCGCGAAGGGGCGTTCGAGCTGTTCAAATCCCTGGCGGCACTGCAGCAGCAGATTGCGAGCGGTGTTCCCTGCGACGACGGCGATCAGCAGCAAAGCCTGTCCCTGGACGGCTGGACGCCCCCCACACGCATCGTTTACGTGAGCTGCAACCCGGCCACCCTGGCGCGGGATGCGGGCGTACTGGTGGAAAGCGGGGCCTGGCGCTGCACCGCGGCCGGCGTGGTCAACATGTTCCCGCACACGGCCCACGTGGAGTCGATTGCGGTGTTCGAGCGGACATAAAAAAAGGAGCCGGAGGCTCCTTTTTGGTGAGCGCGAACGCTCAGTCTCTTTCGCCGCCAAAGATACCGAGCAGGGCCAGCAGGCTCTGGAAGATGTTGAACAGGTCCAGGTAGATGGCCAGGGTGGCGCTGATGTAATTGGTTTCGCCGCCGTCGATCACCTGCTTGAGGTCATACAGCAGGTAGGCGCTGAACACCGCGATCGCCAGCGTGCTGACCACCGCCATCAACATGGTGGAGCCGACAAACACATTGATGACAGCCGCCACCATGATGACCAGGGCGCCGGCGAACAGCCATTTGCTCATGCCGCTCAGGTCGCGCTTGATGACCGTGGCCAGGCTGGCCATCACGAACATGACGCCTGCCGTACCGGCAAAAGCCGTCATGACCAGCGATGCGCCATTGCTGAAGCCCAGCACCGCGGCGATCATGCGCGAGAGCATCAGGCCCATGAAGAAGGTGAAGCCCAGCAGCACGGGAACGCCAGCGGCCGAGTTTTTGGTCTTCTCAATGGCAAAAATGAAGCCGAATGCACCGCCGAGGAACACGATCAGGCCCAATCCGCCTGACAGTGAGCGGGTGATGCCCGTCGCCACGCCCAGCCAGGCACCCAATACGGTGGGCAGCAGGCTCAGGGCCAGCAACCAATAGGTGTTGCGCAGGACCTTGTTGCGTTGCTCGACGCTTGTGGCAACGCCATAGTCGAGGGTTTGAACATTGTCAGTCATGAGAATCGTCTCCAGGGCGCCAGCAAATGCAGGCAAGATTATTTTAGGGTGCATTGCTGTTTTTCCAGCCCTCACCCCCTACTTTTTGTAAGGGTTCTATAAGCCAATTTGACGGCAATGGATTGGAAGGGCGCTTCCAAATTTGCGTATGCTCGGTATCTTTGCCAACAAATCCGGAAACCCTGAAGACCATGAAATCAAAAGCAGTGCTTGAATTCGCCGACGTCAAAACCATCGCCGCCGCTGCCGAGGCAGAAGCCGCCAAGAACAACTGGGCAGTGACCATTGCCATCGTTGACGACGGAGGCCACCTGTTGCATCTGCAGAGGCTGGACGGCGCTCCGCCGATTTCTTCTCACCTTGCGCCCGCCAAGGCCAATACCGCCGCCATGGGCCGGCGGGACAGCAAGGTATACGAAGACGTGATCAACGGCGGGCGTATGTCCTTTCTGTCGGCGCCGTACCTCCAAGGCATGCTGGAGGGTGGGGTGCCCATCATCAAAGACGGGCAATGCATTGGTGCTGTGGGCGTAAGCGGCGTGAAATCAAGCGAAGATGCGCAAATAGCCCGCGCGGGCATGGCCGCCATCGGTCTCTAACCCGCCAGCCGAGTGCGTGAAAAAGCCGACCACAGGGTCGGCTTTTTTGTCGGCGTGAGCAGTGCATCTGGAAAAAAAGCCTGGCTAAACAACTCCGGGGAGTCTATGGCTGGCTAAAAACGATCTTGGGAGCTTTGTAGCCCCGGATCGCCCCACGATGAAACTCTCAATGAAAAGGGAGCAGGCGCCTGCGTTATTTGGTCAGGATCAATTTGCCCAGACGCGTTGCCTGCAGGCGGTAAGTTGAGCCGTTGTGGTTGATTTCGACAGCCTTTTGCCCGCGCAGGATTTCGGTGCTGTTGACGCTTGCAGCGGAGCTGCCCTGGCCGCTCGAAGCGGTCTCTGCGTGCGCGGGAGCGCGGGCGGGAAGGCTCAAAGTGTTGGAGGCGGGCAATGCAATGGACATGATGATTAAACCTGTTTGGGCTTCGTTGAGTTAATGATAACCATTCTCATTTGAAAGTCAAGCGAATTTGGGCCGCAATGTATTTTTTTACGTCCAACGAAAAAAGCCTGCCGGCGTTGCTGCGGGCAGGCTTTGATCAGTTCTTGGGCTCGGTGATGAAACCGATCTTGCGCAGGCCGGCTTGCTGTGCCGCCGCCATCGCCTGCGCCACGCGTTCGTAGCGCACCGACTTGTCGCCGCGAATATGCAGTTCGGGCTGCGGGTTCTGCGTCGCCGCGGTCTTGAGCTGGGTGACCAGCTCCTCATCGGTGATTTTGGTCTCGTTGAGGAAGTAGCCGCCCTCGGCGTCCACGCTCAGGCGGATCGTTTCCGGTTTGATGTTTTGCGCTTCGTTGGAGGCGCGCGGCAGGTCGATATTGACGGAGTGCTTCATCACGGGGACCGTGATGATGAAGATGATGAGCAGGACCAGCATGATGTCCACCATGGGCGTCATGTTGATCTCGTTCATCACCTCGTCGCTGTCGTCTTGGGTTCCAAAGGCCATGGTGCTTCTCGATCACTGAATAAGGGGCCTCGCCACTTCTGGCGGCGGGGCCGGATGGGGGTAAGGTGTTCAGGCCTTTTTCATGGCAACGACGTTGGCCTGGCCGCCGGCGCTTACGCGTGCGCCGGTCACGAAGTAGGCATGCAGGTCATGTGCGAAACGGTTGAGTTTTTGCAGCACGCCTTTGTTACCGCGCACCAGCGCGTTGTAGCCCAGCACTGCGGGAATCGCCACAGCCAGGCCCAAGGCCGTCATGATCAGCGATTCACCGATGGGGCCGGCCACCTTGTCGATGGTCGCCTGGCCGGCTGCGCCTATCGCCAGCAACGCATGGTAGATACCCCACACGGTGCCAAACAGGCCCACGAACGGCGCGGTGGAGCCGACCGAGGCGAGTATGGCCAGGCCGGACTGCAGCTTGCCCGTGAATTCGTCGATGGTGTTGCGCAACGTGCGCGTAACCCAGTCGCTGACATCCAGGGCGTCATGCAGGTGCGCCTTGGTGTTGCGATGGTGCAGTGTGGCTTCACGGCCTTCAAGGGCCAGTTGGCGGAAGGGATTGGTGGGGTCGCCGCCGAGTTTTGTCAGGCCTGCTGCGAAATCCTCGCTGTGCCAGAAGTCTTCGGCCACGCGCGCGATGCGTTTGTATTTGATCAGGTCCAGCGATTTGATGATGATGACCATCCACGAGGACAGCGACATGATCAGCAGAAGCAGGGCCACTGACTTGGTGACGATGTCGCCCTGGCTCCAGACGTTGGCAAGGCCGAATTGGGAATTCATGAATCAATACTCCAGGTTCAAAAAAAATTCGTTTAGTCTTTCAATGTCCAGTCAATGGGAACAAGGACGGACATCGCTTCGGGAACCCCATTTCGCTTGCCGGGCACATAGCGCCAACTCATGACAGCGTCGTAGGCGGCTTTGTCGAGGCGGGAAAAACCGCTAGAGGTGGCGAGTTCAGCGCGTTGGGGCTTGCCGTCGATGCCAATCCATACTCTGTGCGTCACCTTGCCCTGCTCGTTCATACGCTTGCTTAAGACGGGGTAGGATGGTTTGGGGTTTTGCAGGTAGTCGGCGTCGCTGGAGGGCAATTGCACGGCCGCCGGTGCGGGCGGTGCGGGCGGTGCGACAGGGGCCACGGCCACCGGTGCGGGTGGAAGCGGCGGTGTGACGACGCCAGTCGGGGCGTTCGGTGACGGTGTTGGATCTGTGATAGCCAGGGGTTGCGGCGCCGGTTGCACCGGTGCTTTTGCTACGGCCTTTTTTTGCACGGTCGGCGTCGGCGGAGTAGGCGGTACCGGCTCGACTTTGGGGGCGGGTGGATCGATGAATTGCGCCAGGACTTCAGCGGGAACCACGATTTCGGCCGCACGCATCAGCAAGCCGCTTTGCAGCGCCCATATAAAGCCGACATGCAGGCCCACAACCGCCAAGGCGATCACGGCATTGCGGCTTAAGGGCTGGCGCGGCGCGGGGGCGCGCGGGGCGCTGGAGAAGGCAGGGGCGTTCATCGAAGAATGGAAGAGTGGTGAATGGCCGCGCGCGGGTCGCGGGTTCAATCAGAAGTTTGATCAGGATCAGCGGCGAAAGATCCACCAAACGGAGCCGATCACCAGGATCAGGCTGAAAGGAAGGGCCGCGATCAGGGTTGAGGAGAGTGTTGCGAGATGTTCCATGGGCTGCCTTCCATTGTGCGGGTGGCGAGCTGGATGTTGGCGGTCGGGCAATTGGCGCTGCACTGCGCGACCACGTCGCGGGCGCAACCTTCGCACTGGCCGCATTGCGTGGCCACGCCGAGTTCGAACTGGATCTCGTCAAAGCCCAGGCCTGCACGGGCGTGGCGGGCAATTTCGCGGTCGGAGATTCGGCGGCAGACGCAAACGATCATGGAGTGGCTTGGCTGGTGATTGATTCAATCGGTGTCTGGATTATAAATGCGAATCTATCGCATTTGCAATGGTGAAGATGCTTATTTTCCGCGCTTGACTGCTGGATCGACTTCCAGGCTGGCGGTTTGGGATACGGTAAACCGTTTATGCCCGCCAGATGGGGATTCGGCGCTATTAACTCCATAGCGGTCGCCCGGTGAAAACCGCCGGGGCGGCGGCTTCCGGTATCAAAGACCTCCCAGCCACAGGGGATGATGCTTTAAAGCGCCTAAACCTCAGCCCACATGCGCAGCAGGTTGTGATAACAACCGGTCAGCCGCACCACCTCGGGGGCCTCGGCTGCGCCCTGCGCCGCGCGTTCCAGGTCTTTCTGGCGCAGCGAGGTGATAGCCATGTCCATCTCGTACAGCAGCCGGCGCTGGTCATCGGAGCGGACCATGCTTTCAATCCAGAAAAAGCAGGCCAGGCGCTCGCCGCGCGTGACCGGCTCGACGCGGTGCACTGACGTGCCCGGGTACATCACCAGGTCGCCGGCCTCGAATTTGATGCGCTGCTCGCCGTAGGTGTCCTGCACCACGAGCTCGCCGCCGTCGTAGCTGGCCGGCTCGCTCAGGAACAGTGTGCAGGAAATGTCGGTGCGCACATGGCGCGCCGTGGCGGCGTGAGTGCGCACAGCGTTGTCGATGTGGTTGCCGAAGTTGTTGGCGTCGCCGCCATAGCGATTGAACAGCGGCGGATAGACGGACTTGGGCAGCGCCCCGGTGACGAACATCGGGTTGCGGGCCAACGCCACAGACACGATGTGGCGTGCCTGCTGGGCTGCGGGCAGTTCTTCGGGCAACTGCAGGTTGTTCTTGACGGTGCCGCTCTGGCTGCCGGCCGTGATGCGGCCATCGGCCCAGTCGGCACCCAGAATCAGCTTGCGGACCTGCGCGAGTTCGTCTGGCTGGAGTGCTTGGTGAATGCGAAGCAGCATGGAGAAATTCCCGGAATAGGCGCTGAAACAAAAATGGGCACCCGGAGTATCCCCCAGGCGCCCAAGACCTTGAAAAAACTCTCTTTGTAATCAGAACTTGCTGGTCAGCGTCACACGCACGCTACGCGCATCGCCAGGCGCGACGAAGCCGCGGTACAGGGTGTTGTAGTAGACCTTGTCGAACAGATTGTCGATGTTCAGTTTGATGGTGTTGCCCTCATTGATGCGGTACTCCACCAATGCATCAGCCTTGACATAACCCGGCGCGCGGTTGGTGCTTGTGACGCTGTTGGCAGGCTTGTTCGTGCTGACTGCGGTAAAACCGCCGCCAATGCGCCACTTGTCGCCTATGCGGTAGGTGGTGAACAGGTTGGCCTGGCGGCTTGGGCTCAGGCCTGGATTTTCTCCGACTTCGGCAAGACCCGCGGCATTGGAGCCGGACTTGTCAATCTTCGCTTTCAGGAAGCCAATGCCCGCAAAGACATCCCACTGCGGCGTGATGCGACCAGCCACCTCGAATTCCAGGGCGTCGGTATGGCGCTTTCCGGACAACAGGAAAGAATTGGTGTTCGTGTCGATGTCGGTGTTGCGTTCGTTGTACTTCTCGGTGCGAGCCAGCGCGGTGCGCAGCGACAGGTCGCCGCCGAAGAGTTCCCACTTGGCGCCGATTTCCATATTGCGGCTGCTCTCGGGTGCCGTGTTGGCCGAGTTCGGGTCGAACTGATAAAGGTCTCCAGAAGTGTTGAACGACGTTCCGTAGGCTGCGTAGTAGCTGACCTCGTCGGTCGGCTGGTAGATCACGCCAAGGCGCTTGCTCAACAGGCTGTCGGACCTGGCGAGCGTCCCGTTGTTGGGGGGTACGCCTGTGGGCCGCTGGTAGTCGGCTTTGAAGTTGTCGACACGCAGGCCGGCGACCAGCTTCCAGTAGGGGGTGAGGTCGATCGTGTCCTGCATGTACAGGCCCAGCGTGGTGGCCTTGAATGACGTTTCCAGCCTTTGCGTGTAGTTGCCGCCGATACCGGTGCTGATCGGATTGCCGACGGTGGTGCCCGGCTTCGTCCCCGTCAGGAAAGGGTAGCTGAGACGATCGGAATTTTCCACGGCGTATTCGGCGCCGATCAGCAGGCTGTTTTTGCGGCCAAACCACTGCGTGGTGGTGAGGTAGTCGGTTTGCAGGAAGGTATGGTGCTCGTTGCCCGCCTTGGCATTGCCGGCGCTGGTCGCGCCGCGGCTGACGCCGGTGTTCGCATTCAGGTTGGCCACAGTGGTGCCGGCGGCAAAACTGGCCTGCGTGGCGCGCAGTGTGCGCGAGTAGTAGCCGTCACGCACGGTGGTTTTCAGGCTGCTGCCGTCGGCCCAGCGGTGGGTATGGCTCAAGGTGACGGCGTCGGCCTTGTCGTTCTGGAAGTCGGTGTTCAGCCCGTACCAGTATTTTTCGGTCAGAGGTGCCGGGCGGCTGTTGAACCACGCAAAGCCCCAGTCGGGCTTGTCGTTGTAATGCAGGTGGTAATAGCTGATTTCAAATTCGTTGGCGGTACCGATGCCGAAGCGGTAATCCATTGCCAGGCCGCGGCGGTGGGTGGAGGCGCTGGCGTTGTCACCGCGGCCGTCGCTGTCGGTGGCCATGGCGTTGATGCGGAATGCCGCGTCATCGTCCAGTTTGAAGTTGAAGTCGCCCTGGTAGCGCTGGTAGCCTTTGGTGCCGATGGTGGCGTTCACCTCGTGCTCGGTGATCAGGCGAGGCTGCTTGCTGACCTGGTTGATGACGCCGCCGGTTGAGCCGCGGCCGAACAGCATGGAAGCCGCGCCGCGCAGCACTTCGATGCGCTCGACGTTGAAGGTGTCGCGGTTGTACTGCGCGATGTCGCGCATGCCGTCCTGATAAATGTCGCCGGCCGCGCTGAAGCCGCGCAACCGGATGTTGTCGCCGACCCGGCCGCCCTCGCCAGCCTCAAAGGTGATGCCGATGACGTTTTCGAGGGCGCTCTTGAAGCTGTCCTTGCCTTGGTCGTGCATCAGTTTTTCATTGACCACCGTCAGCGACTGGGGGATATCCTTGGCCGGCACGGGCATCTTGCCAACGCTTGTGATACCGCTCTGGTAGGTCTGGTTCTCGCGATCGCGGGTACCGGTGACAGTCACGGGGGCGAGACTCTTGCCTTCGGTTTGTGTGGTCGCCGTGCCCGTGGCGGCAGGAGCGGGAGTGACGCTTTGCGCCCAGCCGGATACGGAGACCGCCAGCATCAGCGCGCCCAGCGGCAACAGGGCTTTGTCGGACGACATGGATGGAGTTGCCACTGGAGCGGCAAGGGGCGAGAAGCTGTCGGCACCGGCAGTGCGGGACTTTTTGTTGCGCGCGGAATGCGCGGCGCGAGAGGACGGGTGTGCCAAGATGGCCTCCAAGCAGGGTCCGGCCTTGCAGCAGGCGGACCGGGTTCAGAAAAAAGCTTGGCTGGCCCGAAATCACCTGAGGAGACACGAGTTGGCTGGCGCGAAAGTTCGCCCGAAGTTTATATCAAATGATAATGATTCGTAATATCTCGTGTCTGAACGATGAAGAATGGTTGTGTTGGAACTGTTTTCTGTGGCGAAAAAGCAGCAAGCCCGAAGCCGGCAGCGCCAGAGTCCATGTTCAGGAGCATTAAAACGGCAACGGGGCCCGCAGGCCCCGTGTGTCACGCGCAGGGTACTTCACCCTGGGCTGGATTACCAAAAGGCTTAGCTGACTTCGCCCATCTGGCTTTGCAGGTAGTTCTGCAACCCAACCTTGGTAACCAGCTCGATCTGGGTTTCCAGGAAGTCGATGTGTTCTTCGGTGTCGTCCAGGATTTCCTGTAGCAGGTCCCGGGAAACGTAGTCACGCACGCTTTCGCAGTGGGCGATGCCGTCCTTGATCGTCGCCTGAGCGCCGGTTTCGGCTTTGAGGTCACAGTTCAGGGCTTCCGGTACGTCCTCTCCTATCATCAGCTTGCCCAGGTCCTGCAGGTTGGGCAGGCCGTCGAGCATGAAGATGCGGTCCATGAGTTTGTCGGCGTGTTTCATTTCGCCGATGGACTCTTCGTATTCCTTCTTCGCCAGCTTGTCCAGGCCCCAGTGCTTGTACATGCGGTAGTGCAAAAAGTACTGGTTGATGGCCGTCAGTTCGTTCTTCAACTGCGCCTGCAGGTGGACGATGACTTGTGCGTCGCCTTTCATGGAAATTCCTTATCGTTGTAGTGCGGATCGCCCCATTGTCACTGGCCCGGCACCGCAACTCAAGCATTCCCCTGCTAGCGCGGTCTGCTTGCGTGTGATTGTGATAACCGTTCGTATTGAAGTGTGGCCGGTGCTCAGCGTTCGGCGAAGGCGCGTTCCACCACGAAATGGCCGGCGTGTTGCATGTTGCCTTCCTCGAGGCCCTGCGCTTCCAGCATGGCCTTGATGTCGCGCAGCATGTCGGGGCTGCCGCACAGCATCAGGCGGTCGTTTTCCGGCGAGATCGCGGGCAGGCCCAGGTCGCTGTAGAGTTTGCCTGACTGCATGAGCTCGGTGATACGGCCTTCGTTGCGAAAGCGCTCGCGCGTCACCGTCGGGTAGTACAGCAGCCGCCCGCGCACCAGTTCACCGAGGAACTCATGCTCGTGCAGTTCATGCTCGATCAGCCCGCGGTAGGCCAGCTCGGCACTGGTGCGGCAGCCGTGCACCAGCACCACGCGCTCAAACCGCTCATAGGTGTCGGGGTCCTTGATCAGCGAAAGGAATGGCGCAAGGCCTGTGCCGGTGGCCAGCAGCCACAGGGTCTTGCCGGGCAGCAGGTTTTGCAGCAACAGCGTACCGGTGGGCTTGCGGCCTACCAGAATATCGTCGCCGGGCTGCAGGTGCTGCAGCCGCGAGGTCAGCGGGCCGTTGGCCACCTTGATGCTGAAAAACTCCAGCTGGTCCTCATGGTTGGCGCTGGCCACGCTGTAGGCGCGCATCAGCGGCTTGCCGTCCACGGGCAGGCCGATCATGGTGAACTGGCCGTTCACGAAACGAAAGCCCGGGTCGCGTGTGGCGGTGAAGCTGAAGAGCGTATCGGTCCAGTGGTGGACGGAAATAATGCGTTCGGTGTTAAAGGCGCTCATGAGAAAAAAGAAGAAGAAAAGAAGGAAAAGTAATTTGAACGATGCAAGAGGGCAGGAGGCCCGCCGCGCACTCCTTCAGTTCAGCCTTCAGATCGTGCGTGAGCAGCGGCGTATTTTATCGCCTGCGCGGAGCGATGGTTCGCGGCCGCAGGGACGCCATGCCGACGCCAAGGTCACATCGAGGGTTCATGAGCTCACGTTCAGCGCTTGATCTTGTCCTGCATCCACGCGAACCAGGCCATCACCGCTACCGGCACGCCGAGCCCCAGCCAGGCCCACCAATCGCCCCAGCCGTCGGAGACCAGCGCTGTCAGCAGGCCGCTGGCACTCAGCAGTCCCAGCACCAGGGGCCAGCGCCAAAGGCGCCAGAACGCGGAACCCGCAGGCGTGCTCATGCCGCACCGCCTGGCGCTTTGTGGGGAAGGGCACGCGCATCAGGTGCATTCACGTCCCCGGCGGGCTTTACCGCAGCAGCAGGGTTGCGGCGCTTGATCCACAGATAGAGGCCGCTGCCCAGTACCACGATGGTCGCGATGTCCAGCAGCGCCCAGAGGATTTGCATAGGCATGCCGCCGTAGTCGCCGAAATGCAGAGGCTGCGACACCAGCAGCGCCGTGAGGTACCAGGGCAATGGCGGGCTGGCGGTCAGCGCGTTGGTGCCGGCGTCCACCAGCACCGGCTTGAGCAGCCGCGAGTTGAAGGGTTCGTTGCCGCGCAGGAATACCGTGTAGTGGTGCGGGCTGGAAAACGCCGTGCCCGGGAAGGCAATGAAAGCCATCTTCATGTCCGGTGCGAGCGCGGCGGCCGACGATGCCGCCTGCTGCACTGAAGCCAGATGTTCGGGGGGCTTTTGCCCCTGGTAGGGCGCCAGCAGTGCGCTGAGCTGGTCGTACTGCCAGTACTTGATCAGCAGGTCGGCCCAGGTGTTGATCATGCCGGTAGCGCCCACCGTGAACGCCCACACCAGCGTCACGATGCCCAGCAGGTTGTGCAGGTCCAGCCATTTGGCGCGCGGCCGGCTTTGCCGCACGGCGCCGAAGTCCAGCTTGCGCATGAAAGGCGCGTACAGCACCACGCCCGAGACGATGGCCACCAGCAGCAAGAGGCCCATGAAGCCCAGGAAAAGCTTGCCGGCCAGCCCGGCGAACAGGTCGACGTGCAGCTTGAACATGATGTACATAAAGCCTTCGTCGAACTTCGGCTCGGCCAGCACGCCAGCGGTGCGCGCGTCGACCGCGACGGTCTTGTTGCCCACTTCCGACGTCGGCGTGTCGCCCAGCGTGACGTACCAGAAACGGTCGTCGTCGATCTCATGGGAGGCATACATCGGCACTTTGCCGGGGTGCAATGCCTGGGCTGCTTCCATCACGCGGTCCAGGCTGGCACGCGGCGTGGCTTTGGGCAGGTCGGGCGCCTCCACTTCCGTGCCCAGCAGGTGGCCGATCTCGTGATGAAAGATCAGCGGCAGCCCTGTCAGGCACAGCAGCAGCATGAAGAGGGTGCAGATAAGGCTGCTCCATTTGTGGACCCAGGTCCAGGCCTTGACCTTGCGGCTGTTCATCGTGTTTTCCCTTTAAATTGCTAGAAGCGATAAGTGGCGCTGGCCACCACGTTGCGCCGCGCGCCGTACCAGCAGTCGCCGCGTGCCAGGCAGGTGCTGAAGTAGGTCTTGTCGGTCGCGTTGTTGATGTTGACGGCGTAGCGCCAGTGCGCGGTGTCGTAGGCGAACATCACATCCAGCAGCGCTGCGCTGGGGATTTGCGGGCCGTTGCCGCCGCCCTGCTGGTCGTTGAAGGCGCCCATCCAGCGCACGCCGGCGCCGGCAGAGAAACCGTTCACACCGGCGATAGAGAAGCGGTACTTGGCCCAGGCGCTGGCCTGGTGCCTGGGCAGGCCTTCGAGCTGCTTGTCCAGCTCTGTGTAGTTGTAGTGCGCGACCAGTTCCAGGTTGGGCGTGAGGGGGCCCTTGACTTCCAGTTCGAGTCCCTTGGTGCGCGTGGCGCCGACCTGGGTATAGACATCGGGCAGCGGCGAGGCGATCTGGTTCTTCTCACGCAGGTCGTAGAGCGCGGCACTGAAAGCCAGTGCGCGATCAGCCGGCTCGTACTTCAGGCCCAGCTCCCACTGTTCGCCGCGCAGGGGCTTGAACAGCTGGCCCTTGATCGCCGCTTGCGGCGTGAAGGATTCGCTGTAGCTCACGTAAGGCGACCAGCCCGAAGGGAAGGCATACAACAGGCCCAGGCGCTTGGTGGTCGCCGTGCTTTCCTGGTCGGGACTGCCATCGGCGCCCGCGACGGCATTGTCGTGGCGCAGGCCCGCCGTGACGATCCATTGGTCCAGCCTGATCTGGTCCTACACATACAAACCGGTCTGCCGCTGCGTGGTCCGCGGAAGCGCGGTGCGGTCCGGGATCAGCAGGTTGCTGTAGACGGGTGCATAGGCGTCGATCTCGCTGTAAGTCGAGCCCGATGAAACGTTCTCGCGGTTTCGTGCGAAGTCCACGCCGAACAGCAAGGTGTGCTGCAGGGCGCCGGTGCTGAAATGGCCTTCGGCGTGGTTGTCCAGCGCGGTGATGCGGCTGCGCGTCAGCGAACTGTCGTTGACCCGGCCCAGGCGCCGCTTGTTCACAGGGTCGGATCCCCAACTGCCTGGGCTGCTGAAGAAGTCGCCGTAGTGGTAGCGGTTGTCGTTCTCGTTGCTGGAGACGCGGAAGTTCTGCCGCACCGTCCAGCTGTCGTTGAACTTGTGTTCGAACAGCCAGCCCAGGCTCTTGCGCTCGGAGTTGTAATAATCGCCCGGCTCGCCGATGAAGCGGCTGGTCGGCAGGCGGCCGTTGGGGTTGGGCAGCAAGGTGCCTTCCCACGGGAAGAATTGCGAGGTCGAGCCGCTCTTGTCTTTCTGCCACAGCGCCTGCAGCGTCAGCGAGGTGGCAGCACTGGGCCGCCACGTCAGGGAGGGCGAGACCAGGCTGCGGTCGTCGGGCACGAAGTCCACCTGCGTGTCCGAGTTGCGTTTGAGCGCGACCAGCCGGTACAGCCATTCGCCGTCCTGTGTCAGCGGGCCCGTCAGGTCAAGCTGGAACCGCTTGCGGCCGTAGCTGCCGTACTGCACGCCGACTTCGCGCTGGGTCTCGGCCTGCGGTCTCTTGCTGACCATGTTGATCACGCCGGCGGCCGTGCCCGCGCCGAACAGCATGCCCGAGGGGCCACGCAGCACCTCCAGGCGCTCCAGCGTGTAAGGATCGGCGCGGGTGCGGCTGGTGTAGTAGCCGTAGGCCTCGCGCAGGCCGTCCAGGTAGTTGTCGGGATTGCTGCCGCGCACGCGCACCGAGTCGGTCCGCGAGTCCAGCCCGTAGGCGTCGGAACGCACGCCGGCGGCATAGCCCAGGGCGTCCTGCAGGTTGGTGGCGCCCTGGTCGGTCATCTGCTGGTTGGTGACGACGGTGACGGCCTGCGGCGTTTCGGAGAGCAGCGTGTCGGTCTTGGTCGCGGTGGACGCTCTTTTGGCGCGGTAGCCGATCACCGGGCCGGTGGCGGTTTCTTTCTCCTGTTCGGAGCGCACCTGCACTTCGCGCAGCGTGGTCTCAGTGACGGTGGTCTGAGCCGCAGTCTGGGCATATACGCCTTGAAGCGCGGCAAACAGGGTGAGTACAGTGAATGTGGCCGGACGGCATCTGGTGCGCCCAGCGCGCGGCAAGTGCAAGGTGAGCAAGGTCAAAACTCCTGGAAGGACCGCCAGGAAACTGGCGTGCGCACGACAGCCCGATCAGCCACGGCATGTGGCGGAATTTCAGGGGCTGGTGGGCGGGTTGTTGGCTTGCTAAGCCTGGCAGCGCGTAGAGGCTGCTTGCGGCATTCGGCTAGCGAAAGAGTGCAGGCGACAATATAGCATTGATGAGAACCATTCTCATCTGAAGAGCCCTTACGGGCGTCTGGTTTCTCTGCGGGTTTCCCGAGCGACACGCAAAAAAGGCCGCCCGGTCAGGGCGGCCTTTTGGGGCTTCAGTGCATTACGCGGCGACAGGACTGCGGATCAGGTAGTCAAACGCGCTGAGCGCCGCCTTCGCGCCCTCGCCGGCGGCAATGATGATCTGCTTGAAGGGCACGGTCGTCACGTCGCCCGCCGCGAACACCCCGGGCACCGAGGTCTGCCCCTTGGCGTCAACGATGATCTCTCCGTGCTTGGACAGATCAACGACGCCTTTGAGCCAGTCGGTGTTGGGCACCAGGCCGATCTGGATGAACACGCCCTCGAGTTCCACGGTTTTCAGTTCGCCGCTCGCGCGGTCTTTATAGACCAGGCCGTTGACTTTCTGATCGCCGGTGATTTCGGTCGTCTGCGCGTTGGTGATGACCGTGACGTTCTTCAGGCTGTTCAGCTTGCGCTGCAACACGGCATCGGCGCGCAAGGCGATGTCGAACTCGATCAGTGTCACATGGCCGACGAGGCCGGCCAGGTCGATGGCCGCCTCGACACCCGAGTTGCCGCCGCCTATCACCGCCACCCGCTTGCCCTTGAAGAGCGGGCCGTCGCAATGCGGGCAGTAGGCCACGCCTTTGTTCTTGAACTCGTGCTCGCCGGGCACGTTGATGTTGCGCCAGCGCGCGCCGGTCGAGATCACGATGGACTTGCTCTTGAGCGAAGCGCCGCTTTCAAGCTGGATTTCGATCAGGTTTTTGTCCGGCCCGCTGTTGGGGATCAACGCCTTGGCGCGCTGCAGGTTCATGATGTCCACGTCGTAGTTGCGCACGTGCTCTTCCAGCGCGTGGGCAAATTTGGGCCCTTCGGTTTCCTTGATGGAGATGAAGTTCTCGATGCCCATGGTGTCCAGCACCTGGCCGCCGAAGCGTTCCGAGGCCACGCCGGTGCGTATACCCTTGCGCGCGGCATATACCGCCGCGGCGGCGCCGGCCGGGCCGCCACCGACGATCAACACGTCGAAGGCTTCCTTGCCGTCAATATTTTTCGCTTCACGTTCGACGCCGCTGGTGTCGATCTTCGCGAGGATTTCTTCCAGGCTCATGCGGCCCTGGCCGAACTCGGTGCCGTTGAGGAACACCGTTGGCACAGCCATGATCTGGCGTTCCTTGATTTCGTCCTGGAACATGCCGCCTTCAATCATCGTGGCGCGGATGCGCGGGTTCTGCACCGCCATCAGGTTCAGCGCCTGAACCACGTCGGGGCAGTTGTGGCAGGTGAGCGAGACATAGATCTCGAACTCGAAGTCGCCGTCGAGCGCGCGGATTTGATCCAGCACGGCTTGCTCGACCTTGGGCGGGTAGCCGCCGATCTGCAGTAACGCCAGGATCAGCGAAGTGAACTCATGCCCCATGGGCAGGCCGGCAAAACGCGGGCCGTGGTTTTCGCTGGGGCGGTTGATGGAGAACGAAGGCTTGCGGTGACTGTCGTCGCGGCTTTCGGTCAGCTTGACCAGCGGCGATGCCTCTGCGACGTCCTTCAGCAATGACAGCATTTCGCCGGAGCCTTCGCTGTCGTCCAGTGACGCGACGATTTCGATGGGCGCGGTGGCGCGTTCGAGGTAGCTTTTCAGTTGGGCTTTGGTTGCGTCGTCGAGCATGAGGGACTCACTTTCAATTTCATTGGGGAACAAAAAAGCCCGGGACGGTGCACATACAGGTGCACCGGGGCCCGGGCCTTCGTCAGGAAGGCAGCAGGGCGCTTAGATCTTGCCGACGAGGTCGATGGACGGGGCGATCGTCTTGGCGCCGTCGTTCCACTTGGCAGGGCAGACTTCGCCGGGGTGGGCCGCGGTGTACTGGGCTGCCTTCAGCTTGCGCAGGGTTTCCTTGACGTCGCGTGCGATCTCGTTGGAGTGCACTTCAGCCGTCTTGATGACGCCTTCGGGGTTGATCACGAAGGTGCCGCGCAATGCCAGGCCTTCTTCGGGGATGAACACGTCAAAGGCTTTTGTCAGCGTGTGGGTCGGGTCGCCCACCAGAGGGAACTTGGCCTTGCCGACTGCCGGCGAGGTTTCATGCCACACCTTGTGGGAAAAATGGGTGTCGGTGGTCACGATGTAGACCTCAGCACCGGCCTTCTGGAATTCTGCGTAGTTGTCGGCAGCATCTTCAACTTCCGTGGGGCAGTTGAAGGTGAATGCGGCCGGCATGAAGATCAGGACCGACCATTTGCCCTTCAGCGATTCGTCTGAAACTTCGACGAACTTGCCATTGAGAAAGGCTTGGGTCTTGAAAGGCTGGACTTGGGTATTGATCAGGGACATCTAGATGGCTTTCTGTAGTTGATGAAAAAAGGCTAAAACTTGCCGGCGAATCGATAGTATAACTCTTATAAATATCTATGTTCGATAGATATTAACTATTCAATGAATAGGCGTCGATAGGCGTGCCGGCCACATCCGGGTTTCATCCTCGTCGCCCGCCGTGACCAGGACGTGACTGATGGATAGCAGGGTTTGCAGAGGGTGAAACCGGTGCGGACGTCATCCCAAAAGCTTATTTGCATCCAAATGTTGCGAATGAGAACAATTCGCATATACTTCGAATCTCTCCAGAGCCAGCCACGAGCGACCGGGAGCCGACAGGCTCACCCGTTGCAGCAGCAAGCCCTCCAAACCTTCTACTTTTGGGCTTGCACGTGACCTCCATCCATCCTCATTCCCGTCTCGATTCCCGTTTCGCGCTGCGCGAAATCTCCCTTGTCGTCGCCATGGCCTGCAGCGCCGGCCTTGCCGCGCACGCTCAACCGGTGGCCCCTGCCTCTGTGCAGGTTGCCGCCCTGAAGGAAGTCGTCGTCAGCGGCTCGCGCAACGAGCAGTCTGTCGAAGACATTCCGCAAACCATCGACGTGATCAATGCCGCCGACATCGAGCAGGGGCAGATCAGGGACATCCGCGATGCGGCCAAAAACATTCCCAACGTTTCGGTGCGCCGTGCGCCTGCGCGTTTCGGCCTGGCGCAAGGCGATACCGGCCGCGAAGGCAATGCGGGCTTCAACATCCGCGGCCTCGAAGGCAATCGCGTGCTGATGATGGTGGACGGCATCCGCATTCCGCGCAGCTACGCCTTCACCCCCAACTCCTTCGGGCGCGACAGCGTGTCCATCGACCTCATCAAGCGCATTGAAATCGTCAAGGGCCCGGCCTCCGCGCTGTATGGCTCCGACGGCATTGCCGGCCTGGTCAACTTCATCACCAACGAGCCGGATGATTACCTCAAAGACGGCAAGTCGCTGGGTGGCCGCGCATCCATCGGCTACAGCGGCGACAACAGCGAAACCGCAGTCAGCGGCACCATTGCCGGCCGTGCCAATGAAGCGCTGGCCTGGCAGCTGAGCGTAGCCACCAGCAGCGGCAAGGAGCTGAAAAACAAAGGTGAAACCGGCGGCACCGGCCTTACCCGGACGGAACCGAACCCGCAAACGGACAAGGCCAACTCTTTGCTGGCCAAAGTCGTGCTCAACCCGACCTCTTCGCAAAAACACGTCATCACCTTCGAGCACGTCGACAAGAAGAACGAATACAACCTGCTCACCGCGCGTTCGGCCACGGTGCTCGATTCGTACTCGACCGGAAAGATGGACCGTGACCGCCTGACCTGGGACGCGAAGTACAAGGTGGACACCATGTTGACCGACAACATCCAGACCGTGCTCAGCTACCAGGATGCGAAGTCCAACGACTACACCTATGAGCGGCGCACGGCCCTGCCGCAGGAACGCGTGCGCGATACGACCTACAGCGAGCGCACGCTGCAGGCCAGCATCCAGGCCGACAAGACCGTCCGCATGAGCGGCAATTCGGCGCAGAAGATCACCTACGGCCTGGATTACATCAGTGCGGACATCGAAAACCTGCAGACCGGCCTGGTGCCGCCCGCGGGCGAAACCTTCCCGCTCAAACGCTTTCCCGACACCAGGGAAAGTTCCACGGCGTTGTACGTGCAGGACGAATTCATCATGGGCGACTGGAGTGTGACGCCCGGCGTGCGTGCGGACAGCTTCAAGATCGACGCGGCGCAGGCCGGCTTCCCGGTGCCCGCCGTGTCGCTGTCGGGCTCGGCCGTGTCACCCAAGGTCGGCGTGATCTACCGCGCCTCGCCGCAGTGGAGCGTGTTCGGCAACTACGCCAGCGGTTTCCGCGCCCCCAATGCCGGCCAGGTCAACGGCTTTTTCCAGAACCTTGCCGGCGGCTACCGCACCGTGCCCAACCCCAACCTCAAGCCTGAAAAGAGCCGTAATGTCGAATTCGGCGTTCGCGGGCGGCTGGACCAGCTGAGCTTCGACACGGCCGTCTTCTATGGCCGCTTCAAAGACCTGATCCAGGACGGCGCCACGGTCAGCGGCGCCTTCGGCAATCCGGCCAACCCCGCCGTGATCCAGTCGATCAACATCGACAACGCCACCATCAGCGGTTTTGAGATCAAGGGAGCGATGAACTGGGGCAAGGTCGGCAACGGCCAGCTCAGCACGCCGTTTGCGTATGGGTACACCCGCGGCACCGTGAAGAACACCGGCAAGCCGCTGGACACGATAGACCCGTCCAAGCTCGTCGTCGGTGTGAAGTATGAAACCGCGGCCTGGGACGTGCGCCTGGATGCCAGCCACCATTCCGCCAAAAAGTTCAGCGACATCAGCGCGCAGACCATTGCCGCATCGCCGCCGGCCGTTCCCGTGGCTTCCCCGCAATTCGCCGTGCCGTCCGCGACCACGCTGGACCTGACCGGCCAGTGGCGCATCAGCAAGACCCTGCGCGTGAACGCCGGGATCATCAACCTGACGGACAAGAAGTACTGGAACTGGTCGGATGTGCGGGGTGTGGCGGCCAACTCCTCCTTCCGCGATGCCTACAGCCAGCCGGGCCGTTATTTCAACGTCTCGCTGGTCGCCGATTTCTGATGCTGTCGTGACTTCTTTGAAAAAGGAAAGCGCATGAGCCAGTTCCCCGACCACGGTGTCAACGACGGCGACGCCGGCGCGGCCGACGCGCAGGGCCTGCCCCCGGCGGAAGCCCTGCTGGCCGGGACGCTGGCCCTGATGACCGGCCATGCCCAGGCCTGCTGCGACGGGCAGCGTGCCTTGCTGGCCAAAAAAATCATCGCCAACCTGTTCATGCTGTCGCGCCATCCCGGCGCACCGCCGAATTTCAGGGCCATTGCCGCCAACCTGCACCCCTTGTGGGTGCGGCTGCTGCAGCCGGGCCCTGAGCAGCCACAGCAGGGGCTTTTGCCTGCGGACCATTCTGATACCCATCGCGTGCTTTGGCACACAACACCGGAGACCCTTCAATGAGCGCAGTCCTTCCAACCCAGACGCGGCCCGATACCGCAAACCAGGCAACGGCCAGTGCTTCCCTGAACCCTGCCGCGCTGCGCGAGAGCTTCGCCGCCGCGCGCAGCAGCGGCAAGCGCGCGAAAGATGCCGCCGAAAGCATAGGCGTCACCGAAGGCCAGGCTATCGCGGCCCACGCCGGCGCGCACGAGTTGTCCCTCAAGGCCACACCGCTCAAAGGCCCCTGGGTCGAAATCCTGCAGGCGCTGGAACTGTGCGGTCCCGTCATGGCGCTTACGCGCAATGAATCCACCGTGCACGAAAAAACCGGTGTCTACCGCAATATCACGGCACAGGGCCATATGGGCCTGGCGTTGGGCGAGGAAATCGACCTGCGAATTTTCTTCAGCCGCTGGCATGCCGGCTTTTACGTCTTTGAACCGGCCAACGACCCGAAGAACCCGGCGTCGGAAAGCCTGCAGTTCTTTGATGCGCACGGCGTGGCCGTGCACAAGGTGTTTGCACGGCCCGAGACCGATCGCGAAGCCTTCCGCGATGTCGCCAACCAGTTCAGCGACGCCGGCAAGGCTTACACCTTTACGCCGGCCGACCCCAAGGCCGCGCCCAAGCCCGACGCGGACATCGACGCTGCCGCACTGGCCCAGGGCTGGAGCGAGATGAAGGACACGCACGAATTTTTCGGCCTGATCGGCAAGGCCGGCGCGGAGCGCCAGCAGGCCTTCCGCCTGGTCGAAGGCCGCTTCACCCAGAAAGCCGACCTGACCGTCGTCCGCAAGCTGCTTGATGAGGCATCGATCGACGGCACGTCCATCATGGTGTTCGTGGGCAGCCTGGGCTGCATCCAGATCCACACCGGGCCGGTCAAGCGCATCGAACCCATGGTCACGCCTACCGCGCAGTGGATCAACGTGCTGGATGCGGGCTTCAATCTGCACCTGCGCGAAGACCTGATCAAGAGCGCCTGGATCGTCGAGAAGCCAACGTCCGACGGCGTGGTCACTTCGGTCGAGGTGTTTGACGGCGCGGGCGAACTGATGGCGATGTTCTTCGGCGCGCGCAAACCCGGCAACCCTGAACTGCAGCCCTGGCGCGACATCGTGGCGCGGCTGCCCCGGCTCAAGGAAGCTGCATGAGCGCTGCATGACAGCGCTTCTTCGCGGCATTTCCCCACCTAAGGGCCACCATGAAAACACCTCCACTTCAACTCCGCCGGCGCGACGCCTTGCGGTATTTTTCACTGCCGGCGGTGACCGCCGTCTCCAGCGTTTGCGGCCTGCCTGCGACTGCAGCGCTGGCCCAGGCGCCGGCGAAGATGCCGCGCATCGTCTCGGTGAGCGGTGCGACCACGGAAATCGTCTACGCGCTGGGCGCTGAAAAGCAGCTGGTCGGCACCGACACCACCAGCCTCTTTCCGGCCGCAGCGCTGCAAACGCCCAAGGTCGGCTATATGCGCGCGCTCTCCGCCGAAGGGCTCCTGTCGCTCAAGCCCGATGCCGTGATCGGCACCACCGAGGCCGGTCCTGGCGTGGTGATGGACCAGTTGCGCACCGCCGGCGTCAAGGTCGAACTGGTCGAGGCCGACCACACCTGGGGCGAGGTGCAGCGCAAGGTCGCCGCCGTCGGCCGCGCCACCTCGCGCGTCGCGCAAGCCGCCGCCCTGCAGGCCAAACTCGATGCCCAATGGGCCGAGGTGCTGGCCGCGGTGGCCCGCAAGACCGGCCGCAAGCCGCGCGCCGTGTTCATCCTCACGCATTCCGGCTCGCCGCAAGTTGCCGGCGAGAAGACCGCCGCGCAGGCGATGTTCACTTTCGCGGGGTTGGACAATGCCTTGATCACGCCCGGCGGCAGCAGCAATTTCGCCGGCTACCGCGCCATGACGCCGGAGGCCCTGGTGACGGCGGCGCCCGACGTGATCGTGACGACCACGCAGGGCGTCGAAGCCAGCGGCGGGCTGGAGAAATTCTGGCAGCGCCCTGGCCTGGAGCTCACGCCTGCCTACAAACGCCGCGCACTGGTGGCGCTCGACGCGCTCTACCTGATCGGCTTCGGCCCGCGCCTGCCGCAGGCGGTGGCCGAGTTGCACCAGGCCAGCCTGAAAGCGGGCGCATGAGCGACACACCCATGAAAGCCGCCATGACCGAAGTCCTCTGCGCGCGCACGCCGGCCGTGCTGCACTGCGCCGACCTGCGCCAGGTGACGGCTTTTTACCGCGACCAATGGGGCTTTGCCGTCCAGCACAGCGTGCCCGGCGTCATCGCCGTGCTCACGCGTGAATCGGTGACGGTGCAACTCTGGCAGCGCCGCGCCGACATGGCGCCGCAGCACTTTGCCTGCCGCCTGCTGGTCGACAACATCGGGCAGTGGCACATGTCCCTGCAGTCCGCGCCCGGCCAGGCGATGCACGCGCTGGTGGAGCAGGACTGGGGCACCGAATGGGGCGTCAGCGACTGCGAAGGCAACCGGTTGTTGCTGGTGCAGTCTGCCCCGCACGTCGCCAGGCGCCGGGCCAGCGCATGAAAGCCGCCGCGTTGCACGGCGACCACCGGCGCTGGCCGGCGCCGCTGGTGCTGGGGGCGGGCGTCTTGCTGCTGGCCTTGAGTTTTGTCATCGGCAGCGCGCGCGGCGCCTATGCCATCAGCCCGTCGCAGCTCTGGCAAGTGCTGCTCGACATGCTGGGCGGCAGCGGCCAGCCTTCACCCGAGCACCTGGTCTTCATGAACATCCGCCTGCCGCGGCTGCTGCTGGGCGTGGCCGCCGGCGCGGCGCTGGGCATGTCGGGGGCGCTGATGCAAGGCCTGTTCCGCAACCCCCTTGCTGACCCCGGCCTGATCGGCGTCAGCAGCGGCGCCGCGCTGGCCGCCGGCATGACCATCGTGCTGGGCAGTATGTGGTTTCCCGACATGCCGCGCACGCTGGGCAGCTGGACGCTGGTGCTCATGGCCTTCCTGGGCAGCCTGTTCGTGACGGTGCTGGTGTATGCGCTGTCGCAGCAGGACGGCACGACGCGGGTCGGCATCATGCTGCTGGCCGGCGTTGCCGTCAATGCACTGGCCGGCGCGGGCCTGGGCTACCTGACCTTTCTGGCCACCGACGAGCAACTGCGCAACATCCAGTTCTGGCTGCTCGGCAGCCTGGGCGGCGCGCGCTGGAGCGCCGTGGCACTGGTGTTTTCCATCGTGCTGGCCGCGCTGGGCGCGGGCCTGACCCTGGCCAGGCCGCTCAATGCCATCGCGCTGGGCGAGACGCAAGCGGCCTTGCTGGGCGTGCCGGTCGAGCGCGTCAAGCGTTTTGCCGTGCTGGTGACGGCGCTGGCCGTGGGGGCCGTCACGGCCACCACCGGCATCATCGGTTTTATCGGCCTGGTGGCGCCGCACTGCGTGCGCCTGGTGGCCGGACCCAACCATCGCATCGTGCTGCCGGGCTCGGCGCTACTGGGCGCGGCCCTGGTGCTGGCCGCCGACAGCGTGGCCCGGACCATGGTCAAACCCGCCGAGCTGCCGCTGGGCGTGCTGACGGCCTTTGTCGGCGTGCCCTTCTTTTTGCTGCTGCTGCGCCATTTCAAAAATCGGCTCTGACCCATGAACGCACGCAACATGCATGATTTTTCGCTGATCGCCAGCCTGCTCGAAGTGGTGGGCGTTGGCGTGCAGGTGCCCGGCCGGGCGCTGCTGCAGTCCGCTTCGGCGCAGTTCCCGGCCGGGCAGGTTACCGCCGTGCTGGGCCCCAACGGCGCGGGCAAGTCCACGCTGATGTCGCTATTGACCGGCCAGCGCCAGCCCACAGTCGGCAGCGTCTTCCTTGCCGGCAAGGCATTGACGGCCTATGCACCGGCCGAACTCGCCCGCGTGCGCGCCTCGGTGGCGCAGGAAACCCAGGTAGCCTTTGAATTCACCGTGCGCGAAGTGGTAGAGCTGGGACGTTATCCGCACCGCAACCGGCCGGGCAGGGCGGATGCGGACATCCCGCTGCAGGCCATGCAGGCGACGGCGGTCGAGCACCTTCAGCACCGCGTGCTCAACACGCTCTCAGGCGGCGAGAAAGCCCGCGTCCACATGGCGCGCGCGCTGGCGCAGGTGTGGGAGCCTGCCGCGGATACGGCTGGCGCCCAGCCCACACGCTGGCTGCTGCTGGACGAACCGACGGCCGCGCTCGATCTGCAGCACCAGCACCGCATGCTGCAACTGGTGCGCGCCTGGGCCACCGCGCAGGGTGTGGGCGTGGTGGCCGTGCTGCACGACCTGAACCTGGCCCTGCGCTACAGCGACCGCTGCGTGGTGCTGCAAGGCGGGCAGGTGGTGGGCAGCGGCGCTACCGCCGAAGTGCTTACGCCTTTGTGCATCCAGAAGGTGTGGGGCGTGGTCGCGCATCCGGTGGCGCCGCAGGGCGGAGAGCCGGGGCCGCGCCAGTACCTTTTTGAGGCACCTGTTTAAAACCGGGTCGCCGGGGCAATCACGACGGCGGCTCATTGGTCAGGGTCAGGTCCAAGGCCGGGGGCCGGAATGACGCGCACGGATACGCACGCAAAACCTTCGGCCTTTTATAATCCGCCTCGAAGCCAGCCAAGGGGCGCGCCCGCCGCGCCCAGCCAGCCAACCGAGTTCTTCAACTTGTCTGCTGGCTTATGCAACTTCACTCCCAACTTCCTTGCTCCCGTTCCGCTTCCCGTTTTTCCCTCGCGCCGCTGGCCGCCGCGATCGCCTTGCTGGGCGCCACGTCCGTCCATGCGCAAAATGCACCGGCGGAGGCTGTGACCGGCGGCTCGTTGAGCACCGTCACCGTCAGCAGTGAACGCCAGGGCAGCTTCACCTCCAACACCGTGCAGGTCGGCACTTTCCGCGACCAGAGCCCGCTGGACGTGCCGCTCACCACCAACGTCATCACCCGCGAGGTGCTCGACGCGCAGGGTGCGCGCACGTTGTTCGGCGCGTTGCGCAACACCGCCGGCGTCACGCGCTCGCAGCTCAACGGCTCGACCTACGACAACATCGCGATCCGCGGCATCCTCGTGGAAAACCGTGGAAACTACCGCCTCAACGGCTCGCTGCCCATCATCAACCTGGTTGATGTGCCGCTGGAGAACAAGGAGCGCGTCGAGGTGCTCAAGGGCGCTTCCTCGCTGTACTACGGTTTTGTCCCGCCGTCCGGCATCGTCAACTTCGTCACCAAGCGTGCCGGAGCGACGCCGGTGACCAGCATCGCCACCTCGGTGAACCAGTACGGCGCCGCCGACGTGCACCTGGACATCGGCCGCCGGTTCGGGCCGGACAACGCTGTCGGCCTGCGCGTCAATGCGGTCAAGGGCCGCGAGGACATCGGCATCGACAACTTCGCGGGCAAGCGCGAACTGCTGTCGGCCGCGATCGACTACAAGCTTTCGCCCTCGGTCAGCTTCAAGCTCGACATCGAGCATTACAAAAAAGACGTTTCGGAGCAGGCGGCCATCGTCCTGCCGACGGCCGTCGGCGGCGTCATCACCTTGCCGCGCCTGACCAGCAACAAACTCAACCTGGCCGGCGAATGGCAGCGTTATGTGGCCGACGCGACGAATGTGCTGGCGCGCGCCGACGTGGCGCTCAACGACAACTGGTCGGCGATCTTCGAGCTCGGCCAGGCCAAAAACACGCGCACCCGGCGTTTCTCCCAGTTCACCTTGAACAATGCGGTCACCGGCGCCGGCAACCTGGCCGTGAGCCAGCAGGACGGCCAGGAGTATGAAAACAACAACCTGCGCGTGGAACTCGGCGGCCGGGTGATGACTGGCGCCATCGCCAACGAGCTCTCTATCGGATACACCGAGAACGAGCGCAAGCAGGAAAGCCGCCTGGGCGGCACCACGCTCAACTTCGCGCAAAACTATTACAACCCCGTGCCGATTCCATACACCCCGCGCATAGGCCCCAACGGCAGCGCGCCGACGACGATCACCGACAAGGGTCTCTACCTCTTTGATCGCATCGTGCTGTCGGAACAGTGGCAGATCATGGGTGGACTGCGCCACTCCGACTACAAGACCTCTGCCGGTTTTTCCGCGAAGAAAACCAGTCCCAGCGTTTCGGCGATGTTCAAGCCCAATGAGAAAACCTCGGTGTATGCAAGCTATATCGAAGGGCTTGAAGAGTCGGGCACCGCACCGGCCAGCGCCGCCAATGCCGGCGAAGTGTTGCCAGCCGTGCTCAACAAGCAGATTGAAGTCGGAGTCAAAGCCGAGGTCGCCGAGGGCTTGTTGCTGCAGGTCGCCTATTTCGACATCAAGCGCCCGTCGACCGCGACCGTGGCCAACCGGTTCATCCTGGCCGGCGAGGCCACATACAAGGGCCTGGAATTCGCGGCCACGGGCGAGATCAACAAGCAGTGGTCGGTGGTGGCGTCCGCGCTGCTGATGGACCCGAAGATCGTCAAATCCTCCGTCGCCAACGAGGTCGGCAAGACCCCTGAAAACGCGGCCAAGGTGACCTACAGCGTGTTCGGCGAATACCGCGTGCCCAGCGTGCCCGGCCTGGCGCTCAACGCGGGCTGGTACTTCACCGGCAAGCGCCCCGTCAACAATGCCAACCAGGCGTACATAGACGGCGGCGGCACGCTGTCGCTGGGCGCGCGCTATCGCACCAAGCTGTTCGGCGCCAACGCCACGCTGCAGGCCAACCTGGACAACGCCACCGACAAGGTCTACTGGAGCACCGCCGGCAACGGCCTGCTGGGCGTGGGCGCGCCGCGCACGCTGCGCGTCGCCGCGAAGTTCGACTTCTGATGGGGCTGCGCAAGTGGCGGCCGGTGCTGCTCAAGGTGCATCGCTGGCTGGGCCTGACGGCCGGCCTGCTGCTGATGCTCAACGCCTTCACCGGCTCGCTGATGCTGGGCGCGCGGCCGCTGGACCGTGTGCTCAACGCACAGCTCTTTGAAGTCAAGCCGGCCGGCCAGCCCGTGCCGCTGGAGACGATTCGCCAGGCGCTGGTGGCCGAGTACGGCGGCAAGGCGCGTTTCACCATCCGCCCGCCGCGCGAGCCTGAAGAGTCCGTCCTGGTCTACGTGACCAGCGACAGCTGGCAGGGCCAGGCGCATTACGACCCGTACAGCGGCCGCAAGCTGGGCGCGCGCGAGGAGCACGAAGGCTTTGCCAACGCGCTGTTCGAATTTCATTCGGCGCTGCTGGCCGGCGACACGGGCAAGACCGTGCTCGCCTTCAACACGGTCACCATGCTGGCCATGCTGGTCACCGGCGTGCTGCTGTGGTGGCCGGCCAGGAGCTGGCGCGGCGCGTTTTCCGTGAACTTCAAGGGCGGGCTGCTGCGCAGCCTGTTCGACCTTCACCGGGTAGGCGGCGTGGTGCTGGGGGGCTGGGTATTGGTCTGCGTGCTGACCGGCACCTGGATGGCCTGGCGCCCGGTGTCGCAGTGGGTGACGCAAGCCGCCGGGCAGAAGCAGGTGCTGCCGCCGGCCGTGAAGGCCGTAGCGCCGCAGAGGCACGTCGCCACGGCCGACGACATGATAGCCACCGCCAACGCCGCTATGCCGGGTGGCGTGGTGGGCTACCTGGGATTGCCGGCCAAGCCCACAACGCCTGTGCGCATACGCAAAAAGCTGGACGACGATCCGCATCCCAACGGCCTGTCCTCGGTGTGGCTGCATCCGGTCACGGGCGAGGTGATTCGCGTGGACCGCTGGAGCGACCTGGACATTGGCACGCGCTCGTATGCCTGGATCTACCCATTGCACTCGGGCAAGCTGGCCGGAGTGATCGGGGTGATCGCGACGGCGGCCGGGGGTTTTCTGCTGTTCGGCTTCGGCGTCAGCGGCACCTGGCTGTGGTGGCTGCGCCGGCGCATGCGGGCGGGCTAGTACTCCAGCCGTTCCGGCCGGATTTCCTGCAGGATGGTGGTCGAAATCTCTTCGATGGACTTGGTGGTGGTCGAGAGCCAGCGTATGCCTTCGCGCCGCATCATGGCTTCGGCTTCGTGGATCTCTTCGCGGCAGTTTTCAAGGCTGGCGTATTTCGAGTTGGGCCGGCGTTCGTTGCGTATCTGCGCCAGCCGTTCGGGCGCGATGGTCAGGCCGAAGATCTTTTTGCGGTGCGGCACCAGCGCCGGTGGCAGCTGGCGGCGCTCAAAGTCTTCAGGGATCAGCGGGTAGTTGGAAGCCTTCAGGCCGTACTGCATCGCCAGGTAGAGCGAGGTCGGCGTCTTGCCGCTGCGGCTCACGCCCACCAGGATCACGTCCGAGCCGGCCAGGTCGCGGTTGCTCTGGCCGTCGTCGTGCGCCAGCGAGAAGTTGATGGCCTCAATGCGGTCGTCGTATTCCTTGCTTTTGGAGGCGTCCGAAAAGCGGCCCACGCGGTGGTTGGACTTGATGCCCAGCTCGCCTTCCAGCGGCGCCACGAACATGCCGAACATGTCCAGCAGCATGCCGTTGCAGTGGGTTTTGATGACGGCCAGGATTTCCATGTTGACCAGCGTGGTGAAGACGATGGGGCGCTTGCCCTCGACTTCGGCCGTGTGGTTGATCTGCCGTATCGCCTGGTGCGCCTTGTCCACGCTGTCGATAAAGGGCAGGCGGACGTGGCGCGGCTTGAACTCAAACTGCGCCAGGATCGCGTTACCAAAGGTTTCCGCGGTGATGCCGGTGCCGTCGGAGATGAAAAACACGGTGCGTTGGGACATGGTGGGCGATTGGCTGATTGAAAGCTGGGTGAAAGGCTGACGCGGCACATCCGGCGGCACGCCCCTACAATTGGGTCAATTATCCAGTTTGTCACGCCATGCCCCGCCACAACCCCCTCGAACAACAACAAGGTTGCCTGCCGCGCATGGTGAATTCCCCGGTTTTTAAACCTCCCGGAGTATTTTCATGTCCAATCTGTTTGAGGCGACCGCCCTGGTCGTACCGTTTGAAAACCTGAGGATGACGGACGTCGAGGCCGTAGGCGGCAAGAACGCCAGCCTCGGCGAGATGATCTCGCAACTGCCCACCGGCCCCCAGGGGGTGCGGGTGCCCACCGGATTCGCCACCACGGCCCACGCTTTCCGCGTGTTCCTGGCCCACGACGGGCTGGACAAAAAAATCAACGGCGTGCTGGACACGCTCAACACCGACGATGTGCGCGCGCTGGCGGAGGCGGGCGCCAAAATCCGCGCGCTGGTCGAAGCCCAGCCTTTCCCGGCTGACCTGGAAAATGCCGTGCGCGAGAGCTTTGCCGCTTTAAGCGCCGGCAACACCCAGGCCAGCTTCGCGGTGCGCTCCTCAGCCACGGCCGAGGATTTGCCAGATGCGTCCTTCGCGGGCCAGCAGGAAACCTTTCTGAATGTGGTCGGCATCGAGGACGTGCTGCACAAGATGAAAGAGGTGTTCGCCTCGCTCTACAACGACCGCGCCATCAGCTACCGCGTGCACCAGGGTTTTGCCCATTCCGACGTGGCGCTGTCCGCCGGCATCCAGCGCATGGTGCGCAGCGACAAGGGCGCGGCCGGCGTGATGTTCACCATAGACACCGAAAGCGGCTTTGAGGACGTGGTCTTCATCACCTCCAGCTACGGCCTCGGTGAAACCGTGGTGCAGGGCGCCGTCAATCCCGACGAGTTCTACGTGCACAAGCCCATGCTCAAGGCTGGCAAGCGCGCAGTGATTCGCCGCAACCTGGGCAGCAAGCTGCTGCAAATGGAATTCACCACGCCGGAAGAGAAAAAATCCGGCGGCAAGCTGGTCAAGACCACCGACGTGCCGACCGAACTGCGCAACCGCTATTCGCTGAACGACGACGACGTCGAACAGCTCGCGCGTTACGCCCTCATCATTGAAGCGCATTACGGCCGCCCCATGGACATCGAATGGGGCAAGGACGGCACCGACGGCCAGCTCTACATCCTGCAGGCGCGTCCCGAGACGGTGAAAAGCCAGTCCAAGGGCAAGGCCGAGCAGCGCTACAAGCTCAAGGGCACCGGCACGGTGCTGGCCGAGGGCAGGGCGATCGGCCAGAAGATAGGCACCGGCCCGGTCCGCATCGTGCACGACATCAAGGACATGGACCAGGTGCAGGCCGGCGACATCCTGGTCACCGACATGACGGACCCGAATTGGGAACCGGTGATGAAGCGCGCCAGCGCCATCGTCACCAACCGCGGCGGGCGCACCTGCCATGCGGCCATCATCGCGCGCGAGCTGGGCATCCCGGCGGTGGTCGGTTGCGGCGACGCGACCGAGACGCTCAAGGACGGCATGCTGGTGACAGTGAGCTGCGCTGAAGGCGACACCGGCAACATCTACGACGGCCTGCTTGAGACCGAGGTCACCGAGGTGCAGCGCGGCGAGATGCCGCCCATAGACCTCAAGATCATGATGAACGTGGGCAACCCGCAGCTGGCCTTCGACTTCTGCCAGGTGCCCAACCACGGCGTGGGCCTGGCGCGGCTGGAGTTCGTCATCAACAACAACATCGGCGTGCATCCCAAGGCCATCCTGGACTACCCGAACATCGACGCCGACCTGAAAAAAGCTGTTGAAAGCGTGGCCCGCGGCCATGCCTCGCCGCGCGCTTTCTACGTCGACAAGGTGTCCGAAGGGATTGCCACGATTGGCGCGGCCTTCTGGCCCAAGCCGGTGATCGTGCGCCTGTCGGACTTCAAGTCCAATGAGTACCGCAAGCTGATCGGCGGTTCACGCTACGAGCCCGAGGAGGAAAACCCGATGCTGGGGTTCCGCGGCGCGGCGCGCTACCTGAGCCCCGACTTCGCCGAGGCCTTCGCCATGGAATGCGAGGCGCTCAAGCGCGTGCGCAACGACATGGGCCTGGTCAACGTCGAGGTGATGGTGCCTTTCGTGCGCACGCTGGGCCAGGCCAAGGCCGTGACCGAGCTGCTGGCCAAACACGGCCTCAAGCGCGGCGAGCAGGGCCTGAAGATCATCATGATGTGCGAGGTGCCGAGCAACGCGGTGCTGGCCGACCAGTTCCTCGAATACTTCGACGGTTTCTCCATCGGCTCCAACGACCTGACCCAGCTCACGCTGGGCCTGGACCGCGACTCGGGCCTGGAGATTCTGGCCAAGGACTTTGACGAACGCGACCCGGCTGTCAAGGCGCTGCTGAGCCAGGCCATCGCCGCCTGTAAGCGTGCCAACAAATACGTCGGCATCTGCGGCCAGGGCCCCAGCGATCATCCTGACTTTGCGCTGTGGCTCAAGGAGCAGGGCATAGGCTCGATCTCGCTGAACCCGGACACGGTCATCGACACCTGGAAACAGCTGGCCGGCTGAACAAGCCGGCGGCCGGCCTGACCGAGGGAAAACCCCCGGTGGTCGGCACCCTCACGGTAAGCAATTGGCAAGTCCTCCGATGACAATCGGAGGCACTGCCTTTCCTTGTCTGCCCTGAGCCATGCTTGCCGCCGCCACCACCGCCAAACTGCTTGCTGAAATTGCGTTGCTTGCGTTGGCCGGCCAATGGGTGGTGGGTTTGCTGGCCGGCGCGGGCCGCGACAGCAATCCGTTTTACCGCGTGCTGCAGCTGCTGGGCCGGCCCTGGGTGAAGGCCGCGCGCTGGATTTCCCCGCCCGTGGTGCTGGAGCGCCACCTGCCGCTGGTGGCTTTCCTGGTGCTGGCGCTGGTCTGGGTGGCGGCGGCTGTCACGAAAATCCGCATCTGCCTGGACATCGGGGTGGCGCTGTGCAAATGAAAATGAGTTTGCCGCTGGCGCCCTCCCTGCATTACCTCTTCCTGAAGGCGCAGGCCTTGCTGCTGCTCGCGGCAGGCAAGCGCGCGGCCGCCTTGCCGAAGTTTGCACGGATGCTGCGCCTGCGACCGGCCGATCCTTATGCCCTGGCCAGCCGCAGTCACGTCGAAGCGCAACTGCATCTCACGCAGGAGGCCATCGCCAGCCTGCGGCAACTCACCGCCGCCTGGCCGCAACAGGCCGCGGGCTGGTTCAACCTGGGCTATGTGTTGCAGCAGGCCGGGTGCCATGACGAGGCCGGCCCGGCTTTCGAGCGCGCGCTGGCGCTGGATCCGCGGCTGGATCGCGCCTGGTACGGCCTGGCGCTGGTACGGATGGAGCAGCAGCGCTTCGAGGAAGCCTCCGAGGCGCTGCAGCGCAATACCGCGCTGCAGCCGTTAGGCCCTTATGGCTGGTACCGGCTTGCCCAAGTCTGGCTGGCGCTGGGTGAGGTGGGCAAGGCGCGCAAGGTCGTTGCCCACCTGCGCCGCTTTGAGCCGCGTGTCGCTGCCCAATTGGAGCGCGAGAATGCCGCGGCGCTGCAGGCGGGCAGGGCGTCCATGAGCGAGGCGGACCATGCAGCCGGCTGACAGCCACCGCCGCTACTGGCGCAAAAACCTGGCCGTGACGGCTGCGCTGCTGATGGTCTGGTTTATCGTGACCTTCGGCGTGAGCTACTTTGCGCGCGCGCTGAACTTCCGGTTTTTCGGCTGGCCCTTCAGCTTCTGGATGGGGGCACAGGGCGCCTTGCTGGTGTATTGCCTGATCGTCGGCTTTTATGCCTGGTACATGAACCGGCTCGACATCGAGCACGACGTGGCGGACGGGGACTAGATGGCCGGCTTCTTCGGTTCTCGCGACGGGGTGATGCTGTCCAGCCAGCAGTTCAAGCGGCAGCTCAATCGCGTCTACCGCTGGTACACCGTGGGCCTAGTGGTGTTTGTGCTCATCCTCGCGGGCCTGGAGCGCATGGGCCTGCCGCGCCTCTGGATAGGCACGGCTTTCCTGCTGGCCACCATTGGCCTCTACGCGGGCATAGGCATCATGAGCCGCACCACCGACGCGGGCGAATACTACGTGGCGGGCCGGCGCGTGCCGGCGGTCTACAACGGCATGGCCACCGGCGCCGACTGGATGTCGGCCGCCTCCTTCATCGGCCTGGCGGGCACGCTCTACCTCACGGGCTACAGCGGCCTGGCTTTCATCATGGGATGGACCGGCGGCTACTGCCTGGTCGCGCTGGTGCTGGCGCCTTACCTGCGCAAGTTCGGCCAGTTCACGATTCCCGACTTCCTGGGCGAGCGCTACGGCGGCAAGCTACCCCGCCTCATCGGCGTGGCCGCCGCCATTTTGTGTTCCTTCACCTACCTGGTCGCGCAGATTTACGGCGTGGGCTTGATCACGTCCTACCTCACCGGAATTGCCTTCGAGCTGGGCATCTTCCTGGGCCTGGGCGGCATCCTGGTGTGCTCCTTCCTGGGCGGCATGCGCGCCGTGACCTGGACGCAGGTGGCGCAGTACATCATCCTGGTGGTGGCTTATTTGATTCCGGTGGTGTGGCTGTCGATCAAGCAGACAGGCGTTCCGGTGCCGCAACTGGTTTACGGTCTACAACTCGAAAAAGTCACCGCCAAGGAAAAAGAGCTGGCCGCGGACCCCAAGGAACTGCAGGTGCGCGAGCTGTTCAGGCAGCGCTCCGAGGCGCTGTCCGGCAAACTGGCGCGCCCGGCCGAGGCGCTGGCCGCCGACAAGCTGGCCGCCGGCAAACGCATGGAGCAGCTCAAGGGCGGCAATGCCTCGGTGTCTGAAATTTCCTCGGCGGCCAAGGCTCTGGCCGCCATGCCCAGGGACGAGGCGGCAGCCGTCAAGACCTGGACGGCGGCCAAGGCCGCCGCCGACGTCAAGACGCAGCCTCTCAACGGCATGCCTGCCCATGCGGCCCAGTTCTCGGGCGACCCGGACGGCACGCCCAAGGAGCAGGAGGCTTACGACACTTCGCGCCGCAACTTCCTGGCGCTGGTGTTCTGCCTTATGGTGGGCACGGCCGCCTTGCCGCACATCCTGATGCGCTATTACACGGTGCCCAGCGTGCGCGAGGCGCGCCAGTCGGTCACCTGGTCCCTGTTTTTCATTTTTTTGCTGTATTTCACGGCGCCGGCGCTGGCCGTGCTGGTGAAGTATGAAATCTTCACCATGGTGGTGGGCCTGCCGTTTGACCAGTTGCCGGCCTGGGTCAACGCCTGGAGCCGCGTGGATCCGACGCTGTTGTCGGTGACTGACGTCAACCGCGACAACATCCTGCAGCTCAATGAAATGACCATAGGCGGCGACATCATCGTGCTGCTCACGCCCGAACTGGCGGGGCTGCCCTATGTGGTTTCAGGCCTGGTGGCGGCGGGTGGCTTGGCTGCCGCACTTTCAACCGCCGACGGCCTGCTGCTGACGATTGCCAACGCGCTTGGCCACGATCTCTACTACAAGATGATCGACCCCAACGCCTCCACCGTGAGCCGGGTGACGGTCTCCAAGATTTTGCTGCTCATCGTGGCCCTGCTGGCAGCCTACGTGGCGGCGCAAAAGCCTGCCGACATCCTGTTCCTGGTGTCGGCGGCGTTCTCCTTCGCCGCCGCCTCCTTCTTCCCGGCGCTCAGCCTGGGGATTTTCTGGAAGCGCGCCAACGGCATAGGCGCCGTGCTGGGCATGATCTCGGGCCTGGGCGTGACCTCGTATTACATGTTCACCAACCAGCCCTGGCTGCGCGCCACCTTCGGCATCACCTCGCCGGTGCAGCTGTGGTGGGGCATAGACCCGATTTCGGCCGGCCTGTTCGGCGTGCCGGTCGGCTTTGCCGTGATCGTGCTGGTGAGCCTGGTCACCCCGGCGCCCAGCCGGAAAATCCAGGACCTGGTCGAATACATCCGCTATCCGGACCTCAAACGGCTCTAGAACCGCCGGTTGGGGCACGGCACATGTAACAAAACGGGCGCATTCCCTTGCCAGCATGAGCCGCGGAACCGGCTTTGCCGGGCCGCAGGCGGGCGGGCCCCCTTTGTGATGAAGGGGCAGGGAGGAAGGCCACAGGCCACACGAAGTGAGCGACCGTGGGGGCGTGCTATACTCTTGGGCTTCGCCTTGCTGCACCCTTAACGACGCTGGGGCAGCTTCAATCAACCACAAGGAGAGTTTATGCGTCACTATGAGATCGTCTTGCTGATCCACCCGGATCAAAGCGAGCAAGTCCCAGCCATGCTGGAACGTTACAAGGGCATGATCACCGCCGGCGGCGGAAAAGTGCATCGTGTTGAAGATTGGGGCCGCCGCCAGCTGGTGTACCTGATCCAGAAACTCGCCAAAGCCCACTACCTCTGCATCAACATCGAAGCCAGCCAGGCCGTGATGGAAGAAATTGAACACGCGTTCAAGTTCAACGATGCCGTGCTGCGCCACCTCACCGTGGTCAAGAAGAAGGCCGAAACCGGCCCATCCCTCATGATGCGCAACGTCGAGAGGGAAGAAGCCCGTAAAGCCCAACAGCAGGAGTATGCGGCTTAATAGCCACCATGCTGTTGAACGCCTCGCTGCCGCGCAACTGCCATTGAGCAAAAGCCCGCAGTGAACCACGTTGAACTGACCGCCTGTATCGCCGAGGCAAGTCCTCTTCGCTACACGCCCGCTGGAATCCCCGCCGCCAATTTCGTCCTCGAACACGAGTCCGAAGTCGTCGAAGCAGGAGTTACCAGACAGGTCAAGTTAACGGTCAGGGCGGTTGCCTTCGGAACGCTGGCTGAGCAATCAGCCAGGTCCCCCTTAGGCCAACCCTTCAGGTTCACCGGTTTCCTGATCAATGCGCGCACCAGCAAAGGTGTTGTTTTTCATATCCAGGCTCTGCACAAGGTAGAGCAAGTACCGAACCCCATTTAAGGAGTCCATCATGGCCGGACCAAAACGTTTCAACAAAGACAAGCGCCCCAAGCGCAATACCCAATCCCTGCTGTTCAAGCGCAAGCGCTTTTGCCGCTTCACCGCCGCCGGCGTTGAAGAAATCGACTACAAGGACATCGACACCTTGCGCGATTTCGTCGCCGAAAACGGAAAAATCATCCCCGCACGCCTGACCGGCACGCGCGCGATTTTCCAGCGCCAGATCAACACCGCCGTCAAGCGCGCTCGCTTCCTCGCGATGCTGCCTTACAGCGACCAGCACCGTAGCCTGTAAGGAGCGCGACCATGCAAATCATTCTGCTCGACAAAGTCGTGAACCTCGGCAACCTCGGCGAAATCGTCAAGGTCAAAGACGGCTATGCACGCAACTTCCTGATCCCTTCGGGCCGCGCACGCCGTGCCACCGAAGCCAACAAGGCCGAATTCGAAGCCAAGCGCGCCGAACTCGAAAAGGCTGCGGCCGCCAAGCTGGCTGAAATGCAAGCCCAAGGCGAAAAGCTCGGCGGCACCACCGTCAAGCTCACGCAAAAAGCCGGTGTTGACGGCCGCCTGTTCGGCTCCGTCACCAACCACGACATTTCGGCCGAGCTGACCAAGCAGGGATTCCCCGTGCTGAAGTCGCAAATCCGCATGCCTAACGGCCCGCTGAAGATTGTTGGCGACCACGCCGTGACCGTGGCTCTGCACACCGACGTGGCAGTGGACATCACCGTGACCGTGTACGGCGAAACCGCTTAAGCGTTTTCTCCTCCCGCAAAAAAGCCGCTCGCCGAGCGGCTTTTTTCATGGGCGGGCGAAGCCGCCGGCTACGCACAGGTTCCGGGTGTATTTACACCGAATTTCCAACGCTTATTCACAACTTTGTCCACAGCCGTTTTACGTAGCGGGCTTAGTATTTCAGTCTCCCAAGGAAACCCATGTCCGCCGTACTTTCCACCTATGACGATCCCGGCTACAGCCCCGACCGCCAGATCGCCCAGCTGCGAATTCCGCCGCATTCCATCGAGGGTGAATCCAGCGTCCTGGGCGGCTTGCTGCTCGACAACGGCGCCTGGGACCGGGTGGGCGATCTGCTGGTCGACGAAGACTTCTACCGCGCCGAACACAAGCTGATTTACGCCGCCATAGGCGCGCTTATCAACGCCACCAAGCCGGCCGACATCATCACCGTCTTTGAATACCTGCAGAACCAGGGCAAGTCCGACGAAACGGGGGGGCTGAGTTACCTCAATTCGCTCGCGCAGTACGTGCCCAGCGCCGCCAACATCCGCCGCTATGCGGAAATCGTGCGCGAGCGCTCCATCCTGCGCAAGCTGGTGTCCGCTTCCGACGAAATTTCCACCAACGCCTTCAATCCGCAGGGCAAGGACGTCGCGACCATCCTCGACGAGGCCGAGCAAAAAATCTTCAAGATCGGCGAGCAGGGCTCGCGCATGAAGGAAGGCTTCCAGAGCATGGACACGCTGGTAGTCAGCCTGCTGGATCGCGTGACTGAAATGGCCGAGAACCCGCAGGATGTCACCGGCGTGGCCACCGGCTTCAGGGACCTTGACCAGATGACCTCCGGCTTCCAGGCCGGCGACCTGGTCATCCTGGCGGCCCGCCCCTCCATGGGCAAGACCGCATTGGCCATCAACATCGCCGAACACGTCGCGCTCAACGAAGGCCTGCCCGTGGCCGTGTTTTCCATGGAAATGGGCGCGTCCCAGCTTGCCGTGCGTATCGTCGGCTCCATAGGCCGCATCGACCAGACCCATCTGCGCACCGGCGGCCTGACCGACGAGGAATGGCCGCGCCTGACCGAAGCGATTGAAAAGCTGCGCACCGTCTCGCTGCACATCGACGAAACGCCGGGCCTGACCGTGAGTGAACTTCGCGCCAACGCGCGCCGCCTGGCCCGCCAGTGCGGCAAGCTCGGCCTCATCGTGGTCGACTATTTGCAGCTCATGAGTGTCTCCGGCGGCATGGCCGATGAGAACCGCGCCACCGCCGTCGGCGAAATTTCACGAGGCCTGAAGATGCTGGCCAAAGAGCTGCAGTGCCCGGTGATCGCGCTGTCGCAGCTCAGCCGCGGTGTCGAGTCCCGCACCGACAAGCGCCCCATGATGAGCGACTTGCGCGAATCCGGCGCCATCGAGCAGGACGCCGACATTATCATGTTCATCTACCGCGATGAGTACTACACCAAGGAAGCCTGCAAGGAACCCGGTGTGGCCGAGGTCATCATCAGCAAGCAGCGGAACGGCCCCACCGGCACGGTGAAGCTGGCTTTTATCAATCGCATCACCAAGTTCGAGAGCCTGGCGCACGGCAGCAGCGGGGATTTTTAAGGCGATCCTGCGGGCATCAGCGCGATACCCGCATCGGCCGGGATGCGCCTTCTCTTGCGAATCACCATCACCGCTCCTGCGGGTTGCTCCATTGCCGTGGCGTCCACGGGTCTGGCGGCCGGAAAGTGCGAAATGCTGCCGATGGCGGCATCGACGTCCTCGCGGTTAAGCGGCTGCACCACGGAGCCGTTGATCTGCAGGTAGCCGCCGTTGCGCGCAACAGCCAGGAAACCAAACTCCATTCCGCGGTGCACGGTCCCTATCACCCGGTAACGTTCCCCCGGGGGGACGGCCCAAGGCGCCCTCAGTATCTTGTGCAGCCGCACCGTCAGGCGCTCATCCATTCCCTCGGTCGTGGTTCCTTGCATTGCTCTCGCCTTCCCTCGAAGCCCTTTGCCGATGGCTTACCGAGCAATGCTCGCGGCCGTCTCACAGTGGGTAATTTGGATTGTTCGCAGCTCCAGCTGTTGCTCGTCAGGTGATTTGCCGGGCAATTTTTCTGGAGACGTTGAACGGTATGCGAGTTCGTCAAAAAGTTGGGGATTGATTGTCCGTATGCGGTAAATCTTTGTCGGATTTATCGAGCACGATCAAACATCGTGATTCGCAAAGAGGGATGGATGCCCATCCGCGCTGTCTCGTCGCGCGGACGCACAGGAGGGGCGCTTGATGGCCGGCGCGCGAGCGCACGCCGCCGCGACAGGCCAAGGGCTGGGAAATGAAGAGCGGGTGTCTGGTCGGCTCAGCGCACGCACTCAAAGCCATACTGGCCTTCGGCCGGCTTGCTGATCATTCGCGCATGCTGGCGGCCGCGCTTCTGGCATTCGGCTTCGGCGATGTCGGTGACCTCCAGGGTCTGCGAGGGGCGGCCCTTGACGATGATCAGTTTGTCGCCGGCGCTCAGCAACTCGGCAGCACAGCCGGAGAGCAGGACGCCGCCAAGCAGCAGGGATGACAGCAATGGCAATTTTTTCATGAAGGCTTTCTTGAGAGGGTTACTGTAATCGGTGGCGTCGGCATGCCATGTCGTGGCGCGATATGCATTTCTGGATAATGCCTACCCAAACACTCAAGGGAGGGCACGATGCCGCGTTTGATTTTGCTGGTTTTGGGGATTTTAGGGGCGGGGTTGTGCAGCCCGGCGTGGGCCGGCGAAAACATTCGCGCGTTTGCATCCGAACTGCTGGCCTTTGAAAGCCGGCAAGTGTTGCTCCCGGAGCCACCCCCCAAGTATTCGGACTCCGAAAACGGGGCCAATTTGCGCAAACTGCTGGATCCTGTGCGCGCGTCAAACATCGTCGACGAGTATTTCGACGGGCTGGCGAAGAACGCCGCCGAACCCGAGGTCCCGAAACTGATACAGCCCTTGCTGGCGCGTTATGAAAAAGCGTTTGCCGCCAATCCTCGCGCCTACGAGGAAGAGTACCTGGATGCGCTCAATTGGAGCGTGCTCGTCGTGGAGCGCGGTGTCCGGACAAGCGCCCTGGCAAGCGCCCAGGCACCCCCGTCCGCATCCGTCGCTTCAAAGGAGGAGCAGGCGGCAATCCAGAAGCTTGCCGAAAGCCTGAGGGGCTTGTCGAACTCCATACTGGGACTGCTTGCTGGAAGCATACGGGACAAAGTGGCCAAGGGAGTGTTCAGCGATGCGGGCGCAAAACGCGCGCTGGAGATGGCCGACCGGCTCAGCCCGACGGTCGCGGGTGTTGCCGCCGCGATGCCCGAAGTCCCGGCGCAGACGCGCACCCGTCAGGTCGCCAGCGGCGAGGAGGTTTATCGCGCGCAATGCATCGCCTGCCATGCCACCGGCGTAGCGGGCTCGCCAAAGCAGGGCGACGTAGAGGCCTGGGCGCCGCGCATCCGTTCGGGTTTGGCGTCCATGCTTCAGTCCACCATCAAGGGCAAGGGGGTGATGCCTTCCCAGGCGGGAGGTGACTTTCAGGAGCTTGAACTGGCCAGGGCGGTGGCCTATCTGGCCAACACGGCAGGGGGCAAATTCGCGGAGCCGCCTTTGCCCGCCGGGCATCCCGGCACGGTCACCGTCAAGATCCGTCCTCCTCCGGCTCCCCGACCTCCTGCCCTTCCTTATGCAGCGATGAATGCCAATCAGAAAATGGTTCTCGGAGAGCGAACCTATCAAGCGAACTGTGCCGCCTGCCACCAGGCGAATGGCCGGGGCGCCGGGCCTATCCCCGACTTGCACAAAGCTTCTACGTTTGCCAAAACCGATTCCGTCATCGGCGTGGTGTTGCATGGATCAAAAAATAGCGCCATGCCCGCTTGGCGGGCGCTGCAAGATGAAGAGATTGCCGAGGTCATCAACTATGTGCGGTTCAAGTTCAGCAGTGAGCTGGTGGAGTTTGTGACGCCCGAAGAGGTTCGCAGCCGCCGGAGGTAGTGTTGTTCCATGCCGTTGGCGGCCGGTACATTGCCATGCGGGGTTGGGTGAAAAGTGCCCGGAACGCGCATGAAACGTTCGCAAGTCGCCCCTGAGTCACTGGTAGAGCCTGCTGCGGCCCCCCGCGTTCACCCCAACCCCAGCGCCTTGTACACCCGCAGCGCCCCGTACGCATCGTTGGCTGCGTAGACAATCTGCGCTTCCGTGAGCCGCTCATTGGCCCAGTTGGAGGTCGCGGCTTTTTTGGATTTCAGGAAGCGCTTGTTGAACATCACCGCGACGGCGCCGCGCACGCCCATGTCCTTGCGGTAGCCGCGTTCGCGGAAGACGATGTTCAGGTCCAGCACACCCTGCAGGTCCGTGCCCAGCTTGCGGATGATGCGGCGCTGGTCGTCGCCCAGGCCGAAGCCCGCCTTGATCACGGCGGGCGAGCTGAGCACCAGGCCCACGGCGCGGCGGCATTCGGCGTCTTCGAGCTGGAAAATCCAGGCCTTGTCCAGCGCCGAAAGCTGCACGATGTGCGGGCCTTCTGAAGCCTCATTCTTGGCGAAGGTGGGTTTGGATTCGGTGTCAAAGCCCAGGACCGTGGCGCCCGTCAGTTCCTTGAGTGCCTGGGCCGCCTGGGCCGGCGTGGACACGAGCTGGATCTGGTCGAGGCCCAGGCGTTCGAAGGGCTCCAGCAGGGCGATTTCTTCCTTATCGGGGGTGGGATGGCGCTCGGTCATAGGGTTCCATGCGGGAGGGAAGGGCAAAAAAAACAGGGAATGGCAGGGATAGAGCTTACAGTCCAAGGTAGCGCATTACACCGGACCGCCCGCATCCCCCCACACCATGGCAGCAGCACAAAGCATCACCACCGAGCATTACAAGCTCTTTCCCTCGCCGCGCAACCGGCACCGGACGATTTTCCTGCACCAGGTGTTTGTGCCGCATTCCTTCATGCTGATCGACATGGAGAGTTACCCGCTCAAGGGCAAGTACAGCCTGTTCGGCGCCTGCCGGCTGGCCGACATGCGCATGGGGCAACTGGTCACGCTGGAACTGCCCGAAGACGAGGCGACTTTCAAGGCGAAGTTTGTGCCGGACTGAGGCTGGTCCGATCCGGCTCTTACAATCAGCGCCGGCACCTCGCCGCCGCCCACCCTCACGTCCATGACTTTCGAATACTTCATCGAGCACGCCGTCTATACGGCCTACCGCCTGGGCGCCTACGCATTGCTTAACTGGGCCGACGACCCGGCCCTGCTCGCGATCGTATTCTGCTAACCCTTCAGCTGCCGCGCCAGCAGCACCGCCACGTGAATCGCCTCGCGCTGCGCACCGTCCTTGATCTGGTGGCGGCAGCTGGTGCCGTCGGCCACCACGATCGCGTCGGGCTGCTTGCGCACCGCGGGCAGCAAACTCAACTCCGCCATCTGCATGGACACCTCGTAGTGCCCGGCTTCGTAGCCGAAGCTGCCGGCCATGCCGCAGCAGCTTGATTCGATCAGTTCGGGCTGGGCACCGGGTATCAGCTTCAGAACATCCAGGATGGGGCTCACCGCACCAAAGGCCTTCTGGTGGCAGTGGCCGTGCAGCAGGATGGGCTGGGCGGCTGGCTTGAGGCGGCCCTTGAGCATTTCGAGCTTGCCGTCCGCCGCCTCGCGCGCCAAAAATTCTTCCAGCAGCAGCGCATGGCGGCTGATGGTCTGCGCCGCCTCGCCCAGGCCCATTACCAGCATTTCGTCGCGCAGCGTCAGCAGGCAGGACGGCTCCAGGCCGACGATGGCGATGCCTTGCTCGGCAAAGGGCAGCAGGGCGCCCACCACCTCGCGCGCCTTGGCCTTGGCCTTGTCGACCATTCCGCCGGCCAGGTAGGTGCGGCCGCAGCACAGGCTTTTGCCGTCGGGCGTGGTCTTGGCGGCCACGTGCACCGTGTAGCCGGCGGCCTGTAGCACCGTGAGCGCGGCCAGCGCGTTCTCCGATTCGAAATAGCCGTTGAAGGTGTCGACGAAGAGCACCACCGGCCGCGTGGCTACCAGCACTTCCTCGCGGCTGGCGGTGTGGATGCGGCCCTGCGGCGCAGAGCCGGGCTCGCCCGATGCACCCAGGCGCTTCCAGAAGGTGTCGCTGCTCCATTGCGGCAGCGTGCGGCGTGCCGAGAGGCCCAGCAGTTTTTCGCTCAACGCGGCCATACCCGGCACCTTGTCGCGCAGGTTGAGCAGTGGCGCGAAACGGCTGGCCCAGTGGGCGTAGTCGGGCAGGTGGGCGACCAGCCGGTCCTTCAGCGTGTAGCCGTGTCTGGCCTTGTAGTGGTGCAAAAACTCCACCTTCATCTTTGCCATGTCCACGCCGGTGGGGCAGTCGCGCTTGCAGCCCTTGCAGCCCACGCACAAGTCCATGGCCTGCTGCACGGCCTCGCTGGTAAAAGCGTCTTCCGCTTTCAAGCCGTCAAGCTGGCCCGACAGCGCCAGGCGCAAGGTATTGGCGCGTCCGCGCGTCAGATGTTTTTCGTCGCGCGTGGCGCGGTAGCTGGGGCACATGGTGCCGGCGTCGAACTTTCTGCAGTGGCCGTTGTTGTTGCACATCTCCACGGCCTTGGCAAAGCCCTGGGCCGGGTCGCCGCCCGTGCCCGGCTCGCTGGTCTGCTCGGTCACCGGGTCGTTCTGCACGTTCCAGGCGCTCCAGTCCAGCGCGGTCTTGATCGGGATGACCTTGTAGCTGGGCGGAAAACGCATCAGCCGCGCGTCGTCCATCTTCGGTGGGTTGATGATGCGGTTCGGGCTGAGCAGGTTCAGCGGGTCCAGGTACGTCTTGATCTGCGCAAAGGCCTCGTTGATCTTTGGGCCGAACTGCCATTCGATCCACTCGCCGCGGCACAGGCCGTCGCCGTGCTCGCCGCTGTAGGCACCCTTGTAGTGGCGCACCAGGGCCGAGGCATCTTCGGCGATCGCGCGCATCTTGGCGCCGCCTTCGCGCCGCATGTCCAGGATGGGCCGCACGTGCAGCGTGCCGACGGATGCATGGGCATACCAGGTGCCCTTGCTGCCGTATTTGCGGAAGACCTGCGTCAGCGCGTCGGTGTACTCGGCCAGATGCTCCAGCGGCACGGCGCAGTCTTCGATGAAACTGACCGGCTTGCCGTCGCCCTTGAGGCTCATCATGATGTTCAGGCCCGCCTTGCGCACTTCCCACAGGTTTTTCTGCGGCGCGTCCTCGACCATCTCCACCACCGAGCCGGGCAGGCCCAGGTCGCCCATCAACTCGACCAGCTGGCGCATCTTGGGCACGAGTTCGGCCTTGGACTTGCCTGAAAACTCCACCAGCAAAATCGCGTCCGGCCGGCCAATCAGGGCGGTGCGCACCGTGGGCGCAAAGGCCGGGTTCTGCAGCGAGAGCTCGATCATGGTGCGGTCCACCAGCTCGACCGCGCTCAGCGTGCCGTCGCCGCCCAGCTGCACGATGTGCTGGGCCGTGTCCATGGCCTTGTAGAAGGTCGGGAAGTTCACCACGCCCAGCACCTTGGTGCGCGGCAGTTCGGCCAGCCGCAGCTTCAGCGATTTCGTCAGCGCCAGCGTGCCTTCGCTGCCTACCAGCAGGTGCGCCAGGTTGACCGAGCCGTCTTTGGTGTAGGGCTTTTCGTTCTGGTTGTTGAAGATGTCCAGGTTGTAGCCGGCCACGCGGCGCAGCACCTTGGGCCAGTGCGCCTCCAGTTCGGGCCGCAGCTGGTCGGACAGCGCCTTGACGTAATCGCCCAGTTCGCGCGCGGCGCCGCCGGCCGTGTCGTAGCGGCCGAGTTCCAGCAGGCTGCCGTCCGAGCGCCAGGCGGTGGCGCCCAGCACGTTGTGAACCATGTTGCCGTAGGCGATGCTGCGGCTGCCGCAGGAGTTGTTGCCCGCCATGCCGCCCAGCGTGGCCTGTGCGCTGGTCGACACATCCACCGGGTACCACAGGCCGTGCTGTTTCAGCGAAGCGTTCAGGTGGTCCAGCACGATGCCCGGCTGCACCTCGGCCGTTCGCTCGCCCAGGTCCACGTCCAGGATGCTCCGCAGGTGCTTGGCGTGGTCGATGACCAGGCCCGCGCCCACGGTCTGCCCGCACTGGCTGGTACCGCCGCCGCGCGGGACTATGGGCACCTGCAGGTCGCGGCAAATGTCGAGAGCGGTTTTGACGTCCTCGTCGGTGCGCGGCACGAACACGCCCACCGGCGTGACCTGGTAGATGGACGCGTCGGTGGCATAGCGACCGCGGTCGGCCGGCGAGAACAACACCTCGCCCTGCGTCTCGGCGGCCAGGCGCGCGGCCAGCCGGCCGGCGACTTCATTGCTCACGCGGGCCACGTCGTCGTAGGCCTGGGCCGAAGCCTCGCGGGTGATCTTGAGGGGGAGGGGAGCGTTCATCGCGGCTCTTTGTGTGTGGGGCTGTTGTGGGGAATCAGGCCGGATTTCGGGGCCGGCCGGCAAAGCTCAGGCTTTGGCCTGGCTTTCAAGGCCGGCGGCGCGCAGCTGCTGCACCACCACGTCGCGCTTGTTGGCCAGGTGGCCCAGCAGCACGCGGCGCATGGCGGGGGCGTCGCGCGCCGTCAGGGCTTCAATCATCTGCTCGTGTTCCTTCACGGCCGACTTCCATTTTTCCTCGTCCTGGTTGGAGCGAAAGCGCAGCGCCTGCAGGCGGGCGTTGACCTGCGCGTAGGTGGTGGTCAGCACCGGGTTCTTGGCCGCCGCGTTGATGGCGTTGTGGATCGCGGCATTGAGCCGGTAGTAATTGGGCAGGTCGCGGCGCGTGTAGGCGGCCAGCATTTCAAAGTGCATGGCCTTGACCTCGGCGAGCTCGGCATCGGTGATGCGCTCGGCCGCCAGTTCGCCCGATTGGGCTTCGAGCCCCGCCATCACCTCGAAGGTGTTGAGCACGTCCGCCTCGCTAAGCGCCACCGCGATGGCGCCGCGGTTCGGCAGCAGCTCCACCAGGCCTTCGGCGGCCAGCATCTTGATGGCCTCGCGCAGCGGGGTGCGCGAGACGTTGAGCACCTCGCTGAGCTCGCGTTCATTGAGCTTGGCGCCGGGCAGGATGCGGTTTTCGACCAGCATCTGGCGCAGCCGGTGCGCGACCTGCTCGTGCAGGGCGGCGCGGGGAATGGGGATGATTTCAGCGGCCATGGGGAAATTTTGTATGCAAAAAATACCCCTGTCAAATCATTTGTAAGCCTTTGACCTTATTGACAAATGAATTTTGTATGCAAAAAATAGCGTATTACTTCAGGAGCCCTTCGCCATGTTGACGCTTGACTTTCACCCCACGGGACGCCACTTCTTGCAGATTCCCGGCCCGTCGCCGGTGCCGGACCGCATCCTGCGGGCCATGAGCCTGCCCACCATAGACCACCGCGGCCCCGAGTTCGCCGCGCTGGGCCTGAAGGTGCTGGCCGACATCAAGAAGATCTTCCAGACCAAGCAGTCCGTCATCATTTACCCGGCCTCAGGCACCGGCGCCTGGGAAGCGGCGCTGTCGAACACGCTGAACCCCGGCGACCACGTGCTGATGTACGAAACCGGCCACTTCGCCGCGCTGTGGCAAAAGCTGGCCACACGCCTGGGCCTGAAGACCGAGGTCATCAGCTACCCCGGTGCCGACGTCTGGCGCCACGGCGTGCAGGCCTCGCTCATCGAAGAGCGCCTCAAAGCCGACACCCAGCACAGCATCAAGGCCGTCTGTGTGGTGCACAACGAAACTTCCACCGGCGTCACCAGCAACATCGCCGCCGTGCGCAAGGCGATGGACGCGGCCAAACACCCGGCGCTGCTGCTGGTCGACACGATCTCCGGCCTGGCCTCGGCCGACTACCGCCACGACGAATGGGGCGTGGACGTCAGCATCAGCGGCTCGCAAAAAGGCCTGATGCTGCCGCCCGGCATCAGCTTCAACGCGGTCTCGGCCAAGGCCATCGAAGCCAGCAAAAAGGCCACGCTGCCCAAAGCCTTCTGGGCCTGGGACGAGATCATCGAGATGAACAAGACCGGCTACTGGCCGTCCACGCCCAACACCAACCTGCTGTACGCGCTCAGCGAAGCCTGCGACATGCTGCTCGAGCACGGCCTGGAAACCGTGTTCGCGCGCCACCAGCGCTGGGCTGTGGGCGTGCGCGCGGGGGTCAAGGCCTGGGGCCTGCAGATCCAGTGCGCCGACGCGGCCGTCTATTCGCCGGTGCTGACCGGCGTGATGACACCCGAAGGCGTGGACGCCGACGCGGTGCGCAAGATCATTTACGAGCGCTTCGACTGCTCGCTGGGCACGGGCCTGGGCAAGGTCAAGGGCCGCATGTTCCGCATCGGCCACCTGGGCGACTGCAACGACCTCACGCTGATGGCCGCCCTGAGCGGCTGTGAGATGGGGCTGAAGCTGGCCGGCGTCAAGCTCGCCGGCTCGGGCGTGCAGGCCGCGATGGACCATTTTTCCAGCCATGCGGCCGTGGTGCCGCAGCGCAAGGCGGCCTGACAGGAACCTGAAAAAGGCGCGCGCGTACAACGGCAATATTCACGTCGCGCCAATTCGCCCAACCGTCACCGGGCTTTTCTACATTAGCAATCAGGAAGGGATCCCATGCAACGCAGAACGTTTATCAGCGCAACGGCGGCCACGGCCGCCATGGTGGCATCGCCGATGCTCAGGGCGCAGACTCTCCCGTCCGGCCCGGTCCGCATCGTCGTGGGTTTCCCGCCCGGCGGCGGCACCGACGCGCTGGCGCGGGTGGTCGGGCAAAAGCTCTCCACCATGTGGAACACCTCGGTGGTGATTGAAAACAAGGGCGGCGCCGCCGGCGTGATCGCCGCCGACTACGTGGCCAAGCAGCCCGGTGACGGCAATACCCTGCTCATGGCGCACATCAACAGCCATGCGCTGGCGCCGGCGCTGGGCCTCAAGCTGGGCTACAACCCCGAGCGCGACTACGTGCCCATCAGCATGGTCGGCGTCACGCCCAACATGCTGATCTGCAACGCCGACCAGCCGGCCAAGACGGTGAAGGACCTGGTCGCACTGTGCAAGGAAAAACCGGGCCAGATCAGCTTCGCCTCGGCCGGCGGCGGCTCGGCCCAGCACTTCGCGCTGGAAATGTTCAAGCTGCAGGCGAAGATTTTCGCGCTGCACATTCCCTACCGCGGCTCGGGCCCGGCGCTGGTCGACCTGATAGGCGGGCAGGTGAACTACTGCTTTGAGACCATGACCTCGGCCACGCCGCACGTCAAAAGCGGCAAGGCCATCGCGCTGGCGCAGACGCGCCTGAAGCGCGCCAAGGGCCACCCCACCGTGCCCACCATGGCCGAGTCGGGCTTCCCCGGCTTCGAGGCCACCGTCTGGTACGGCCTCATGGGCCCCTCCAAAATGCCGCCTGCGATGGTGCAGCGCATGAACGAGGACGTCAACAAGGTGCTGGCCATGCCCGACGTGCAGGAAAAAATGGAGCTGTACGGCGCCGAAGACGGCGGCGGCAGCACCGAAAAATTCGCGGCTTTCATCAAGGCCGAACAAAAGAAGTGGGCGCAGGTCGCCCAGCAAGCCAAGGTTAAGGTTGACGCCTGATACTTGATATTGCGACTCGGGGACGAAACCGGCCCAGTGCCGGTTTTTTTATGAACAGCAAGTTTTTTCAACAATAAGGCTAGGGATCGTTTCATGACAGTTGTGAATTTTTCAAAGGCAGGCCGCCTGCTGGCCGTCGTTTTCCTGTGCGCCGCCGGCGCGGGCGCTTCGGCCGACATCATCCTGGGCCATTCGGGCGACCTTTCGGGCAATACCGCCGCGCTCACCACCGACTACGTGCGCGGCATGAACGCCTACTTTGACGACGTCAACAAAAAAGGCGGCATACGCGGCGAGAAAATCAAGCTCGTCAGCCTGGACGACGGCTTCAACCCCGACAAGACCGCCGAGAACACCAAGGCGCTGATCGACCAGAACGCGGTGGCCCTGGTGGGCTTTCGCGGCACGGCCAACATGCTGAAGATCGTGCCCATCGTGCAGGCCGCCGGCATCGCCCAGATCGGCAACACCAGCGGCGCCAAGTCGCTGCGCGATCCTTTTGTGCCCAACCTGTTCCACGTGCGCGCCAGCACCACCGACGAGATCGAGGCGGCCGTCAACCACGCCTGGACCATAGGCATCAAGAAGATCGCCGTCGCCTACCAGGACGACGCCTTCGGCAAGGAAGGCCTGGATGCGCTCAACGCCGCCATGCAAAAACGCGGCGCCACGCCGGCCGCCGTGGCCCCCGTGCCGCGCGGTACCGTCGACGTGGCCAAGGCGGTGGATGTGATCGCCGCTGCCCAGCCGCAGGCCGTGATGCTGATCGCCCAGGCCAAGCCCAACGCCGCCTTCGTCAAGGCCTACAAAGCCAAGGGCGCGAGCGCGCAGTTCCTGGTGCTCAGCGTGTCTTCGGGCCTGCATGCCGAACTCAAAGAGCCGGCGGCCGGCGTCATCGTCTCGCAGGTCGTGCCTTACCCCTTCACCGAACTGGGCAACGCCGCCGTGAAGGAATACCAGTCCGTGATCTCCGGCACCGCCGACAAGAAGTACAGCTACAACAGCATGGAGGGTTTCCTCAACGCCAAGCTGGTGGTGCGCGCCTTGCAGAAAACGCCGGCGCCCATCACGCGCGCCAAGCTCATCAGCACGCTGGAAGGCTTCACCAGTGAAGACCTGGGCGGTTATGCAATCACCTACAGCAAGCAGAGCAACCTCGGCTCGCGCTTCGTCAACCTGACGATGATTCGCGCCGACGGCACCTTCGCCCGATAAGGACGGTTCCCGTCAAGCCGCAGGCGGTGGCGTCTTCGGTTCGAAATCGCAAAAGGGCGCCACCGCACACTGCCAGCACAGGGGCTTGCGCGCGATGCACACATAGCGCCCGTGCAGGATCAGCCAGTGGTGCGCGTCCACCAGGTATTCGGCGGGCACGCGCTTGAGCAGGCCCATTTCCACTTCCAGCGGGTTCCTGCCGGGCGCCAGGCCGGTGCGGTTGCTCACGCGGAAGATGTGCGTGTCCACCGCCATCACCGCTTCGCCGAAAGCCGAGTTCAGCACCACGTTGGCGGTCTTGCGGCCGACACCGGGCAGGGCTTCCAGCGCCTCGCGCGTGCGCGGCACCCGGCCGCCGTGCTGGTTCACCAATATCTCGCAGGTCGCCAGCAGGTTTTTGGCCTTGGTGTGGTACAGCCCTATGGTGCGGATGTAAGACTCCAGGCCTTCCAGTCCCAGGTCGAGGATGGCCTGCGGCGTGTTGGCCACCGGGTAGAGCTTGCGTGTGGCCTTGTTCACGCTCACGTCCGTGGCCTGCGCGCTCAGCAGCACCGCGGCCAGCAGCTCGAACACGCTGGTGTATTCGAGTTCCGTCACCGGCATCGGGTTGGCGGCTTTCAGCGTGGCAAAGAACGGGGCGATGTCTTCTTTTTTCATGCCCCGCAGTGTATCGGCCGCACGCCGCCGGGGTCTCGTGCAGGCGGTGGGCGAGCTTTCAGGCCGCCCTGAGCGGGACGTCCCACACCGCGCCTGGCGGCTCACCGGCGCGTTGGAGTTGATCGCGCACTATTTGCCAGATGGCCGGGCAGTCGTCCGGCCGGGCGATGCCCGCGGCCGCATAAACCAGAAGAGCCCTGCGTGCCATGTCCTGCATACGCTGCTGCGTTTGGGCGTCGGGCGCGATGCCCACCAGGGTGGGCGTGGCCGGCAGGCCTTCGCAGGCGGCAATCATGCGGGCCATCAGGGCGTCGTCGAATTCGGCAATGCCGCCAAACAGCATCACAAAATGCGGCCATTCCGGCAGGAAAGCGCGCCGCACGCCGTGGGCCAGGCCATTGCGCGCGACCGCGATCATGCGGCAGGGATGCCGACCCTCCATGAACTCGACGTATTCGCTGCTGCCGTCCATGTCTTGTTCGCCGGCGAATCGCCTCTTGGCCACGGCGCTGCCGTAGCGCTGCGCCAGCCACTCGACCATGTCGAAAGCCTGGTTGCCGCCGGCGGCGCAAATGCCGAGCCGGTGACAGGCCTCGGGGTCGGGCAAGCCTTGCGCCTGGGGCAACTGCATGGGCGAGCAAAGGCGGCGCAGCACGGAGGAGGGCGCGTACTGCGTGCCTTGTTCAAATTGCTCGCGCAGTGCCTTCACACGGTCGCCGAAGTACACCGGCGGCTCGGTGGTCTGCGACATCATCATGGACCAGGGTGTGGGCAGCAAGCGCGGGCCCCGGCTGCTGTGCACGGTGTGCGGTGAATGGTGGCGGGGGTCTTTGGCGAGGCGCCGCAGCAGGCCGCGCACCGCGGGTGCCGGGCCTTCGGCCCAGTGCAGAAACCAGCCGCTCTGGTACAGCAGTACCGCATGGATGCCGTGCACGGGATTGAGCCGCAGCGAGTCCGCGCGTATGTTTTCCATCTGCGCGTAGATGCCTTCCTTCATGTGACAGATACTCGCCGTCACCACGCGCTCGACTTCGGGATATGCCGGGGCTGCACCATAGGGCAAGAGGCTGTTCACCATGGGGCCATCCTGCCCCAGAAGCAAAATCGCCGTCAATCCCAGTCCCCGAACAGTGCCTGTGAATCGTGGCAAAAAAGCGTCTTCGCGGAGGGCGGTAATACTTTCTTGCAACTTTCCGAAGGCCTGTGCGGGCCGGGCTTAAGCTGAAAGCTCAATGCGCCACGCCAATAAAGATGTGCCTTGCGCGGGTGATTACGGGTGCCGCAGCGGCGCGAACTCCCTTAGCATCGCAGCCATGAACGCTCACACTCTTTTACGTCGGACGACCGCTTTTTGTTCCGCTCTGTTGGCCGCTGCGCTGCTCGCCGGCTGCGCCGCGCCGGATAGCCCGGCAGCTAGCGCGCCGCGTCCCAAACTGGTGGTCTTCCTCGTCGTCGACGGCCTGCCGCAGCGCCAGGTGCTGGACTACCGCGACCAGCTTGCGCCCGACGGCTTCGCGCGCTTCCTCGATCGCGGCGCCTGGTTTGCCAACGCCCATTACGGCCATGCCTTCACCGTCACCGCGGCCGGCCATGCCACCATGCTCACCGGCGCCTACCCGCAGCGCACCGGCATCATCGGCAACGACTGGCGGGACCCCATCACGGCCGAGCCGGTGTACTGCACCGGCGACACCACGGCCGCTTACATCGGCCACAAGACCGAAGCGCTGGACGGCACCAGCCCGAAAAACCTCAAGGCCGAAACCGTGGGCGACGTGCTGCGCCGCGTCGACAGCCGCTCCAAAGTGATCGCCATCTCGGGCAAGGACCGCGGCGCCATCCTGCCGGCCGGCAAGACCGGTATCGCCTACATGTACATGGGCGCAAGCGGGCAGTTCGCCTCCAGCACCCACTACATGGCCGCGCACCCGGCCTGGGTGGACCGCTACAACGCCGGCAAGCCGGCCGACCGCTACTTCAAGGCCGAATGGAAGGCCTTGCTGCCCGAAGCCGCTTACGCGCGCTCGGTGCCCGACCAGCAGCCCTGGTACGGCCCCGCCGGCGGCGGCCTGCCGATGATGTATGGCGCGAAGGAAGACAGCGCGCCCGGCCCGCGCTTTTACAGCTCGCTGCTGCGCGGGCCGTTTGTCGATGCGATGTCGCTGGACTTCGCGCGTGCGGCCATCGCAGGCGAGCAGCTCGGTCAGGACGACATTCCCGACATCCTGTCCGTCAGCCTCTCCGGCCACGACTACGTGAACCACGCCTTCAGCGCCGAGTCCCGGCTCTCGCACGACCACCTGCTGCAGCTCGACAGAATGCTGCAGGCCTTCTTCCAGGACCTGGACGCGCGCATCGGCAAGGACAACTACCTCGCCGTGCTCACCGCCGACCACGGCTTCATGCCCGCGCCCGAATTCAACACCAGCCGTGGCCTGGAGTCCGGCCGCGTCAACGGCAGCCAGGTGCTGGCCCGTGTCAATGCCGGGCTGGAAAAACGCTTCGGCGAAGGCAAGTGGGCCGCGGGTTATTCAGGCTCCAGCGTGCTGCTCGACAAAAAGCTCATCGCGCAAAAACAGCAGGATGCCAACGCCCTGGCCGAAGAAACCCGCGCGCTGCTGATGGCCGAGCCCGGCTTTGTGGCCGCCTACACCCGACGGGAGTTGCAAAGCGGCAATCGCGCCGGCGCGCCTTTCTTCGACCAGCTCCGCAAGTCCTGGCATGCGGAGGTTTCGGGTGACGTGCAGTACGCGCTCAAGCCCGGCTGGATGTTCGGCAACTCCGTCGCCACGCACGGCTCGCCCCATCCGTATGACACGCAGGTGCCCATCCTGGTGTACGGCCCGGCCTGGGTCAAGCCCGGCCGCATCGATGCGCGGGTGGAAGTGGTCGACATCGCGCCCACGCTGTCGCAGGTGCTGCGCATCGCGCCGCCGTCTTCGGCCGAAGGCAAGCTCTTGCCTTTGCCGGGACTGTAGAAAAAAGAAGCAGGGCGCTCAGCCGCTCTTTTTCGCGGCGCGCTTGCGGGCCGGCGCCATGCCGTCGCCCGACTGGCGTATCGCGGCAATCAATTGCGTCGTGAAGTCCAGCACCAGCGGCGCCAGCGTCTGACCGTGCAGCGACAGCACTTGCAGCACGCGCTGGCTCAGCTGGGGCTCGGCAAAGGGCACGGCGACCAACTGGCCCTGGCGTATCAGGTGCGCGGCCGTCAGGTAGCCCGACAGCATGATGTCGCCGCTGCGCACGCTGGGCAGCAAGGCCGACGAAAAATTGCTGACCACCGAGGTTTGGTACTCCAGGCCCTGGATGTTGGCCACCATGTCGAAGAGCTGGCGCCCCGTCATGCCCTTGGCGCTGATGCCCAGCGGGTATTTCACGACGTCGGCCGCGGTCACCACGCGGGCCCGTGCCAGCGGGTGCGTGGGCAGCATCAGGGCGTAGATGGGCGCGGTGGCCGCATGCCGCACCGTCACGCCTTTTTCGGGCGCCACGCTGTACTTGAGCGCCACGTCGGTCTCGCCCTGCAGCAGCAGGCGGCTGACCGCTTCGGGCGAGCCCACGCTCAGCTCGATCAGCGCCTCGGGGTGGCTGCGGCGAAATCCGGTCATGACTTCCGGCATGAAGCCCGTCGCGAAACCCTCGGTGCAGGCCACGCGCACGCGCCGCGCGCTGAAGCCGGCCAGGCCGCGCACCTGCTCCATCACCCGCTCGGCGTCGTCGCTGCCCGTGCGCGCATGGGCCATCAGGCGTTCGCCCGCGTCCGTGGGCACCATGCCGCGCGCCCTGCGCTCGAACAGCGCGCAGCCCAGCTGGTCTTCCAGCTTGCCGACCTGGCGGCTCACGGCCGAAGGCGCCACGTGCAGTTGCGCCGCCGCCTGGCTGACCGAGCCGGTGCGGGCCACTTCGAGGAAGTAGCGGATCTGTGTGCTGAAGAAAGAAATTTTCATGCGGGGCGGGTGGGAATGAAAGGGCGCGCGAATTGATGATTTGCCAAAAAGGCAAGGCTTTGTTGCGATATCTCTCATTGTAGTAATCCCCGATTCTTCCTACATTTGGTTTCATGCCGCGCTTCCACGCCGCGCGGCCCCCATAAAACGGTGAAACATGCTGAGATCCGACTGCCTTGATGCCGCCGCGGCCTGGTTTGACGAAGGCCATTTTTTCGACGTCCTGCAAAGGCGCGTCGCGCTGCGCACTGAAAGCGACAGCGGCAAACCCAACCCCGCGCTGGGCGATTACCTGAGCGGCGAAATGACCGACTCGCTGCGCGCGCTCGGCTTTTCCTGCAGCGTCATGCCCAATCCCGTCGAGGGCGCCGGCCCTTTCCTGGTCGCGCGGCGCGTGGAAGATACGGCGCTGCCGACCGTGCTGACCTACGGCCACGGCGACGTGGTCAGCGGCCAGGAAGGCCGCTGGCGCGAAGGGCTGCAGCCTTGGGAGCTGGTTCGCGAAGGCGAGCGCTGGTACGGCCGCGGCACCGCCGACAACAAGGGCCAGCACACCGTCAACCTCGGTGCGCTGGCCAGCGTGATCAAGGCGCGCGGCGGGCGCCTGGGCTACAACGCCACGCTGCTGCTCGAGATGGGCGAGGAGGCCGCCTCGCCCGGCCTGCACGCGTTTTGCGAAAGCCAGCGCGCGCAACTCAGGGCCGACCTGCTGATCGCCTGCGACGGCCCGCGCGTGCATGCCGACAAACCCACGCTGTTCCTGGGTTCGCGCGGCGCCGTCAATTTCAGCCTGCGCCTGCGCGCGCGCGACAAGGCCTACCACTCGGGCAACTGGGGCGGCGCCTTGCTCAACCCGGCCAGCGTACTGGCCGGCGCCGTGGCCTCGCTGGTCGATGCGCGCGGCCGCATCCTGGTGCCGGCCCTCAAGCCGCGCGCGCTGCCCCCATCGGTGCGCCGCGCGCTGGCCGGTGTGGACATAGGCGGCGGCGAAGACGACCCGCTGCCCGATCCCCACTGGGGCGAACCCGGCCTCAGCACGGCCGAACGCCTGATGGGCTGGAACACCATCGAAGTGCTGGCGCTGGGCGCCGGCTCGCCGCAGCGCCCCGTCAATGCGATTCCCGGCGAGGCCGTGGCCCATTGCCAGCTGCGCTTTGTGGTCGGCACGCCCTACCAGGACCTCGCGGGCATCCTGCGCAAGCACCTGGACCGCTGCGGTTTCAACCGCGTCGAGATCGAGATCACGCTCACCGGCGCGGCCACGCGCCTGGACCTGGACCATCCCTGGGTGGGCTGGGCGCAGCGCTCCATCGCGCTGAGCAGCGGCAAGCCGGTCGTCACCCTGCCCAACCTGGCCGGCTCGCTGCCCAACGACGTGTTCGCCGACCTGCTGGGCCTGCCCACGCTGTGGGTGCCGCACTCCTACCCGGCCTGCGCGCAACACGCGCCCGACGAACACCTGCTGGCGCACGTGGCGCGCGAGGGCCTGCGCATCATGGCCGGCCTCTACTGGGACCTGGGCGAGCCCGCCGGGCTGCCCTGGCATGCCGCGCCGGCCGACGCCTGAGTTTGTTTTTTCTGATTACCCCCTCACTGGAGATACCGATGCCTTCCCCTTCACGCCGGTCCCTGCTTCAGGCAGCCCTTCTGGTCGCCGCCTGTTCCGCCCTCGTGTTTCCCGGCCTGTCGCAAGCGCAAGTGCAGGCACAGGCTTGGCCCTCCAGGCCGATAAAGTTGGTCGTTCCCTTCCCGCCGGGCGGCGGCACCGACGTCGCGGCCCGCATCATCGGCGAGCGGCTCGGCGCCCGCCTGGGCCAGCCCGTGATCATCGACAACAAGCCCGGCGCCTCCACCGCCATCGGCGTGGTCATGGTCAGCGCGGCAGAGCCCGACGGCTACACGCTGCTGTTCTCCGGCTCCAGCAGCTATACCGTCAACCCCGCGGTGCGCAGCAAGCTGGGCTACGACCCCTTCAAGCAGCTCTCGCCCATTGCCATGGTCGCGCGCACGCCGCTGGTGGTGGTGACCTCGGCCACCGGTCCCTACAAAACCCTCAAGGACGTGGTGGCCAAAGCCAAGGCCGAGCCGGGCACCGTGACCTATGCCACCTTCGGCACCGGCTCTGCGCCGCACCTGGCCGGCGAGATGCTGGCCCATGCCACCGGGGTGAAGTTTTCCGCCATTCCCTATAAAGGCAGCGCCGAGGCCGACATCGGCGTGGTGCGCGCGGACGTCAGCATGGGCATAGACACCCTGGCGGCCGTCAATCCCCTGTTGCAATCGGGCAAGCTGCGCGCCCTGGCGGTCATCAGCGAAAAGCGCTTCGTCCAGATTCCCACCGTGCCCGCTTACGGCGAACTGCAGTTGTCGCCGGCGCTGCTGGACGGCTGGTATGCGGTCGCCGCGCCGGCGGGCATTTCACCGACCGTGCGCGACCAGCTGTTGCAGGCGTTGACGGCCGTGATGGCCGACCCGGCGGTGGGCAAGAAGCTGCAGCAGCAGTCCCTGGAGCCGGCCTTCCTGGGCCCGCAGGCGCTGCGCAATGTGATGGATTCGGAGATCGCGCGTTATCGCGCGACGGTGGTGCGCGCCAACATCCGGATCGATTGAAGCCGGGCATGGCCATCACCGCCACGGGTGCCGCGCACCGCGGCGCAGGCCTATAGCGTCTTGACCGGCACGCACAGCCAGCAGCTGAAGTTTCCCGTTTTCGGGTCCATCACAAAGTCTTCTTCGTACAGTTCCAGCGCCGGTTTGTTGTCCGGCTGGTAGCCGCTTTGCGGCAGCCACTCGGCGAACATGTGCGTCCAGGCTTCATGCACCTCGTTGCCCGGCTTGCCGGTGAAGCGGCCGCAGGCATAACGCCCGCCGCCGAAGTTCTGCACGCCTGTCTCGCCCTGCGGCTTGAAGGCCTCGTCCACCTCGATGCAGGCGTCGTAGCGCAACTTGTCGGCTGGCGTGATTGTGGAACCTGTTCACGGCCTAGACGGGGCCGCGCAAGCCCCTTCTCGGGATGGGATGCAAGGCGCGGTGCGCCAGCCCATAGCACCGCTATGGGCCAGCGCCGCAACGCCGCAGACCGCCCGAGAAGGGGCTTGCCCTCCGGGTTGGGGTGAAATCGGGCGATTGAGCCACCCAGGCCCTTGCATGGGCATTAGCCCATGCGGCGTTCCCGGTCGGCCCACTCATCCCGATTGCACCCCAACGCGGCCCCGTCTAGGCCGTGAACAGGTTCCTTGGGTTGTCCTGGCTGATGCCGTACATCTTGGGGCGAGGGTTCATATGGCCGTGCTGGCCGCACCAGGCGACAAAGCGCTGCCACAGCTGCGCCACGTGGTCGCCGTACGGCCCGGTGTTGCGCATATAGGCCAGGCGCATGGGGGGAAGGGTTTTGAGTTCAATTTCCATGGCAAGGGTTCTTTCGGATGAAGATACCGGCCCGGTGGGCCAGAGGGTTCTATCTTTAAACAACGCCATGATGGAGTCTTGATTCGGCTTGTGATTGCCTTGATGAATCTTGCTAAGTTCAATCTGCCGGCGCGTCGCCCACTCGCGCCAGCCCTCGCGCCGCCACGCTGTGGGCGTCATGCCGAAGCGGCTGCGAAAGGCACGGCTGAAAACCTCGGCCGACGCAAAGCCCGTGTCGAGCGCGATTTGCAGCGCGGTCTGCGGCGTGAAAATCAGGCGCTGAGCCGCGGCTTCCAGCCGAAGGCGGCGCACGCAGTCGGCCAGGGTTTCGCCCGTTACTGCCTGAAACACGCGGTGAAAGTGCCAGGGCGAGAAGTGCGCCACGTCAGCCAGCGCCTGCAAGTCCAGCGTGCCGGCCAGGTTGGCGCTGATGTGGTCCACCACGCGGTTGATGCGGGCGATGTAGGCGCGGCGCGCCGCGTGCAGGGACTGCGTATCCGTCATGGCAGTTCGGCTGCAAATTTCTCGGCCTGCGCCAGCATGCCGCGGCGTATGGCGGTAAACACCGGCTCGGGGAAATCCGGCGGCAGCAGCGCCGCCGCGCGCTCCAGCGCATCCGGCACCTGCAGCACCAGCGCCACCATCTGGTCGAAAGCGCCGGGTACGCCGCTTTGTTGCGCCAGGGCCTGCCAGTGGCGGGTGTGGATTTCGTGCAGGTGGTAGTGCGCATTTTTGCCGCGCAAGGCCATGGCCAGCTTCGCGCGCCGCGGGCTGACCTGGTTGGGCCCGTTGCCGATGATGGGCCAGGCCGACAGCACGTCGTACAGCGGCGTCATGCGATAGCTGCCGCCGCGCTCCAGGAAGATGGAGAAGTTCTTCGCGTGGCCGTCGGTGGCGGCCATGATCCAGAAGGCGAGTTGCACCCGCACAAAATGCAGCACATCCGCAGGGGCATTGCTTCCGCCCTGCAACAGGCCCAGGCCCGCGCGAATGCCGGGGCCGCCGTCGCTTTCATACTTGAGGTCGCCGGGCGTCCCCGTCGCCTGGCAAAAATCTTCTTGCGGCAGGCGGGCGATCCATTTGTCGCCTTCCATCCGGCGCCTGTCAAAGCGCTCCACGATCAACACTTTGCGTTCGCCAAAGCGCCCCATCTCCGTGGGCGCGACCTCAAACCCCAGCTCGCCCAGCAAGGTGGCGCAGAGCCATTCGTTTTCCACCGAGTCCGACATGTCGGCGCGCATATTGCCCACCAGGCCCAGCGGCAGTTTGAAGATGTGCGTGGTGGGCGTGGCGCCCGCAGGCAGGTGCCAGCGCTGGCCGACGCGCAGCAACGCGGTTTTTTCCTGCGCGCCGGCAATGGAGATGCGGAAATCGTCCGCGAGCGAGGCGCCTGCCGTGCCGTCGCCGGTCACATCGCCCAGCAGCGTCTCCACCTGGCTGTCGGTCAGCGGCGTGCTGTCGATGCGGTCGTGCGGCGGCGGCGGCACACCCAGCGGCATCAGTTGCAGCGCACCCACGCAATCCCGGCCGACGGCGGCCAGCAGGTCGGCCGCCCGGATGGACGACGTGCCAAAGCGTCGCCTCAGCCGCTCGCGGATACGGTTGCTGTCAGGCAGCAGGTTGTCAAAGTAGTGTTCCACCTTGGCGCCCATCACATCGCCGCCCCCGGCCGGCATGGGCAGCGAGACCGACAGCGGCCTTGCATGGGGCGAGCGCGGCCAACTCTCGTCGTAACGAAAGCCCGGCGTCCCGGTTCGCGTCCAGAACCACACGCCCACGTGCTGGCCGTTCATCCACGCGTCAAGATCAGCAAATGCCATGGACCACCTTTAAAACCGTCTCGTCATGATGTTGTGCAAGCTTCTTTTCCGGCTACCAGTCCGCCGGAGGGCTGTTCGCGGCCGGTGGGGGTGAAGCGCCGGCATCGGTATCGGCATATCGCCGCGTGTCCGCCAGCAGCAGGCGCGCGTCCAGGGCGTGCAGCACCTGAAGCAACTGGTCAAGGCTGACCGCGCCGGGATTTTTTTCGATATCGGCCACGCGAACCTGCTTGACGCCTATGCGTTCGCCCAGCGCGGTCTGGGTCAGCCCGCGTGCCTTGCGCAGTGATTTCAAATGGACCGACAGCTGCGCCGAGGCCTGAAGGGGGAAGGTTTGAAGTGTGCTCATGGATATCGCATTGGAGTGATATATGCACATTATCGTTTTTATGCAATATTGTCAATATATCGTTAAAAGGTGATTTTCTATGCCGGGCACAACGCATCCAGCCGGCCAGCGTTACCATTCAGGCGAAACATTTTTCCCTTCAGTTCCAGCCAAAGACTCCCACCATGCCCCTGCACTTTGCCGACCGCCTCAACAACGTTGAAACCTCCGCCATCCGCGAACTCTTCAAGCTGCTGGGCAAGCCCGGCATCGTCAGCTTCGCCGGCGGCTTCCCGGATCCCGCCATGTTCGACGTGGCCGGCATCCAGGAGGCCAGCAACAAGGCGCTTACTGAAGAGCCCGGCGGCGCGCTGCAGTACGGCGCCACCGAAGGCTACGGGCCGCTGCGCGAACAGCTCAGTGCCTTCATGGCCACCAAGGGCGCCAAGGACGTCGCGCCCGACAACCTCATCGTCACCACCGGCAGCCAGCAGGCGCTTGACCTCCTCGGCAAGACCATGATCTCCCCCGGCGACAAGGTCATCGTCGAAGGCCCGACCTTCCTCGCCACCATCCAGTGCTTTCGCCTCTACGGCGCCGAACTCATCAGCGCGCCCATCGACGCCAACGGCGTCAGGACCGACGAGCTCGAAAAACTCATCGCGCAGCACAAACCCAAATTCGTCTACCTGATCCCCACCTTCGGCAACCCCAGCGGCGCGCTGCTGAGCCTGGAGCGCCGCAAGCAGGTGCTGGAGATGGCCGTCAGGCACCAGACCCTCATCGTCGAAGACGACCCCTACGGCGACCTCTACTTCGGCGAAGCGCCACCGCCCTCGCTGCTGGCCCTGAGCCCCACGGTGCCCGGCAGCCGCGAACTGCTCGCGCACTGCGGCTCCCTCAGCAAGGTGCTGTCTCCCGGTCTGCGCGTGGGCTGGATGATCGCGCCCGCCGAACTGCTGGCCAAGGCCACCATGTGCAAGCAGTTCAGCGACGCCCACACCAGCACCTTCGCCCAGGCCACCGCCGCCCAATACCTCAAGGCCGGCCGCATGCCCGACACCCTCAAGCACGTGCGCAAGGTCTACGGCGAGCGCGCCACCGCCATGGGCAAGGCCTTGAAGCGTGAACTCGGCGACGCGATTGAATTCACCCAGCCGCAAGGCGGCCTGTTTTTCTGGGCCCGCCTCACGGGTGCGAACGGCAAGACCAAAGACGCCGGCGAGTTCGCGAAAAAAGCCATCGAGCAGCTCGTCGCCTTCGTACCCGGCGCGCCGTTCTACGCCGCCAACCCCGACCTGGCGACGCTGCGCCTGAGCTTCGCGACGGCGGACGTGGCGAAGATTGAGGAGGGTGTGGGGCGGCTGGGCAAGGCGCTGTAAGGCATCACCGTTCTCTCGCCTGAGTTCTGACACGTTTGTTGCGGGCGCTGGTATGGCTGCCTGTTTTCTTTTGTGCCCGTTAACCTGGATGCTCACGATGCGAAAAATTGTCAAACGGCTGGCGTGGCTGGCGGCGATGGCGCTGGCTTTTTCCACGTCCCCTGTTTTCAGCCAGCCTGCCGCACCGGACGCCGTACCGCAGGCTGCGGCCAATCCCGAAGACGCGGCCATGGCCCAGCAGCTTCAGGCCGCCGCCCAGCTGCTGCAGTCAGGCCAGGCCGCCCGCGCGATCACCGACCTCGACAAAATCATCGCCGCCTACGAGTTGCGCTACAAGGGCGAAAAAGCCAGGCTCTACACAGGCCGCTGGCAGATGGAAAGCCTGATGTACCTGCTGGAGACGGCCAACTCCAAAGAAGAGCCCAGGCAGAGCGCGATCATCGTGCCGCAGGTGTGGTCCGATGCCTTGTACCTCAAAGCCTATGCCTTGATCGAGCTCAGGCGCCCGGCCGAAGCGCGCGGCGCGCTGGAGGCCGCCCTGGCCATGGCGCCCAGGAACGCCCAGTACCTGGGGGAGCTGGGTAACCTGTACCTGGGGCAACGCAACTGGCCCGTGGCCCAGAAAATGTTTGAGCAGGCCGAAGCCGCCGCCAAAGAGTTTTCCCCGCCCGACGCGAAGAACAAGGAGCTGTCGCGCGCCTGGCGCGGCCTGGGTTATGTGTATGTCGAGCAAGGCCGCTGGGACGATGCCGAAAAAATCTACCTGCAGTGCCTGGCACTCGACCGCAACGACAGGCGCGCGCAGAACGAACTCAATTACGTCCGCAGCCAGCGGCCTGCGCAGCGCGCGCCCGCAGCCGCCACACCCTGAAGTCGGCCCGATGGCGATCCCGGAGTGCCCTCACTCCACGATCTCCGCCTCCACCAGCTTGCCCAGCAACACCAGCGACTGTTGCCAGCCCACATAACACTGGTCCGCGGGGATCGCGGCGGGAATGCCTTCCTGCACCACGTGCATCTCCACGCCCGCCGAGACTTTCGCCAGCGTGATGGTGGTGGTCATCTCGCCCGGCAGGTTGGGGTCTTCGAAGCTGGCGGTGTAGCGGATGCGTTCGCCGGGCTTGAGTTCCAGGTAGGTGCCGCCGAACGAATGGCTATGGCCGTTGCTGTGGTTGGTGAATGACATCCTGTAGCGGCCGCCGACCTTGGCGTCCATTTCATGCACAGTGCCGGTGAAACCGTTGGGCGGCAGCCATTTGCCCCAGGCGGCGGCGTCGAGGAAGGCGCGGTAAACCCGGTCGGGGGTGGATTGCAAAACCCGGTGAAGCTTGACGGTATTGGTGGTCATGGTGTGTTTCCTTGGTGGATGGCAGAGGACGGCCCTCTACCTGTACGACGAACGACTCGTGGCGGAATCGACATGATTATTGAGAAATTTTTTCGATTTTTCCACGCCACGGCCTCCGGTGCAGCGGTGCCGCCCATGCTCAGTCCGTGGACCAGACCGCCAGTTCATACCCATCCGAATCCTGGAAGTGAAAGCGCCGCCCGCCGGGAAACGCATAAATCTCCTGCCTGATGCTTCCACCCGCGGCCAGCACGCTGTCGCGCGCGGCTTCCAGTTTGTCCGCATACAGAATCACCAGCGGGCCGCCGGCGGGCGAGGGCGCCGCCTGCGTCGTGAAGCCGCCCTTCATTGCGCCGTCAGAAAACTCGCAGTACTCGGGGCCGTAGTCGGTAAACGTCCAGCCGAAGGCCTTGCCGTAAAAGCCCTTGGCTTTGTCCAGGTCGCGGACGTTCAGCTCCACATAATTGATGCGGCAGTTCTCGGGTGTGGTGGGCATGGCTGTCTCCAAAAGATCGTTGATGCGCCATTTTGCACAGGCGCGGCGGATCGATGCCAACAGGGTTTTGTGCGCGCTGCAATGTTTGCCTGCACTGCCTACAATCCAGCACAGCCTGGGCCTGTCGCCCGCGGCACTTGACCCGGGCCCGTTCACCTTCATGACTTCCGCAACCGCGCCTGGCGCCACCTCTGCCGGCATTTCCCCCGCCACCCGCCGCTCCATCCTGTTGCTCTCGTGCGCCACCTTTTCCAGCATGGTGGCCCAGCGCATTTGCGACGCCATGCTGCCCGAGCTCTCGCGCGTCTTCGCCGTCAGCCTTGCGCAGGCGGCGCAGGTGGTCTCGGTGTTTGCCGTCACCTACGGCGTCTCGCAATTGTTTTACGGACCGCTCGGCGACAGGCTGGGCAAGTTCCGCATCGTCACCTTTGCCGCGCTGGGCTGCAGCGTCGGCAGCGCAGTCGCCGTGTTCGCCAACAGCCTGGACGTGCTGCTGCTGGCCCGCATCATGATGGCCCTGGGCGCCGCGGCGCTGATTCCGCTGTCCATGGCCTGGGTCGGCGACGCCGTGCCCGCGCATGAACTGCAGGAAATGCTCACGCGCACAGGCCTGGGCAGCACCCTGGGCATCGTCTGCGGCCAACTCGTCGGCGGGTTGCTGACCGACGCGCTGGGCTGGCGCTGGGCCTTTGTGTTCCTGGTGCTATTGTTCGGCACGGTCGGCTCTCTGCTGTTCGGCGACCTGCGCCGGCAGCAGGCGGTGCCCAAGGCGGAGGCGGCGCCATCCTCCCAGGCACCCGTGGTGCGCCCGCATTTCATCAAGCAGGCCTTGCTCATCATCAGCCGCCCCTGGTCTCGCACCATCCTGTTGCTGGCCGTGATCGAAGGCGCCATGGGTTTCGGCGTGCTCGCCATGTGGGCCTCGCACCTGCACCAGGCCCTGGCCCTGTCGCTCTCCGTCTCAGGCGCCATCGTCGCGCTCTTCGGCCTGGGCGGCGTCGGCTACATGGTCGTCGGCCGCGCGCTGATACCGCGCCTGGGCCAGCACGGCCTGGTGCTGCTGGGCGGCGCGCTGGTCGGCGTCAGCGCTTGGGTGCTGGCCTACACCCCGCACTGGGGCCCGGCCATCCCCGCCAGCCTGGCCGCGGGTTTTGGTTTTTTCATGTTCCACAACGTCATGCAGGCCAACGCCACCCAGATGGCGCCCGAGGCGCGCGGCACGGCCGTCTCGATGTTCGCGTCCTTCCTGTTCCTGGGCCAGTCGATTGGCGTGGTGCTGGCCGCGGCCCTGATTGACCGCATAGGAAGCAGCGCCGTGGTGGCGCTGGGGGGTGGGGTGATGGCGGTGGAGGGGGCTTATTTTGCTTGGGCGTTGAGACGGCGTCACCTCGTGAGGTGAAAGTGGGGAAAATATTGAATAACTACTATTTTCAACAAAAAATTGTTGAAACAACAAATTGTTGGTGCAAAATTAGTTGATTACGTCATACCGTCACACTAAATCAAATGCTCCATTCCTATTCCTTTAAAAACTTCCAGAGCTTTCGTGAGCGAGCTCATATTTCCCTAGAGCTGAATAACAAAATGCCTGCTCGGGGATGGGAGACTGTGTCTGCAAGTGGTCAACGATTAACCACTGCTTTAGCCGTCCTTGGCGCAAACGGTGCGGGAAAGACTGCGGCACTTAAGCCGCTTGCATTTGCCGCGTGGTTTATGTCGAATTCGTTTTCATCCCTACCTGAAAGCGGAATTCCTCTCACGCCCCATTTTTCTACTAATGATTCGCCAACTGAGATCGAGCTTGAAGCGGAAGATAGTGCTGGTATTTTGTGGCGGTACGTACTACACGCAACACCGACTCACGTTGTGCACGAGGCGCTTTATCGTAAGAGCGAGAGGTTTCGTTATGTTTTCGTTCGAGACTGGGACGAAGAAAATAAGATTTATCAGGTTAAGCAACAAGAGTTTGGTTTAGCTCCTGCGGAAGCACGGAAGGTGCGCCCAAATGCATCGCTAATTTCAACCGCCCTACAGTATGGAACTGAGGTCGCGAAGCATATCGACTCGGTGAATTTCACGAGTAACGTGACCGTCATGGGGCGCTCTACCTTTGAAACGCAACAATTGCGTGTCGCGTCAAGGCTATTTTTCGAAAATAGTAAGTTGCGCGATCAAATGAGCAGTTTATTGACCCGATGGGATTTGGGTCTAAAAGATGTTTATGTTGAAGAACTTGAGGTGCAAAGCACCGCTAGTCCCGGTGGTCCCGCAACCCCGGTCAAAATTTGGAGTGCCTATGGCAAGCACCAAACACGCGAAGGAGCGACCTTCCAATTGCCGCTTGAGTTTGAATCTAGCGGGACCCAATCCGCCTTTATCTTGCTAGGTAGGTTACTGCAAATTTTAGAGAAAGGTGGCATTGCTCTTATTGATGAACTTGAAAACGATCTGCATCCACACATGGTTGAGCCAATGCTCGATCTATTTGCAAATCCGTCCACCAATCCATTCAAGGCGCAATTAATTTTCACCTGCCACACGCCAGAAGTGCTCGATCTATTGCAGAAGGCACAAGTGATTTTTGTGGAAAAAAGAGATTGCGAAAGCATAGCTTTTAGAGGAGATGAAATTGCAGGGCTAAGAAGCGATGACAACCTTCGAGCAAAGTACATGGCCGGTGCGTTGGGTGCGGTCCCCCGAATCTGATGGCGCGTCGCAAAGTTCATACCAGGAGCGTGCGGTCTGCGGTCTTGATCGTAGGAGAGGGTTATGCGGAGGTTTATTTGCTTAAATACATTCGGTCTCTGTACACCAGCGGTAATCAAGGTTACGAGATATCTATTGGGAACGCTCGAGGGAAGGGGGCGGGCCATATAGTCGAATACACCATCCGGTTGGCTGCGCAAGGAGGCTTTAATGCTGTGGCGGCTTTGCTCGATACTGATACAGATTGGACTCCGGCAGTCCAACAACTCGCAGCGAGAAAAAATATCACACTTCTTGCATCAGAACCATGCTTAGAAGCTTGGTTACTGGGCGTGGTTGGAAAGGCTAAGCAGGGTTCCTCGGCAGATCAAAAGCGATTCTTCAAAGATCATTTTTCTGAGGATGCATGCTATCAAGGCGTGGTCGAAAAACGGATTGGCCGTGCCGAATTTGATGCGGCCAGAGGAAAGATTGATGTTCTTGATCGGTTGCTAAGATTTATTGGAGCCTAGCCATGAGAGTTCGTCGATGTTACGTGGTGAGCTGTGTATTGCTTCTGGGTGTAGGCGGATTCGCTATCTTGTGGACTCACTCCGCAGGGTGGACCGAATCTTTCGGCCTTGCTTGATCCAAAATACGCAGTGATCTGGTCGGGCGTGTTTGGCGCAACCATCGCCGCAGTTATTTCCCTGATCGGCGTGACTGCCGCGAACAGAAGCAGTCTGGATCGACTCGACAGACAGCATAAATATGACGCGGCGGCGGCTGCCGCACAACGCAGCCACGATGCGCAACAGAAAGAGGAGGACCGTAAAGCCGCAATCCGGCGTGAGGTGTACATCACCGCCGTTGAAGAGGCTCATGCAGTATTAGCGGTCATAGGCGGAATTCCGGAGAGACCGCTGAGTGAAATTGCAACTGACGCTGAAGGACTACAGCTTTTCCTGAAAGCCAATGCCAAGGTATGGCTGGTTGCTGAAAGCGATGCCGCTCTGCTTTCACGTGAGTTAACAAGTCTCATGAGCGAGCTCTATATGAAAACACTTCCCGCTGCATACCCGCTCCGTTCGGCGATGGAGCCGGTGCGGAGTCTGGAGCGTGAGGCGATTCATGCGGAATCAGAAATTCGGCGTCTCGGAACACGAATGGCCGAGGTTAAGGAGCGGTCCGGCAACTTTCAAGAGCAGGAGTCCGTGGGCCAGGCTTGGGCTAAGGCAAACGAATGGCTCAAGACGGTCAAGGCCGAGCGGGACCGCCAACTCTGGTTAATAGGGCCGGCGCGTTTGGCGCATACCAAAACCTTGTTCCAAGACCTGCGACTTGTGCAGCAGGCCATTGTGAAATTGGTAAGCGCGCTGCGTAAAGAGCTTTATCTGCAGCCAGACGAAGGCCGTTTTCTCGCCCAACTTCTCGACATGGAATCACGAGCCCTCGCGGCGTTGGATCGTGCTTACGGTATCAAACCAGTCGTGTCGCCACGGGGTTAGTCAGCATACTGGCAGGGCGTGAGCGACTTGACGATGCGAGACCCGCCCGCCGGATTCGTACTTCAATGGGTCACATTCTCTTGCTGGCGGACGCGATTGCTTTGGTGGTGCGCTCTACCCATCCTGTTGGCAGATCAAAGGTGATGGTTAGCGAGTGTGTCCCAGAAGGCTTTGCGTCATTAAGTATTTCGCTTAACCACCTAGGTATTTCGAATATCTTGTCAATCTGGTTGCCGGCGACATTGATAAGTTCGACTTGAACAGCCTCAAATGCTTCGGGTAAGTGTGAAAACCTGACCCTTTCTTCCCAGTCTAGGAGCCGTTGCGTGGCTTGTGCGATGAGCGTGCATGCGCGAAGTATTTCAAGTTCAGATCCTGGCTGCCCAGGTTCTCCCCACGCTTTTATGATTGCCTTATTCACCAAGAGTCCTAACGCGTGCACTTGGAGCGAGGCGTCTCTCAGAATCATCCGCAACCACTCGGCACATTGGTCCTTTGATATCTGCGTTACAGGCAGAGCATAAAGTTCGCTTTGCAAGGCGTGCCACTTGAATCGAATAGGCTCTAGCTCACTCTTTAGAAGTTCCGCAGTTAATCGATACTCCCATGCATCGGGTTTGTCGATGATGATTTGTTGAGCCAAGTACGAGCAATTTGAAAATTGCTCAAGCTTACGATCGAGGACTTTTTGTCTAAGCCTTGAGCCAGTGCGGCCTAAGTCTTGAGCTACCTGCTCCTCGTGAGTTCTTCTCCACTCAAAAAGAAGGTCCGCAGGATACTTCTGAGAGTCCGCATCGACTACTTTGTGGCAGTTTCGGCAGAGCCAAATTCCATTCGTTATGTTGGACCTGGTGGCGTCCGTCATGCTCTCGTCAAAACGTGCCGATCCTGGTCGAGCTCCAAAAATATGTGCTGCTTCACCAACATTGAGAGCCTTACTTTCATCTGATGCGGGACCACTGGTAATTGCCGAGCAGTCGGGATTGGCGCAGGTGTTCGCGGAGCGTTTCGCTAGTACATCGACGGTTTGACGGGTGAAATCTTCCATGGGGACAACGACTTTAATTTTGAGTCGAGCTTGTGCGTTCAAACTGTTACCGGGTTGAACTACTAGTCAATCTCCTTCATCTCTGTATCCTCACGTACTGGCAGCCTTTTGTGCTGTGGTTTGAAATTTCCGTCCGGCATCTGTTAGAAGAGCTTCAACAGAGGTTCGGTCGTCGTAAAAGTCTTCCAGAAGTCTTTGAGAATAGAGGTGCGCTAGTTCGACATCCTCTGCGTTAAGGGAAATCCATTCGTCGTGCAGCACGTCGTTTCCCAGCACTCGAATTTCTTCATGGGCTCGCCGCTTGCGTGAGGCTGTTATTACCCCGTCGGCTGCTGCTGCATCTATTTGGCTCTTGAGGTTTCCTTCCGATTTGTAGCCGTTGGCTCTGAGTGTCTTGTCTAGTACTGATCGAAATAGTCCCGCAGCTGCTCGATAGCATTTGTTCTCTAGGCACTTTTCTGCTTCTTGGAACTCAGCCGCTATGCCTTTAGGTACTTGTGCCGGTAATACCATCCGTTCGCCTGACTCCGGATAGAAGTCATACAGTATTTGGTCCATCCCTGGATAGTGGCTGACGGAGTTGAAGCCCACATTTCCTATTGCTCCTCGGCCACAACCCGCACAGCGAAATAGGCGATATTGACGATATGCCGATGTTGGCACTCTGCCGGCGTTGATCGCGCCCCATTCCTCGGTTCTTTCCCGCTTCCACTCAAAGGTGCTAACTGCGCCGTTGCAATCTGGGCATCTAGCTACGATGTTTCCTGAGCCATTTACTTCTGCCATACGTCCTCCTGGCTGGAGATACTACTCCCCCTTCTCTCCTCAATTTATAGGAGGTTCCGGGAGTCGCGTCGTGTATAAATAAAAAAGGCCGGGAATCCCGGGCCTCAATCTATTGTTCGAAAGCCATCGCTTTCACCCCGTCCGAATCACCGTCACAAACTCCGTCCCACTCTCAGGCAACCACACCTCCCCAGGCCGCCCCAGAATCTGCCGCACCGCGGCATTGGCGCGCGGCAGGGGAATGGACTCAAACTTCTCGCTGCCCGGGTCAAAGCGCAGCATCGCGTTGTTGCTCCACTCCGATGCCCCGACGATGTCCTTGCCGTCGACGTGGAGCGCATAGGCATGCGGGGCTGCGCCAGCGGCCACAACCTCAAATCCCCTGGCCCCCAGACACCTCAATCCGCTGCGCATTCACCCACCGGTTGTCCTCGGTCAACAGGCTGGCGATCATGGGGCCTATGTCGTCGGGCAGGCCGGCGCGGCCCAGGGCGGTGATGCCGGCGAAGATTTTGTTGATCTCGGGGTTGTCGCGTACGGCGCCGCCCCCAAAGTCGGTTTCGATGGCGCCGGGCGCCACGGTGTTGACGGCGATGCCGCGTGCGCCCAGTTCCTTGGCCATGTAGCGGGTCAGCACCTCGACCGCGCCTTTGACAGCCGCGTAGGCTGCGTAGCCGGGGTAGGACGTGCGTGTGAGGCCTGAAGACAGGTTCACGATACGGCCGCCGTCGGCGAGCAGGGGAAGCAAGGTCTGGGTGAGGAAATAGACGCCCTTGAAGTGCACGTTGACGAGGCCGTCGAATTGCGCTTCGGTGGTCTCGCCTATCAGGGCGTAGTCGCCGTGGCCGGCGTTGTTGACGAGGTGGTCGAACGTGTCGCGCTGCCACGTCTCGCGCAGCGCGGCGCGCAGGCGGTCGGCGAAGGGCGTGAAACCGGCGACCTTGCCGGTGTCGAGTTGCAGGGCGACGGCCTTGCGGCCCAGGGCCTGGATTTCAGCGACGACGGCTTGCGCGTCTTCGGCCCGGCTCTGGTAGGTAAGGACAACGTCGCCGCCGCGGCGGGCGATGCTGAGGGCGGTGTTGCGGCCCAGGCCGCGGCTGGCGCCGGTAACGAGGCTGATTTTGGTGCTGTTGCTCATGGGCGGGTTCCTTGTCTGGAGGCTTGGTGGATGAGGTTTTCAGTGTCCGGCGGGCGGGCCGGCGCGGGTTGCCGGAAGCTGGGTGCTTCTTGCCTGATCCTCCAGATTTCGACATCGGGCTGGCCGCAACCGGCCGCCAGCGGTTAGGCTTGCGGCATGAGCACGCTTCCTCTTCTTCTGGATGTTGTCGGCCGCTATGCCGAGGCCCATGCCGACAAGGCCGGCCTGGCACAGACGGCGATCCCCGGCCTGAGCATGGTGCGCGCGACTGCGCCCAGCGGCCTGGTGCACGCGATTTCGCAGCCGCTGGTCTGCCTGCTGTTGCAGGGCGGCAAGCAGGTCACCATGGGCACGCAAGCCTTTGCCTTCTCGGCCGGGGACTCCCTGTTGATCGCGGCGGACGTGCCGACGGTCAACCAGATCACGCGTGCAAGCCTGGCCCAGCCTTACCTCTCGCTGGTGCTGGAGCTGGACCTGGCGGTGATCGCGGAGCTGGTGCTGCAGATGAAGGACGGGCCGGCGGCCGACGTTGCAGCTGTGCGGGTGGGCGCCACCGAAGCCGAGGTGGCCGATGCGGCGTTGCGGCTGATGCAACTGCTCGATCGCCCCGCGGCCTTGCCGGTGCTGCAGGCGCAGCTGGTGCGCGAGATGCACTACTGGCTGCTGGCGGGCCGGCTGGGGGCGGCGATACGGCGCCTGGGCTGGCCGGACGGCCATGCGCAGCGCGTGGCGCGCGCCGTGTCGGTGCTGAGGAGGGATTTTGCGCAGCCCTTGCCGGTGGAGCGCCTGGCGGGCGTAGCGGGCATGAGCCCGTCTTCATTTCACCAGCACTTTCGCAGCGTGACCTCGCTGTCGCCGCTGCAGTTCCAGAAGCAGTTGCGGCTGATCGAGGCGCGGCGTTTGATGTTGTCGGAAGGACTGAGCGCGAGCAGTGCGGCGTTTACGGTGGGCTACGAAAGCGTGCCGCAGTTCACCCGCGAATACGGGCGCATGTTCGGCTTGCCGCCGGTGCGGGAAACGGGCGCGACACGCAGCAGGGCGGCGGCGACCGCCTGAGATCGCCGCCATGCATGGCGCGCCTGGGCGTGCCATTGACGGGTAGCGCCGGATGGCTCACCCCGTCCGAATCACCGTCACAAACTCCGTCCCGCTCTCAGGCAACCAGACCTCCCCGGGCCGCCCCAGAATCTGCCGCACCGCGGCATTGGCGCGCGGCAGCGGGATGGCCTCAAACTTTTCGCTGCCGGGGTCAAAGCGCAGCATCGCGTTGTTGCTCCACTCCGAGGCCCAGACCATGTCCTTGTTGTCGACGTAGACGGCATAGACATGCGGGTCGGCGCCCGGGGCCTTGTACGTTTTCCAGCTGTTGGCGCCTGTGCCGATGGCGGGGTCGTGTACTGACAAGTTTCCGCTGCTCCATTCCGAAACCCAGATGCGGCCTTTGCTGTCTGACCAGACCCTGCGCGCGCCCTGGCGCGGCGTCGGCGGCTCGACGATGCGGGACTCGCCGGTCTTGCGGTCTATGTTCGCGATGAAGGAGCCGGCCAGGGAACACCACCAGATCTCGCCCTTGGGTGTGGCGCAGATGCCATAGGGGCCGCGGCCGCGGGGGGAGTCTTTTACCGTGACCGCACCGCTGCGCACGTCGACCTTGCCGACGTAGCCGCTCTGGCCGGTGAACCACAGGTGGCCGTCGCCGTCGAAGGCGCAGGTGTTGAGGTTGGCGTAGGGCGTGCCGGCGGGCAGGGGGAAAACTTTCACCTGGCGCGAGGGCCAGGCCACGCGGGCAATCGCGTTTTGTCCGCCGTCGGTGAGCCAGGCCGCGCCGTCGGGCCCGGCGATGACGCCGTGGGGCGATGAGCCGCTGCCCAGGACTATCAGTTCGGTCTTGCCGTTGCGCGGGTCAAACCAGCCGAGGTGGCCGCTGCGCTGGGCGGAGAACCAGACGCCGCCGTCGGGCGCGGGCGCGATGTCGTGGATGCCGGTGGCGGCGCGGGTGTGGAGGGGCCAGGATTGCAGGCGGGCTGCGGTGGCGGGTGTTTGCGCGTGTGCGGTGCGAGCCAGGAGGCTGGCGGGCAAACCGGGCAGGGCGGCCAGTGCGGTGCGGCGCTTGATGCCGGTCGTGGGGAACGGATGAGAGGACGGCTGCTGCAAGGGAAAGACCATGGCACTAGCTCCTTGCGCATGGTGTCTTCAGTGCATGCGCCGCACGCGGTAAGAGAAGTCACCGCCAGGGCATTGTGGCGAAAAGGGCGACGGCCATCAACGGTGCTTGCCCGCCTTTGGCTGCGTTTTTGGATGGATGAATCCAGCCTAGCCGAAGGACGACTGGTCGAAGGAGGAATGCCGCTGCGGATGCCCCCGCAGGTAATTCTTCACATTCCCCGCCGTATCCCCCACAGCCGCAATCGCCCTGCGCAACTGTTCCTGGCTGACGTCCAGCACCACTGTCCAGGCATAGGTATTCGCCTTGTCGTTGAGGTTGATGCGGTCGGGCTGTATGGCCGGCTTGGCGTGCGGTGGGTAGTACATGGGGTGGCTCCTTGCGGGGTATGAAACCACCTTAGCCCCGGGCTGGCTACGGATTTGTAGGCCATTGCCGCCACTCCCGGCGGCGGCCGGCGGCTTTACACGGCTTTGCCGGCCTGGGACACCAGCACGGGCTTGTCGCGGTAGACCTCGGGCATCACGGTTTTGAGGTTGGCGATCTTGGGCAGGTCAAAACGCGCGATATAGGGCTGGCCGGGGTTCAGCGTGGCGTAGTCCTGGTGGTAGGCCTCGGCGGGGTAGAACGCGGTGAAAGGCGTGAGCTGGGTGACGATCTTGTTGGGGAAGACTTTGGCGGCGTCCAGCTGGGCGATGTAGCTTTCGGTGATTTTCTTTTGCTCGGCGCCCTGGTAGAACACGGCGGAGCGGTATTGCGTGCCGCTGTCGGGGCCCTGGCGGTTCAGCGTGGTGGGGTCGTGGGCGACGGAGAAGTAGATCTGCAGCAGCTTGCCGTAGCTGATCACTTTGGGGTCGTAGGTGACCTGCACCGATTCGGCGTGGCCGGTGCGGCCCGAGCCGATCATGTCGTAGCTGGCAGTGGATTTGTCGCCGCCTGCGTAGCCCGAGACGGCGTTGAGCACGCCATTCGTGTGCTGGAAGACGGCCTGCACGCCCCAGAAGCAGCCGCCGGCAAAGACCGCGGTGGCGGCGCCGGCTTGCGCGGCGGGCGTGTCGAGGGTGGGGGCGGGCAGCTTGACGGCTTTTTCCGGGGCGGCGATGGCGCTGAAGCCGCTGCCAAAAAAAGTCAGGGCGGCCAGGGCGATCGCGCCCAGGGTGACAAGGTATTTGTTCATGGTGGCGGGCTGTTGGGCGTGAGTGGATGTGGCGGATGAGCCTGTTCGTCGGCCTGGCGGCGGGTTTCTTACAGGGCGGGAACGCCTGGGCTGTGGAAGTTGGAGGCAAAGCCGGGGTTTCGGTTCCCGGGCGGCCGGTTTCAGGCCTTTCGGGGGCCGCTTACCGCCTGTTACCTGAGCGCCGCCGTCCTACAAAGCGGTTTACCGGCTGGAATTAGACTACTTCCCAATGATGAACAAGCTCCTGACCCTGCTGACCCCTTACGGCATACGCCTTCGCGAATTCGCCGCCACCATTCCCGGCCGGCTGCGGCATCCGACCTGGCGCGGCTTTGGGCTGGGCGTGGCCGCGATTCCGGTGCTGCTGCTTCTGTATGTGCTGGTGTTGGTCCCGTTCACGCCCAGCATCAACGACCTGCTCAAGGCCAAGACGGCCAAGCCCTCGGTGCTGATGTCGGTGGACGGCCAGGAACTGGCGGCCTTCAAGCGCGCCAACCGCGACTGGGTGAAGCTGGAAGACATTTCGCCGAATGTGGTGGCGGCATTGATCGCGACGGAGGACCACCGCTTTTACGACCACCACGGCATGGACTTCCGGCGCACGGTGTCTTCCGTGGTCTACACGCTCACGGGGCGCAAGCAGGGCGGCTCCACCATCACGCAGCAGCTGGCGCGCAACCTCTACCCCGAAGACATAGGCCGCGCGGCGACGCTGACGCGCAAGCTCAAGGAGGCGATCACGGCCTTCAAGATAGAGGCGGTGTACACCAAGGACGAGATCCTCGAGAGCTACCTCAACACCGTGCCTTTTCTCTACAACGCCTACGGCATCGAGATGGCGGCGCGCACCTATTTCGACAAATCGGCCAACGAGCTGGACGTGCTGCAAAGCGCGACGCTGGTGGGCATGCTCAAGGGCGCGAGTTATTACAACCCGGTGTCCAGCCCCGAGCGCGCGACGCAGCGCCGCAACATCGTGCTGGCGCAAATGGTCAAGCACGGGAAGCTGCCCGAGGCGCAGTTCGCGCTGCTCAAGAAGAAGCCATTGAAGATCGACTTCGAGCGGCTGGAGCCTGAGTTGGGCGAGATGCCGCATTTGTCGCAGCAGCTGCGCCGCTGGCTGATCGAATGGGCCGACCGCAACGACTACAACATCTATGCCGACGGCCTGGTGGTGCGCACCACGATTGATTCGCGCCTGCAGGACATGGCCAACAAGGCGCTGACGGCCCAGGCCGACCGGCTGCAGAAAATCGTCGCGGGCGACTGGCGCTTCAACGCGGGCTGGAAGGCCAAAAGCGGCGCGCCGCGCGAGCTGGCCCTGGCCTTTGTGCGCGACACCAAGGAATACAAGGCCGCGCGCGCCGCCGGCCAGGCCGACGACCAGGCGATCAAGGCGCTGACGGCCGATGCCGAATTCATGCAGGCCTTGAAGGACGAGAAGACGCGGCTGCAGGCCGGCTTCATGGCGCTGGACCCGACCAACGGGCAGGTGCGCGCCTGGGTGGGCAGCCGCGATTTCGCGGACGACCAGTTCGACCACGTGCAGCAGGCGCGCCGCCAGCCGGGCTCGACCTTCAAGCCTTTTGTGTATGGCGCGGCGTTTGAGGACGGCGCCAAACCCAGCGACGGTTTTGTCGACGGCGCGGTGGAAATCCCGCTGGGCGACGGCACCTTCTGGCGGCCCACCGACGGCGGCGGCCCCAGCGGCGAGTTCATGAGCCTGCGCCAGGGTTTGATGTTCTCCAAGAACACCATCACCGCGCAGGTCATGCAGGTGGTGGGCCCGGCCCATGTGGCCAAGCTGGCGAAGTCCATGGGCGTGCGGCAAAGCAAGCTGGAAGAAGTGCCTTCGCTCGCGCTGGGCACCAGCCCGGTGACGCTGAAGGAAATGGTGTCGGCCTACGGCACGCTGGCCAATGACGGGCGCTACATCGAGCCCATCCTGGTGACGCGCGTGGAAGACCGCGACGGCAAGGTGCTGGAAGCATTCGAGGCCAAGGTGTCCGAAACCGCGATGACGGCCTCGGTGGCGCAGACGCTGCTGGACGTGATGCGCGGCGTGATCGACCAGGGCACGGGGGCGGCGATACGCAGCCGCTACGGCCTGCGCGCCGACCTGGCCGGCAAGACCGGCACGACGCAGGGCAACACCGACGGCTGGTTCATCCTGATGCACCCGCAGCTGGTGGCAGGCGCCTGGGTGGGCTTTAACGACAACCGCGTGACCATGGGCGACAGCTGGGGGCAGGGCGCGCGCAGCGCGCTGCCCATCGTGGGCGAGTTTTTCCAGCACGCGCTCAAGGCCAAGGTGGTGGACGCCAACCAGCGCTTCCCGGCGCCGCAGGGCGGCCCTGTGACGGACCAGGAGCAGCAGCGCATAGAAGCCATGCTCAACGGCGCCGAGCCGCCACAGGAAGGCCAGCCGGGCGAAGCGCCTTCGGTGGCGGGCATGGCGGGCACGCCGGCCGCGGAAGGCGGCGCGCCGCGCTGGCAGCCGGCGCCCGTGATCAAGTACGTGACCATCCAGGCCCCGGCGGAAAATGCCGCGCCGCCGCCCGACGTGCAGGGCGGGGATTCGGGTGGTGTGCCGGGTGTGGTGCTGCAGCCGCCGGCGACGGTGCCGGTTGAAAGGCTGCCGGTGTTTCCGGGCGTGGTGGTGGGCGCGCCGATTGCGCCGCGTTAGTTTTTTCTCTCCGCTGAGTTTCAGATATTTCTCCCTCTCCCTCTGGGAGAGGGCAGGGGTGAGGGTCAACGGCCAGCGCATAAACGGCGAAATATCTATCGCCGCGGCCCCTCACCCCAACCCTCTCCCAGAGGGAGAGGGAGTAAAACCCGACGCCGCTATTGCTTCCCCGGTTACCGGCGGCTCTCGCCCGTGTTGATAAAACTCGCGTTGCCCAGGCCCGTCCCCACCGTCAGCACGGCCCAGCGCCTGACGCCCTGCATGAAGGGCAGCTCCGAGAGGCCCTGCACCACCGCATCGTTGTGTAGCCGCACCTGCATGTCCTGCCCCTTGAGTTGCGGCAGGTTTTCGCCGAGTTGCTGCGCCAGGTTGAAACGCGGGCTTTCCCAGTTGCCGGGCAGGTTTTGCGCGCCGTCGGTGATGGAGCCGTCTTCGTTGATCATGCCGGGGCAGGCCACGCCCACAAACGGCGCCAGGCGCAGCCTCTTGCGGCCGGCCTGCTTGATGAGTTTTTTGAGCATGCCGGCGATGCCCTGCACCAGGTCCTCGCGCCGGGTCGCGTCGTCGTCGCCGGCGTGGCCCCATTTGCGCAGGCCGCTGACCCTGACGTCGGTGAGGTCCGGCGTCTTGCGCGCGCGGGGCCGCACGATGCCGCAACGCACGTTGGTGCCGCCTATGTCGACGGCCAGGAAGCCGTCGTAGCCGGACAGCACCTCGGGCGGCGCCAGGTGCACCCAGCCGATCAGGCCGCCTTCGTCGGGGTGGTGGCGCAAGGTCATCAGGTGGACATGGCTTCCTTGCTGGTAGAGCAGCTCCGCCGCGCGGTCTATGGCGAGTTCGCCCACCAGGCTTTGCTGGAAGCCGCCGCCCACGACGATGCGCCGCACGCCCTGCCATGAGGGATGGGCGAGGAAGCGTTTGACGACGCGGGCCAGCTGCCAGGCATAGTCCTCCGACGCGGCGGAGATGATGGCCGCGGCCTTGCCGTTGCGCCTGAGCAGCGTGTCGAGCCGCTTTTTGCTGATTTCCGTTGTGGGCTTGCGGCCCAGCGCGTCCAGGCCGCTGATGCCGCTGTAGAGCTTGCGCCAGGTGTCCAGCATCTCGCTGTAGGCGGTGCGGCTGACGCTGTCGCCGGCAAAGCCTTCGCCGTCGTGCAGCTGCAGGCTGTAGCCCTGGATGGTGACGCCGCGCTGGCGCAGGCCGCCGTGGGTCAGGTCGTCGGGCAGGGAGACGGTGGGGGACGGGGCTTTGCGGGGCATGGCTTCCTTGTGTGGATTACATCGCCATGATGGATGCCGCGCGCGGTGCGCGCCAGCGGAGAATGCGCGCTTGCCCGCGTCAGTCAAGGCCTTGAAAAAATCCGTGTGGAGAGATCAGGCGTGGGAACGGTGCGCACAGCAAATCGGCCGGTAAAAACCGGCCGATTTGCATAGGGAACAGCAGCGTCTTAACGGTTGCGGTTCATCTCTTTTTCAACGGCCTTGCCGGCGTCCTTGACGTTTTCCTTCACGTCGCCGACAGCCTTCTGGACCTTGCCTTCCATTTCGCGGGCGTGGCCTTTGGCCTGCTGCTCGGTGCTGCCGATGGCCTTGCCGGTGTGTTCCTGCACTTCGCCGGCGACTTCCTTGATCTTGCCTTTGACTTGGTCTTTGTTCATGAGATGTACCTTTCGGGTTTCAGGGTTGAGGGGACATGGAAAACTCCATGCCTTCAAGTTAACGCCTTGCCGAAAGCGCGCGCGCAGGGATGCGGCGCGCTTGCGTGTGGGTGGCCGCCTACAAGTTGTTGTTCCGCCCGCAAATGTCGCTGTAGGAAAACGTCTTTTCATGTGACAAGACGCGTTGCGCACGGGTAGACTGGCTTGAATGCGACATTGTGCAAGTGCTGCAAAAGAAGGAAACATCCCTGGGCGGCGCAGCATCGGTTTTGATGCCTTCCCTGTGTCGCGTAAAGACGCAATGCTTATCAAAGATACCGTATGAAAAAGTACATCCTGTTGTGGGTTTTGCTGGGAGGCGCATCCATGCTGCACGCGCAGACCGAGTGGTTTAACGTGATGGGCGATGCGCAGGACCCGGCCGTGAACACCATCGAGGTCGATCCCATGCCACTGGCTGTGCAGGGCGATGTGCGCACCATGAAAATCCGCGTGAGCCGCTCCACGCCGCGTACCAGCTGGGACGGCGTGTCTTACCGTTCCTACATCTCCACCGTGCAGTTCGACTGCGCGAACAAGGCCGCGCGCTACGCCTCGCTGGATTTTTACCTTGAGCCCCTGTGGAAGGGCAAGTCGCACAAGACCTCGACCTACCCCGAACACGTGATGCGGCGCATGGAGTTTCGCGACGTGACGCCCAACCCGACACAGCGGCTGATTCGCGCCGCTTGCCGGAGCGCGGGCCCGGCGAAGGGTTAGGGCGGCCCGCTTGTGCCCTTGCGGCACCGGCGCTAGGATGGGCTTTTCGCCTCCACGCCGGGAGTGGCGGCTGCCATCCAGAAGAAAGGCTACCCCTCATGCCGCAACTCATTGCATCGGTCGAAGGCGTTGAAATCAAGCACGTCTACCTGAAGAACGACCGCACCACGCTGGGCCGCAGGCCGTACAACGACATCGTGTTCGACAACCTGGTGGTCAGCGGCGAGCACTGCGTGTTTGAGCTCAAGGGCATCGCGGACGTCTACCTCCAGGACCTGGGCAGCACCAACGGCACTTACCTCAACGGCCAGATCGTGAAGTCGCGCCAGCTGCTGCGCGACAACGACGTGATCAACATCGGCAGCTTCCACATCCAGTTCCTGGCCAGGTCTGAACACGAGGAAACCGCCGCCCCCGAGGAAACCACCGCCATGTCGCTCGATGCGATGGGCCTGCCCGGCACCGCCGGCGCGCGACAGGCCAGCCTGAAAGTGCTGTCGGGTTCGTCGGCGGGGCTGGAAGTGCCCGTGGTCAAGGCGGTCACTACTTTCGGCCAGCCGGGCGTGGCGGTGGTGTCGATCTCGCACCGCCGCGACGGTTATTACGTGGCCCACATGGACGGCGAGACACCGTCCACGCTCAACGGCAAACCCATTGGCGCCAAGGCGACGCCGCTGGCGCACCACGATGTGCTGAACCTGGCGGGGACGGAGATGGAGTTTTTGCTGAAAGGGGCTTAGGTTTTTTACTCCCTCTCCCTTTGGGAGAGGGGGAAATACCAGAAGCCCCTAAATAATCGAACTGCCCGGATTGGTGCTGGAGTAATTGATGTGCCTGCGCGGCGGCGCTTCACCGGCCAGGCGCAGGGCAAAAGCCCGGGCCAGCGCCTGCAGCTTGAGGGTGGACTTCAGGTGCAGCGGTGTCATGCCGGTTTTGGTCAGCTCGGAGGCGTTGCTGGACACGCGCGAGAGCTGCGGCTGTTCCAGCCGGACGGGCGCCGGGCGCGGGGCGCGTTCCGCCGGCTTATGCCCGGCGGCCGGACTGCCCGCTTCGCTGGGGGCCGGGCCCAGGAATTTTTCGCGCAGCAGCGCGGCGCTGGGCCGTCGCTGGCTTTCGATGATCCAGTAGGGAATGCCGGCGCGGCTCAGCAGTTCGCGTTTGAAAGCATGCTGGCGGTCGGTCACCTCGCCGCGGCCCAGCACGTCGATGCAGCCCAGCACCGTGCCTTTGTGGTCGGCCAGGGCGCAGGAAAAGCTCACGGCGCTCAGCAGCGCCTGCCAGTGCGCGTCGCCTCCGCGCTGGTTGGGTTCGATAAACCCGGTGAACGGGATTTTGGGCAGGACGCGGTGCCCGGGGAACACCTCTTCGAGCCAGCGCCAGACCTGCAGCTCGTCGCGGCTGGCCAGGGGTTTGGCGCGCAGGGTGTGGTTGCGTGCCACTTTCTTGCGATTGGCCACTACATGGGACAGCCAGCGTTCGTAGCCCAGCGCGCCCAGGGCGGCGCTGCCGACGAAGATAAAAAATCCGATCAGAAAACCTGTGCCTGTCATTGATTTGCCCTGAAGTCGCCCTGGTGTTTTTCGTGCTTGAGAGGGGCGTACCGCCTGATCCCTGGCCTGTTTATAAGGTACATTTTTGTTCTTTTGTGAATCGGTTCACAAACTCTTACGAACACGAACGGTCGTTCGAAAAATCAGGGGGCCACGCGCCTGAACCACGACCTCAACTTCCCGGCCTGCCCCCCCGTCATCTGATGAAACAAACTCCCGCAGGCGGCCTGGTGTATTCCACCGAAGCCGGAAGAATGTGCCCTACCTGCCGCCGGCCGGTGGCGGCCTGCACCTGCAAAAAAGCGCAGCTTCCGGCCGCTGGCGGCCCGGTGCGGGTGAGCCGTGAAAGCAAGGGCCGGGGCGGCAAGACCGTCACCGTGGTCAAGGGCCTGCCGCTGGACGCCACGGCCCTGGCGCTGCTGGGCAAGCAGCTGCGGGCCGCCTGCGGATCCGGTGGCACGGCCAAGGACGGCGTCATCGAGGTGCAGGGCGACCATTGCGACCTGGTGCTGGCGGCGCTGCTCAAGCAGGGCTATGCGGCCAAGCGGGCAGGCGGTTAGCGTGAACCCCGAGGACCTGCTGCTGCTCGTGACGCGCGAGATGCCTTTTGGCAAGCACAAGGGCACGCTGATCGCCGACCTGCCGGGCAATTACCTCAACTGGTTCGCCCGCGAGGGCTTTCCCAAGGGCGAAATCGGCCGCCTGCTGGCGCTGATGCAGGAAATCGACCACAACGGGCTGAAGCCGCTGCTGGATCCGCTGCGCCGCTGATTTACCGCCGCAGTCCTGCGGCCGCCTCCTTCATTTGCAGTATTGCCAGCGCGGGCATTCCTCCGCAGAATCCTCCCATCCCGTGCACGCCGGCGCGCGGGCCAGGCCGTACCGCGCCGCAACGCCCGCACGAGGTGACCCCATGAACTACGAACTGCCCCTGGAAGCCAGGGCCAGGCAAATGATGGCGAGATTCCGCACGCACGAGTGGCTGGGTTTCGCTGCGGGCTTTCTGATTTTTGCCGCCGCCGACATGTTGCGTGCCTGGTTCGCGCCCGAGTTGCCGGTGTGGCTGGTGCGCGGCCTGTTTTTCCCCATCGTGCTGCTGGCCTCGGTGGCGGCGCTCTACCTCTCGGTGTCCATGCACAAGGCGCTCAAAGAACACAGTGTGGTCGACCCGCTGACGCGGCGAGAGATGTGCCTGCTGTTCCTGCTGGGCTCGAAAGACCAGCAGGGCCTGCGGCTCATGAAGCGCATCGCCATGGCGGCCAATGTGCATGCGCTGAGTTTCGGCATGGCGCTGGGGCTGCTGGTGTTCAGTTTGCTGCGCGCTTAGCGTTTCTTGCAAATCAGCGCGGCTCTGGTTTTTCTTACTCCCTCTCCCTCTGGGAGAGGGCGGGGGTGAGGGCCAGCGGCGACTGAATATTCGGCTGTGTTTTGCAACGGCTTGTGCTGGTCAAGTAATTTCGGACACCTCGATAAGGGCACGTTCGGCCATTTGTCGTTCATAGACATTGGGAGGCAGATAACCCAGGGTTGAGTGCAGGCGCCGGCTGTTGTAGAAGCCGACGATGTAGTCGGAGATGTCGGCGGC